>NZ_NPBI01000021.1:0-239970 GCF_002272715.1 Paenibacillus sp. 7516
GTGGCGTGAAGTCGTAGCAGCTGCTGTACAACAAGGTATTCCGGTACCTGGCTTCTCCAGCGCACTGTCCTACTACGATAGTTACCGTACAGAGCGTTTGCCTGCAAACCTGCTGCAAGCACAACGTGACTACTTCGGAGCGCACACCTTCAAACGTGTGGATAAAGAGGGAAGCTTCCACCACAACTGGATGGAATAATATATATTTGTTTATTCGAAGCTTTTACAGCTTTAATATGAGGTTGGGTGCTCTCCATGCTCGTTTGGGACACCCTTCCTTGAAGAATGGCCTGGAGTTCCGGTATGCCGGATGCTTCCGGGTCATTTTTCATGATACGTCTGTTTTCCAACAGACCTAATGTGGCCTTCCCCCGTCAGCAGGGCTGTGTTATGATAGGACAAAAGTGCTCATGAAATGCTTGAGATAAAGGAGTGTACACCCTTGAGCAAGTCTAACAATATTATTCTCATAGGCATGATGGGAACCGGCAAATCTACGGTAGCTGACATGCTCGCCCGCGAGCTGGGTTACAAGCTGATCGATGTGGATGCCGCGGTGGAGAAAGAGGAAGGCTGTACGATTCCGGAATTGTTCACAGGCAAAGGTGAGTCGTATTTCCGTGATGCCGAGAGCCGCATGTTATGTTCGGTCCTGGAAAAGAAGTCGCAGGTGATCGCAACTGGAGGCGGTATAGTACTGCGTTCTGACAATTGTGATGTAATGACGAAGAACGGCTGGATTGTTGCGCTGACTGCTGATCCCGCAGTAATTGTACAGCGCGTGAGTGGCGATGATAAACGTCCTCTATTGGCAGGCAATGCAGAGGAGCGCATTCATACCATTATGAAGGAACGGAAGGATGCATATAAATTTGCTCATTACACAGTGGATACAACCGAGTTATCCGCAGCTGAAGTGTCTCGTCTTATTTTAGCGCATTACCGCGTCTAAGCTTGTGTTCGCTGCATTTTGACGTCTATTACGACCTCAAGTATTGAGGGATTTACGACTGTGAAGCAGATGATGAGGGGCAATGATTTGGTGGGAATATAACAAAACGGGCCAGATGGCCCGTTTACAACTGACTGTAGCGGAGCGGAATCCAAAAGCTGCAGGGTGAATTGCCTTGTCGCGATTCCTGATAACGCTGTGTGGGGTTCCTGCTCCAGATCGCTTAGTCTTCCTGCTGCCATTGCAGCATGCCGCCAACCATGTTGGTGCAGCCTGCATAACCAAGCTGCTGCAAGTACTCGGCGGCACGCTCGCTGCGGTAACCGCTGCGGCAGATCAGAATGATCTCGCCGGACTTCTCGATTTCGGACAATCTGTCCGGAATTTGTCCCAGCGGGATGTGCTTGGCTCCTTCAATCATGCCTTGCGCGACTTCCTCGTCCTCACGAACGTCTATCATCTGAAGCTTCTCTCCTGCCTGCAGGCGGCGACGCAGCTCGGATGTTTCTATTTCAGCTATTTGAGTCATGATTCAGGTCCTCTTTTCTGTATGGACTTAACGCCTATAATGATACCCAAGCTTTGTGGGGGATGTCAATTTGGCGAATGGACTTCGTTTTATTTGTAACAAATATATATAGCAGATTAATCTGATCAATGAAGGAGAATTTCATCCATGGACGTAATTGTTAAACCAACCCCTACACTGAATGGGGAAATTGGAGCCCTTTCCTCTAAAAACTACACTACCCGCTATCTGCTCGCAGCCGCACTGGCAGAAGGTACAAGTACAATTCATTATCCGGCCCACAGCGAAGACAGTGATGCGATGCGCAGATGTATCCGTGATCTTGGAGCCGTACTAGAAGAAGATGACAGCAAGATCGTCATTCAAGGCTTCGGCAGCCATCCTCGTAATGTGCGTGAGTTAAATGTAGGCAACGCAGGTGCAGTGCTTCGCTTCCTGATGGGCGTAACCGCCCTCTGTCCTGAAGTTACCTTTGTGAATACCTATCCGGATTCACTCGGTAAACGTCCGCATGACGACCTGATTGATGCTCTTGGCCAGCTCGGTGTTGAAGTGCAGCATGAACAAGGACGACTGCCGATCACGATCAAAGGCGGTAATGCCAAGGGCGGACATATCCGTGTGTCCGGATCAGTGAGTTCCCAATATCTGAGCGCATTGCTTTTTGTTACTCCGCTTCTTGCGGAAGATAGCACCATTGAAGTATTGAATGACCTCAAGTCCAAAGTGGTGATCGGTCAAACACTTGAAGTTCTTGAACAAGCAGGAATCATTATTCATGCGAGCGATGATTACATGTCTTTCCGCGTACCTGGTGGTCAGGCTTATCAACCGCAGACGTATACCGTTCAGGGAGACTATCCTGGTTCGGCTGCAGTTCTGGCTGCAGCGGCGGTTACTCAATCGGATGTGAAGATTCTGCGCCTGATGGAACAGAGCAAACAAGGAGAGCGTGCAATTGTTGACGTTCTGCGCATGATGGAAGTGCCGCTGACGCATGAAAATGATGTGGTACATGTACAAGGTAACGGAAAATTGAAAGCCGTAGAATTTGACGGAGATGCAGCGACGGACGCTGTTTTGGCGATGGTAGCCGCGGCTGTATTTGCGGAAGGGACCTCACGGTTTTATAATGTAGAGAACCTGCGCTACAAGGAATGTGACCGAATTACGGATTACCTCAACGAGCTGCGGAAGGCTGGGGCTAACGTGGAAGAGCGTCAGGCCGAGATTATCGTTCACGGACGTCCGGAGGGCGTTGAAGGCGGCGTAGAGATTAATGCCCACTTCGATCATCGCGTTATCATGGCATTGACCGTGGTTGGCCTTCGTTCCAAGGAGCCGCTTCGTATTCGGGATGCACACCACGTAGCCAAGTCCTATCCACAATATTTCGATCATTTGCAGGCGCTTGGCGCTTCGGTTCAATGGGTAAAAGAGTAAAATAACACGTTTAAGAGGTTGTTCAAAAAGTCCGCTTTTGATTACGAAGGATGCCTAGCGGCATCATCAGCATCGAATATGGAATTCAGCCGAAATGTCCGTTGCTCACGTAGTTTTCCCTACGCTCCGCTACTCCATTTCTAGCTTCATCCCATCTTCTCGGTACTGAAAACTGGTCTTTTTGAACACGCACTTTAAGCAGAAAAGGATGGTGCTTGAACATGGAATTTAACAATCCAACTCGCGAAGAAATTGGGCAACTTTTACGCAAGGCAGGCAACATCGCAGTCGTCGGCTTATCGGACAAATCGGATCGGACATCCTACATGGTTGCAGAAGCCATGCAGAGCAGAGGATATCGGATCATTCCGGTTAATCCACAAGCACAGGGAGAGATCCTTGGTGAGAAAGTATATGCAACCCTGGCGGATATTCCCGAGCCCGTGGATATTGTAAATGTATTCCGTCGCAGCGAATATACACCGGAAGTAGCTCGTGAAGCGGCAGCCATCAAAGCAAACGTGTTGTGGCTCCAGCTTGGCATTCACAATGATGAGGCTGTACAGATTGCGGCAGAGAACGGAATGACTGCCGTAACGAACCGCTGCATCAAGGTGGAGGACTCCATCGTTCTGCGCGGTGCAGGACGCGGTTAAGCGAATATGGAATAGACCTGATCCCGTTAACTTCAAGTTAACGGGATTTTTCTGTGTTTAGAGCAGCGAACGTTCCTCCGATTTGAACTGCTTTCTTGCCTTCAGATCGTATCTGTGGTGGTCATTTGGTGGCAAGTCATAAGAGTTTACGGCAAATTTCCAGCAGCTTACCGTTTTGCTTTGACAAAACGTTTCGTAAAGCTTACCATCTAGGATAGAAAGGAGAGGTCGCCATGAATTGGCTCGGATCCTTGCAGCAGCTCGGACGAGCGGTAATGCTGCCTACAATGGTCCTGCCCGCAGCCGCAATTTTGCTGAGTGTTGGCAGTTTGCCCTGGGACGCCTGGGGATTGAAAGTTGTTGGTGAAGTGTCTACCGTGGCCGGACACGGTATTTTTTATTTTTTGCCGTATTTGTTTGCTGTCGGTGTAGCATTGGGACTCTCCAACCAGGCCGGACAAGCGGGACTTGCCGCTTTGGCCGGTATCGTTATATATGATCAGGTCACTCGCCATTTCGGGGATGGAACCATACAGCCAGCTTCTTTAGTTGGAATTATTCTCGGCGCTCTCGCCGGGGTGACACATAATCGGTTCAAAAGCATCAAGCTGCCTGAGATATTGCAATTTTTTGGCGGTTCCAGGTTTGTATTGCTAATCGTTGGGCTGTGCTCGGCGCTGTTTTCCTGTTTCATGCTGTGGCTCGCCCCCATATTACAGCATGGACTGAATGCAATCGCCGCTTGGGAATACAGTCTCGGGGGTTTTGGTTTGTTCATTTACGGGGTGCTATACAGAGTATTGGTGGCTTTTGGACTGCACCACTTGCTTAATAATGTGTTCTGGTTTCAGCTGGGGACCTATGAAACGTCGGACGGTAACATTGTACAGGGGGATCTGCCACGCTTTTTTGCAGGCGATCCAACCGCGGGTTACTTTATGGCAGGCTTGTTTCCCATCATGATGTTTGCCATACCTGCCATTGCCTTTGCAATTATTCAGGAGGCAAGGGAAGATCTGAAACCGAAGATCAAAAAGACATTTCTCACTTCTGCGCTGGTTTGTTTTCTGACAGGTGTATCCGAGCAGATTGAATTTGCCTTTTTGTTTGCAGCACCTTATCTGTTTATCGTACATGCCGTCATGTCGGGACTTGCGATGTGGATTGGTTATTGGCTTGATATCAGGCACGGCTTCTCTTATTCCGCAGGCATTATCGATTACATACTCAACTTCCATCTATCAGAGAATGCTTGGAAACTCATACCGATTGGCATACTATATGGGCTGGTTTATTACTTCCTGTTTCGCTGGGCCATTCGTACGTTCAAGATTCCAACGCCAGGACGGGAAGAAGGCTCCATGCTGGAGGATTGGGTGGGGAATATTCCTTACCAGGCACCATTGATCCTGGAAGCATTGGGGGGGAAGGAGAACATCGTTCAGGTAGAGGCATGTATTACACGGCTTCGTCTGACGGTGCACAACGACCGTCTCATCGATACAGGAGCTATGAAGAGTATGGGGTCTGCGGGGCTGATTAAGCTCGGTGGTGGTAACGTCCAGGTCGTGTTTGGCACGTATTCCGAATTGATTCGCGAAGAGATCGCCAAGCTCCTGGAGCGGGATTTGCCGCAAGTCCTGTTCTGTGCACCGGTACAAGGCAAAATGCTGCCGATCGAAGAGGTGCCTGACCAGATCTTTGCTGCGAAGCTGGTTGGGGATGGGGTGGCTTTTGTTCCGGAAAAGGGAGAGCTTGTGTCACCAGTCTACGGAACAATCATGCACCTGTATCCGACGATGCATGCTTTGGGCATATCCACTCGGGAAGGACTTGAGGTCCTGCTTCATATCGGTATCGATACCTCACAGCTGAAGGGGCATTTTGAAGCCTTCGTTCAGGAAGGAGATACCGTCGAGCCCGGGCAGTTGCTGATCAAGTTTGATCTGGCTGTATTGCGGGCAGAGGCAGCGTCGCTGACTACACCGATGGTGATCACGAATCCGGATCGTGTCAAATCATGGAGTTTTGCTCCATTTAAGCAAGTCAAGAAAGGTCAGGCATCCGTCATGTCCGTGGTGCTCTATGACAGGAACGTTGGAGGGGTAGAATGAAGATACAAGGCATCAATGGAGCTGCAGGCGTAGCCATCGGCAAAGCATTTGTCCTGCCCAGTTGGGAATGGGATCTTCCGGACCAGAAGATGGACTCGGTGGATCTCGCCCAGGAGTTCGAACGGCTGTACGAGGGAATACGGACATCGAAGGATGAGATCGAATTTATCAAGAATGAGTTCAAGGAAGTCGTAGGTCCGGAGGAGTCCAGCATCTTTGATGCACATCTGGCCATTCTGGAAGATCCGGTATTCATGAACGAGATTCGCGGCATTATTGAACGACAGTACAAAGCGGCAGAAGTGGCGGTAAAAGAAGCCATTGACCACTTTGTTACTATGTTCGATTTGCTGGATGATGAATATATGAAGGAACGGGCGATCGACATCAAGGATGTCGGCAACCGATTGTTGAAGCATTTGCTGGGAGCCCCGGAGATTACGCTCCCTTCGGATACTCAACCTTATATACTTGTAGCCAAGGAACTGTCTCCATCGCAGCTGGCCCATCTGAATCCCAGTCACGTACTGGGCATTGTGACCCTGATCGGTGGCAAGACGTCGCATTCGGCAATTATGGCCCGTGCGCTTGGCATCCCCCTCGTTTCCGGTTTGGAAGCGAGTGTTGGCATGCCAGTGGACACCGGGGATATGTTAGTGGTGGATGGTGATAACGGCTTGGTATTCACGGAACCGGATCGCAAGACCATTGAACGGTACACCATGATTCGCAGCAAACAGCTGAAGAAAAAGGAACAGCTCCAGGTACTCGCTACAGTGGATGCGATCACGAAGGACGGTGCAGTGCTGCATTTGGCATCGAACATCAGCTCCGTGAAGGAGCTGGATCTGGCTCTCAAGCACGGGGCCAAAGGTGTAGGACTGTTCCGCACGGAATTTTTGTACATGGACCGTGCTACCTTCCCAGGCGAGCAGGAACAGTATGAGGTGTATCGTTTGGTAGCGGAGAAGACGGCAGGTCAATCCGTGGTCATTCGTACACTGGATATTGGTGGTGACAAACAGCTCGATTATTTCGAATTGCCTGAAGAGGATAATCCATTTTTGGGTTATCGGGCCATCCGGATCAGCCTGGATCGCAAGGACCTGTTTAAGACACAGCTCACGGCAATTCTGCGGGCCAGTGCGGCAGGGAACGTCAAGATTATGTATCCCATGATCTCCTCTGTGGAAGAGCTTAGACAGGCCAATGAGATTCTGCGTGAAGCGATGGCCGATCTGGATGAACGTCAAATTGCTTATGATCCTCATATTAAAGTGGGAATCATGATCGAAGTGCCTGCGGCAGTCATGATTGCTGATCTGCTGGCCGAGGAAGCGGATTTCTTCAGCATCGGGACAAATGATCTGGTACAGTACGTGCTGGCTGTAGACCGTATGAATGAACAGATTGCTCACATGTACCATCCGTATCATCCGGCAGTTCTGCGAATGCTGCGTGCAACGGTCGATGCTGCTCGCACTGCTGGAATTGAGGTTAGTGTATGCGGGGAGATGGCAGGTGACGAACGTTCCGTTCCACTTTGGCTGGAGCTGGGCATTCGTAATCTTAGCATGTCACCGCAATCTCTGCTGCGGGTGAAGCACAGGGTGCTGAACACAACAGCCGTGGACGCCAAAGAAGCGGCGCGTGACTGCTTTGCAATGAGAACTAGTGCAGACATTGAGCAGCGTTTGCAGAAATATAATGATTCAACAGGAAATCCTGATGAACAAAGCGGATCCAATGCATCTTGAATCCATTAAGGCATGAAAATACCTTTAAATTAGTATTCATTTTTATACCATTTGAGTTAAGATGATACAAAAAAGAGCCCTCGCCATGAGCGAAGGGCTTTTTTGTATTCCTGATTTACTTTTCAGCAAGTGCATCACAGAATGCTTTGCCATAGGGAGGAAGATCAGGCGGACGACGAGCCGAAATGATATGTCCATCGACAACAACGGCTTCATCCTTCCAGATTGCTCCGGCATTTTCCATATCGTCCCGAATGCCTGGTGTGGAAGTTACGGTGACCCCATCCAGAATTTTGGCGGAGATCAGCACCCAGCCAGCGTGACAGATCTGCCCAATCGGCTTGCGATCTGCATGCATGTCCTTCACCAGTTCAAGGACTTTCGGATAACGGCGGAGCTTGTCAGGTGCCCAGCCGCCTGGCACGAGAATGCCATCATATTGTGAACTGTCCAGTTCATCGAAGCTGTATTCCGCTTCAGCGGGAACACCGTATTTTCCGATGTAGACTTTACCTTTTTTCTCTCCGGCCAGATGTACCTCGGCACCTTCTTCACGCACACGATGTACCGGGTACCACAACTCCAGATCCTCAAATTCTTCATCGACCAGTGCGATGACTTTTTTTCCTGTTAATCTCACAACCATCTCTCCTTTTGCCGTGGTTAGGATGTCGCAACTTATATTGTAACAGATTCTGTATGACACTTCATGATTGTGCATTTTCCCTGTACGGATAACGATTTCATATATATGAAAGCTTATTTTCGACAACCTGCATTTGGGGGGAGTGGTAATTTGTACAACCTATGGTTTGCAGCAGGATTTAAGCGGAAAAAGGTCGAATGGTAACGTATACGAGTATAGAACGAATGAGGTGATGAATGTGCGCAAAACGTGCAAATGCGGACATGTAATGGAATTGGAATTGAGAACTGTAGTTTATGCGAAGAAAGTGGAGATTCGAAATGTGCCTGTTTTCGCATGCACGGATTGTGTTTCATACGAAGTATTACAGCCGGTCAAGCCGGATTTGAAAGAATGTATCAGCAAATTGGGTGAACAACCGGTGAAACAGGATCTATCCTTTGGCAAGCAAAACGAACTTGCAGATGTCTTTCACGAACAACTGCTGGCCTGGCCAGATGCAAGTGATCGCGAGATGGAACATCACATGCAGCAAGCCGTGAACGAACGCATTAACCTGCTGCTTGATATTATGGGATATGCTCAGAAGTCAGGCGACGAAGAATGGATGGAAACCACGGAGCGCAGGTTGAGCCAATTGTCCGGTTTTGTATGGCAGGCACATTTCCCGAATGCTGTCTAATTTTGACGTGCTAAATGCTTGTTTTCATGAAAATTGGCTTTTTCATGCGCTTTTTGTTAAGATATCCTAGAGTGAAAACGCTCAACATAGCGGTATTCCTGAAAAAGGGGGATGTATATCAAATGGCTGACATGACTAAAATGACAAGTATTGAACAGCTAAACTCCGCAGTGGAGGCTACTGAAGACCAACCCTTGCTTCTGTTTAAGCACAGCACACGCTGCCCGATCAGCGCGAATGCTTATCAGGAGATGAACAATTATTTGCAAAATAATCCTAATGAAAATGTAAACTATGGCATCATTTACGTCGTGGAAGATCGCCCTGTGTCTAATGAAGCAGCCGACAAGCTGGGAGTTAAGCACGAATCTCCACAGGCAATTCTGGTCAAAAACGGAATCCCTGTATGGCATACTTCCCATTCGGATATTACTTCGTCTACACTCACGAATGCTTTAAGTGAGTCCTAAAGCCTATTTTAATTGATTAATGCAAAAATTTGTCGTAATATAAATCTTAATGAAAATGGTATGAAAATTTACTGGTAATGGAGAGAAGTACTGTGACGGTAACCATTTATGATGTGGCACGTGAAGCTGGTGTGTCCATGGCAACGGTATCGCGGGTGGTAAATAACAACCCGAATGTTAAGCCACAAACGCGCAAAAAAGTATATGAAGCCATCGAGCGGTTGGGATATCGTCCGAATGCGGTAGCCAGAGGTTTGGCGAGCAAGAAGACAACCACGGTCGGGGTCGTTATTCCGGACATTTCAAACTCGACTTTCGCAGAAATTGCCCGCGGGATTGAGGATATTGCGAATATGTATCACTACAACATTATTTTGTGTAATGCGGACAAGAAAAAGGAAAAAGAAATCCGTGTCATCAACACGCTTCTGGAGAAACAGGTAGATGGCCTGCTCTTCATGGGTGGAACAGTTACGGATGAACATATTCAGGCGTTTCAGTCTGCGGCTGTACCAATCGTGCTCTGTGCAACGAGTGACGAGAAGGGAACATATCCTTCCGTGGATATCGACCACGAAGCTGCAGCTTTTGATGCGGTGAACACATTGATTCGTCATGGACATAAGGAAATTGCGATGATCAGTGGTACACTGCAAGATCCTGCGAACGGGTATGCCCGTTTCCAAGGGTACAAAAAAGCACTTGAAGCAGCGGGAATGGAATATCAGGAGGATCTGGTACGGATCGGTAACTATCGTTACGAGTCCGGTGTGGAAGCAATGAAATATTTCCTCGGACTGAAGAAGAGACCATCCGCTATCTTTGCTGCAACGGACGAAATGGCCATTGGTGCCATTCACTCCATTCAGGATGAAGGCTTGAAGGTACCAGATGACTTCTCCATCATTAGTGTGGATAACATTCGTATGGCTTCCATGGTTCGTCCTCAATTGACAACGGTGGCACAGCCGATGTATGACCTTGGCGCAGTAGCCATGCGTTTGCTCACCAAGTTGATGAAGAAGGAAAATGTGGAGAACCCACGGGTTATTTTGCCGCATGAAACGATTCTTCGTCTGTCGGTAAGCCACGCTGGCTAAGCATAGGCAATTTTGAAAAGGGAGAAGGAATTCTCTCTACATAATGGAATTACGGAAGCTCCGGAGACGGAGCTTTTGTGCTTCATGAGGATGAATCAGTGCGAACCGGACAGGTCCGGAAGTGAATAGGGGGTAGCGAAATTGAAGGAAACGATTGGGATCATTGGAGCTATGGATGAAGAAGTAGAACTTCTGCTGGCTGGCATGAAGCAGCTGGAGACGGTGAAGCAAACTGGCATTACGTATGTGGCGGGTGAATGGCTGGGCAAACAGATCGTGGTGTGTAAATCGGGTGTCGGCAAAGTAAACGCGGCGGTGACCACGCAAATTTTGATCGATCGTTTCCAAGTGGACCGGATTATATTTACGGGTGTTGCCGGCGCAGTGAACCCTGAACTGAACATTGGAGATATCGTAATCTCATCCGTATGCGTTCAGCATGACATGGACGTGACTCCTCTCGGCTTCGAACGGGGAGTGATCCCGTATCAGGAAACCTCCGCATTCCCCGCGGAACCTGCTCTGATTGCATTAGCAGAGGAAGCGTGTAAGGCACAGGGAGCCAAGTATCTGATTGGTAAGGTATTGTCCGGAGATCAGTTTATTGCGAGCAAGGAGACCGTGAACATGCTGTACACCGAAATGGATGGAGCATGTGCGGAGATGGAGGGAGCTGCCGTCGCTCAGGTTAGCTTCATGAATCGGGTTCCTTTTGTTGTGCTGCGCGGCATGTCCGATAAAGCGGACGGGTCGGCTCATGTGAACTTTGCTGAATTTACCGTGCAATCTTCTCAGCGTTCCCATCGGATTGTCGAGCACATGCTTGAAAATATGTAATTTGGAGTCTCTTTCAGAAGCTGCCATACAAGTATGAGTCTATAATCGAAAACCGCCTTTCGTGGGCAGTTCCATTTTGCTATCTGGAGCTGCCTAGAGAGACGGTTTTTTTAGATAAATGTATTTCTCAATGTATATTAATACATGAAGCGATGACGAAACCGTACACGGTCGAATTGTTCCTCGGAGGACATGGGTACTTCACTGCCGATGCGCACCATGAGACAGTTGGCCGGATGGGAGCAAATCTCGGGATCGTCCGTGGCGTACCACGTCATGTCGACAGCCTGCATCAGTCGCTCCATCATTTTGCGATAATCCCAGACGGAAAGGCCGCTGCCCTTCAGATCCCAATGCCAGTAATATTCCGTGGTGAAAACAATATATCTTTCCATCTGTCCATTTTCAAATGCGGTGAGCAGCATCTCGCGTCCGACCCCGAGTGAACGGTATTCGTCAGCCACTTCGATAGCTCCGAGCTCAATAAGATCCATCATGTTCCCTTCAGACCAGCGTTCACAATCATCCGCATAGTGAAATGTAACATATCCGATAATCGTCTCATTTTCACGTGCAATGATGATTCTTCCTTCAGGCAATGCCGCAATCTCAGCTAGCGCTTCCTGCTGCTCAGAAGGACGACGAAAGGCATCCAGATCAGGATGGAACGCAAGTTTGGTGATTGCCTCGGGAGGCACAGGGCCTTCTACCGTGACTCGGTGGCCGGACTTGAAAATGGAACGCATATGATACGCCTTGATATGCTCCATGGTTCATGCTCCTCTCTCCCCCTACTTATAGCAAAAAATCAAAAAATTGAAAACCCATAGACGATGATTGTGTAGATTTGCTATAATTGCGTAGACAAAAAACGTTCACAATTCAAGCAGATTTGAGTTCATTGGTTTGGCCAGACAGGTACATGATGAGAATCTCTCTCTATTAATGTAAGCGCTAACTGGAAGTTCAGTCAACACAAAGGCAATGAGAAGTAACCCATTATGGGAAATCGAAATGTCGAGTTGAAGGAGGCTGGCAAGCATGAGTCAAGCACATGGTGAGATGCTGCAAACGGTTGTGTCTGAATCTAACCTGGGCGATTACACAGAGGCCCGAAGCCGGTTTGATTGGGAATCGGTGGAGAGGCACTTTACGTGGCACGCCAGCGGAAAAGTCAACATGGCGCATGAAGCGATTGATCGTCATGTACTGGAAGGAAGAGGCGGGAGAACGGCACTGTTATACAGTGATGCTTCGCGTGAAGAAGCGTATACTTTTGCGGATTTGAGCGAGCAATCGAACCGTTTTGGGAATGTCCTGCGCAAATATGGTATTGTCCGGGGAGACCGGGTGTTTATTTTTATGCCAAGAAGTCCTGAGTTGTATTTCAGCCTTCTTGGTGTGTTAAAAGCAGGAGCTATAGCCGGACCTCTGTTTGAGGCTTTTATGGAGACGGCAGTCAAGGACCGGCTGGAGGATAGCGGGGCCGTAGCCCTCGTCACGACGCCAGAACTGCTGGGACGCATTAAACGTGCGGAACTGCCGGAACTGAAGCATATCTTTGTTGTGGGTGGAGGTACCCAGACCGAAGAGGGTTTAATCGACTTTGACGCAGAGATGTCTGCAGCCTCGGATGATATGGAAGTGGAATGGCTGAATCGTGAGGACGGTTTGCTTATTCACTATACATCGGGCTCAACAGGCAAGCCTAAGGGTGTCTATCACGTCCAAAATGCCATGATTCAGCATTACTATACAGGCAAGGTAGTTCTTGATTTACGTGAAAATGACGTGTACTGGTGTACGGCTGACCCAGGATGGGTAACAGGTACATCATACGGGATCTTTGCTCCATGGCTGAATGGAGTGACCAATGTCATTCGTGGGGGCCGATTCAGCCCGCAAGATTGGTACAGCACCATTGAGAAAAATAAAGTCAGCGTCTGGTACAGTGCCCCGACCGCGTTCCGTATGCTGATGGGTGCAGGGGACGAGACTATTGCACAACATGATCTCAGCAGCTTGCGCCATGTAATGTCGGTTGGAGAACCGCTCAATCCAGAAGTGGTGCGTTGGGGATGGAAAGCCTATGGTCAGCGGATTCATGATACCTGGTGGATGACGGAGACCGGAGCACAGCTGATTTGTAACTATCCAGAGATGCCGATTAAGCCTGGTTCAATGGGGCGGCCGCTACCTGGTATTGAAGCAGCTATTATCGATGACCGGGGACAGGAACTCCCTCCATATAGCATGGGGAACCTCGCCATACGTACACCTTGGCCATCCATGATGGCGAAAATTTGGAACAACCCGGCCAAATATGATGAATATTTCAGGCTGTCTGGCTGGTATGTATCCGGGGATTCGGCGTATATGGACGAAGAAGGGTATTTCTGGTTCCAGGGCCGGATCGATGATGTAATCAATTCTTCCGGAGAACGTATTGGTCCGTTTGAAGTGGAGAGCAAGCTCGTAGAGCATCCTGCCGTAGCAGAGGCCGGAGTCATCGGTAAGCCGGATGTCACGCGCGGGGAGATCATCAAGGCGTTCGTGGCGCTGCGTGAAGGCTATGAAGCGACTCCTGAGTTGAAGGAAGAGATCTATCGATTTGTAAAAGAGGGCTTGTCTGCTCATGCAGCTCCGCGAGAGATCGAGTTTAAGGATAAATTGCCCAAGACTCGTTCCGGTAAAATTATGCGACGTGTGCTGAAGGCTTGGGAGCTCGATTTGCCGACAGGTGATCTGTCCACTATTGAAGATTAATAACCGATGAAGATTAATTACCGAATACGCGGTGCCTGTATTTTTAAGAACAAGCCTGATTTGCGTAAGATGCAGATCAGGCTTTTTATTATATGAAGAAAAGCCCCCATCCTCTAATAATGAGGGTGGGGGCTTAAAAAAACGTGCGTTACGGCAATCCTTACGGTTGATATGGGACAGCAACAGAGGGCTCGGATTCTCCTACACTGTTAATGGCAGATACTTTGAACCATCCGCTTGTAGAGGCAGGTACACCGTAATCCATTGAGGTACCCGAAGTTGTTCCAATCTTGGTGTAAGGGGCGGAGCCCGTTTCACTGTAATAGACGGCATAGCTCTGTACACCATCGCTCTCTGGATTGGAGGCCCATTGAATGCGCAATCCTTGGGTGAGAGCTGCTACGCTAACCTGTCCAGGGGTACCTGGAACGGTGGTTGCGGCGTTATCGTTCTCATTCTCTTCCGGCTCAACGATGGTTCCAGGAACATTGATCGGTTCTTTTACTTCCTCATCCGGGAGTGGATCTGACACTCCTGCACTGCTAACCGTAGCACTAGGAGCAGACTCTTTGCCGGCTACATCGACAGCGGTAACATAGAAAGTGAAATTCCCGCCCTGTGCGTATGCTGTAAATGATCTGGATTCACCTGTCAGGACAACTTGGCCCTGGTTCTGGAAGCCGGCACCATTTACGGAGCGATACAACCGATATCCGACAACGTCATTTTCAGGTGTTGCGTTAAATGTAATTACAGCTTTGCCATTAGCAACGGATATCCTCACATTCCCTGGTGCATCTGGTGCCTTGCCATTGTCCGATCTCGGGTCGACTTGTGTTGGCATGTCTGCATCCGCATCTTCTGGCAGGTAATAGGCAAGGGATTCGTGACGGCTCATCCGTGAAAATGCATTTTGCAATTCCTTGATCAGATCGGAGATTGGTTTCTTCCGTTTAATAACCGTCTTCTCCTTCAGCATGTCGCCAGGTGTTTCATCACGAGGGATGTAGTTTACACCATTGTAGGTAATGTATTTTGCTTTGGCGACACCATCATCACTATCTTTGGGAATAAATTTGCTGTTGAAAATATCGGTTACAAATTTGTCAGTCAGTGATGTTGGCAATTTGCCGCTATAGGCAGAGACCGTACGTGTTTCAATGCCCGATGGTTTCTTGAATGAATCCGTCACGAACAGTTCCTTGTCGGTTGCAACGACTTCATTCATAATCTGAGACCAGAGCTGCTGGGCACGTTTACGCTGAGATTTGGTTTCAAGAGTGTTAACAGGCTGTTTGTATCCAACCCACACACCGAGCGTAACATCAGGTGTATAGCCTTCAAACCAAACATCGGCATAGTTTTGCGTTGAACCGGTTTTTCCTACGATAGGTGCACTTTTCGTATACTTATATGTTTCGCGTACCTTATCCGCAGTACCTTCGGTAATTACGGTTCTTAACATGTCCGTCATGAGGTACGCCGTCTGTTCGGAAAATGCCTGAACAGGTTCGGATTCATGCTTGTAAACGATATTTCCTTTGGAGTCTACAATTTTGCTAATCATGTAGGAGTCGTTATATACCCCATTGTTCGCAATAGCTCCGTAAGCATTCGTGAGTTCTTCCACGGTTACACCGTACTGGAGTCCCCCGAGAACACCCGTCTGAGCCTGATAGTCTTGCTGCTGAATAGTCGTTATGCCAAGCTTCTTGGAGAATGCCCAAGCTTTTTCGATCCCGACGTCTTCATTGAATAGCTTTAGTGCAGGAACGTTCAGGGAATAGTTCAGTGCTCTACGAGCGGTTACAAGTCCCTGATAACGATTGTTCGCATTCTTCGGAATATGGAAGCCGTTTGAACCTCCATCCTTAAGAATGATCGGTGAATCATCAATGATGGACGCTGGTTGAACCAGTCCTTCTTCCAGAGCAGGCAGATAGGCGGCAATAGGCTTCATCGTTGAACCTGGCTGACGCACCATCTGGGTTGCGTAGTTCATCTGTTCATCCTGGAAGCTCCGGCCTTCAATCATCCCCAGAATAGCCCCGGTTTTGTGATCAATCATGATGGCTGCAGTCTGTTCTTTTCCTTTTTTGGGATCGTCCGCAGCAAAATTGCTGTCATTCTCGGCAATGGTACGCATGGTTTTGTACACACTTTTGTTAATCGTTGTGTATATGCGGTACCCACCTGTACGCAATTGCTGCTGAGCTTCTTCGAGCAGAGCGCTGCTTTCCTTTTGGGTCCCATCCTCGGTAGAATCTGAACCCTCGGAGGTTCCTTCAGCTGCTGTGTCAGCATTCATTTGTTTCATCAAAATTTGTGCAGCCTGGCGTTCGGTTTCCATCATAAGATATGGATAAGTGTTGTAAGCCTTGACGGTCTTCGGTGCCAGTGAACTCTTGATATCAAAAGCAAGAGCTTCGTCATACTCGGTTTGATTGATTTTGCCAAGCTCAAGCATACGGCGTAACACCAGATGCTGGCGGTTGATTGCACGCTCAAAATTATCCTCTACAAAGTCGCCTTTTCCGTTAAAGGCAGAGTAAGAGGAGGGGAGCTGAGGCAATCCGGCAAGATAGGCTGCCTGAGCCGTGTTTATTTTCTCCAGATCATTAATGTTGAATAATCCTTTGGCAGCTGCCTTGATCCCATACACATTATATCCACTGGAGCCATTACCAAAAGGAACTTTATTCAGATACGCGGTCATGATCTCGTTCTTGGTCAGGAATCGTTCAAGTCGCAAGGATAGCAGTATCTCCTTCACTTTACGGTCTTCGGTACGATCCAGATTCAAGAACACACGCCGTGCCAATTGCTGAGTCAGCGTACTTCCGCCCGTTTGCACAGACTCTTTCAGCACCTTCTGCTTCACGGCTCGGAGCGTTCCGCTCATATCTACACCTTTATGTTCGTAAAAATGATTGTCTTCAATCGATATGACAGCATCAATAACTTTCTGTGGTATCTGGTCAAAGGTGACCGGACGCCTGTCTTCTTCCGTACGTAATTGACCGATCGGGCTACCGTCGGCAAAGTAAGCAAAGCCTGTGATGGAGTTTTCGCTGACTTTTTGTTCAATCAGGGCCCTGGAGCGGACGGGCTCGTCTTTTACAATGGAACTGACGTATCCCATCAGAGCACCGCCTACAAATAGCGCCCCCATAAAACCCAGGACAACCATCCATTTGACGACACTGCCCAGTCTGCGGGCGAAGCTGCGCTTGCGGGCAGGCTGTTCATCGGGCTTTTTCTTATTAACATCAACCATTCAGTGTCTTCCTCCTTTTAACAGCACTTATTATAGCATAAAAAGGCGGGTTTGCATGCCTGAGAAATACAAGCAATGGTCGAAAATTGCCATTATTTTGGTTTATGTTATTTATTATGCCTGGTTAAGTACCATATCATGAGCATACAAGAAGGTGTTCGGTATAAAGTGGAGATGCTTTCCGGCAGTCTGATTTATTATATTGGTCTAATTGTAAAGTTTACTTTACAATTTTAGAAATAGGATGTATGCTTTGTGTAAAGCAAGCTTTACAAATTAGAGTGAGGTAATGATACTGGTGAAAAATAAAATTGAGATCTACCGTCGTGAGCTTAACATGACGCAACAGGATTTGGCTGAGAAAGTTAAAGTATCACGTCAGACCATTATTTCGTTGGAGAAAGGGCGATACAATCCGTCGATCTTGCTGGCTCATCATATTGCCCGGGTATTTCAAAAAAATATTGAACAAGTTTTTATTTTTGAGGAAGAGGGGAACGAACAGTGAGGAAATGGACTCTAGTTTCTATTGCTATGTTTATCATCGGCTTGTTTGTTTTTTCAATTGCTCTTTATCAGAAATTTGCGTTGAATAATCCTGATTTGTCGTTCGCTATGCCGTTGGGATTTGGTTTACTGGGGTGTTCCATTCTAAACTTCATCATTTTGACAACGGACAAAAAAGGGGCTAGTCAGGCTAGGAACTCCGAAAGTGACGAAAGAGTAATTTCGCATTGTAAATCTTCATTTTCACTCGGATTTATAGTCATGATATTAGTGATAATCACAATTCTGGTAATATATCAGTTCGGAATCAGAATAGAGGTGTTTGAATCAGCAATCATTATCATGATGAGTGGTGTTTTTTCATCTCTGACGTACTTTGTCTATAAGCTCTTAAAGTATTAAGATCATCACATATCTGGTGAATTGGTTAACTCTGAGTTTGTCTGTGTTTAAATTGGTATCTTATTGGTATTACTGAATGTTTTAGTCAGAAAAACATTAAAAAACAGCTGCCGAGAAAATCTCGACAGCTGTTTGGGTTGAAGCTTTAATGTCAATCAACGATTAACGGTTGTAGAACTCGACGATTTGTTTTTCGTCGATATCTTGGGACAACTCGGAACGCTCAGGCAGACGGATGTATTTACCTTCTACAGCAGCGTCGTTGAATTCAAGGTATGCTGGAAGATGCGAACGGTTTTCCAAAGCTTCCTTAACGGAAGAAAGACCGCGGCTTCTTTCACGCAAGCCGATTACATCCCCAGTGCTTACTTGGTAAGAAGCGATATCGACTTTTTTACCGTTTACTGTTACGTGACCGTGGGATACCAACTGACGTGCTCCTGCACGGGAGTTAGCAAATCCAAGACGGTAAACGAGGTTGTCAAGGCGGCACTCAAGCAAGAACATGAAGTTTTCACCCGCGATACCTTGCATTTTTTGCGCTCTAGCAAACAGAGTGCGGAATTGTTTTTCGCCCAAACCGTACATGTGGCGAAGTTTTTGTTTTTCTTGCAACTGCATACCGTAGTTGCTCATTTTTCTGCGTTGGTTAGCTCCGTGCTGACCTGGAGGGAAAGGACGTTTCAATTCTTTGCCTGTTCCGCTCAGGGAGATGCCGAGGCGACGGCTCAATTTAAATTTAGGACCAGTGTAACGTGCCATGTTTATAGTAGCTCCTTTTTAGTTAAAGTTCATATAGGGCTCTGTTTGCGCTCCAATTTGTTGATGCGGGCAAGGCCACACATACGTCAATCAGGAAAGTTCAGCCGCTGTCCTGAAAGCAACAAAAAGAATGAGGGTGACACAACCGGTAATGCCCAAATTTAAAGACCCATTAGTAGTCTTCATCAACAATTTATATTACAGTTTAAAAGAGACAAAGTCAAGAGTAGGAGAAAGGCAAAAAAACGTCTAAATTTGTCGATAGGTCATTAGGCCCAAAAAAATGGGACAATTTTCTGAAATATGGATGCAAAAAAGCAATAAAGAGAGTAAAATAGAATGTATCTTAACTTTAAATGATCATGTACATTAAGGTTATCGTAAGGTTTTTGCAGGTTTGCGATAACGTCTGCAGATTAATGCATCCCTTTAGAGGTTGCAAAAACGGTGCAAAGGAGCGCCTGACATGTTAGAACATCTAGGAAGTTTACCAGCCAGCATGCATTCGCCAAGTTCGGGCGATTCCGCATCTTCTGCAGCTCAGCGTAATGAGCATGCGTTCTGGATGCAGCAAATGGATATCACACCTTTTGATTTCTCATATTTGAAAAACTTGCTGCAGCAAGCCTATACGGATTGGCTGACTCAGCATGATTCGAACTGGAACGCATCATCTGCGATTTACAGCGTGTGGAATACAGAAGGTTTTTGTGTAGCGACGACCGCAGATGAGTCTATGGACAGGCCTGAATCCGTTCAGACGGTAATGATGTGTCTTGAAACCGGAAGGGTACAATCATTGCGGGGTTCAGATGAACACGGGGATTTCCTATACATTGCCGAGCCTCTGTTTTCCAGAATCAACAAGGATATGTTTGCCGTGTTTACAGCTTTCATTTACGAGCCTCATCGTTATGAAACGTCTGAAGAAATTGTTCGATCTGAGGCAGCGCATTATCGTACTTGCTTTTACCGAAGATTTGAATACATATTTATGGCAGATCTGCTAAAAGCTCATGAGCAAACGGCGCGAGAAGAGCATCGGAGGTCCATTCTTTTTCAGATCGTGCAGCGGATGCATGACAAAATGGACGTGGATGCCATATTGGACGAGGTATTTGACAGTATCGATTATTTGTATCCGACCACACACATGAACCTGTACATGTCCCAGGATCGCAACAGTTCCAATCCGAGAATCAGACCCTTGCTTGTCCATGAACATGGGGAAGATATTTGTCTCCGTTCATTTAAAGAGGGACAAACGATAGTTATTCGCTCCGATCAGGGCGATAATCCTATTGTGGAGGTCGGACTTCCGCTCAAGGGGAAGCAGGGGATCTATGGTGTGTTTCACATCGAGATGAATGACGAGCTCATGGAAGAGCCCGACTTGCAGCTTATCACCATGATGGCGGATATGGCAGGAACTGCTTTTGAGAATGCCAAATTACATGAGCAATCGAACATGTTGATTCAGGAACTTCGTCTAATCAATGATTTGACACAACGTCTAAATAGAAGTCTGCAGTTGAAAGAGATTTATAAAATGGCCGAGTTGGAGTTAAAGGACATTTTTCAAGCCGAATCCTGTTGTATTCTTCAATTGAATGACACTACGAATCGTTTCGAGGTGATGTCATCCAGTATTGGGGAACTGCGTCATAAATCCTTTTCGCTGGATTACGGTATCGCTGGTCTGCTGTATCAGACAGAAGAACCGCTCATTCTGTCCAATTATGCACAGTACACCAAGGTGTCTTCCGTGTTTATGGAGATTACCAGATCTATGTCACTGATGGCTTCACCGATTCGAGTCAACGGTCAAGTGAAGGGAACCATTTTGCTGGGTCATCCCAACCAGCAGTATTTCTCATACGATAACTATCGTCTGCTGCAGATGCTGTCCATTCACGTAGGACTGGCTCTATCCAATGCAACGCTGCATGCGGAGGTTCGCCGTTTGGCTAACCTTGATATGTTAACTGGACTGTACGTCAGACATTATCTCGATAGTATCATTCACGAAAAGCAGGCCCATGAATTCTGTGGTTCATTAATTGTGGTTGATATCGATCAGTTCAAACAGGTGAACGACACATTTGGCCATCAAACCGGGGACCAGGTGTTGAAGCAGGTTAGTGATATTGTTAAATCCTCTGTTCGTTCCGATGATATCTGTGCCCGGTGGGGTGGCGAAGAGCTGGCCATCTACGTGCCGCAGCTGGGGATTCGCCAGGCACTCGAGTATGCAGAGGTCATACGCAGCCGAGTGGCGGAAGAGACCAGGCCACCCGTGACCGTATCCAGTGGTATAGCCGAGTGGAACTGGATGGATGACAAGGTCAGTGTGGAATCATTATTCTACCGGGCAGACATGGCGCTCTACGAGGCGAAACATAACGGACGCAACCGGATCGTGCTGGAAGAACAGGAAGTTACACGCTAAGAGAGGACAATTCCATTAATTGGAGTTGTTCTCTCTTTTTCTTTTGCAGCAAAGTTTGCGTTGATGTGAAGTATAAGGGTATACAGGAGGGGCAGGCTATGGAGAACCTTGGACGGAAGGATGGATTTTATATGATTACAAGGCAGGGTATGCGTACATTAATGCTGCTTTTGAGTGTTGTTATCATTTCTGCACCGGGCTGTGGGCTGATACAACGTGAACGTACTCCAGAAGAAGTGTTCTCCATGGCCTTATCCGGAATTGCAGGTAAGGAGAAGCTGGATTTTGTAGGGGAAGCAGGGTTAAGACGAGAGAGCAGCGGACTTTTTGAAAATCAGTTCAAATTTGAAGGGAAGCTGGAAAATCATGATCAGCTGACGCTTCAGACACGACTCCCTGGAGCCGTCACTGCTGCAGGGTCAATTAAGGCAGACGGTATGGATGCCGCTTCTGCTAATCTGACTGCCCAACCAAGCGGATTCAGTGCCTCTTTTCAGCGAAAAAAGGGACAATGGGAGGCATTGACCGCAGAGCAAGAACCACTCCGTGGATCGCTGTCCCGTTACAATCCCATCGCCCAATTGGAGATTATTGACCGGATGAACAAAACGATAAAGTCCGAATACGGTTCTGGTCGAAGAACAAGAATCCTGCGGATTGAACTGGCACCTGAAGATGCCAAAACCTGGGCCGCAACCCAGTTAAACGACGAGATGAACGCGATTAAGGCGGAATATATGCACCGGGCGAGTAATATCAAAGGGATGAGCAAGGCGAAGCTTGAGAAGGAATTGAACCAGGTTTGGCAGCAGGGTGAAGCGAGTATGGAGCAAATGATGAAACAGGCTAAAGTGCAAACGGTATATCATCTGACTGTAGATCGCAAGACCAGTTTGCCGCTGCGGCTCTCTTCGGAAAGCCAGGTGACGTACCAAGATGCAAACAACAAAAGCAATAAAGAAGCTCTGGTCATGGATGTTAATTTTAAAACATATGATTAGACGTGGGGTCTGCCTGCTGACGGGATTGCTGTAGCGTGCTACAATAGTATCGTAATTTACCGTTGTTCAATTTTTGAATGGCAGATGACAGGAGGATTTACGAGATGAAGGACCCACGAATTCAGAAACTTGCAGCTAACCTGGTTGGCTACTCTGTAGATGTACAGCCTGGCGAGAACGTGCTGGTTGAGATGATTGGATCGGAACGTGATCTGATCAACGCTATTATTGAAGAAGTAGGCAAAAAAGGCGGCAATGTTTTTGTACAACTGACCGACAAGACGGTACAACGTGCGATGTTGAAAAATGCTACAGAAGAGATGATGAAAACCTGGGCAGAGATTGACCTGAACCGCATGAAACAAATGGATTGCTACATTGGTATCCGTGCAGGCGAAAATGTGAACGACCTGTCCGACGTGCCGGAAGAAAAAATGAAAATGTATAACTCCCTGTATTCCCATCCGGTACATAGCGAGCAGCGAGTTAAACATACGAAATGGGTTGTGCTTCGTTACCCGAATGCCAGCATGGCGCAGCTTGCGAATACCAGCACAGAAGCATTCGAAGATTTCTATTTCGATGTGTGCAATCTGGATTATGCCAAAATGGACAAAGCACAGGATTCCCTGGCTAATCTGATGAACCGTACGGACAAAGTTCGTATTACAGGACCAGGAACGGATCTGAGCTTCTCCATTAAAGATATCGGTGCAGTGAAGTGCTCCGGTCAAAAAAATATTCCTGATGGCGAAGTTTACAGTGCGCCTGTGCGTGATTCTGTAAACGGAACAATCAGTTATAATGCAGCAACCCTGTACAACGGGGTAACGTTTGAAAACATCAAGTTCACCTTCAAGGATGGCAAGATCATTGAAGCGACAAGCAACGATACAGAACGTCTGAATGAGATTCTGAATTCCGATGACGGTGCACGTCATATTGGTGAGTTCGCGATTGGCTTCAATCCGCATATTTTGCATCCAATGAAGGATATTCTGTTTGATGAGAAAATTGCAGGCAGTCTGCACTTTACTCCTGGGCAGGCATACGAAGAAACGGACAACGGAAACCGTTCCTCCATTCACTGGGATCTCGTGCTGATTCAGCGCCCAGACTACGGCGGCGGCGAAATTTATTTTGACGATGTGCTGATTCGCAAAGACGGCATCTTTGTGATTCCAGAGCTGGAATGCCTGAATCCGGACCAATTGAAGTAACCGCGGGATTTTGCTGTTGCTAGGAAAGCGGATTCACGGTATCATGTAGTGGTAATTAATAGATGATACCAAATGTGAAAAGACGGAGGGATTCCTATGTCGAGTAATAACGCGGCTGTAGTGGAAATTGCTCAAACAGCAGGCAAGTTTACTTCTTCAATCGTGCTTCATTCGGAGAACAAGTATATTGATGTGAAAAGTATTCTCGGTTTGTTTACCACGCTGATCAGCACACACAGCTATGAACTTCACGTTCATGGACCAGATGCAGACGAAGCAAAAGCAGCCATGTCCGAAGTATTTGCCAAACATGGTCTGAATGTAAGCATCGCATCCGAGTAATCATTCCAGGAAGCATCTCCGCCTGTCTTGGCGGGGGTGCTTTTTCGTATACACAAATGAACAGGCTCTTGGGTCCGTTGCCGAGGAGTTAAAATACGTGCTGTCCAAGCCTTCGTTTTGAGTGGTTATTTTGGTCAGGTTCTTGTATTAGCTCCTGATTTCGTCTAATATTAGAGGTAGAACGTCTTTACGCGATTTTTGGGACATAGGGGGGAAAAATGCATGACTTCATCTGATCTGCAGGACCAGCTGAACATGAAAGCGATCAGTCTTCTTCAAGAAGATGCAGATAAAATACAGAAGCTTATTGAAGTACAGATGGAGAATCTGGCTACCCGCTACTGCCCTCTCTATGAGGAAGTATTGGATACACAGATGTATGGGTTCTCCAAGGAAGTCGATTTTGCTGTTCGTGCAGGGCTTCTTCCTGAAGGTGCTGGTAAGCAGCTGGTAAGCGCGCTTGAGCGGAATCTGGCAATTCTATATGAAGCTTTGAACAAAAAGAATGAGCAATAGCCTGCAATCGTGCGGGTCAGAATAGAAGGCATGCAGGAGTTTTGCATGCTTTTTTTGTGTGTTTTAACGTGCGACACTATGATCGTGGGCTCTGTAAGCCAAACATCAAAAAACAGTCCGGAAACTCGTTTCCGGACTGTTTTTATTAACGCTAATAATGGTCAGCATCTAATAAGCTGATGAGGTTACACCAGGAAGAAGGATACCCCCAGAATGATGTACACAACGAGCAGGAGCAATCCCTCGTACCAGTTTGTTGAACCATCCTGGGTAATCGACTTGGCGATAAATACGGATACACCAATGGCAAGAAGCTCAATCGTTGTGAAGACGATATCCATGGTTCTGCCCGTAAAGTAACTCACAAAAATAAGCACAGGTGCAACAAAAAGTGCGATTTGCAAGCTGCTGCCGACCGCAATCTCTACAGCGGCACCGATCTTGTTTTTCATGGCAAGCATAATGGCTGCACTGTGTTCGGCCGCATTACCGATAATCGCAACCAAAAACGCACCAACGAACAGTTCGCTCAGACCAAATTCTTCGGTAAATACCTCGAGAGTACCCACGAGCCATTCACTGACAAAGGCTACCATAACTGTGGCGATCACCAGGTATAGAATCGATTTTTTCTTGGACCACGCCGGCGCATGTTCATGCGGCAATTCCTCGTCTTCATCGACAGTGACATCCGCGAGATAGTTCTTGTGTGTTACCATCGAGAATAAGAGCCAAGCGATATAGGCAATGATCAACAGCCCTGCAACAATCAGACTTAGCGTATCTGTGTCCTTTTGAGTAATCGAATGGGTGTTGAGAAAAACAGCTGGAATGAACAGGGCAATGATCGCCACGATCATCAGGGAGCCGTTTAGTCCCGCAAGGGAGACGTTGTAGTTTTGAATTTTGAACTTGAGTCCTCCGGCAAAGATGCTTAGTCCCAGCACCAGCAGCAGGTTTCCGATAATGGAACCGGTCAGGCTGGCTTTTACCATGTCGAATAGTCCTTCTTTGACCAGAAAAATGGCGATGATCAATTCGGCAGCGTTACCGAACGTAGCATTCAAGAATCCGCCAAGCCGCTGTCCGGCATAGTGAGCAACATTTTCGGTAGCTTTCCCCAAAAAACCGGCCACAAAAATAACCGAAATGGCTGAAATCACAAACTGCAGGATCGGATTCCAATGCAGATAGTGGGCAATGGCGCTGAGAACAAAGGTGACAATCAGCAAAATGGATGAAATCCGGTTTCTCACAACAAACACCTCGGTTAAAATTATTTTGTTTTGAATGACAATGATAGCCTTATGAGATTATTTTCATATTTCAATATAACCAAATGGTGGTAGGTTGTAAACGCATGTTTTCGAGTTTAATTTGCTTTTTGGGGTGGAAAGGATTTAAAATACGAGTAACGAAGTGAAGGAGGATGTGGCATGGCAGAACAACTTCAACTAGAAGGCGGTAACATCCGGATTGCCGATGACGTGGTGGCGAAAATTGCCGGAATGGCTGCGATGGAGACACCCGGGATTGCCGCAATGTCTGGAGGATTGTCAGAGGGCTGGGCCAAACGTCTCAGCGGTAAAAACGTACAGAAAGGCGTAGGCGTTGAGGTCGGCCAACTGGAAGCAGCCATTGACCTGCGCATCATCGTCCTGTACGAGACACCGATTCATGAAGTATCCCGTATGCTTCAGCAGAATGTGAGAGAAGCGGTAGAGACCATGACCGGATTGCGCGTTGTCGAAGTGAACGTGAAGGTAGAAGGCGTATCCTTCAAAGGCGACGACCTGTAAGGTGTTAACCTCCAATTTAACTGGAGAGCAGATGATCCGTTGATGGATGTTCTCTACGCTCCAGTTAACCCAAAAAAGACTTCACATCCCGAGGATGCGAAGTCTTTTTTTTTATTCCGGTACACCTGTTAACGAATGCGCCGAATGGATTTGGAATCCCGTGAACGAAGAGCGGGAGAAGTACGTGTTTGCGTTTGTACCGTTACGGATTTGGTTCTCTCTTCCTTAATGACGTCCTGGTTGTTCGTACGCGAGATACTGAGCAGAATACCCATGGCCACCATCATCACAAAGAGTGACGTACCTCCATAACTGATAAACGGTAGGGTAACCCCTGTCACCGGTATGGTTTGGGTCACGCCTCCGATATTGATGAACGCCTGAATGGCGATCAATCCCATGATTCCGATACCCACCAGCGTTCCGAACGGGTCAGGACAGCGCAACGAGACGATAATGCCTCGCCAGATAAAGTACAGATAAACCAAAAGGAATAGCGTACTCCCCAGGAAACCAAGCTCTTCACCGATTACGGAGAAAATGAAGTCATTATACGCATTCGGCAGATAGTGAAGCTTCATCGTACCTTGTCCAATACCCGAACCGGTCATGCCGCCATCACCGATGGCCACAAGGGAGCGGAAAAGGTTGAGACTTCCTCCGGAAGGGTCGGATAACGGATTAAGGAATGCCTGAATACGCCCAATCTTGTAGTTCTGCTCAGCCGCCGCCGCAGTAGTACTGTCAATAGCGTCTGAAGGAGACATGGAGGAGAAGAGGGCGTTCGCGCCGAGTGCGAGTGCCCCTCCCAGTACGACAAGCAGGATGGAACCCATAATATGCTTCATGCTTGCTCCACCTGCATAGATGACGAGACCACAGGTGGAAACCAGAATGAAGCAGGTACCGAAGTCCGGCTGCAGCATGATCAATCCTGCAATGAATCCGACAATAACGAGAACCGGGATATAACCTGTCTTGAGGTCCCTGAAGCGCTCGCCTTTTTTGGTGATCAGTGCAGAAAGGTATAGGATAATGGCAATCTTGGCGAACTCCGCAGGTTGGAGACTGAAGCCAAAGATGTGAATCCAGCTTCGTGCACCGTTCAACATGGCACCTGTAACAAGTACGAGCACCAGCAATACCGTGGTGAACAGGAAAAAGGGTGCATAAAGCTTCTTGTATTTGTTAAAACGAATGTTCATGGCAAAGAACATTCCAACTAAACCGATAACCGCCCACATGAGTTGTTTTTTCGTGAAGAATAGGGGGTCATTGTTAAATTTACTGTTTGCAATTGCAATGCTGGAACTGGAGCTGAATACCATCAGCAGTCCAAAGCCCACTAACAATAAAGTGAGGATTAGCAGTTGGAAATCCGGCGTGCCTCTCTTCGTTTTCGTTTGGGCCGATTGTTGTTTCATGATTTGGCCCAGCCTAAGCTTCCAGCAGTTCTTTGAGCTGCTGCAATTTTTGGGCGGCCAGCTTCACGACTGGTTGCGGAACGGTAGAGTTGTAATCGAGACCGTGCGGAAAGGTTGCTTTGCCAAGATAAACAGCCTCGACAGAGAGAACGGTATCCGGTTTTTCAAGTTTGCCATCTACTACACGGGTGTTAATACGTACAAAGTATTCTGAGTTGGTGTTGTCATCTTCAATTTTGTAGTCATATGTAGCACGGTAATACTCCCATTGCCACCGGACAAATCCGACTTTCTCGGCGCTCTCATCCAGGTATGCCAAGTCGCTTTTCAAGCCATCCAAGCCTGTATTCTCAAAAATCATAAGCGTCTGATCCTCCTCATAGCTTCCGAGTATAATTCTCGTGCATTTCTCTAGTTCATGATAGTATGTTTCCCCTTCCCGTGCAAGCTTTCCAAAGGCGTTTCGTATCGGTTTTCTTCCAATTCTGCTACAATATACAGCAATAGGTTTGAAGAGGATGGTTCGGACTTGATGAAAGTTCCGTTCAAGATCGAAAGGATGGGGAGAAAATGACAAATAATATATGGTGGGACGATCTGCAAATCCATATGGTGGAATGGCGGCGTCATCTTCATCGCAATCCCGAGGTTTCCTTTCATGAGGAAAAGACATCTTCTTTTGTAGCGGATATGCTGGAGAGCTTTGGCGTTGAAGTGAAACGTCATGTAGGTGGTCATGGTGTAATTGGTACGATTCGGGGGGACAAGCCTGGTCCAGTCGTCATGCTTCGGGCTGATATGGATGCACTGCCCATCCAGGATGAAAAGGACGTAGCGTATGCATCACAGAAGGCAGGAGCAATGCATGCCTGCGGTCATGACGGTCATGTTTCCATTTTACTTGGAACGGCATTGTATTTCAGCAAGCACAGGGCTGAAATCCAAGGCGAGATTCGCTTTTTGTTCCAGCCTGCGGAAGAACTGCTTCCAGGTGGGGCTGTGAAAGTCATTGCGGATGGTGCGCTTGAAGGCGTGGATGTCATCTATGGCATCCATCTGTGGACGCCTCTTCCGGTCGGAGTGGCAGCCAGCAAGGAAGGACCGCTGATGGCAGCTGCTGATGACTTTTACATTGAGATCAAAGGAAAGGGCGGCCATGGTGGTATGCCGCAGTCGACCATAGACAGTCTTGTTGCAGGCTCTGCACTTGTCATGCAGCTGCAGACGGTGGTCAGCCGTTCCGTGGATCCGCTGCGGCCTGCGGTGCTGACGATTGGTACAATGCAGGCGGGATCTGCCCAGAATGTTATTGCCGAGTCCTGCAAAATGAGCGGAACCGTCCGTACGTTTGATGAAGAAACGAGAGCCGAAATGAAGGAACGTGTACATAACATCGTTTCCCAAACAGGTGGTGCATATGGGGCACAGACGGAAGTGAACTACATCATGGGTTATCCGCCTGTTGTTAATGATAAGCAAGAAACGGATCGCTTCTTCCGCAAAGCCGTTCAGGTGTTCGGGGATGAACAAGTGCGCACGTCTCCGATGCTGATGCCAGCAGAAGATTTCGCTTATTATTTGCAGCAGGTTCCAGGCTGCTTCATGTTTGTGGGGGCAGGGAATCCGGACAAAGACGCCATCTATCCGCATCATCATCCAAAGTTTGATTTTGATGAAGATGCCATGCAGCATGCGGTTAAACTCTTTATTGCCATGACTACCGATTATATGGGTGGTAAATAGAATGTTTTGGGTATAGTTGGGCATCCTACTCTTAGAAGTAGGGTGCTCTTTTTTTTGCAAATTTACCGGGTAGGTGTCGGCTGTAAAGGTTCATTTCTGGGTGTGCCGGAACTGAACTTTTTGTCATGAGCATCTATCTTGGAGCACAACGCAATCGGTATCGGATCGGAGGAGCAGATATGGAGAAGACGGATGCCTGTATTGTTCAACGGGATTTTACGATTTTGCTGGAAGTGGGTCATCCGGGATTCGAGCAGGCACGGGCACGACTAAGCGTATTCGCCGAACTTGTAAAGACGCCGGAGGGATTCCATACCTATCGCATGACATCGTTATCCCTGTGGAATGCTGCGGCACTCGGTTGGAGTGCGGAACAAGTCGTTAGTAGTCTCGAGTCTGTTTCTCGCTGGAATGTACCGGCGGCACTTGTGCAGGATATTCGGAGAATTGTAGAACAATACGGGAAATTGAAGCTGCATTGGGAGCAGGATCACCAGCACCTGCGTCTGGTTGGAGACAGTGAACAGCTGCTTGATGAATTAAGCGGGCTCAAAACCATTGCGGCCTTTCGGATGGAGCGTGTTGCCCGGGATGAGCTTGTCGTTCGCGGAGAACAGCGGGGCTTGCTCAAGCAAGAATTGACGCGTCTGGGTTACCCTGTACTTGATTATGCAGGCTATCGCCCGGGAACACGTCTTCCGTTTGGCTGGAAAAATGAAAAGAATACACATCATGAAACCGATGTGGATCAGAAAGCTTTTGAACTGCGTTCTTATCAGAAAGAAGCTGTAGACGCATTTGAGGGCAGTGAGGGCATGGGAGGGAGCGGGCTGCTCGTGCTGCCTTGTGGAGCTGGAAAAACAGTCATTGGCATGGCTGTGCTTGAACGTCTTCAATGTGAATGCCTCATCCTCACTTCCAATACAACCTCTGTGCGGCAGTGGATTCAGGAATTACAGGATAAAACGACCCTTACTTCGGATCAAATCGGGGAGTACTCCGGTCAGAAAAAACAGGTTCGGCCTGTCACGGTGGCTACGTATCAGATTCTTACACATCGAAAATCCAAAGATTCCGATTTTACTCACATTAAATTGCTGAGTGAACGGGAATGGGGACTCATCATTTATGATGAGGTGCATTTGTTACCTGCTCCTGTCTTTCGGGCAACTGCGGATATTCAAGCTACGCGAAGACTGGGATTGACGGCTACCTTGGTGAGGGAAGATGGATGTGAACAGGATGTATTCTCCCTTATTGGTCCTAAACTCTATGATATGCCATGGAAGGACCTCGAGCGGCAAGGGTGGATTGCCAATGTGCAGTGTCAGGAGATACGTGTTCCTTTTTCAACGGATCTGAAAACGACCTATCTGGAAGCAGAAGGAAAACATCAGTTTCGTCTTGCAGCGGAAAATCCGGCAAAGCTACAAGTGATCAGACGACTACTGCGTCAACATGATGGTTTGCCTGCACTTGTGATCGGTCAGTATCTGGATCAGCTCGAAACCATTGCCCGGGAAATTGACGCTCCGCTGATCTCGGGTACGATGTCACAACACGAAAGGGTAAAGTGGTTCGAATCCTTTCGTCGGGGCGAAATTAAAACCATTGTCGTTTCCAAGGTGGCGAATTTTGCTGTCGATCTTCCTGACGCTGCTGTTGCGCTTGAGATATCGGGAAGTTATGGTTCCAGGCAGGAAGAGGCTCAGCGTCTGGGCAGGATATTGAGGCCTAAGCCTGGTGACAATAGAGCATATTTCTATGCGCTGGTATCAGAGGATAGCAAGGAACAGGAGTTTGCATTGCGCCGTCAGATGTTTTTGGTCGAGCAGGGATATGAATACTCCATAATACATGAACATACTTAAGTCACCATTAAGCGTTAGCGTGGGAAAAGGAAAGGCGGGGGCATAGTAATGAATGGACATGAAGCAGTGGATTTCGATGAAATAATGGAACTGTCACCCACAGAACATTCGGTACTTGGTGCTCTTTTTCACAAACATGCGTGTCAACCCTTTTCAGTGATGATGACCACCGCTGAGTCTGCGGAAGAAGGATTGAGCGGGGCGGAAGCCAGGTTAGGTTTTATGCGCCTAAGACAAAAAGGGTGGATTGAAGCGGTTCGCAAAACTTGGGGAGAGAACCTATACTACATTCCACTGCGTTATATTCCTGCATTAACCGTAGCCTACGCAAATAGAGTCGGTAAACATCCATTTTTAATACATGAACAGGATCAGAAGGAATCTGAAACCCAGATGGTCAGTGGTGGTCAAATTCACGTTATTCGTGAAGCAAAGCCTGATATCGCTGCCGAAGTCATTCATATATTGGCCTGGATCGCAAGAGAAGGCCTCACATTGACGAATAAAGGTACGATCCACAAGAGAATGCTGCAGCGGTTGAGCGCTTTGACTCAATTATGTCCTGATGATTTTGCCGCATTGAATTTAAACTACGAACATCCGGATATCTACCCCGTTCATGTCGCCATTATCTTGGATATGCTGTTTGCTCTGGGGCTTCTCCATAAGGATCAAGAGAAAATAAGGGTACATGATGAGACTCTGAGGCACTGGTTAGAGCAGCCGTGGTCGTGCATGCATCGCGAAATATTCAAGGTGTGCATGGAACGATATGGTGCAACCAGTCCTGCAGAACAACATTTTCGCTATCGCCTGGTCTTGCTAGGTAAAGGACAGGAGACCTGGTTCAATATTTCAGATCTGATTCCGCATTTCAAAGGCAGTGGCAGTGATACCGGGTTTCCTGAATATGTTCAGAGCTGGCTAAACGCACTGGCTGGGTGGGGGTACGGAGAGAGTGGTGAAAATGCTTCGGGTGATTTGCTTTTTCGCTGGTTGATTGAGCCTGAGGAGCTGTTACCCTTGAGAGTACAGCAGAAACTGGACAGCGCCAAGAATGTTTTCTTTGTCCAGCCTGACTTCGAAATTATGGTCCCGGAAGAGGTAGTCCCGCAGATCCGCTGGAAAATAGAGAATTGCGCTGAACTGCTGAGCTGTGATCGCATGAGCATCTACCGTGTGACCAAAGAACAAATTGTAAATGCATCCCATCACGGGTTTACGTCTGACAAGGTGGTGGAATTTCTGCGCCGTTATGCTGCCACGGGAGTCCCGGAGCATGTGTACCTCGCCATTCAACAGTGGGGAAATGAGTGGGAGCGATTAAAGGCACAGCGTGGGGGAAATGCGGAGAAAATACAAAGTATGCAGCCGACCGATTTCATATGCAGCGAGGGGTCAGGGGAGGAAAAGAGTACTGAAATTCACAAGCATGAGCCAAGGGTTGGGCTTAGCGGTCTACGAGAAAGCTTTTATGTGCATGGCAGGGAGGGCTTGATTCAAAATGAACCGGATAGGGCATCTTCTTATACACACGGACAGCCGATAGCAGCGCAGTCGGATGATTTACCCGCATACGGCTCCATTCCAGACATGTGGCATAACGATTGGCGGCGATATCATATGTCCACGACACGTCAGATTACGGCAAAAGCGATAGAATGGCAGACCAAGCTGGGACTGAGGAACGAACAGTCCGAGGTATACATTATTCCGGATCAAATTCAAGGCCAGGACGATTGGACGCTGACAGGCTGGATTGTACCGGGGGCAGACGAGAGGGCAATAGAACGCTGCACCATTTCTCCCATGGATTGGGACAAGATCAGATTAATCGTTCCGGAGCAGATCTGAAGCAGGAAGAGCTTATGTTCCCCTATTTTCTATTTGCAGGAAAAACTCTTCTTAACTACCGGGGGATATGCTATGATAAAGTAGTCTACCTTACGTAGAACTTTATATATAGATAGGATGAATTTCATGAGCGTAGCGGAATTGAACACGGTCGATATGGCCCAAGTGTTGACGGGCGCATATGAACTGGGCGACATGATTAACCAATCTGCCGAAGTATCGGATTATTTATATTGGAAGCAGCAAGTTGAGAGCAATCCGGAGGTTCAAGCGGGAATACGCAAGCTGGAAGCCAAAAAGGAACTGTTTGAAGAAACTCAGCGTTTTGGACACTTCCACCCGGATTATCATGCTGCAAAAGACCAGGTGAAGGCTCTGGAACAGGAGCTGGAACAAATTGAGGCAGTAGCTCGCTTTAAGCAGGCGGAGAGAGCGCTCGATGAAATGCTGCACCAGATGTCTGAGACCATTGCTTATGCGGTTTCTACCACAATCAAGGTTCCGAGCAATGACCCGAACCCCAAAGGTGGCGGCTGTGGAAGCGGCGGCAAGTGCAGCTGCGGCTAACTGAATTCCGAATGAATTAAAATCCATATAGACCGGACCTTCACCTAGAAGTGTCCGGTCTCCATTATAAGAAGGGCGGGGAAAATGATGTTTGCGGAAAGGACAGGATTTATTATTTGGGTTAGTGATCTAAAAGCAGCCCGCAATCTCGAAAAGTATGGTACCGTTCATTACATTTCCCGCCGTATGCATTATGTCGTTATGTATGTTAATGCAGAGCGGGCTGAAGATACGATGAAAAATGTGAAGCGGCTGTCCTATGTGCGCAAGATTGAAAGATCTTACCGTAACGAAATCAAGACAGAGTATGCCAGCAAAACGATGGACAAAACAAGTTTTTACGGGATTTAAAATATACAGTCTTCAACGTTTAGCGATTTGGTGGAACTGGACATAAGCACGGAATAATAAAACATATTGGATCAAAGGTCGCCTTCATGGCGACTTTTTCTTTTGGGGATCATGCTTCGATCAAGGCCTGCAAGAACGTGGTACATATGAACAGTAGGTAACTATCGACCATGAAAAAGTCATTGAAATACCAAATTGAAGGCATGTCTTTGTTATTTAATTGTTAATTAAAGTGACATTCAAAAGCCTGGATTCACCGAAAAAAAGTAAACGTGATGTAAAATAAATCGTGTACACACGAAATTTTCAATTGGTAATTTTCCACTTTTGCAATTGTAATCGCTTTCTTTTGGTCGAAAACAACACATTTTTGAATTGTTAAAATGGAGGAGAAATTTTAAAAAACCTTGATGTATCAATGTTTGTGGCGTCTGACAAAATGACATATTTACGAAAAAATGCGTGATCGCCTATTGTTAAACTACAGCTGCGCCAACAAAACTAACATGCAACATGAAGGCTCCAACGTTTTCCTGCAGCGTATGACCCAAACATGAGAAGCGACAGAAGGAGGCGATCCTGTGTGCAGGAAGTAAAAACGGCCAATCGGCAGCAGACATTATACAAGCCGAACATCAGTAGAAAGCGATGGCAAAAGGTCTGGAGAAACTGGCAACTGTATTTGTTTATTGCACCCGCATTTCTGTATTTTCTCATCTTTCATTACGGACCCATGTACGGCATCCAGATTGCGTTCAAAAATTACAATCCGGTACGCGGAGTATTTGGAAGTCCTTGGGTAGGTTTTGATCATTTTGTAAGGTTCTTTGAATCCTATTATTTCTGGGATTTGATGTGGAACACACTGGCGATCAGTTTGTATGAGCTGGCTGTCGGGTTTCCGATTCCGATCATTCTGGCTCTGGCGTTTAATGAACTGAAGCATAAACGTTTCAAAAAGCTGGTCCAGACCGTCACGTATGCGCCTCATTTTATCTCGGTTGTCGTTATGGTCGGGATGGTGATTGCTTTCCTCTCTCCATCAACCGGAATCCTGATCCGTTTCGTGGAATGGATGGGAATAGATGCCCCCTCATTTCTGACAAGCCCTGCATGGTTTAAGACGGTATACGTACTCTCTGGCGTATGGCAAAGTGCGGGCTGGGGAACGATCATTTACCTTGCTGCGTTGTCTGGAGTGGACCCTGGCCTGCATGAAGCAGCAATTATAGACGGGGCAAACCGACTGCAGCGTATCCGGCACATTAACATTCCCGTGCTGGTACCAACCATGACGATCCTGCTCATTCTGAACATGGGGAGTCTGCTGGGGGTCGGGTTTGAGAAGATCCTTCTAATGCAAAACCCGCTGAACATGGAATCTTCCGATGTCATATCCACTTTCGTTTACCGTTCAGGTCTTGAAAATGCCCAGTACAGCTTCTCTACTGCTGTCGGCTTGTTTAACTCTGTCATTAATGCGTTTTTGCTCGTTACCGTCAATCAAATCGTACGCAAGACGAGCGAGAACAGTCTGTGGTAAAGGAGGAGGCTGAATGTTAACCGGTATTCAGGAAACGAGACAAGACAAAATTTTTCTAACCTTGAACTACATCTACGTTACAATTGCTTTCCTTCTTGTGGCGTACCCGCTGGTATATATGATTAGCGCCTCCATCAGCAATCCGAAGGAAGTTGCTTCAGGTGCAATGTGGCTATTTCCGAAAGATATCACGTTTGAAGGTTATGAGCGTGTACTTCAGGATCAACGAATCTGGTCAGGCTACGCGAACACGATTCTGTATACGGTTGTCGGTACTGCCGTGAACCTGGCGTTCACCATTCCTGCGGCCTATGCGCTCAGCAGAAGAGACCTGGTCGGCAGAGGGTTCTTTATGGGCGTCTTTATGTTCACGATGTTCTTCGGCGGAGGGCTGGTACCGAGTTATCTGCTGATTAAGGAGCTCGGCATGATCAACAGCATGTGGGCCCTGATTTTGCCTTCCGCAGCTTCGGTATGGAATATCATCGTCTCCCGCACCTTCTTCCAGGGAACGATCCCGAGCGAGCTTCAGGAGGCTGCACAGATCGACGGTTGTTCTAATTTCAAGCTGTTTTTCAAAATCGTGCTGCCATTGTCCATGCCGATCATAGCCGTTATGGCGCTCTTCTACGGTGTAGGTCACTGGAACAGTTATTTCTCAGCAATGATTTATTTGAATGATTCGGCCAAATATCCGCTTCAGCTTGTGTTAAGACAGATTCTTGTCCTGCAGGAAATGTCAGCTCAAGGCTCCGGCATGATGGATGGTTCATCGGCCTCGGCACTGAATAACAAAGCCGAAGTGGCGGCACTCGTCCGTTATGCAGTCATTATTGTATCGACACTTCCGGTCATTATCATCTATCCGTTTTTGCAGCGGTACTTCGTTCAGGGTGTCATGATTGGTTCCGTCAAGGGCTGATCTATACCAAATAAATCATCAAAAAGGGAGTTGTTGTCATGAAGAGAGCTCACAAGAAATCAACGGTTCTGTTAAGTCTGATCCTTGCTGCAAGCATGCTTGCGGCATGCGGAGCATCTCCTGATGGCGGTTCAACCGCTGAACCGGGTACACCGGAAGAGACAGGGGTGAAGCAAGAGGGCTTTCCTATTGTGGAGGAACCGATCACATTGACCATGATGTCCCAGGATGTAGGCGTGGCAGATTGGAATACCATGCCTGTTATTCAGGAAGCAGAGAAGCTTACCAACATCAAGTTTGAATTTCAGCTTACTCCGATTGACAGCTTTGCAACCAAGAAGAACCTTGTCTTTGCAAGTGGAGATTTGCCTGATGTACTGTACGGAGCCGATCTAACACCAGCAGAGCAGGTGACCTATGGCACCCAAGGCTCACTTATCCCGCTTGAACCTTACATTGATGGGGGATATGCTCCGCACATTAAAAAATTGTTCGATGAGAATCCGGATATTCGCAAATCGTTCACAACGCCGGAAGGACACATTTACGCCCTGCCATTCATCGACAGTGCCGCCGTCTGGTATCGCAGCCCCATGTGGTATAACGGCAGTATGCTGGAAGCGCTTGGTGTAAAAGAACTGCCAAAAACGACAGAGGAATTGTACGAACTGCTGAAGCGAGTGAAGACGGAAGATCCGAATGGCAACGGCAAGGCCGATGAAATTCCGCTGACCTCCGTAAAGCTGGATGATCTGCGCATGTATTTTCTGGGCTTCTGGGGCATATATGACCCTGTTGTTTACGTCGATAAGCAGGATAAGGTGTTTTACAGTCCGATGCAGGAAGGATATAAGGGGTATTTGGAATTCATGAATCGTTTGTGGAAGGAAGATCTGCTGGATCACGAAACCTTCTCGCAAACCCCTGAGCAGAAAAAAGCCAAAGGGGAAAACAATCAGATTGCCCTCTTTAACGACTACTACTCCTACTTTACCTTGGGTGGCGATCCGGATGCTGCCATGAAAAATCCGCTTATGACACCTGTGGCGAGCGATATTGCAGGAACTCCTGTTTACGGTATGCATCCAGGACTCTCTGCTAACGGAACATTTGCCATCACAAGTGTAAATGAACATCCTGAAGCAACGATGCGCTGGATCGATTACTTGTATTCCATCGAGGGACAAACGCTCTTCAATCAAGGTCCTGAAGGCACGCTCTGGAAATACACCAACAAAGATACGTATGAAAAAGAATGGCTGCCTGTTCCGGGAGGCGGTGATCGGGAAGAGTACAGAGGCACCATTACGCCAAACTTCGGCATGCTGACTCCGGGTCATAACTCACCGGAGCTGACGAATGGTCTGACGACCGAATTTGACGAATGGATTGCGAAGGAGAACGAGGAGAAGCTGATACCGATCGGCAAAGCGCCGTTTCCGAATGCGTATCTGACCAACGAACAGCAGGATGAAGCCTCCGCATTGTTATCTGATCTTGATACGTACGTGAAGCAGATGGAAGCGAAGTTTGTAACCGGGGAAGAGCCATTGTCCAACTGGGACGGCTATGTTGAACAGATGAAGAAAATGGGTGGAGACCGGATTCAGGAAATCTATCAGGAAGTGTATAATACGTGGAATTCCGCAGGCAAGTAATCGGATGTGAATCCCCGTTCGCAGCACTCTGAAATAACAAAAAAAGCCAACATCGACGGCAATCCGGATTGTTCGTCTGTTGGCTTTCCTGTTATTAGCTGGCCGATTCATTTCCTGCATCACTACCCGTAGTGCGATGAAGCTTGCGATATTGTCCTGGTGTAAGCCCGGTCTCCTTCTTGAATTTACGGATGAAATTCGGCGTATCCAGATATCCGACATCCTGAATGAGGTCTTTCAGAGGAGTATCCGTTGTTTTCAGCTGATGAAAGACCCTGTCGAGTCGTTTTTGCCAAATGTACTGAAGGAAGTTGATTCCGGTCTTCTCCTTGAAGGAGCGGCTCACATGGGAAGGTGAAACTTCGAATTCATACGCAAGCGTATCCAGGCTAAGATTGTGATCTGTAAAATGGGCATCGATATATTCAATAATGCGGTCTATCAATGTCTGCTCTTCCTGCTGCGTATCCTTTTTCACCTCATTGCATAACTGGGAGGCAAGCAAGAGCAGAACGGATTCAAGCTCTTCCAGCGAGCTGCTAAACACCATGTTGGGAGCAATCTGCTGCAGCATTTGATGTTCTCCAAGTTCCGAAGCGGTCTTAAGAATCGTGTTCAGCAGATCGAAGCTGATGCAGCGCACAAGCAGTGCAGGCAGCATGGAAGACTGCAAACTGATCACGGATGAGCGAATCATCTGGGAAGCGATATCGATATTTCCCTGTTTCAGACTTTGAACCAGCTTCAGCTGCATATGGTTCGGAATCCAGTAGGAATGGCTCGGTGTCTTGGACATTTCTTCAAATAAAGCGGATGATCCATACTCACCTGGTACGAGCAAATCAAAAGCAGAACAGGCTTCAACGTAAGATTGGGTCAGCTCGTGAAGCTTCGAATAAGCGCTTCCGGCACCGATCAACGGAGTTATGGACAATGTTTCCAAAAGTAAGCCTCTGATCTGCTCCATAATCAGTTTTATACGGGTTATCAGATCGATTCCTTCAGCGGAATCAAAACTCATGATTAAACCGAATCGGTCCAGCTGAGGCAGCTCAACGCCATAACCGGTTGCCTGCAGATCAGGCAATTCAATCTGTGCAAGACTGCTTGCAATGCGGCGGCGGAGTTCCATATCGGCATGCTTGGAATCATTCCAGCCAATAACCATGACAAACAAATAATCCTTGTTCAGTTTCAGGTCGAACAGCTGTACCAGTTCAGAAGACAATGGATCTGGATTTCCAGACTTAATTAAGGTCGACAAGTACTGGTTCCGAGCATACGGTTCCTGTAAATCAATGCGGGAGCTGTAATTCTGCAAGGCAGAACGAATCCGTTCCAGTTCATTGGCATTTCCATTTCGAGACTCTCCATCAGGTTTCTTTTCGGGGAAACGGGAAGCGGCAAATTCGACCAGGGTTGAGATGGGCTGATACTGCATTTTGGCGAGAACGAGAGCAATTGCAACTCCGACCAGCAGTACGATACCTATGATCATTATCATGAAACTGCGGACATCCAGTACACTGCTGAAAAACTGGGAGCTTGGCATTACAGTCATGTAGGTCCAGCCGTTGGTTTCCGATTGCACAGATACGATGGAATGATCTTTGCCGTCCAGCGTCCGCTCCTGGATTCCTGGAGTAATGCCTTTAATCAAGGCAGCCAATGCATCTGTGCTTAGGGTATCTCCCTGATGGTTGGCCGTTAGTACCTGACCCTCTGCATCGAGGACATAGGTCAGGCCTTGATAGTTTCCGAGTATGGAATCAATCAGATTGGTAATCTGAGACTCCTTAATAAAAACCATGACCGTGGCGTGGGGGTTCAGACTGTTTGGAGTAATGGGAATAAGGTATGCAAGCTTGCGGTCCTGAACTCCACCAGTTTTGGTTACCACATCGGCAGGTCTTACCGTAGGATGCTTCGTTTCGTTGAGATCGTTATACAGGGATTGTTTGTCCCATCTCTCGAAGCTGAGATTGTCGGCAAACACCTCAAAATCGGTCAGACCTTTGCTGGAATAAATACGTGTATCATCGTGGAAATAAAGATAGATTTCATCAATCATGGAACTGGTGGCTTTGTACTGATCCAAGGCACGAATGGCTTCCGGGCTGGTCTGGGTGTTGGTAACCCGATAGGAAGAGAGCCGATTATCGTAAGAAATGCGGGAAGCAATCTCGCTCAGCTCTTTCATTCGGCTGTCAATGGTTACGTTGGTTTGTGATAACTGGGCCAGACGCGAGCTTTCAATCTCAGTACGGAGGGTTTTAACTGCGTTTTCATAGAGAAATACGGTCATGAACACGAGAGGAATTAGCAGAATGAACAGGTAGGACCAAATGTATTTCAGGAACAGTTTGGATTTGAAATAGTCCATTCGCAATTGAAATGCTGCCTCCTTTCATATGGAGAAATGCCATTTCTTTCTTATAAATGATATCAATAAAAAAACAGTTTGGACATAGCTTTTTCGTACGTGTGAACACGGTTTCCAAATATCCCTGAGAAAAAGGTGTAGATGATGATGCGGAAATGGTTTGAGGATGCGAAGCTGGGAATTTTTATTCACTATGGAATCTATGCCGTGGACGGTGTTGCGGAGTCGTGGTCTTTTTACAATGGACGGATGACTTATGACGACTACATGAAGCAAATGGAGGGATTCACGGCCTCCAGATTCGATGCCGCGGCGTGGGCGGACCTAATCGAGAAATCGGGTGCCAAGTATGCTGTGCTGACAACCAAGCATCATGACGGAGTCGCGCTGTGGGATACACAGTACAGTGACTTGAACACGGTAAAGAAAACACGGGCTGCACGTAACATTGTCAAAGAATATGCCGATGCGATCACGACGAAGGGACTTCGGCTCGGACTCTACTACTCGTTGATCGATTGGTCCCACCCGGATTACCCAAGTGTATATGAAGGTGGCAAGGTGCCGGATGACCCCGGTTCTAGCAATCCGTTCTCCTATCCCTTGGATGGGATTCAGGATGAAACCAAATGGCAGAGGTTTTTGGAATTTAACAACCACCAACTGAAAGAATTACTCACCGGATTTGGCAAGGTTGACCTGTTATGGTTTGACGGGGATTGGGAACGAAGCGAGAAGCAGTGGAATCTGCCTGAATTCAAGCAGTATTTAAAATCAATGCAGCCTGATCTCATCATCAATTCACGCCTGCAGGGACATGGGGATTACAAAACGCCCGAACAAGGGCTGCCGATTACGAGACCAGATGGGCCGTGGGAGTTTTGTACAACGATCAATTCCTCATGGGGCTACGTCCCTACGGATCAGCATTACAAATCACTGTCTCAGATCGTTCGCATGTTCTGCGACTGCATCTCTATGGGAGGCAACATGCTGCTCGATATTGGCCCACGGGAGGACGGAACAATTGATGAGAGGCAGGAAGCCATCCTGCTTGGACTGGGCGAGTGGATAAGAGCACATGAAGAAGCCGTATACGGAACAAGAGACGGAATTATGAGCAGATATTATGGAGATGGAAGTACGCTCTCGGCAGATGGAAAGACACTCTATCTCTTTGTACATGGCGATCCGAAGGAAAGCATTTGTGTGAAGGGGCTGTGCAACGAGATCAGGAAAGTATCCGTGCTGCATTCAGGCCAAGAACTGACGTATGACATTCACGGCGGGGTTCCATGGTTTCAAATTCCTGGAACAACCTGGATTCACCTGACAGGTGAAGACACCCATGAACTGACAACGGTAGTGAAGCTGGAGTTCGATGAAAAGGTAGACATGTATGGCGGCTCCGGGGCAGTCGTTACGCATAACTGAATGGAGGGATCAACAAGATGCTAAGTGGCGTGCCTATTCCACATATCGATGTTTATCAGCCGAAACACTACATTTGCCAACGTGCAGCAGGTGAATTGGAGCTTGACGGAAGGCTGGATAAGCCTTTTTGGGATCAGGCGGAATGGACGGACAAGTTCGTAGATATTGAAGGGGATCTTCGTCCTGCTCCGGCCAAGGATACAAGGGTAAAAATGCTATGGGATGATGAATATTTTTATTTCGGTGCCGAGCTTTGGGAAGATCAGATCTGGGCAACGTTGACGAAGCGGGATTCTGTCATTTTTTATGATAATGACTTTGAAATTTTTATTGATCCTGACGGGGACAGCCACGGGTATTACGAATTCGAGATCAATGCGCTAAATACGGTATGGGACCTGCTCCTCATCAAGCCATACAGGGACGGAGGGCCACCGCTGGACAGCTGGGATATGAAAGGATTAAAGACAGCCGTGTATATTGACGGCGAGCTGAATCGTCCGGAAGCGGTTAACCGGAAATGGTCTGTTGAGGTTGCGATCCCGTGGACGAGTCTGAAAGAATGCGCCAAGGAAAGGCGGGCACCCCTACCGGGTGAATTTTGGAGAGTCAACTTCTCACGGGTGGAGTGGCAGACTGAAGTGATCGATGGAAATTACCGCAAAGTAATGGATCCCGGAACCGGTAAGCCATACCCTGAGGACAACTGGGTCTGGTCACCGATGGGACTGGTGAACATGCATTATCCCGAACTGTGGGGTTATGTTGTGTTTGCCGGTGAGCATGCTCTAGACGATTTTGTGCTTCCGCAGGATGAACGGATCAAATGGGAGTTAAGAAAGCTATATTATCTGCAGCGTAATTACAGAGAAAAGAATGGGACTTTTACGCAAGATCTGTCATTGCTCGGCTGGACTTCTGATGTGGATGTTTGTCCCGAGGTCTACGCTGCTGCAAGCCTGTTTCAGATTTCAGCTGCGACTGCGGATGGGGCGGGAAGATGGCTCATTCGCGAAGACGGGAACCTGTGGGAAGAGAGGGATGCAAAATGAGTGTACAAACGTCGGCGTTTTCGCTTACCCCCAAAGAAATGAAATCTATTGAAGATAAATTGAATATCAAAAAGAAGCTTGTCCAGGCACAGGCTGACGAGATCTTTTCCGTATTTAGGGAGCCGCTGTCCGTAGAAGAAGAGTGGGCGCTCAAGTTTGTGTATGCATACAGTCCGCTTCAGGATCTGGCAGATGTTCCGGGCTCACTGTTTCTAAGTCACATAAGATCAACTCTGCGAATGCGGCGGGAGGTTCCGTGGGGGCAGCGGGTACCGGATGATTTGTTCCTTCACTTTGTGCTTCCATGCAGGGTGAATACGGAGAATATTGAGGATTGCAGGGCGACCTTCTATGAAGAACTGGCTGATCGCGTCAAGTCGCTCACGATGTCAGAAGCGATTCTGGAAACCAACTACTGGTGCCATGAAAAGGCAGTCTACACAGGCAGCGACCTTAGGACGGTTTCGCCGCTCACCATGATTCGGAGTGCAAGGGGACGCTGCGGGGAAGAATCAACGCTGGCAGTGACCGCACTGCGAAGTATCGGGATCCCTGCCCGTCAGGTATACACTCCCCGCTGGGCGCATTGTGACGACAATCATGCATGGGTGGAAGCGTGGGCTGACGGAACCTGGCATTATATCGGCGCCTGTGAACCGGAAGCCAGGCTGAATCAGGGATGGTTTACGCCTCCTGCCCGTCGGTCGATGCTGATGAATACGAGAGTACTTGGTGGTTACCATGGTCCGGAGGATGTGACACTGGCAACCGAATGGTACACCGAGCTGAATCTTTTGGAGAATTACGCTCCAACGAAGGAGCTGACCGTAGCGGTCAAGGATCTGGCCGGAGTTGCAGTGGAGGGTGCTTCCGTGCGATTTGAGCTGTATAACATGGCCGAATTCTATCCGATTGCGGAGTTATTAACGAATGAAGAAGGAGAAGTGGTCTTCAAAACGGGATATGGCGATCTGCTCATCCGGGCGGTATATCAGGGACGGTGGCGAGAGCATAAGATCACGATTGACCAGACAGACCGATTGGAACTAGTGCTGGATCTGCAAAATCAATCTGAGCAGGAGAGCGGAGTGATTGATTTCGATATGGTTCCTCCGCCTGAGACGGAGGGAGAGGAACTCCCGGCATTGACAGGGGAAGCGGAGTCGCTCCATCAGCGGCGTTTGTCGGAAGGGACGGATATCCGTACTGCGTTTGAGTCAACGTTTGTAACCCATAAAGAGAGCGTGGATCTATCTCGCGAGCTAAGCCTTCCGGAGTCCAGGGTATGGGACGTCATGCAGAAGGCGCGCGGAAATGGCCATGAAATTGCAGCGTTTCTAAGAGAAAGCTCTCCTGAGCACGGGCAATGGCCGTTGTTGCTGCTGGAGTCGCTGAATAGTAAAGATTTAATTGATACGTTCCGTCCAGTCCTGCATGAACATTTGGCTTATTCGCTTCCGCTGCGTGGTATGCTCCCGGATACCTTGTTTATTCCCTATTTGTTATGTCCGCGCGTTGCCTTTGAAATGCTTGGCCCGTACAGGAGACAATTCCAAGCCGCGTTTGCTTCAGATGAGAGGGACGCAATGGTGAGAGAGCCTTCGCTTCTTGCTGAGACACTCAAGGAAAAGTTCATTCATTGGGAGGATCTGCCCAATCTGAAAGGAAAGGGTACAGCTGCAGGAACCTATCGGATCATGGCCGGGGACGAGGAATCGCTGGCTATCCTGTTTGTTGCTCTCTGTCGCAGCCTTGGCATCCCATCGCGTTTGCATCCAAGTGAACGCAAGCCGCAGTATTGGCAGAAAGGGTTCTGGATCTTCGCGGATCTTGGCATTAAAGAAAAGGGGAAGCAGCGAATGGGAAGCATTCGTCTTGTGCAAAACCAGTCAGGAGGAAACATGCCGGAGGCTTCCTACTATGAGAATATTTCCATTGCGCGTCTTGTTCAGGGGAAATACGTGACCCTGCATTTTCCTTATAAAGAGACAAAGCTGTTTGACGAGCCTCTGCCAGCAGAGGAGGGCGCGTATCGCATGACGACAGGCGTACGTTTGAAAAACGGCACAGTAAGAGCTCGATTCACTTATTTTAATTTGAACGAAGGGGAAGAGTCTTGTGTTGCCGTAACCTTCCGCAGCGCCGATGAAGAAATTCCTGTCCTTGGAACGGTGGATAAGCACGCGGAACTGCGGTGGCAGGACGAGAACGTAACTACACTCGAGCGTAGCGTAAGTGGAACGGCTGCAGGCATACTTCTTTCCTGGATTGAACCGGACCGAGAGCCGACCATGCACTTGCTGAAGGAACTTGCTGACCTGAAGCAAGAACTGGTGGAACGGAATATATCGGTTGTTTTAATTACTGGCTCTGCTGGTAAAGGAAAATCCTTGAAGACGGAGCAGCTTGAGATGCTGCCGTCACAAGTTCGGTTAGGCGAGGCATCACCTGCCTCACTGCCCGAAGTGTTCCGTAGCTCTGGAGCGACAGAGTCGGGATACCCCCATCTGGTTGTTCTGGATGAGGCTTATCAGATTCGTTATGTCTCATCCGGATATCGGATTGGTGCCGTGAGGGAAGCCATTCAGGTAAGCTCGCAGCTGGCCGGACAGCGCAGTGAACCATTCCAACATGATGGAGGCAGCCTATGAACCCCAAATGGATTATTGGATACGTCGGACATCGTGATTTGAATAATGTACCGGAGGCAGAGCTGAGCCGAATGACGCATATCAATATCGCTTTTGCTCATATACAGGAAGGTATCATTCAGACCAGCCATCTGCAGCATATGGACCGGATTCCAAACATCAAGAAAGCTTACCCGGATTTGAGATTGATTTTGTCTGTGGGAGGCTGGAGTGCAGGTGGATTCTCTGAGGCAGCTGCAACCGAGCAAGGAAGACAGAAGCTCGCAGAATCCGCTGTTCTGGCAGTGACTACCTATGGCCTGGACGGGATTGATCTGGACTGGGAATACCCGTGCTATGGGGAGGCGGGTATTGCTGCCTCTGCCCAGGACAGAGTTAACTTTACACTGTTGTTAAAAACGATAAGGGCGGCTCTGACGAAGCAAGGTGAGCAAGATGACAGGTATTACATGCTGACCATTGCAGCTGGTGCTGACCAGTACTACATTGACGGCACCGAGATGGATCAGGTACAGCAGTATCTTGATTATGTGCAGCTGATGACATATGACATGCGTGGAGGGTTTCAGGTGCTGACTGGACACCATACCAACCTCTATACTGCGACAGGTGATTTATACCGGATTAGCACGGATGCGTCCGTACGCATGTTTCTAAAGGCAGGTGTACCCAGAAATAAAATCGTTATAGGTGCGGCATTTTACTCCCGGATGTGGGAGGGTGTGCCTGACCGTAACAACGGATTGCATCAGATGGCTAAGACGACCGGAGGCTACGGTCCGGAATATACGGATTTAAGCGAGAAGTATATTGACCTTAACGGATATATCCGTTACTGGGATGATGAAGCGAAGGCACCTTATTTGTTTAATGGTAACACGTTCATCTCATACGACGATCCGGAATCAATAACGGCCAAATGCCGATATATCCTTGAACAGGATCTCGCGGGATTGATGTTCTGGGAATACAAATGCGATGCGTCACATGAGCTGCTGAGAACGATGGATGACGAGCTCGGCGCAGGACGACATGTGTTATAGGTGTGAGAAACTGAATACCTTCTGCGGAATCCGCCATATCGCGGGTTCCTTTTCTTTTAAAAAGAGATTAATATAGAGAGAAGGTTATTGGTTATCATAGGTTTTTGCTCACTTTTATAAAGAATTAGGCACAAAACGGATTTTGTGAAAAAATCTAAACTTACGCCTTGAGCTTACGGGACTTATGTTGTAATATATTTGGTAATAAATAGATAGAAAGTCCTATCTGGTGGAGAGTGATTCCCATGCGTGATAAGGTGATGCAACGTTGGAGCACCTACGAGCCGTTTTTCGTAGCTCTTGGAGACAAAAAAGTGGCTGACATCGTCATTACCCATCATGCCAAAATGCGGTATGCAGACCGTATTGAGCCCACGCGTAATGATGATGACCATATTGCGGCTTGGTTATGGGAGTGTCTGAAGCAGGACCGTATTACGCCATACTACCGTAATGAGCAGGACGTCTACCTCATCGACGAGGATGTGGTAGTGGTTGCGGAATTTTCCGAGCTTGAAGGTGAATATGACATCGCCGGCAATCCTCTTCACAAGATGATTGTAGTTACCTTTTTGGGGCGAATGTCAGAGACCATTGAGCTTCGTGACCTGAAATCGTATTATTCCTGGTTGAGGCATTCCAGACGAATGACTCTGGTGAAGAACAGTCGGAAGCACAGGTAATTCAGAAGAAATATTTCAGATTTTTAGCCATGATATATTCAAGCTACATCGCATGCAGACAAGCTGCATGCTTTTTTTGTTGGAATTCAAGAAATCGGCTACAATGAGGTAAGTGTACAGAAGAGGGGCGAAGATATGAATTTTCATCAGTTGCATATTTTTTACACCGTGGCGGAAAAGGGGAGTTTTTCAGCAGCTGCGCAAGCCTTACATATGACTCAGCCTGCGGTGACGATGCAGATTCAATCACTGGAGGACTATTTTGGCACCAAGCTGCTGCACCGTTCAACCAAGAAGATAGAATTATCCGAAGCTGGGCGAACCCTGCTGCCGCATGCCAAGCGGAGTGTGGAACTGGTCAGACAGACCGATGAAGCCATGTCGGCCTTCACCCAGATGCTTCAGGGAAGATTACAGCTCGGTGCCAGTTTGACCATTGGCGAATATGTTTTACCGAGGATGCTGGGTCCCTTTGCACGTCAATATCCTGATATCTCGATCGTAATGAAAGTGATGAATACAACGCAAATTATGGACGATATTTTGAAACACCAGTTGAACTTTGGCCTGATCGAAGCCCCGATCCATCATCCCGACATGATTGTGGAACCGGTGATGCAGGACGAACTGAAGCTAGTTGTTCCGGCAGGTCACGCGCTCGCCGATCGCGGGGAAGTGGAGCTGGAAGAGGTTATGGCTTATCCGTTTGTACTCCGGGAGAAGGGCTCCGGTACAAGACAGGTCATGGAAGACCAACTGCAAAAGAAAAACATTGACCCGCAGGACATGAATGTTGTGATGGAGCTTGGAAGTACGGGTGCAGTAAAATCGGCGGTTGAAGCCGGTGTGGGTATTACCATGCTGTCTCCTTCCTCCGTTCAGCATGAATTAGCACTTGGTCTCGTGCATATTGTTGAGATCCGCGGACTTGCATTCAAACGACAATTCTATGCCATTCATTTGAAGTCTTCCCTGCTCCCTCTATCCGCAGTAGCATTCTTGAACTACTTGAGACAGCAGGAGCACACAGGCGCGGAAGAAATGATGGATAAAGGAAGTAAGCAATCGTGAACACAACCATGTAGCAAGGAGATGTTGTTAATGGATCAACCTAACGGACGCTGTGATCTTCATACCCATAGCCAGGCTTCGGATGGTATGCAGTCACCTGCCGAAAATGTAAGGCTGGCCAAACAAAAGGGACTGTCAGCCGTTGCAATCACAGATCATGATACGGTAGCAGGTGTGGCAGAGGCGCAGCGGACAGGTCTGGAATGTGGTATCGAGGTTGTGGCCGGCGTTGAGATCAGTACCCGCGCAGGAGGCAAGGACATCCATGTGCTGGGTTATTATGTGAATACATTGGATGAACTCTTTCTGGAGCGGCTGCATGGACTTCGTGATGCACGAGAGGAACGAAATCATCGCATTATTGCCAAGCTGCAGGAGCTTGGTCTTGATATTAGCTGGGAGGAAGTCATTGAGGGGCTGGGGCGTCCTCTGGAGCCTGATGAGAGCATCGGCAGACCGCACATGGCCGATGTCCTGGTCAGCAAAGGCTATGCTGTCGATATGCGGGATGCCTTTGATCGTTATCTGGCTGAAGGAAAGCCGGGCTTCGTATCTGTTCCTCGTGTCGCTCCTGAAGATGCCTGTCAGTGGATTAGAGAGGCAGGGGGAGCCGCAGTTATTGCACATCCGGGTCTCTATGGAGATGATGAACTGGTTCGCCGGATCATTGAGCAGTCCCGTCCAGACGGAATTGAAGTATTTCATTCCGACCATGGCCCTGAAGAGGAACACAGGTATGCCGCATTGGCACGTGAATTTGATTTAATTGTGACAGGTGGCTCAGATTACCACGGTGTGAGACAGGGGGTTGTTTTTCACGGGGATCTGGGGAGCAAGACGGTAGCATTGGATGTGCTTGAACAACTGCGGACAGCGGCAAACCGCCAATTATAACACAAATTGAAAAGGCCCAGAACACGATAGTTCTCTGTTCTGGGCCTTTTTGTGTCATTTTGTTGGTGAATGCACCTGCCGCCTATCCGTTTTTGATGGTGGATGGCAAGCTTTTGACCAACTCTTCATTGGGCGTCACAAACAGTGTTTTTTGATGATCGTAGATGACGAAACCGGGCTTGGCACCGCTTGGTTTCCGCACGTGACGAATAAAGGTATAGTCCACAGGAACACTGCTTGATTCCTTGGCCTGACTGAAATAAGCTGCGAGCTGTGCTGCTTCCTCTAGGGTAGCTTCCCCGAAGTCCGTGCTGCGAATGACAACGTGTGAACCCGGGATGTCTTTGGTGTGCAGCCATGTATCATTGGCGGACGCCAGACGGTTAGTGACATATTCATTCTGCAAGTTGTTTTTGCCCACCAGAATATCAATCCCCTCTGTCGAGGTAAACTGATGTACAGTTGGACGGTCGTTTTTCTTTTTCTTCTTGCCTTTTTTGTTGCGGTCGCGAAGATATCCCTGCTGAACCAGTTCTTCACGGATCTCCTCAATATCGTTCATGGAGGCGATGGACAGCTGCTGCAGCAGGTTGTCCAGGTAGTCGATCTCGTCCTTGGTTTTGCCGAGCTGCTCATGAATGACAGCCAGACTGTTCTTATATTTGTTGTACCGCTTGAAGTAACGCTGCGCATTGTCCGATGGTGTAAGCAGGGGATCGAGTGCGATAGTAATGGTTGCCTGATCTTCATCATAGAAGTTTACAAGCTCCACACTTTTGTCTCCCTTGCTAATCTGGTGAAGAGAAGCGAATAACAATTCACCCCATAATCTGTATTTTTCCGCGTCATCGGCTTCAAGCAGATCCTTGTTCAGATTGTCGAGTTTTTTGACGTTTTTGCTTCGTTCATTTTGCAGGAAACGCAGCAGATCACTTACCTTTTGCTTTACCGTATCCCGCTCGGCCTTATCCCCGTAATAATCCTCCATGCATTTGCTCATCGTGTCGTAGGTCTTCTCCGCATCCTGAATACCCTGAAGACGGACAGCAGAGAAGATCATTTTCCCTTTGGCATTCAGTCCTGTGATAGGGGTGTAGTTATTCTCTCTCACAGGTCCCATCACAGAATCAAAGGCATTCCAGAGGGCGTTCGCCTCGATCGATGCGTCTCCATTGTCACTATTGGAGGCACGAGCAGCAATCTCGCCTGCGATCAGCGGACTCAGGCCGCTGAATGAATTCACAAGCCAGCGGGCAGCCTCTTCTTCCGTTTCAGAGTAACCCTTGAGGAATTCAGCGCTGCTCACTTCCAGCGGATTAACTTTGTGCTGTTCTGGTGGAGCTGTATACGAAAAGCCGGGCATGATGACCCGATAGCTGCTGATGGAAGGGGTAACGTGATGTATGCCGTCCAAAATCGTTCCCGTGACCGGGTCGAGCAATACGATATTGCTGTGACGCCCCATGAGCTCAATGATGATTCGTTTTACGGATACGTCACCGAGTTCGTCGCGTTGGCGAACGTCAATGTGGATGATCCGTTCCATGCCGATCTGACGAATCTCCTCTATAATGGCTCCCTCGCAGTGCTTGCGCAGCAGCATGCAGAACATCGGTGCTTCTGTAGGGTTTAAGAATGTCTTCTCCGTAAAGTGCACACGGGGATACGTCGGACTGGCCGATATCAGCAATTTGCTGTTCCCGCGTTGTGCACGAAGGGTCAGTACGACATCATGGCCGTTAGGCTGATGAATTTTGCTAATGCGGCCGCCTTTGCAGCCCTGCAGTTCGTGTACGATGGCTCGTGTAACAATGCCGTCCAATGCCATAGTTTTCAACTTCCTCTCTATCTATAACTGAAACACACAACTGGAATATGTAAAAATCAGAACCGGTTGCAGTTCGTTTGTCACTTGCCTTCTTGCATAAGATACTCGGCTTCTACTGCGTTATGACCGCAGACTTTTATTTTAGCCTATTCTGTCCATCAGGGAAAGGATTCACCATCCGGGTGCTAATTGGGGTCCTGTCCGAATACATATAGAGCAGGTAGTTTGTCCGGCGTGACATACAGCTGCCTGTTAGCGATCACGAGCAGCTGTATGAACGTCTTTTACAGGAAATATAGACTGGGAGGGGAACCTTGAAGCATGGAACAGACCAAGTGGCATCAACTAAGCGTAGAAGAGCTTCGCAGCACGCTTGACGTCAATCTGGAGGAAGGATTGACGGATGAAGCTGTTGCGCAGAAGAGGAAGGTCGCCGGTTCAAATGAGCTGAGTGAAGGAAAACGAATATCCCCAATTACACTGCTCCTTAACCAATTTAAGGACTTTATGGTGCTCGTTTTGATGGGGGCGACACTGGTGTCCGGACTGCTCGGAGAATATTTGGATGCCGTTACCATTGTGGCGATTATTGTGTTAAATGCCATTCTGGGCTTCGTACAGGAATTTCGGGCTGAGCGTTCCCTTCGCGCATTGAAGCAGCTGTCCGCACCTCTTGCCAAAGTTCTTCGGGCCGGTCAGGAAGTGCAGCTTGCTGCCAAACAGCTGGTGCCTGGGGATATCATCCTTGTCGAGAGCGGAGATCGCATCCCGGCGGATGTAAGATGGCTGGAAACGAACAGTCTGGATGTGGAGGAATCGGCACTCACTGGAGAATCGGTTCCGGTAAGCAAGCATTGCAACCCCATTGCAGACGATGCCGTACCGCTCGGCGATCAGAAAAACATTGGATTTATGGGCACCATGGTTACCCGCGGGACGGCCAGAGGCGTTGTCATTCGGACAGGCATGGATACCGAGATGGGCAAAATTGCCGATCTTATCCAAAATACCGAGGAGCAGGAGACGCCGCTTCAGCATCGTTTGGAGCAACTGGGCAAAATACTCATTTTTGTCGCACTGGGGCTTACCGTGATGGTCGTTGTGGCTGGTATTTTGCATGGACAACCGGCGATTGGGATGTTCCTTGCTGGCGTCAGTCTGGCGGTGGCTGCCATACCTGAAGGTTTGCCGGCGATCGTCACGATTGCACTTGCGCTGGGTGTGCAGCGAATGATTAAGCGCAAAGCCATTGTACGAAAATTGCCTTCTGTCGAGACACTTGGTTGTGCCTCCGTGATCTGCTCGGACAAGACGGGAACATTAACCCAGAACAAGATGACCGTGACCGATGTGTGGCTGGAAGGTCGCAGTATCCAAGTCACCGGGGACGGGTATGCTCCGGAAGGACAGATGCTGGAAGACGGCCGGACGGTGGAGCTGAAGAGTGATCAGACGCTGCGAAGACTGCTTCAGATCAGTGCGTTATGTAACAATGCGAGTATTGTGGAAAGTTTCTCGGAAGAGCGCAATAAGAAAAAGGGTAAGGATGGCAAGAAGGAGGCAATCAAGGAGGATGGCGTCGTATGGGAGCTGAAAGGCGATCCAACCGAAGGCGCGCTCGTCACTCTGGCCTCCAAAATGGGTCTTACTCCTGCCGGCCTCAAAGAGTTATATGCACGTCAACAGGAGTTCCCGTTCGATTCGGACCGCAAACGAATGTCTGTCCTCATCCAGCATCAGGGAGGCCGCATGGTCTACACCAAGGGTGCTCCTGATGTGTTGATCGGACAATGCAGCTATATTTTATGGGAAGGTAAAGTTGTACCCTTCACCGGAACGTTGAGACAGAAAGTGATGGCTGCAAACGAGAAGATGGCCGGAGCAGCCCTGCGTGTCTTGGGGATGGCTTATCGTGAAGTACGCCCTGAGGAAAAAGTAGATGACGAACATGCTGCCGAAAATCAGCTTGTGTTCGTTGGACTTGCCGGCATGATTGATCCACCTCGGAGAGAAGTCAGAGATGCGATTGCAACTTGCCGCAGAGCGGGGATCCGTACGGTCATGATTACGGGTGACCACGGGACTACTGCAGAGGCGATAGCCCAGCAGCTGGGCATTCTTCCGCGGGGCGGGGGTTCGTTAAGCGGGCAGCAGCTGGCAGGATTGACGGACGATGAGCTGGATAAACAGGTGGAAGGTATCTATGTCTTCTCCAGGGTGTCACCTGAGCACAAGCTCCGGATTGTAAAATCCCTGCAGCGCAAAGGCCATGTCGTAGCGATGACAGGGGACGGTGTCAACGACGCACCAGCGATCAAAGCGGCGGATATCGGGATTGCGATGGGAATTACAGGTACGGATGTGACGAAAGAAGCATCCGCCTTGATTCTCAGTGATGATAATTTCTCTACTATTGTAGCGGCTATTGAAGAAGGGCGTAATATATATGAGAATATCAGGAAGTTTATTCGGTATTTGCTTGCTTCCAACGTGGGCGAGATCTTGACGATGTTCTTCGCGATGATGATGGGACTGCCGCTGCCGCTCGTGCCCATCCAGATTCTATGGGTGAACCTCGTGACAGATGGCCTGCCGGCCATGGCACTGGGTGTGGATCAGCCGGAGAAAGATCTGATGGAGCACAAGCCACGCGGCGCCAAGGAAAACATTTTTGCCCGGAGACTGGGCTGGAAAATCATCAGCCGAGGTGTATTGATCGGATTATGTACATTAGGTGCGTTTTGGCTTACCCTCCAAGCAGCTCCGGATCAACCGGGTCAGCTTATCAAAGCACAGTCCGTAGCTTTTGCGACGCTTGTTCTGGCTCAGCTTATTCATGTATTTGACTGCCGGAGTTCTCGCTCCATTTTCCACCGGAATCCGCTCCAGAACAAATATCTGGTTCTTGCGGTTGTCTCGTCCGTGGTGCTGATGCTGGTTGTGATGTACGTGGAGCCGCTGCAGCCGATCTTCAAAACCGTACCGCTCGGCATGCGTGAATGGGCCATTTCCATTGTAGCCGCAGGTATCCCAACGTTCCTGATGGGAGCAGGCAGTGTCTGGGGTGGCCGTCGTAACCGTCGCCGGATGGGTCCTGGAAGCTTCGTACCGAAAAGTACAAAGTTTTCAGCATAAAATCAATAGCTTTTCCTTATCGTTTTCGTTATGCTATCCTCAAAATGATTCGGGGCGAAAGCCTTCGACATTTTGCAGGATAGCTTTTTTGTGTAAACAGGCAAGAATAACGCTTTGGCAGCAGACTGCCAAAAGGAGTGGGCAAGGATATGGAATTTACAAAAATGCACGGACTTGGCAACGACTTTATCGTTGTATTTGGAGAAAAACAGCTTCCGGCTGATGCAGCAGAGCTTGCTATGAAATGGTGCAACCGTTTCTTCGGCATCGGTGCGGATGGACTCGTTTATATACTGCCTTCGGAGAAGGCGGATTTTCAGATGCGCATTATGAACTCCGATGGTTCGGAAGCGGAACAATGCGGCAACGCGATTCGCTGTGTAGCGAAGTATGTTTATGACCATGGTCATGTGACTTCGGAGCACATCACAATTGAAACCATCGGCGCTGGTGTGCAGCCGGTAACCCTTAATGTACTTGACGGCAAAGTGGCAACCGTTCGTGTAGATATGGGCGAGCCTATTTTGGACGGGCTTCAGGTTCCGACAACAGTGGATGCCAACCCTGTGGTTGACCATACCATTGAAGCGAACGGACAGGAGTTCAAATTCACGGCAGTTTCGATGGGGAATCCCCACGCTGTCATTTATGTAGATGATGCAGTGAACTTTGATCTCTCGACTTGGGGGCCGGTGCTGGAAGTTCATCCGATGTTCCCGAAAAAGATCAATGTTGAGTTTGCCACTGTACGTGATCGCGGATTCGTCGATATGCGTGTATGGGAACGTGGTGCGGGTCCAACCCTGGCTTGTGGAACTGGAGCTTGTGCAACGCTTGTATCCTCAGTATTGAACGGACACACGGATCGTACAGCAGTGATTAGCCTCAAAGGCGGAGACCTGCATATTGAGTGGAACGAAAGTGACAATCATGTGTATATGACCGGACCGGCAGAGGTTGTTTTCAAGGGAGTCACTTCATAAGATGACAGTTTAAGCCAAGAGGCCTTCGGGCCTCTTTTTTGACTGAATTTCATGGAAATCCTGTGTTTTTCTACGTTATTGATCGGCTTTTGTGTTACATTAGTATGAAATGATCAGCTAGGCGGGGGGAAAAGGGATGAAGGCGGATTTGCGGAGTGTCTTGCAGGAACGAGTTCTCATTGGAGATGGGGCGATGGGAACATATCTGTACCAAATGGGTTTCCCGGTAGGAATTTCATACGAGGAGTTAAATTTGGTTTCACCTGAAGTGGTAGCAGATGTGCATCGTCGTTATTTGGAAGCGGGTACTGAAATATTTGAGACCAATACGTACTCTGCCAACTATGACAAATTGTCCAAGTTCGGACTGGAATCGAAGGTGACGGAAGTCAATCGTGCGGGTGCACGCATTGCCAAGGAGGTCGCCGGTTCAAACGGGTACGTTCTAGGGGCCGTGGGTTCCATTCGTGGAGGCAAGCGGACCAATGTATCGACAAGCGAACTGAAGCGTTTCTACGAACAGCAGATTTTTGCCCTGCTTGAAGAAGGGGTTGACGGGATTCTGCTTGAAACCTTCTATGATATCGAAGAGATGGATATTGCCCTGCTGCAGGCTCGCAAGCTGAGTGATCTGCCGGTGATTGGGCAGTTTGCAGTTGAGGATATTGGACATACGCTGGATGGATACACGATGCCGGAAGCGTTCCGGATCATGCGTGAGCAGGGTGCGGACGTGATTGGGTTTAACTGCCGCTCCGGTCCAAACGGAATTATGCGTGCCATGGAAACCGTATCCGGGCGAATCGGAGTTCCGATGTCTGTTTACCCTAACGCGGGGGCTGCAGACTATGTCGATGGCCAGTTCCGTTATGGTGCTACACCGGAATATTTCGGGCAGACCGCGGTGCAATTCGCCGATCTGGGCGCCCGTATTATCGGTGGATGCTGCGGTACGACGCCTGATCATATTGCGGCAATCGCACAGGCTCTTTCCGAATACACTACAGCACCCATTGTCCTGCCTGACCCAACAGAAGCAAAACCGCGTATCGTACTGCATGAAAATGTGGATGAACGGTCCGGCCGTGGTGGACAGCCGACCATTGTGGATCTGGTCAAACAGCGCCACACGGTTATCGTTGAACTCGACCCGCCTCGTGACCTGGATATTGCCAAATTCATGAAAGGTGCCGAAACACTGAAAGCCGCTGGTGCGGATGCGCTGACACTGGCTGACAACTCTTTGGCGGTAACCCGCATGAGTAATATGGCTCTGGGACATCTCGTTCAGGATCGTACGGGCTTACGTCCGCTTGTACATATTGCTTGCCGTGACCGAAATCTCATTGGGACCCAGTCACACATGATGGGTTTTGACGCTCTCGGTATCAACCACGTGCTTGCGGTTACAGGTGATCCAGCGCGTTTCGGTGATCTTCCCGGATCCAGTTCCGTATACGATCTGACTTCATTTGAAATTATACGTATGATCAAGCAATTGAACGACGGTGTAGCTTTCTCCGGCAAACCACTTAAACAGAAGGCTGGTTTTGTCATCGGAGCAGCGTTTAACCCGAATGTGAAATATCTGGATAAGGCGGTTCAGAGACTGGAGAAAAAGATTGCCTCCGGTGCCGATTATATTATGACGCAGCCTGTCTATGACCCGCAATTGATCGTAGCTATGCATGAGGCGACCAAACATTTGGAAGTACCTATTTTTGTTGGTGTAATGCCGCTGGCAAGTGGACGAAATGCAGAATACCTGCACAATGAAGTCCCAGGCATTCAACTGTCGGACGAAGTTCGTTCTCGCATGGCTGGTCTCGAAGGAGAAGAAGGACGGGCTATGGGCGTAAAAATTGCCAAAGAGCTATTGGATGTGGCAACAGCCCATTTCAAGGGGATCTACCTGATGACTCCGTTTATGTTCTACGGCATGACTGCCGAACTGACCCAATATGTATGGGAGAAGTCCGAGCACCAATGTCCTACTTGTTTCAACCCTAATAATCAATTACAATAGTGTAACGGATGTGATGCCGATGTCATTCAGTATGACCGGATACGGTCAATCCGCCTTTCATTTTGGAGGCTACAAGGTACAATTGGAGATCAAATCCGTCAATCATCGTTACTGTGAAGTGATGATGCGCATGCCAAAAGAATGGACATGTTATGAAGACGGATTGAGGAAAAGAGTACAGAGCCGGCTGAAGCGCGGGCGGATTGATGTTTATGTAATGAAAGAAAAAGATGAAGATCAGGCTCTTCCTGCCGTGCTTAATGAGCAGGCAGTCAGGGCCTATCTGCAGGCAGCAGAACAGCTGGAATCCCGCTTTGGGATGCAGGGCAAACCGAGCATTATGGACATGCTTTCATTGCCGGATGTCATGGTTCATTCCGATGGAACGAGTTCAATTCTGGAGGAAGAGAAGGACGAGTGGGAGCGTGTGCTGCAGCAGAGCTTGGAAGAGGCCTTGTCCAGTCTGGAGCAAATGCGCGCGCGTGAGGGTCTTCATCTGGCCAGTGATCTGGAACGGCGGATTAGTCGTCTGGAGTCGCTGCATACCGAGATGCTTGCTCTTGCACCTACTGTGGTATCAGATTACCGCAACAAGTTAAGACAAAGGCTTACGGAAATGCAGGAGGAAGGCTCTTTCCCTTTTGACGAGCATAAATTGGGTATGGAAATTGCTGTGTTTGCCGATCGTTCTAACATAGAGGAGGAGCTTACGCGTCTACTCAGCCACTTCGGACAGAGCAGGGAACTGCTGAAGAGTGAAGAGCCGGTAGGCCGCAAGTTGGACTTTCTTATTCAAGAGATGAATCGGGAAGTCAATACGATTGGATCAAAAGCCAACCATTTGGCTCTGGTGAACCGTGTTGTCGAGATGAAGGCGGAGCTGGAGAAAATTCGCGAGCAGGCGGCGAATATCGAATGAACGGCCATATTTCGGCAAGAGAGTCGCATGTATAGGGGGAAGAACCTGATTATGGCAATCAAACTCATTAACATTGGATTCGGTAACATCGTATCGGCGAACCGGATTATATCCATCGTAAGTCCGGAATCGGCGCCGATCAAGAGAATTATACAAGAGGCAAGAGATCGTCATATGCTGATAGACGCAACGTACGGAAGACGTACTCGTGCCGTGATTATTACGGATAGCGATCATGTCATTCTGTCGGCGGTTCAGCCTGAGACGGTCGCCCATCGTCTTTCTTCGAAAGATGATGACAACGACGAATAAAATGGAGTGTAATATGTCTAAGGGATTACTGATAGTGTTGTCCGGCCCATCTGGGGTCGGGAAGGGTACAGTATGCAGCGCTTTGCGCAAACGTGTGCCGGAGTTAATCTATTCTGTGTCTGCAACGACTCGCCAGCCTCGTCTGGGTGAAGAGCATGGTGTGAACTACTTCTTCAGAAGTCATGAAGAGTTCCTGAAAATGATTGCTGAAGACCAGCTGCTGGAGCATGCAGAATATGTAGGTAACTATTACGGAACACCACGTGACTTTGTGGAGAAAACCATTAACGAAGGCCGGGATATCATTCTTGAGATTGAAGTTCAAGGCGCGTTAAAAGTGAAAGAGAAGTTCCCGGAAGGGATTTTTGTATTTCTGCTGCCTCCTTCATTGGACGAGCTCAAAGATCGCATCCAGGGACGCGGTACGGAGAGTCAGGCGACAATTGATCACCGGATGTCCGTAGCCGTGGATGAGATTAGTCTGCTGGAGCAGTACGATTACGCTGTCGTTAATGACGAGATTGATTTGGCGTGCAAACGAATAGAAAGCATTATTATCGCCGAACATTGTAAGATCAATAAATAATTTTTTTGGCGGCCGCAGGATGCAATTATTCGGAGAACTGCTGACATATATCTATAGATGGTCAGACGAAGTTCGGTTCGTGTGAACGACTGAATGGTTGCATTCTGTTAGGCGGGTCAAAGGGATTATACTAATGCAAAGAGGTGTTTTGTAAACATGCTGTATCCTTCTATTGATGAAATGATGAACAAAGTCGACAGCAAGTATTCTCTTGTTGTTGCTGCTTCCCGCCGGGCCAGACAGCTTCGTGAAGGCGAAAAAACGGATCTGAGAAATGCGAGATCCCATAAACAGGTTGGCGTTGCACTCGAAGAAATTTATGGTGATCATCTCGTTGTCATCAAAGGACAGGACGAAGAGGAAGAAGAGTAAGCCGCCTGCGGCTGCTCTTCAACTGCATACGGCGCAAGCCGGACTTATTTGACAACCGCGAGGTTGTTATTTTTTTCTCTATTCATCGTTTAAACGTCGTATATATCGGGGGAAATAACCATGTTGAACGGTAAAAAAATCGTACTTGGCGTGACTGGCGGCATAGCCGCATACAAAGCGGCTACATTATGCAGTAGACTGGTGCAAAAAGGGGCGGATGTACACGTCATTATGACGGACTCTGCCAAACAGTTTATTACCGAATTAACGCTGCAAACGTTGACCCGAAATGTAGTCTACAGTGATACATTCGATGAGCGTGAGCCATCGGTTGTATCACATATTCATTTGGCCGATATGGCGGATTTGGTTCTGGTTGCCCCGGCAACAGCCAACGTTATGGCCAAAATGGCACATGGCATGGCCGATGACATGCTCTCTACAACACTGCTGGCAACGACCGCCCCGGTGATGATCGCACCTGCCATGAATGTTCATATGTATGATCACCCTGCTGTCCAGCACAATATGCGTCTGCTTTCCGAGCGAGGAACACTGATGATTGAACCAAGTGAAGGACAGCTCGCATGTGGATACGTGGGTAAAGGGCGACTGGAAGAGCCGGAGACGATTGTTGAGGTAGTTGAACGTTTTTTTGAAGATCAGGCAACAGCCAAACCGGACTTGAAACAACAGGCCGCATTGTTAAAAGGCAAAAAAGTGGTTGTGACGGCCGGAGGTACGATTGAGCGTATTGATCCTGTCAGATATATTACCAATGACTCTTCCGGCAAAATGGGATTTGCCATTGCTGCTGCAGCACGTGATTTGGGAGCAGAGGTTACGCTTGTTATGGGCAGTACACAAGTTCAGCCGCCAACGAATGTGGAAGTGATTCGGGTGCAGTCTGCCCAGGATATGTACGAAGCGGTTACGAGTCACTGGGATCATGCTGATATCGTCGTTAAAGCGGCGGCAGTTGCCGATTACCGTCCCAAGGAAGTACACGAGGAGAAAATAAAAAAGAAAGGCGATACGCTATCGCTGGAACTTGTTAAAAATATAGATATTCTTGAAACACTAGGGAAGCAAAAGAGTCATCAATTTCTAATTGGTTTTGCCGCAGAGACCCATTCTGTAGAGATGTACGCAAGGGAGAAGCTGGAACGGAAAAACTGTGATCTGATCGTAGCCAATGACGTCGCCCGTCCGGGCATCGGATTTGGAGCAGATACCAATGCGGTTCATATATATGACCGTGAAGGGTTGGTGGAAGAGCTTCAGGTGATGTCTAAGGAGGACATAGCTCACCGATTGCTTGCGATTGCGGCGGAGCGCATTGCCGGGAGGAATTAAATATGGAGATCGCCAAGGTTATTGTCGATGTTCCGGTGAAACAGACCGATCGGCCCTTTGATTATCTGGTGCCGGAATCGATGCGTGATTGGATTGAGATTGGCAGTCGGGTAGGTGTACCTTTTGGACATCGAACCGTGCAGGGATTCGTGGTTGATCTTGTACCGCGTACCGGAACAGAATCCTTCAAGTTGAAGCCCATTCAGGAACTGTTGGACATCGTCCCCCCCTTGTCAGAAGATCTGGTGCAGCTCGCGGAGTGGATGAGTGAGCGATATGCCAGCAACCGCATTTTATCGCTGCAGGTCATGGTGCCGACGGCACTGAAAGGTAAAGCGGAACGATATATTTCCATTGGGGATGCACTGGATGGACAGCAAGCCGGAGCACCGTCGGATGAAGATGTTCTCTTCGTGTGGGGAGAGGAGTCCACCTCCGAAAAGGTTCAGCAGGACATTATACGTTTTGTGAGAAGCCGGGGGCAGGTGCCTTTGCAGCAATTGAGCCGTAAATACCCCAATCATGCAGCGTTGATCAAAAAGCTTCTGCTTGGCGGTGTATTGCTGGAGAGCCAGGCAATCAAGGACAAGCTGAACAAAAAAACAATGAAGGCAGTGGATTTGGCGGTAGATGCGGCTGCGGCGCAGGAGGCACTTGCATCTTTCCCGGCGAAGGCACAGCGGCAGAAGGAGGTTCTTGCTTTTCTGCTGGAAATGAAAGAGCTGCTGCCGATGCCGATGAAAGAGTTGCTGGCCACGCTTCAAGTGTCTGCGGCTACCGTCAAAGGGCTTGAGGAGAAAGGGCTGCTTGTAACGGAAGACGTGGAAGTCTTTCGTGACCCTTACCAGGGGAGGAAGTTTCGCGCCACTGAACCGCTTGCTCTTACTGCAGAGCAGCAGAATGTGTACGATAAAATTAATGGCCGATTACAGGAAAGGCGCCATGGCGTCTTTTTGTTACATGGTGTAACAGGCAGCGGTAAGACGGAAGTATATCTGCAGACGATTCAGCAATGTATTGAGCAGGATCGACAGGCGATTGTTCTTGTACCTGAGATTGCCCTCACACCACAAATGGTTGAGCGGTTTAAAGGACGATTCGGAGACCAGGTTGCCGTCATGCACAGCCGTCTTTCGGGTGGAGAGCGTTATGATGAATGGCGCAAAATCCGGGAAGGCCAAGTAAAGGTTGCCATTGGCGCGCGTTCCGCTGTCTTTGCTCCATTTGACCGACTGGGTCTAATTATTATGGATGAGGAGCATGAGACTTCTTACAAACAGGAAGAAACGCCGAAATATCATGCCCGTGATGTAGCTGTAAAAAGAGCACAGCAGCATCAGGCTGTGGTGGTTTTGGGCTCCGCGACGCCTTCGCTGGAAAGTTATTACGCCGCACGTTCGCAGAGCAATGATGATTTTGCCCCGCTGCTGCTGGAAATGCCTACTCGGGCGCTCGGCAACAATCTGCCGGATGTGCGGATCATTGATATGCGCGAAGAGTTGAAGGATGGCAACCGTTCGATGTTCAGCCGGGCTCTGCACAAGGGACTGGAGGAACGCTTGGAGCGTGGGGAGCAAACGGTTTTACTGTTGAACCGCCGAGGCTATTCCACGTTTGTCATGTGCCGCAGCTGCGGTTATGTGGCCGGTTGTCCCGAGTGTGATATTTCACTGACGTATCACCAGCGTTCAAACAATCTTCGGTGTCACTATTGCGGGTATGCAGAAGCTGCTCCCGAGGTATGCCCGGAATGTGGCAGTGAACATATCCGTTACTTTGGTACAGGTACGCAGCGAGTGGAGGAAGAACTGGCCAAGCTGTTCCCGGGAATTCGTGTGATCCGCATGGATGTGGACACAACGACGGAGAAGGGGTCGCATGAGAAACTTCTGAAGCAGTTCCGGGAGAAAAAAGCGGACGTGCTGCTCGGTACCCAGATGGTTGCCAAAGGATTGGATTTTCCAGATGTCACCCTTGTGGGTGTCATCACGGCAGACTCGGCACTGAACCTGCCCGATTTCCGGGCTGCCGAGAAGACCTTCCAGCTGTTGACCCAGGTAGCGGGCCGTGCAGGGCGCCATCAATTGCCTGGTGAGGTATTTGTGCAGTCCTATACGCCGGAGCACTATTCCATTGGGCATGCAAGCCAGCATGATTATGTTTCTTTTGTCCGTGAGGAACTGCTTCACCGCCGCAATCTGCAATACCCGCCATACTGCCGCCTGATTCTGGTGACCTTCTCGCATGAGCAATTGCCTGTACTGATCCGGCTGGCTGAAAATTACACACGTCTGTTGAAAGAACGTGCCAATGCAGCGGGCTGGCTGGGAAGCCTCGACCGTTTCAGTAACGATGCCTTCGACGTGCTAGGGCCTGTAGCCTCGCCCATTCCCCGGATCAAGAATAGATACAGATTCCAATGTATGATAAAATGGCGGGGGGATGTAGACGCTATCGGAATCGCGCTGGAGACAGCCCGGCGTATGGACGATGATGTTCAGGCGCAAAAACTGCTCATTAGTTTGGATGTAGACCCGCAAATGTTAATGTAAGCATGATGCATCGTTTTCCATGGACACTTCGTGTGATAAAAGTTGGGAAAATGATTAGAGCAAAATGTGGATGTGAACAAGCGGTATAAACATAGATTAAAAACAAAGCAAACGATAATCAAAAGAATGATACCCAACATGAGATTTGGGTTAGGAAGGTGCTTACAACATGTCGATTCGTATTATTGTTAAAGAACCAGATGAGGTGCTTCACAAAAGAGCCAAGGAAGTTACAAAAGTAACACCCAATGTACAAAAACTGCTGGATGATATGGCAGATACCATGTATGACGCTGAAGGTGTAGGTCTTGCTGCCCCTCAAGTAGGCATTTTGAAACGCTTGATTGTCATTGATGCCGGGGATGAACAGGGCCTCATCAAAATGATCAATCCTGAAATCATCGCAAGTGAAGGCGAACAGTTTGGGCCGGAAGGCTGTCTGAGTATTCCTGGTATTAACGGCGACGTTCGCCGTTTTGAGACAGTTACCGTTAAAGGCTTGGACCGTGAAGGCAATGAACTGATTATTACGGGCAGCGGTCTGTTGTCCCGGGCATTCCAGCACGAGATTGATCACCTGGATGGCGTACTCTTCACGGATATCGCTGAGAAGGTGTACGAAATTGCAGCCGATCAGACGGGACCGCGACGTAATTAAGGAGTGATGGATTTGAATATTGTTTTTATGGGTACCCCTGAATTTGCTGTCCCTTCTCTGGATATGCTTATCGCTGAGGGTTATAACGTGGTGGGGGTCGTCACCCAGCCCGATAAACCGCAAGGCCGCAAAAAAGTGCTCACGCCAACGCCTGTTAAGGCTGCGGCTGAGCGCCATGGCCTGCCGGTATTTCAACCGGTAAAGCTGCGTGATCCTGAATCCGTGGCCAGATTGGCTGAATGGAAGCCTGATTTGATTGTCACTGCAGCATTTGGGCAGATTTTACCGAAGGCCGTACTGGATATGCCTGTACGAGGCTGTGTGAATGTGCATGGTTCTCTTTTGCCCAAATATCGTGGTGGTGCTCCAATTCAGCGCTCCATTATTAACGGGGAGTCCGTAACGGGAGTTACCTTGATGTTTATGGCAGAAGGTTTGGATACCGGGGACATGATCTCTCGTGTGGAAGTGCCAATTACCGATGAGGACACCTCCGGCACCATGTTTGTGAAGCTCAGCGATGCAGGCTCCAAGCTGCTGCAGGCAGAAATGCCCCGTCTTATTGCGGGGGAAACCACGGCTGTCCCTCAGGATGAAGCCGAAGCTTCGTATGCCCGCAACCTGACTAGGGAAGACGAGAAAATGGACTGGAATCGAACATCCCGTGAGCTCTATAACCAGATCCGTGGTCTTGTTCCGTTCTCTGGTGCATTTACGATGTGGGACGAGCAGGTGTTTAAGGTATGGGCTGCTGCTAATCCCAATCAAATGGGAGCTTCAGAAACTGGAGCCAAAGGACAAGCTGAGCCTGGTACGGTGCTGCAGTTGAATGCATCCGGTATCGAGGTGCAGACGGGCGACGGTTCACTCTGGCTGACAGAAGTTCAGCCGGCCGGCAAGAAAGCGATGAAGGCGGCTGACTTTGGCCGCGGCGGTACGCTGAAACCGGGCACGGTGCTACGATGAGTGAGAATAGATCCGGCAGATCCGTAGACAGTCCGAGCAGAGGTAACGCTAAACAGAACCGTCGCCCGAATCCAGGGAAAACGGGTGGTTCCAGAAACGCTGGGGACTCCCGAACCTCGGGAGAAGCTTCGCGTTCCCAACGACCCAAAACTTCTCCTCGGGCACTTGCAGTGAAGGTGCTAAGTGCTGTGGAGCAGGATGGAGCTTACAGTAACCTGGAGCTCAATCGTCGTCTGAAAGAAGCGGAGCTTAGTCCGGCTGATGTGGGGCTGGCAACCGAGCTGGTATACGGAACAATCGCAAGACTAAACACGCTTGATTATTTCTTGGAACGTTTTGTAGCCAAAGGAACGGCCAAGCTCCAGCCATGGGTACGAAGTCTCCTGCGGATCAGCGTCTACCAGATGCTGTATCTGGATCGGATTCCGGAACATGCTGTTGTCAGTGAAGCCGTCAATCTGGCGAAGAAACTGGGTCACCAGGGAATCTCGGGCATGGTCAATGGCGTTCTGCGCAACATGATCCGTAACCGGGGTGAATTGCGGATTCCGAGTGATCTGCCAGCTGCTGAGCGCATTGCACTGGAACACTCTCATCCACTGTGGATGGTTAAACGCTGGATCAGCCAATACGGTGAAGAGACAACAGAAGCGATTTGCAAGGCCAATAATGAACCACCGGCAGTGAGTGTCCGGGTAAATACGACAATGACCACACGTGAGAAACTTATGCACGAGATGGAGAGCGCGGGCGCAGTGGTGGAGCCTTCCCGGTTAAGTCCTGACGGCATTCTTGTACGCAGCGGTGGGAATATGGCACTAACGTCATGGTACAGGGATGGACTGTTCTCGGTGCAGGACGAAAGTTCCATGCTGGTGGCAGAAGCGGTCGCACCTGAAGAAGGCCAAACCGTGCTGGACTGCTGTGCAGCTCCTGGCGGTAAGACAGCTCATATGGCAGAGAAAATGCAGGACCGTGGACGGATTATTGCCAATGACGTGCATGCACATAAGCGGCAGCTTATCATGGATCAGGCAGACCGGTTGGGTCTGGGCTGTATCGATGCAGTAACTGGAGATGCACTGGATCTGGATGAACGTTATCCACATGCTTCGTTTGACCGGATCCTTCTGGATGCACCTTGTTCAGGTCTCGGTGTCATTCGCCGGAAGCCGGATGTCAAATGGACCAAATCGCCTGAAGATATCGAAGATATATCGGGGCTTCAGCGAGAATTGCTGGACCGGGTTGCACCGCTGTTGAAGCCGGGCGGCGTTCTGGTGTACAGCACATGTACGATTGAGCCGGCAGAGAACGAACTTATGGTCGCTGACTTCCTGAAGCGCCATCCTGAATACCAGGCCGTGGATTCTGCCTGGACCGGAACCGAGATGGAAAAATGGAATCCGGTGAACGGGGGCGTGCAGATTCTGCCCCAGTATGCACACAGTGACGGCTTCTTCATTGCAAGGCTGACACGTACAGCCGATGAATAAATCCATAGTACGCAAGGAAGGCCGCCGGGGGGAACTTCGGCGGATTTCTTTTGTAATGGGGTGCGGCTTGTGCGCCGAGGTGTTATAATGCATGAAGTGCAGGACTCTAGGGCATACATGGATGTAAAGTGGTCTTTGTGATAGAATAGGAAGAATGAAAAGAAAAGAAGGAATAGGTGTTGACAACAAAATGAAACCTTTTATATATGATTTTTCCCTGGAAGAGCTGCAGCAATGGGCTGTTGAGAATGGGGAGCCCGCTTTTCGCGGTGGTCAGATTTTCGACTGGATTTATGTGAAGCGGGTAAATGATTTCAGTGAGATGACGAATCTGTCCAAAGCATTGCGCGAGAAGCTGGCAGAGCAATTTGAATTTGTAACCCTTACCGAAATTACAAAGTTTGAATCCAAAGATGGAACGGTGAAGTTCCTGTTCGGTCTTCATGATGATCATGCAATCGAAACAGTTATCATGAAACACAACTACGGTAACAGCATTTGTGTAACGACACAGGTGGGCTGCCGGATCGGTTGTACATTCTGCGCGTCTACACTGGGCGGATTGAAGCGTAACCTGACTGCAGGCGAGATTGTTGCTCAGGTCGTACAGGCTCAGAAGATTCTGGATGAGCGCGGCGAACGCGTAAGCAGTATTGTCATCATGGGTTCAGGCGAACCGTTTGAAAACTATGAAGCGACGATGACTTTCCTGCGCATCATGATTCACGAAAAGGGCCTGAATATCGGTCAGCGCCACATCACGGTGTCCACAAGCGGAATTGTTCCAAACATCTACAAGTTTGCGGACGAGGATACGCAGATTAACCTGGCGATTTCCATCCACGCACCGAATGATGCGCTGCGTTCCAAATTGATGCCGGTAAACCGTCGTTTTCCTTTTGACGATGTGATGGAATCCCTTCGGTATTACCTGGCCAAAACGGGCCGGAGAATCACATTCGAATATGCACTTATCGGTGGCGTGAACGATCAGCCGGAACATGCAGCGGAACTCGCAAGTGTGCTCAAGAACATGCTCTGCCACGTGAACCTGATCCCGGTTAATCACGTACCTGAACGCAAGTATGTAAGAACATCGAGAAGCGACATTTTCAATTTTCAGAAGATTCTTTCGGAGCAGGGTGTTAATGTAACCATTCGTCGTGAACAGGGACATGATATTGCTGCCGCATGCGGTCAGCTTCGTGCAAAGCATATGGAGTTGAGGTGAGAACGTTTTGATCAAAACAGTTCATGTGAGCCATATCGGACGCGTGCGTTCGGTTAATGAAGATTCAGCCTGGATCCGCAATCTGGAGACAGGGTATATACTGGGTATTGTCGCTGATGGCATGGGCGGGCATCTCGCTGGAGATACCGCCAGCCGTCTGGCAGTTGAGACATTGGTGCATGACCTGGGGACATTGGAACCGGGGCTGTCACATGCATCCTTGTCTGCTGCCCTCAGCGATGCTATTTTGCATGCCAACGAAGTGATATATCGGACTGCATCCGGAGACGACAAATACCACAACATGGGTACGACCGTGGTTGCTGCTTTGCTGAATGATGCGGAAGGTGTTATCGGTCATATCGGGGACAGCCGAGCTTACAAAATTGCAAACAAACAAGTGATCCAGTTAACGGAAGACCATACCTTGGTGAATGAATTGTTTAAAAATGGTCAGATCAGCAAGGAAGACGTATCACATCATCCGCGTCGCAACGTGCTGACCCGTGCCCTTGGAACGGATGCAGAAGTCAAAGTGGATCTGGATCCCATCAAGCTGGAAACAGGCGAAGTTCTGCTGTTGTGCAGTGATGGACTTAGCAATCTGGTCAGCAATGAACAGCTCGTTCAAGTGGCAGGGAATCAGGATCTGCCCCTGGAAGAGCGTGCGGATCGACTGCTTCAGCTGGCTCTGCTGGCTGGCGGAGATGATAATATCACGGTTGCGCTGTTTGAAGTGCAGCAGGAAGGTTCCGTGGTGACGGAAACGGGGTGTGAGTCATGATAGGGCACCAGCTAGGCGGACGCTATGAAGTCATCGAGCGTGTTGGCGGTGGCGGCATGGCACTTGTGTACAAGGCCCAGGATCTGCTTCTGAACCGGAATGTGGCGATCAAGGTGCTGAGACAGCAATTTGTACATGATGAGGAATTCATCCGACGTTTTCGTCGAGAAGCGCAGTCAGCTGCATCCTTATCTCACCCCAACGTCGTAAGCATCTATGATGTAGGTCAGGAAGATGACGTTCATTATATTGTCATGGAATATGTAGAAGGCAAAAACCTGAATGAGATTATTAAAGAGCGGGCTCCGCTGCAGGTGGATGAGGCTGTTCGAATTGCTTCCCAAATTGCAGACGCCCTGGATCATGCACATCATAATCAGATTATTCATCGGGATATCAAACCGCATAATATATTGATTGGCCGAAATGGACGTGTGAAGGTTACCGATTTCGGGATTGCCCGCGCGGTTACATCCACAACGATTACACAGACTGGTTCCGTAGTCGGTTCGGTGCATTACTTCTCACCAGAGCATGCCAAAGGTATTGTTACTGGCGAGAAGTCGGATTTATATTCTCTCGGTATCGTACTCTATCAAATGCTGACTGGGCAGCTTCCGTTCCTCGGCGAGAGTCCGATCAGTGTTGCTTTGAAGCATCTGCAGGAAGAATTTGATGAACCTCGCAAATTCAACCCGCTGATTCCGCAAAGTGTGGAAAATGTCATTTTGAAATCCATGCGAAAAAATCCGCAGGAGCGCTATCAGTCCGCCAAGGAAATGCAGAACGATTTGGAAACCTGTTTGATGCCAGAGCGTCGCAATGAAAACAAGATCGACTTCCCGGATGAGGATGATGTGGATCAGACCCGTGTCATGCCTGCTATCAAACCAGAACCACGCGGAATTACATCTACAGGCGCGGCTCCGGTTATGGAAGTGGACGAGGAGAGTCATAAAGGCAAGCCCAAAACGAAGAACTGGAAAAAACCCACACTATTGATCTCATTGACTGTCCTAATTCTAATTGCCATGGTGGGTGTTGTGTGGTACGTCAAAGGCATGCTTGTTGTGCCTGAAGTGAAAGTGCCTAATGTCGTGAACCAGACTGAAGAAAAGGCACGCCAGATGCTTCAGGATGAAGGTTTGGTTGTGAGTGATGATGTCATTCGGCAGTATAAGGAAGGTGTCGATCCCGGCATTGTATTTGAACAAAGCCGAAACGAAGGTGATGTGGTCAAGGAAGGTTCGGAAATTCAGCTTAGTGTTGGAGCTGAAAAGGAACTGACCAAAATGATCAGCGTTGAAGGTGATTCCTATGAGGATGCGGTCAAGGATCTGACGAATCTGGGAATCAGTGAGGATCGGATCAAGCGTAAAGATGAATATTCTAATGACGTTGCATCAGGCATGGTTATTTCCCAGACACCTGGGGCCGATCAAGAATTTGATCCGGAACAGACCGAAATTGTCTTAACGGTCAGCAAAGGCGCAGAGACCGTGAAGATGCCAGATTTGAAAAATCATACCCGCAACGAAGCAGAGCAGTTGATCAAGTCTGCCGGACTGGTTCTGGCTCAGGTTCAGGAAGAGTCGAGCTATACGGTTGAACGGGGCAAAGTGACCCAGCAATGGCCTGTTGAAGCCGGAGCCGATGTAAAACCTGGTGACAAAATTACCATTTTCGTCAGCACGGGTTATCCTCCTGAGGCACTGGAGTACTCCTTCAATATCAATGTTTCACCAAAAGAAGAGGGCAAAAACAGTAAGATTCGAATTACATTCGAAGATGCCCGCGGCAAGAATCAGGAATGGGGTACTCGCACCATTAAACAGTCGAATCAAGCTCTGACCATTCCGCTTGTTTTGGCTCCGAATGAGAATGGTGCTGTATCTGTATATCGGGATGGTCAATTCCTGGATACGTACGTGGTTACCTACGCTGAAGCCAAGAATGGTACCGTAATCGTGCCAACTATTGAGCCTGAGATCAGTAATCAGCCAGCACCACCAGCGAATGAGCCTGAAGAAGGCGGCGGTGGTGACGAAGGCAGCGTGGACAGCAACCAGGAAGGTGAACCTGAATCGAATCCTGCCGACGGTGAAGAAGATAATGAAAGTGAAGATACGTCTGCCATGAATAACGATAAGGGGCATGGAAAAGGAAAGAAAGATGACGTCGTAAACGCAACAAGCCGTCCGTGAGGGCGGCTTGTTGCTGACGTTAGGTTGATTGCAGCGCAAATCAAAGGAGGGCGACGGAGCTATGCCAGAAGGTATCATCGTAAAAGCGCTAAGCGGTTACTATTATGTCATGCCATTGTTAGAAAACGGGGTGCCTTCGGTTGAAGGCTCCGCCGTTCAATGCCGAGCGAGAGGCATATTCAAAAAGAGAGGCGTATCTCCGCTTGTCGGTGATCGCGTCAGCTACATGCTGACAGAGAATGGCGAAGGAACAGTAGATGAGATTCGGGAACGGGAGACTGAATTAATCCGTCCACCTGTTGCGAACGTCAGTCTGGCTGTTCTTCTGTTCTCCGTTAAAGAACCGGACATGAACCTCAATCTGCTGGACAAATTTCTCGTACATATTGAGCAGGCGGGACTGGATGCTCTAATTGTATTAACGAAGCAGGACCTCGTAGATCCGGAGAAGGACACCAGGGACACTGTAGCCGAGGTTAAGGCTCTCTATGAACAGATTGGGTACGAAGTCATCTCGACCAGCTCGCGAACCGGTGAGGGCAATGAACTGCTCAAAGAACGCCTTGCAGGCAAGATCAGTGTGTTCTCGGGTCAGTCCGGTGTAGGTAAGTCATCCATGCTTAATGCCCTGATGCCAGGGCTGACTCTCGAAACGAGTGAAATCAGTATGCGTCTTGGCCGCGGCAGACATACGACTAGGCACGTTGAACTGATCCCGCTGGATAATGGCGGATTTGTAGCAGATACACCCGGATTCAGCCAACTGGACTTTCTCGAGATTGGTGTGGAGGAATTATCCACCTGTTTCCGTGAATTTGCCCAGTATGCGGATCAGTGCAAATTCAGGGGCTGTACCCATACTCATGAGCCCCAATGCCGAGTACTTGCAGCCAAGGAGGAAGGTCTAATCTCCGACAGCCGTTACAAGCATTATGAGCAGTTCCTTACAGAAATGAAAGACAAGAAGCGGAGGTACTAATTATGATTAAAATTGCTCCATCCATCTTATCTGCAGATTTTGCACGTCTTGGTGCTGAGGTAGCTGAGGCGCAAGCTGCTGGAGGCGACTGGATTCACGTTGATGTCATGGACGGTCATTTCGTTCCGAATATTACGCTGGGTCCTGCCATTGTAAAAGCTATTGCGCCACATACCAACCTGCCACTGGATGTACATCTAATGATTGAGAATCCGGAACGGTATGTTGAGGAATTCGCCAAAGCAGGAGCGGCTGTTATTACCGTTCATGCCGAGGCGTGTGTGCATTTACACCGTGTGATTCATTTGATTAAGGAACAGGGTGTCAAGGCGGGAGTTGCTTTGAACCCAGGGACACCTGCCAGTGCCATCCAGGAAGTGCTGGATGACGTGGACATGGTTCTGGTCATGACCGTGAATCCTGGGTTTGGCGGACAAGCGTTCATCTCGGGAACCATGAACAAAATCAGACAAATTCGCAGCTGGCTGAATGAAAAAGGACGCCATGACGTACACATCGAAGTGGACGGGGGAATTGCGGCCGATACAGCACCACTCGTTGTTGAAGCTGGCGCGGATGTACTCGTCGCAGGTAGTGCGGTATTCGGACGTGAGGACCGTGCAGCAGCTATCGCCGAAATCCGTAGCAGCTACGGAGGCTGATCTATGGGCCTTAAGGAGACGCTGTGGACAATGGCTGCGAGCCTTGTCACGGGACTGGTGCTTGCGTTATTTGCCGTCATTCAATCCCCATACAATGCGCTTACCTCACTGATTGGCGTGGGCGTTGTCATTATGTATTTTCGAAAGTTTGATCGTACACGATCGCGTGTTACCTTCGCCATATTCAGCATACTGTATTACTTGCTGAGCGTATTCATGATCGCTGTCTATCAATTTGTTCCTGCCCAAACGTAAATGAGCTGTTCTTCGGGCTCGTCATGTTGGAATAGGGACAGGTGGTTCCGCATAAATATGGTTACATGAGCAGGTTTCTCATGTAGCCTTTTTTGTCGTGTTTAAGGTGAAGAAGGCCCTGAAGCATAGGATACGGCGGATGCATGAGCATGATGGGGAGGGTGAAGTATGAAATTTTACACATTCAAACTGCCGAAGTTTTTGGGAGGGTTTGTAAAGGCGATCCTTAATACGTTTCAAAAGAACTGATAAGATCGAGAGCAGGCTCAAAAGGCGAATACCGCCGCTATGGCTTCAGGACGATTGGGGAATCCGACCTGAGAAGTGCCATGCGGCGGGCATTCACATGCTTACGCAGGTACTTATGTACTTTTTTGAATACCAAAAAAGCACCTGCAAGGAACAAGGTGCTTTTTGCTTATCCGATTTATAGTAGCTTTGCGTGATTATACGCGAGTCACTTTACCGGCTTTCAGTGCACGGGTGCTTACGTATACACGTTTTGGTTTACCGTTCACGAGAATGCGGACCTTCTGAACGTTTACGCCCCAAGAACGACGGTTACGGTTGTTAGCGTGGGATACGTGGTTACCGGTGCCCGGTTTCTTACCTGTCACATAACATTTGCGAGACATAGATTACACCTCCTATCCTAAAATAACCAGTTGCCTTCGGAGAGACGATAGTCATTCCTTAAAGGCTAAATTGTTCTTCCTGACCATAGTGGTCAGGCTCCAGTAGCTAATGGCGTTGTTCAAGCCGGCATGGCCGGATCATTTCCATTACTTAACCTGCATAAAACAATACTTGAATATAATATCATACCTAAAAAAGCTTCGTCAACCGATCCAAAAACTTTATTTATTTCTCCAGCCTAATATAGTACAATGTTGAATAGTCCATAATACAGCGGTGAACAGGCTGTTGCCGCGAGAAAGCCGGAGATTTGACCGTCCCAAGAGGTCGGGGGTCTGCAATTTGGCAACGCTGTGCGCTGTGACATTTCCATCACTGGCACCAGTCTCCATGCGGCATTCATGCCGGCTCTCGATACCGGTGCATATCCGTATGCCCCGAATTCGGGCTTCAGCGGTTGCAAGATATCGGTGGCCCGGCCGCCCAGACCGTAGATCCGGATGACATGTTGATTTGTATGCCTTTGCCGGACAAGGTGTGGACGAAGAATGACGCAGAAGCGTCAACGCATGAACAGACCAGTTAACATCTTGGTGCAAGATGTTCGTGTATCAAGCTAGGAAGGGGAATTCTCACTTGAGTATACGTTCTTTAAATGGAACAGATTTTACCGCAATGGTACTTGCCGGCGCGGAACAACTTGGACAGCATGCAGAGCACGTCAATTCCCTGAATGTTTTCCCTGTGCCGGATGGCGACACGGGAACGAACATGAATTTGACAATGAGTGCGGGAGTTGCAGAGATTAAACGTAAGAGTTCTGCCTCCATCGGAGAAGCTGCCGGTATTTTATCGAAAGGCCTGCTTATGGGTGCTCGGGGCAATTCAGGCGTTATTTTATCGCAGTTGTTCCGTGGGTTCAGTCGTTCAGCTGCTCCTTATGAGGAACTGAATACGCTCCAATTTGCAGCAGCCCTCCAAAATGGGGTAGACGCAGCGTACAAAGCTGTCGTGAAGCCTGTTGAAGGAACCATTCTTACCGTGGCTAAGGAAGCAGCGAAACATGCCAGCTACTATGCAAGACGGACGAATGATATTACCGAATTAATGAATGAAGTATTGTTAAAAGCAAAAGAGGCACTGGCAACGACTCCAGAATTGCTGCCTGTATTAAAACAGGTTGGCGTCGTGGATTCGGGTGGACAGGGGCTTGTATATATTTACGAAGGTTTTATGGAAGTTCTGCTGCAGACCGACGGTGTTAGCCGTTCATCCTTGCAAAAAGAAGTACAACCATCTGTGGCATCGTCGGCATTGAAACCGGCTGTACCGGCAGAAGAGGTGCCTGCAAGGCCTGCGCAGCAGGTGATTGCTCCAGAGATGCCGTTGTCTGCACAGGCTAGACTGGAAACGGAAGATATCGAATTCCTGTATGATATGGAATTCTTCATTAACCGCCAGCTCGGAGATAATGCAGGCGTGGCATTCGATGACGAGGCATTCCGGAAAGCGTTGTCAGTTAATGGGGATTCCATCATCATTATTGCTGACGACGAAGTCATCAAAGTGCATGTGCACTCCAAGACACCTGGAGATGTACTGAATCTGGCACTTCGTTACGGCGAAATTACTCAGATTCACATTTTGAACATGCGTGAACAGCACCGGGATCTGCTTACGGCGGGCATGGACATTGCGCCTTCTCCTGAATTGTTTGCAGAGATTCCGCCTGAAACGACGCGCAGTCATGAAGAGGCAGTACCACCTGCAGATGAGATGGCTCCGTATGGTTTTATCGCTGTATCTTCAGGCGAGGGTATAGCAGAAATCTTCCAAAGCCTCGGAGTGGACGTCGTTCTGTCCGGCGGACAGACGATGAATCCAAGTACCGAGGACTTTGTGAATGCAGTTCGCTCGATCGCTGCGGAACAGGTATTTATTTTGCCGAACAATTCCAATATTGTCCTTGCTGCCGAACAGGCACGAGAACTGCTTGAAGACGAACGCCGGATCACGGTGATCCCGAGCAAAACCATTCCGCAAGGAATGGCAGCTGCGTTTGCCTTCCAAGAGGATGAATCTGCCGATACCAACCGTGATCAGATGCTGGAAGCCATTGGCCGCGTGCAGTCGGGTCAGGTTACACATGCCGTAAGAGACACTCAGTACGATGAGCTGGATATCAAGGCAGGCCATTACATTGGTATCCATAATTCCAAAATCGTTGCGACAGATGAAAGCATGCTGCGTGCGTGTGAAGGGTTGCTGCAGCAGATGATGGAGAGTGGAGATGAAGTGGTTACCATCCTCGAAGGGGAGGAAGCTGACTCTGAGGTTACTGCTGCGCTTGCGGCATGGCTGGAGTCGCAATATCCTGATGCTGAGGTGGAGGTACATTCCGGAGGACAGCCAGTTTATTATTATTTGTTCTCTGTGGAGTCCTGATAGTACACTCACGCAAGGAGGAATCTCGCTTGAGCCATAAGATTGCGATAGTAACAGACAGTACCGCAGATATACCGGAAGAGCTTGTCCGTAAATACGGAATTCATGTGGTTCCACTGCGCGTTCTGTTTGGTGAAGAAAGTTATGCAGACGGCGTTGATCTGACTTCGGAACAGTTCTATGCCAAATTGGAGAAGGCTTCGGCGTTACCTACAACGTCACAGCCTTCGCCAACCGAATTCATGAACATCTATCAGACTCTGCTGGATGAAGACCCGGAACGTCCGATTGTCTCGATTCACCTGTCATCAGGCATGAGTGGAACCTATCAATCGGCACTGCTGGGCAAATCCCTGCTGGAGCGCGAGGGCGACATAACGGTGCTGGACTCCAAGTCGGCATCTTATGGATATGGTCTGATGGTTGTTCAGGCAGCTGAACTCGCGAGTCAAGGCAAGCCCGCAGCCGAGATTGCTGCAGCTGTGGAAGCCATGCAGAAGAGCCGCAAGCTGTTTTTCCTGGTGGATACGCTGGAGTACCTGCAAAAAGGCGGGCGGATCGGGAAGGCAGCGGCTATCCTGGGCACCTTACTGAATATCAAGCCCATCTTGTCCATTGATGAGGAAGGTGTCATTTACGCTGTTGAAAAAGTCAGAGGACACAAAAAAGCAATGGCACGCATCATTGAGCTGTTTCAGCAGGACCTTGCGGGTAAGCGTGTGAACGTGGCCGTAGGCCATACCGCAGATCCCGGATCAGCGATTGCTTGTGCAGAGCAGCTGCGTGGGCATTTTACACTGAATGAAGTGGTGTACACCAATATTGGAGCCGTTATTGGCAGCCATGTTGGGCCTGGCGTTATTGCCATCTTTATGTGGCCTGTTCCGGAATGAGGGATTAGACATGAAATTGGAAGAAATATCGGTTAAGCAAATTAACGGCGTGAGTGCTCTCAAAGAGGGAGAGCTTCACGCCTTTGGCATCTCTAGTGTTAAAGACCTGCTTGAATACTATCCGTTTCGTTATGAGGATTATCGTCTGCGCTCTCTTAGTGAAGTGAAAGATGGGGACAAGATTACGGTTCAGGGGAAGATCATGGGTATTCCGGTGTTGCAGCGCTATGGTAAAAAGTCCCGTCTCACCTGCAAGGTGATGACAGAAGAGTGGATGATTACGGCAACCTGGTTTAATCGTCATTTTCTAAAAGACCAGCTTACGCCGAACCGCGAAATTGTGCTGACGGGGAAGTGGGAACAAAAGCGCATGCAGATGACTGTCTCAGACTCGGAGTTTCCGGATAAGGGAGATGGACGTTCGGGTACGCTGCAGCCGGTCTACTCGGTAACGGGCAAGCTGACGCAATCCTGGATGCGCAAGACGATTAATCAGGGATTAATTCAATTTGGAGACATGATACCCGAGATCTTACCCCCATCTCTTATGAAGAAATACGGACTGATGCCTCGTAAACAGGCGATCGCGGGGATTCACCGTCCGCAGGATAATCGGGAAGGCCAACAGGCCAGACAGCGCATGGTCTATGAAGAATTGTTTTTATTCCAGCTGAAGATGCAGGCTTATCGTGCATTGAACCGAAATCGGATGGATGGGGTCGTGCATACAACGGATAATGCCACCATTCGCGAGTTTGTGCGTAGTCTGCCGTTTGAACTGACAGATGCTCAGAAGAAGGTGGAACTGGAAATCCTTCATGATATGCGTTCTCCTTATTCCATGAATCGCTTGCTTCAAGGCGATGTGGGGTCGGGTAAAACGGTGATTGCAGCCATAGCGCTGTATACCTCGGTTCGTTCCGGTTTCCAGGGCGCTCTAATGGTTCCTACCGAGATTCTGGCCGAGCAGCATATGCGATCATTGCAAAAACTGTTTGAGCCTTTTGGCGTAACGGTGGGCCTTCTAACCGGCAGCGTGAATGGACGGAAACGCAAGGATCTGATCGCTTCGCTGCAAATGGGGATGATTGATATCGTGGTGGGTACCCATGCATTGATTCAGGAAGATGTATTCTTCCGTGATCTTGGTCTTGTCGTGACGGACGAGCAGCATCGCTTCGGTGTGAACCAGCGCAGCATTTTGCGGCGAAAAGGATATAATCCTGATGTGTTAACCATGACGGCGACCCCGATTCCACGGACGCTTGCGATTACGGCATTTGGGGATATTGAAGTATCGACGATCTCGGAACGGCCGAAGGGACGAATTCCGATCTCCACCTATTGGGTTAAACATGACATGATGGAGCGTGTACTCGGATTCATCTCCCGTGAAGTGGATCAGGGCCGTCAAGCTTATCTTATATGCCCTTTAATTGAGGAATCCGAGAAGCTGGATGTTCAAAATGCGATTGATCTGCACGTGCAGATGCAGCAGAACTTTCCGAATTATCGTGTGGGCCTGCTGCATGGACGGATGACCGCCGGGGAGAAAGAAGAAATGATGCGTGCGTTCTACAGCAACGATATTCAGCTTCTCGTCTCTACCACAGTGGTAGAGGTCGGCGTCGATGTACCGAATGCTACGTTAATGGTTATTATGGATGCCGACCGTTTTGGTCTGTCCCAGCTGCACCAGCTTCGCGGCCGTGTTGGCCGGGGAGCCCATGCGTCCTATTGCGTGCTCATCGCCGATCCCAAAACAGAGGTTGGGCAGGAGCGCATGAAGGTCATGACCGAAACGGAGGATGGCTTTGAAGTATCCCGCCGCGATCTCGATCTGCGGGGACCGGGGGATTTCTTCGGGACCAAACAGAGTGGTTTACCGGAGTTCCGCCTGGCCGATATGGTTGCAGACTTTGCCGTGTTGGAGCAAGCGAGGGATGATGTGTCCAGTTTGATCGGCGATCCGAATTTCTGGACATCTGTGGACTATACGGCTTTGCGAGAGTATTTACAGCAGCAGCAGGTATTCCAGGGTGATCTGATCGATTGATTGTGGCCTGGATGTATTGCTTTCCTGCAATTCGTGCGAAAAAAGTCAAGTGAACAAGCCCTCCCGTCATATGAATAGAAAGTGAGTTCATTTTTGGGAGGTGCTGTACGTTTTGAGTTACCAACAATATGGAATCAGTCCGCAGCTGGTGGAGCGGATCAAATTAAAGATGAAGAATCCTGCTGTCAAAGATCGCATCAAAAAGCTGATTGACGGAATTACGAAGTCCGACCTTCAGGACCGGGCCAAGGTTAGAAGATTGGTCAAGTCATCTGCTGTCATCTTGAATGAAAATTTCTCCTCAGCTCAAGAGGAGCAGTTCGTTGCCTTCGTCATCGCCCAGAAGATTGATCCCAACAATACGTTTCATTTGATTAAGCTGTGGGGGATGTTTCGGTGAGGTCGCTGTAGGTTGAGGATAATAAAATGCATGCAGGACAGCACACGTTGCCGCTACGATTGCAGTACCATCTTCCGATCGCTGTTATTCCCGGATTTTTTTGAACGCCCTCAATGGGGAAATCCGGGAATAAAGGCGAGCGCTTCGCTTCTCCAGATTGGTTCTGCACTCTCCGCTACTGTGTTATTCAATATTCATTTTATGAAAACTCAATCTACACCGGGGGTGTGGGTTGGTTAAAAAGCGGGGCAGTTCATAAGTCAGGAAAATGACTTATGGACTGCCTTTTTTGTTGTTTTAGACATCAGAACAAGCGTCCGTGATGCATGATCAGGACGCGCTTCACGAAAAGCTAAAATAGTTGTAACGAACTGAGCGCACGCTATCCGGGTATATTTATCAGGTTAGGTGTCGTAACGAATCGTAGAGCTGTTATTTCGTTTACTTCTCATTTCCACCTAATGACTTTGCTTTCTCCTTGGCAGAGCGGTAAACTGGTGCATACGAGCAAAAAAGGGATGAACGCAAAATGAGCATTCATGGGATCATGCAGAAGGGAACAAAAACTGGAGATGCAATATTAAGGCATAAGGCATATTGCTGATTTTGGATGGATTTGGAGGAAGCGGGCTTCATGGAAATGTTTACGATGCTGCTGGGTTTATTTGAGCGGGCGGCGCTGCTAATTATCTTTTTATTCTTTTTATCGAGGGTACCTCGTTTTAGACAGATTTTGCAGAAGGGGAAACTAAGGCCGCAGGAATATGCAGCCGTGACGCTGTTATTCTGTGCTTTTGCGATCTTTGGCACCTATACCGGGATCAATGTGGAAGGTTCACTGGTGAATGTGCGGATTATTGCCGTTTTGTCGGGTGGTATTTTGTTTGGAGCACCTGTAGGGATTATTACAGGGATAGTCTCGGGCGTGCACCGATATTTGATTGATATGGATGGGATTACGGCCATTCCGTGTCTTATTACGAGTATCATTGCCGGTCTGGTGTCGGGTTACATTCATAAATACACACCCAAGTCAAAGCGGTGGATGGTTGGTATTGCGGCCGGGATGATCTGTGAAGCACTTACGATGCTGCTGATTCTGCTATATTCCTATCCGGACCCGCTCGGTGCGGACATTGTATCCAAGATTGCATTGCCCATGATTCTGGGTGAGGTCAATATTGGACTGATCGTACTGCTGGTACAGAGTGTGGAAGGGGAAAAGGAAATGATCGCAGCTCGCCAGGCCAAACTGGCCTTGGAAATTGCGAACAAAACGCTGCCCTACTTCCGCTCCATTGATGAGGATTCCTTGCGGACCATCTGTCGCATTATTCAGGAGGATATCCAGGCTGACGCTGTTGCCATTACGGATACTCGCAATGTACTGGCCTATGTCGGGTTCGGGGAAGAACGATATCACATTGGCAATGAGATTATTAGTGAGTTGACGAAGCAGACGATCTCCAGCGGAGAGATTACGATCAGTAATGATGTGACGGATGAGAAAACACCGGATATCCATTCCCTGCTGATTATTCCGCTCAAGGAGCGGAGCGAGGTCACGGGAGCACTGAAGATTTATTACCGTAAAGCCTATAAAATTACGTATCCGCTGCAAACAATGGCTGTGGGACTATCCCAGATTATTTCCACTCAGATGGAAGTTTCCCGGGTCGAAGAGATTAAGGCAGCCGCCAACAAAGCGGAACTGCGGGCATTGCAGACGACCATTCATCCTCATTTTCTCTTCAATGCGCTGAACGCGATTGCTTCTTCGATTCGAACGAAGCCTGACCGAGCACGGGAGCTGATTGTGAATTTGTCGGGATATATGCGCTACAATCTGGAGCTTTCGGATGAGCTGATCGATATCCATAAGGAGTTGGAGCAGGTCCGCAATTATGTGGAGATTGAGAAAGCCCGTTATGGCAGCAGGCTTAACGTGATCTATGAGATTGATGAGGTGGCGGTGCATATTCCAAGTCTGGTCATTCAGCCGCTGGTTGAAAATGCCATCATTCATGGTGTACTCAAGGTCAAAGGTCCTGGAACAGTGCGAATTCGGGTACAGGAGTACCCTGATTTTGTACGAATAGGAGTCAGTGACACCGGTGCTGGTATCAACCCCGATATCATTGAGAAGGTCTATCATGACCGGATGCCGGGGAATCAGATTGGTCTGTATAATGTTCATCGGCGGGTGAAGCTCATTTATGGACAAGGTGTAACCATAACGCGGCTGGAGCAAGGAACTGATATTATTTTTGATGTACCCAAAGGAGATGTCGTGACAAGGTGATTGGTCTATGAGAGCCCTTATCGTGGAAGATGAAATTCCTGCAAGTGAAGAATTGAATTATTTGATCCAAGAACATAGTCAGATTGAAGTGGTTGCCTGTCTGGAAGATGGACTGGATGTGTTGAAGTTTCTGCAGGAGCAGGAAGTCGACGTTATTTTTCTCGATATTAACATTCCATCCCTGGACGGCATGATGCTGGCCCATCATATTGGGAAGTTCGCCAGTAAGCCTTACATCGTCTTTACGACAGCGTACAAGGAGCATGCAGCAGAAGCATTCGAGCTGGAAGCCTTTGACTACATTCTGAAGCCTTATGATGAGAAACGAATTGCAGCCATGCTGCTGAAGCTGGAGAATACCTTCAAACGCGATCATGCGGGAGATGGATTGGTTGAACATGGGCAGGCTCAAGTGACGGATGACACTTCCGTACAAGGATCACCGCTTAAAGCATCTGTTGCCGGAAGTGGAATACGAATTAACCTGCTGCGAAACGATAACATTATCGTAACGGATACAGCCGATATTTATTATGCGGAAGCACAAGAGAAAGTAACGAAGGTGTATACCAAAAATGGTGAGTTTACGATGCCAGTGAGCATTACGGATTTTCATGGCCGACTGCCTCAGGAGTCCTTTTTCCGCTGTCACCGTTCTTACCTGGTCAATCTGTCTCAAATTCGTGAAATTGTACCCTGGTTTAACAATACTTATCTGCTCCGTCTACGCGATCTGGAAGCGGAAGTGCCGGTAAGCCGGGGCAAGGTCAAGGAATTCAGGCAGCTCATGCGCATATAGAGGCATTTCATTCCGTCTCTGATGCAACTCATGCTTAAATCGGTGTTATGAATCCCCTTTCATGTATGATTAGCTTGTGAACGCATTCAAAGCAGCTTTGTCCTTCACCAAATGATGGACAGTGTGCTCAGACATGACATCGGCAAAGGGGAGATCACGATGAAAGCAGCTATTTCATCAGCACCTAATTCAGCATCGACATCCATAAAAATGAATCGTTGGCTTATTGTACTGGGAACAATTATTGTACAAATGGGCCTTGGAACCATCTACACCTGGAGTTTATTTAATCAACCGCTGTCTGATCGTTTCGGATGGGACGTCAGCTCGGTCGCGATAACTTTTTCCATCACGAGTTTTGCACTCGCATTTGCTACGCTGTTTGCAGGCCGATTGCAGGAACGGTGGGGACTTCAGCGTCTGATCCGTGTTGCGGGGATTGTTCTTGGTCTGGGACTGGTGCTCAGTTCTCAAGTCACTTCATTAACACTGCTCTACATTTTGGCAGGATTCGTGGTTGGATTCGCAGACGGGACGGCTTACATTACGTCGTTATCCAACTTGATCAAATGGTTTCCGGAACGCAAAGGTCTCATCTCTGGTATTTCCGTTGGTGCTTTTGGTACAGGCAGTCTGTTGTTTAAATATGTGAACTCGGCATTGATTGGCGCTGTAGGACCTGCTCAGGCATTTATGTATTGGGGCATCATCGTCCTGGTCCTGATTGTGGCCGGATCTTTCCTGATTCGTGAAGCCATTGTTCGTGAACAGGCTCCCGTTAGCAAGACCGAAGGGGCGAAGCAGGAAGAAGTTATTCGCCATCAGTACACGGTAAAAGAGATGCTTCGCACCAAAGAAGCGTATATGCTGTTCGTTATTTTCTTCACGGCTTGTATGAGCGGGTTGTATCTGATCGGCATCGTCAAAGACATCGGCACACAGCTGGCAGGTCTTGACGTGGCTACCGCTGCGAATGCTGTAGCCATGGTTGCGATCTTCAATACGGCAGGGCGTATCATTCTGGGAGCCTTATCGGACAAAGTAGGACGGATGAAAGTCATTGCCGGGGCACTATTGGTCACGGCAGTCGCTGTCATGACACTAAGCCTCGTTCCGCTAACCTATGGCGTGTTCTTCACCTGCGTGGCTGCAGTTGCGTTCTGTTTCGGTGGTAACATTACCGTATTTCCGGCAATTGTCGCGGATTACTTTGGACTGAAAAATCAGAGCAAAAACTATGGCGTCATCTATCAGGGATTTGGAATTGGAGCCTTGGCTGGATCCTTTATCAGTGCCCTGCTGGGCGGATTCCATCTGACGTTTATCGTTATTGCCATACTCTGTGCTGTTTCTCTGCTGCTTGCCTTGATGATTACACCTCCGGGTCAAAATCGTCGTACACGTCAGCATGAAGGTCAAATGAGTCTCAAACCTTCATCCCGGGCAAGCTGAGTGAATTCGAATTTTGAATATCGTTATAATTTAATGTTATGTTAGATAAATGAATGGCGGTCTCTGCGGAGGCCGCTTTTTTCAATAGGAATAGGCAAAAACTACGGGGTGGTACTAGATGGCTTGGGGGTAGCGTGCATTGTATCCTGTGCTTCTGCTATACTCTAGGTGAATTAAAGGGCAACAACATCTGTTCGGAGCTGGAGGAGGATTTCGATGAACTTCGTTAAATATGCTGAACCTGATTTTGCAGACTATTATGCTCTGGTTTCCAATATGGAAGTCATGAAACAAATTACGGAACGTACTCTCCCGGAGGAAGAGGCGAAGACACAATTCCGGTCCATGCTTGATTATAATCTGGGATCCAGCTGCGGATATTACCGGGTATCAGATGCAGATGGAGCTGGGTTGGCATATGCCAAACTCATTCCGGATGAATCCGATTCGTCCCGAGCGGAGATGGGCTACATGGTTTTGCCTGAATACTGGGGCCAAGGTCATGGCACGTCCATTGCGGCACGTCTCATTTTAAAAGCACAGGCGGCAGGAATTGATGTGCTCTATGCAATCATTGACCCATCCAACGTGGCATCCCGCCGAATATTGATCAGACAAAACTTTGTATCCACATGGACAGGCGATATGGAAGGACTCCCCGGCGAGATTCTGGAATTAAATCTTCGGGTGCGTCGGTAATCGATCAAGCCGGAAGGTTAGTGATATATACACATTCTGCTTATAACTGGCAGTGGGGCTCATGCTTGCCGGGAATGATGCAGGATGCTGCACAGAGATATGGAGGAGATGGAGATGAGCAATACGGTAATGGAGCGTCTGAACGAATTGCTGCCGGAATGGCTGGAGACCAGTCGTCTGCATACAGGGCAGGGAAAGGTCGCTTCCTATATCCCGGAGCTGTTCAAGGCTTCACAGGATGAGCTGGGCATACATATTATGGACGCCGAAGGCAATCATGTATCTGCCGGAGATTGCGGTGTACCCTTTACGATGCAGAGCATCTCCAAAGTGTTCACACTAATTCTGGCCCTAATGGATCATGGGGAAGAAGCGGTTTTCTTTAATGTAGGAAAAGAACCCACGGGTGACGATTACAATTCGATGATCAAGCTTGAACTTGTTGAACCGGGTATCCCGTTTAATCCGCTGATCAATGCGGGAGCCATAACGGTCTCCTCCCTGGTCGCGGGAGACTGCAAGGAGGAGAAGTCACGGCGAATTCTGGAGTTTTTCCGCAAGCTCGCGAACAATGATCGGCTGGACTATAACGAAGAGGTCTTCCGGTCCGAATCGGAGACAGGTCACTTGAACCGTTCGCTGGCTTACTTTTTGAAGCATAATGGTGTAATCAAGGAAGATGTGGAAGATGTGCTCTGGGTCTATTTCCGTCACTGTTCGATCGAGGTGACTTGTGCGGATCTGGCCCGTATGGCTCTGGTGCTTGCCCATGACGGAACAGATCCGATTACCGGAAATGAGCTCATTCCACGCCGTTATGTGCAGATTGCCAAAACCTTCATGACGACCTGCGGTATGTATAATGCATCGGGCGAATTTGCCATTGAAGTCGGGCTGCCTGCCAAGAGTGGTGTATCCGGCGGAATTATCACCCTTGTTCCTGGTCAATTTGGCATTGGTCTGGTAGGACCGGCACTAAATCGAAAAGGGAACAGCATTGCGGGTGTGCATTTGCTGGAGCGCCTTTCCAAGGAATTTGACTGGAGTCTTTTCTAGTGTTTCCCCCTATACCCACCAAAATGGCCGATGAATCACATATCGGTCATTTTGCTTCTTTGGGCCGAAGGAGCTTCGGCGAAAATGGGTGTTTTCATGCCTGAGAGGGCTTTATTAAAGCGTAGGAAAACGGTCCTGCATGCATAAATTCGGCTGCATCTATCGCGGAATATTCGCTAAAGAGGGTTGCTAAAGGGAATAGTTCCTTTTGCCGATATAAGCCTGAACGTTTGAATTTGCTTTCGGCTCGTCATTCATTCGCCAGTGTCACATTGATAATCAGATTCATCTGGATGTCCCGGGTCCCATTTTGTGTTAGGAGCCTGAGAGTACGGACAGAAGGGTCCAGCTTCAGTACCTGTCCGGTAAACCGGATATCGTCATATTCATGGAACAGGGTTATGATCACCGCATCTCCAAGCATCATTGAATTGCTGAGCAAACGGGACATTTCTTCCGCTGCCTGAGCATCCAGTGATGGACGGGTCCGAGGAGCAAGCTGTTCCTGATGAACAATGTAAGCTTCCCGGTGCTCGGGAAGCATCATGCGTGAAGACTCAAAGAGTCCGTTTTGCTGCAGTTTTTTACTCATTTGTAATGACCTCCAATTTTATGGGAACGGTCCTGTGCCTGTGCAGACGAGCAGAGTGAGGAAGCCCGCATGATGGCGGTGTCTCCGAACTTTCGCTTGATGTCATCTGTGGCACGTTCCAGTTCTCTTTTGCGTTCACGATCATCGAACCAGGACAGCTGCACTTCGGAATCAGGCACCAACCCGGTCAGTGAGACGCTGATCCGGCGGATGGGTAATCCGTCCCAATGACGAAGGAAGAGCGCTGCGGCCGCATCATAGACTTCATCCGTAATGTTGGTCGGCTCGTTTACCTTCATCTGGCGCGAGAAGCCGGTTGGGCGGTCGTAATCCTGCCCTCGGCATCCCACGGAGACCACGTTACCCATCAGTGATTTATCCCTTGAACGTCGACAGACGAGCTCTGCCAGCTCAAGCAGGACAACCTTGATCTCTTCCCAGGACTCATAATCTCTGGGAAGCGTCATCTGATGTCCAATGCCCTGCTGCTGATGCGTGTAGGTCCCGGGTTTCACGGGTGAATCGTCCATGCCGCGGGCAATGCGCCATATTACTTCACCATTCACTCCCCAGCGTTCCCTCAGTCTGGACAACGGCGTCTGTGCCAAATCACCAATGGTGTGAATTCCCATGTTATAGAGATGTTTTCCCATCCGTGAACCAACCATAAACATCTCCCGGACAGGTTTGGTCCAGATTGTTTTCTCCATGTCCTTACGATTCAGTACACAAATGCCTTCGGGGACTTTTTTGGCATATAAGTCACAGGCCATTTTGCTCACCACTTTGGTATCACTGATGCCGATCCGAATATATACGCCCGTCTCCTCCATGACCCTGGATTGAATGCTGCGGGCAATCGTCTTCGGGCTGCCGAACAGATCCAGGCTTCCGGTGACATCGAGAAACTGCTCATCAATACTGTAGGGCTCAACAAGGTCTGTGTAGGACTGAAGAATCCGGGTGATGTGCAGCGATACGCGAATGTATTCCGCCATCCGGGGGCGAACGACGACAACATCCGGGCATTTGGCAAGGGCTTCACCCAGTCGCTCGGCCGTAGTAATTCCATAAGATTTGGCGATAGGGCAGGCCGCAAGGATGATGCCGGAACGGCGCGCCGGATCTCCCGCTACGACGAGGGGACGGTCTTTGTATTCGGGATGTGCCGATTTCTCCACACTGGCATAAAATGACTGGCAGTCTGCGAGCATAATGACGCGTCCATCTTGGCGGGACATAGCGGGTCTCTCCTTTATTCCATGATTCGGCTGTTCACGAACAGACAGAGCTATTCAGCCGTATGTTTTTTTACATTTTATTTACAGTTTGGAACAAGTGTTCCTGTTTTATAAGCATATCCCGAATGATCTAAAGCGGCAACCGGAATTTTTTTGCAAATTGGACACAAATATGGAACGTGAATAATAGAGTCGGAATTTAGGAAATAAGATGTACTTTTTTACATTTGATGTAAGAGATTCGTGACTTCAGGGTGATGACCCGGTGTTCATTTCGTGTTTTGTAAAAGTAATATAAATGGGCACAGTCCTAGAAGGGGGGACTGATGTCCTTTTTTGTTTTTCTGCACTTTTCAGAAAACCTTGATAGGCCGCGGGTTTTCACTGATGCGTTATCGGACTATAGTATCAATTTTGTAATCTTTATGGTTAATACTGTAAAAACGACCGCAACTTTAACATATTACTTGCGTTTAAAGGGGTAAGTGTTCAAGCAGAAACAGCTGCTGCATACCGCGTTGCATATAACTTTAACGGGTAGAGAACTGCAACAGGTCAAGGCGTTTACAATTAGGTTTTAACCATCTCAAATGGTATTCATGAAGCAGAGAAGTCAGTCAGGCTTTTAAAGCAAGTTCATGGTCGTTTTTACGAATTATGGGCAGAATGTTGCATTTCACGTTTGCTTCCATCAGCCTAGTTACAAATGCGGAGACTTGGCGCTATAGTGAGAACACACCGCTGGCATCTCTACCCGGAGCGGACATCCAAGCAGTATGAATGGCTGCATGTCTGTTAGCTTTATTTCAGATTCAGACGAAAACAGGCAGGATGCATAATAGAGAGGTGAGCAATCAGGAGCCATGAGCAGACGAAGAAGAAAGCGCTGGATGTTGACGATGTTGACGGGAGCGGTTGTACTGACCGGTGGAATATTGGCCGGCTGGCAATACATGCAGCCTCAGCTCGTTACCTACACAGCCGAGAATGGCACGGAGATGAAATTCAAGACCGAGGGAGACCGGTTCATGGAATACGGGCCGGATGGTACATGGAGGGAGATGTTCGTTAAGGGCGTCAACCTGGGTGCAACTTCGCCGGGATATTATCCGGGAGAATTTCCCCTGACCGAAGAGGATTACCTAAGGTGGTTCCAGCAGATCCAGGAGATGGGGGCCAATGTCATACGGGTGTATACGGTCCACGAACCGATTTTTTACTCAGCATTGGTCGATTATAACCGTGGCCGGGAGCAGCCGTTATATTTTATACAGGGTATATGGTCGCCGGAAGAAGAGTTGATTGAGAAGCAGGACGCTTATGCTGATCACATTGAACAGACATTCAAGCAGGAGATTGAAAAAGCGGTAACCGCGGTATATGGGGATGCGGATATTCCCGAAAAGTCCGGAGCCTCCAGCGGCAAGTACAAGAAGAATGCTGGTAAATATCTGATGGCCTGGCATGTTGGCACCGAGTGGGACCCCACGATGGTAGACAACACGAATGAAAAACATCCCGATGTTCCGCAATACAAGGGCGTTCATTTTTCCGGGACAGCAGATGCCTCGCCATTCGAGAACTGGTTAGCTGAGCTGCTGGACTACACAGCCGTTCTGGAGAAAAAGTATGGATGGGAACATCCGATGACGTTCACCAATTGGGTGACAACCGATGTGCTGGAACATCCAGGCGAACCATTGTATGAGGAGGACCTCGTCAGTGTGGATGCCCGTCATATTCAGCCGGAGGAATGGCAGGGAGGATATTTTGCAGCATACCATGTGTATCCCTACTATCCGGACTTATTCCATACGGATAAGACCCTTCAAACGATCAAGGATGCAAACGGCGAGTACAACACGTACAAAAGCTATTTACGCAAGCTTAAAGCCGAGTATTCCGATATGCCTGTAATGGTTACGGAGTATGGTGTACCTTCTTCCCTGGGGATCTCTCATCTAGGTATGGGAGGAAGGGATCAGGGTGGACATAACGAGGCCGAACAAGGAGCCATTGACGCTTCACTGACCCAGGATATCTATGACGAAGGGTATGCGGGAGCGATTCTGTTCATGTGGCAGGATGAATGGTTTAAGAAAACCTGGAACACGATGCCTTTCGAAATTCCTGCTGATCGGCGGGCCTACTGGCTAAACGTGCTGACTAACGAGAAAATGTTCGGTCTGCTCGCCATGGACCCAGGCAAACAGGAACAGCTGTCCATCGACGGGAAACTGGATGACTGGACTGGGCTGAACGAAGAAGAGGTTACGGTATGGCAGGGAAAAGTGGACGGCATTCAGGAAATGAAGCTGACCCACGACGAGGCCTATCTGTACATTGGGATGACGCTGGACCAGCCGTTTGATCCAGATAAAACGGTGCTCCGCATAGGGACGGATACGCTGGCAGGCGGCAATCAGCCTGGCGAGCGGCTTCCGGAACGAACGCTAAGTGACGGTCTCGAAACGGTCATCACGCTGGGAGAGGATGATGAATCCCAGGTAGAGATCGCCAAGGATTATGATTTTAACCAGCGTCTGTACGGCAAGGAAGGATACGATATGCTGCCGGACAAGCAAGGTAAAGCAGCTGATCCCTTCCATCCATGGAATTTGGCAGTCAGCCTGAGGATGACGCCGCCGGATACCCGGTCCGCTCATCCGTTTATGAATGAGAAGGTGGGGATCCTCAAGCGGGGAACAACGGCTCCCGGACAGTCCGACACGGATTCATTGACGACCTGGCAGTATGACGGCAATCAAGTGGAGATGCGAATTCCCTGGATGCTGCTTGGGTTTGGTGACCCAAGTTCACTGCAAGTGATCGATTATGGACCCCTGCAGGAAGGCCGGTCGTTTAAGACGGTGAAGACCGAAGGCATAACGCTGGTTCCATGGTTAATGGACAGATCGACGGGCAGCGTAGCCTGGCCTGCAGGTGATCAGACCGTGCTGGATTTGAAAACCCTGCCTGTGTATAGCTGGCAGCCGTGGGAACAGGTGAAATACAGTGAACGACTGAAGCTGAGTTACGAAGAAATGAAGAAAGTCTTTGAACAAATTCCAAGTTCTCAGATGAATTAAATGAGTATAAAGGAGGACCTTTTCACATGTTTTCGAGTTTGGCTTTGGCCTATCTATTTTTATACATCTGCATAGCGCTTGTCGCTCTGGGTGTGATCCTGCTGTTTGCCATGAAAGTGTCCCATAACGGCAAACGGCGCAAAATTGAATTCTACAAACAAAAGCAGCGGGATTACTTCACGTATCTGCAAACGGCACTGACTGAAGGTCGTCCGCTGCGATTGCCGCCTGGCAAGCTGGCTCCGGTTGAACGACAGGTGATTCAGAGCAAGCTTATTGAGTGGATTGATCAATTCAAAGGCGAGTACCGGGACAAATTGATTGCACTCTGCCGCGAGGCAGGATTCGTAGAGCATGATCTGAAAGAACTGGGCCGGCTTCGTTATGGTCGGCAGATCGACGCAGCTTACCGATTGGGCGGCATGCGCTGTCCCGAAGCCGTTCCGGGCTTGATGGAATTGCTCAAGGATGAGAAGCCTGGACCCATGGCATTTGTGATTGGACGTTCCATTGCGAGAAGCACCACTCGTCAGGGTGAATTGAAGGACATGCTTGAAGTGTTATTGACCAAAGGGAAGTCGATTCATCATCTGGCTGCGGACATTTTGCTTGAGACCAGTCTGGATACGAGCAGGCTTCTGATTGAGCTGCTGGAAGACCGCAATCCAGATTTTGTGAAGGTTGGACTTGTCGCCATGTGGGGGCAAGCCGTACCGGAGGTCATGCCGGCACTCGACCGTTTGGTCGGTGCAGAGCATCAGGATGTACGGGCTGAAGCGGTGAAGCTGTATCTGAGCGCAAGTCCGGCACTTCAGGATGAGACGATTCTGAAGCTGATGAAGGATGCTGACCCGGAAGTGCGGGCAGAGGTCGTTCAGGCGCTCGGTTCGAAGCATGCGGCAGGCAGCATTCCTCTGCTGCGCAAAGCGCTGCGTGATGAAGATTGGCGAGTGCGCTATAACAGTGCCGAGAGCTTGAGCATGCTGGGCGAACCCGGATTCGAAGCTTTGTGTCAGGCAGCGGTACAAGGTACCGGTGTTGAGCGCGAGATTGCCATGCAGCAAATTGAGAGCACGATGAAGCAATCCGGAGCCGATCACAAAGCGGTAGACCAGATGATTGTGCATAACAAGAGAAGACTGCTTTATGACCAATATTTTGCCCCTGTACCGGGTAACCGAACAACGAAGAGACGCACCGGTGTGGCTGCGGTAGGAGGGGATTACACTGCTTAGGGATCTGTTATTGATTTATGGCATGGTAGCCATCTACTATGTCGTTGCTGTAAATGCGCTGTATTTTTCCATTCTGGCGCTATCATTCCGTAACATCTGGACCATTTTCAGACGGTCCCATTATTCCAAATACAACACATTGTCAGGATCGGAGCTGGTGCCTTCAGTATCCCTGCTGGTGCCTGCTTACAATGAAGAATTGACGATTATTGAAAATGTGAACTGTCTGATGACGCTGAATTACCCAACGTATGAAGTCATCGTGGTGAATGACGGTTCCAGTGACAGTACTTTGAAAGTGCTGCTGAAGGAATACCGGCTGAAACCCGTAACGGATACCAAGATGCGCGGCAAAATTCCTTGTCAAACCATTCGCGGGATATACCACAATCCGGAATTTCCGGATCTGTATGTAATCGACAAGGAAAATGGGGGAAAGGCAGACTCGCTGAATGCGGGAATTAACCTGTCCCACTATCCGCTGATTTCTTCCATTGATGCTGACTCTTTGCTGGAAAAGGATGCCTTGATTCGCATGGCACGCATGTATATGGAGAATCCCGAAGAGACCGTGGCGATTGGCGGAGATGTTCGCATAGCGAATGGATGCAAAATCGAAAACGGAGCTGTACAGGATGTCTCCCTGCCGCGCAAAATGTGGCCGATGTTCCAATCCATTGAGTATCTCAAAGCCTTTCTGGGTGGACGGATTGGCTGGAGCCACATGAATGGACTGATCATCGTGTCGGGTGCCTTCGGCATGTTCCGCAAGGATGCTGTTATTGCCGTTGGCGGATACCGGGATGGTTATCCTGGGGAAGACATGAACATTATCATCAAGCTTCATCGCTATATGCTGGAAAACAAATTGAAATACCGCGTAGCCTTCTGTCCTGAAGCCGTTTGCTGGACACAGGCACCGGATTCCTACCGCATCTTGTCCAGTCAGCGCAAGCGCTGGGGACGCGGGAATCTGAAGAACATGATTGAGAACCGCGGCATGCTGTTCAACCCGAAATATAAGGTGATGGGCATGCTGACCATGCCATACAACGTCATTTTTGAAGCGCTCAACCCTTATTTCCGGATTACCGGTCTGATCGCTCTTGCTGGTTATGTGCTGCTCGATATGACGCAGTGGCCGGTTCTTGTTCTATTCGGATTGCTGAACTTCGTGAGCGGTTATCTGCTGAGCGTAGGGGCACTGATTCTGGAAGAAATTGCGTTCCGGAGATACAACAAGCTATCTGATCTGGTCAAAATGCTGGTTTACTCTGCTCTGAAATTTGTGGGCTATCACCAGCTTGGCGTTCTGTGGAGATTGCAGGGACACATTCAGTTCATGCAAAACAACAATTCATGGGGAACCATGACACGTCAGAGCTGGTCCGAGGAACAAAAGGGAAGCGAAGCTGCCTGATTCGCAGCCTGCATCGAGAGGTGCAGGCCGTTAGGCAACATCGATTGGCACTAATGGCAATACAGCAGCAACAGAATAGATAACCAAGGGAGAAGGGTGGAAAAGAACATGCCTAATACGGCAACATTGCAGCGTGAAGCTGCCGTTAATGTGTACCGAAGTGTGGAACAGGGATTGAAGGATACGGGTGCCGGAACATGCGGCTTAATGTTCATCCATTGCGGAGGCGTACAGGCCCAGCCGGAGCAGCAGGTTAGGAACTATCTGGAGCAGACGAGCGAGTTTGCCTTCCAGATGTGGAAGGATGGGGCAACTCAGACGCTTGCGGTCCTGCTGCCTGGGTTAACGCTGAACGAAGTTCACTATGAAGGACTTCGCATCAAGCATGAGCTGCAGGAGACGGTTCCTGGAGCCGAGCCGCAGATTACACTTGCGAGCTTCAAGGATAGTGAGCGTCCTTCTCAGGCGACGATTCAACATATGGCTGAATCCGCGAAGCTGGTTGACCCGTCGGAAATTCATATCTATACGCTGGACAAAACGGCGGATGAGCCGGGCCGAATTTTGATCGTGGATAACGATCCGACGGTTCGTGAGTTTCTGCAGCTGCGCCTGAAAATGCAAGGCTATGAGACGTATGAAGCTGTAGATGGACTGGCTGCACTTGAATTGATTGAGAAGGTGTCACCTCACCTGGTACTGACCGAACTGAATCTGTATGGGATTGACGGCCTGCCGTTCATTCACCATATACAGAACCTGGAGGTCGAGCAGCCGCCGAAGATCGTTGTGCTGACCGAGCAGCGTGTTGAACAGACAATCAGCCAATGCTTCCGCAGCGGTGTGGATGATTACATGACCAAACCATTCTCCCCTGTGGAGCTGGATGCGCGTATTCGTCGCTGCCTGCACTAATAAGATTATCAACCGAACGGATTTACGGAACAATACAAATACATTAACCTGGAGGGAATATCATGGAGAATCAACAATTCCATACTTTACTGAATGCCATTGAGAACAAAGAAGCGGTGCTTGGCGTGGTCGGGCTCGGTTACGTAGGACTTCCACTCGCCGTGGAAATGGTGAATCAAGGCTTTACGGTAATCGGTATTGACCTGGACGCGTCCAAGGTCGACAGTATCTATAATGGGGATTCCTATATTCACGATATCTCGTCCGAGGAATTAAAAAAAGTGATGCAAACAGGCCGTTTCCAGCCTACAACGGATTACAGCATGCTGCGCGTCATTGATGCATTGAGCATTTGCGTGCCAACTCCGCTCAGTGAGAATCAGGATCCGGATACATCCTACATTGAGACTGTTGTGGATCAGATCAAGCTGCACATGAAACCGGGCATGCTGATTACATTGGAGAGCACAACCTACCCGGGTACAACAGAAGAACTGATTCAGCAAAAGCTGGACAAAATTGGCCATGAAGCCGGTAAGGACTATTTCCTCTGCTTCTCGCCTGAACGGGTGGATCCGTCCAATGGACGTTTCACCACGTACAATACGCCGAAAGTTATCGGCGGGACAACGGAAGCTTGCCTGAAACTCGGAACGGCGCTGTATAGCAAGTATGTACAAACGGTTGTACCGGTATCTTCACCAAAAGTGGCGGAGATGTCCAAACTGCTGGAAAATACGTTCCGCAGCGTAAACATTGCGTTTGTAAATGAAATGGCGATGATGTGTGACCGCATGGGCATCGACATCTGGGAAGTCATTGATGCAGCGGCGACGAAGCCTTTCGGATTCATGCCGTTCTACCCAGGCCCAGGCATCGGCGGCCACTGCATTCCGCTTGACCCAATGTATCTGTCTTGGAAAGCGAAAGGATTCCGCTTCTACAGCAAATTTATCGAGCTGGCACAATCAACCAATGACAACATGCCATACTATGTTCTGAACAAAACATCAACGATTTTGAACGAATACGCGAAATCTATTCGGAACTCCAACATCCTGCTGCTCGGCATGTCGTACAAGCCGAATATTGCAGACCTGCGTGAGTCACCAGGACTCGAAGTATATGAACTGTTCAAGGAAAGCGGAGCGAATGTCAGCTACTACGATCCATATGCCGATTCCTTCCGTGACAAGCATGACGATACGGTGTACAGCGAAGCATTCAACCTGGAGCAGTTCAAGAAGTATGACTGCATCGTGCTGATTACCAACCACAGAGATCTGCCATATAGCGATATTGCCGATTTGGGTGTGCCGATTCTGGATACACGCAATGCGTTCCGGACATACACACAGCCGCACATCTACAAAATTGGACACTCGGTTCAGCATCCTGTGCTGGAACCAAGTGAAGCGTTGCTCGTCTGAGAAACAACATGATTCGCTGGGGCAGGATGTCGGTGAGGACAAAATGGGCTCTGCTCGCGCTGACCTTTTGTTTGCTGCTGTTGCCCTGGCTGTTCAAATGGTTTTCGGCAGAGGAGAAAAAAGCGACCTGGCTGTGGGATGCTTCCATCATCGCAGAACAGACCCCGGATATCATCTCCTTCTCCAAGGAGCAGGGTGTTGATGTCATTTTCCTGCAGATGCAGGATGAGGTATCGGATGATACGTATCGCAAATTCATTGCGTCTGCCCGGCAGGCAGAGATCCAGGTACATGCGCTGAATGGTCATGCGGACTGGGCCTACAAGGACAAACAGGAAGAGGGACTCGCTTTCATTGAGCGCATCCGTGCGTATAATGCCGCTTCGGCCAAAAATGAGCGTTTTGAAGGTATTCAGCTGGATGTGGAGCCCTACCAACTGCAGCGCTGGGAGAATGAGCAGGACAGCGTCATTGCAGAGTGGAGTGAGAATATGAAGGCTTGGACGAAAGCGGGTAAGGATGCGGGACTCTATATGAGTGCAGCCATACCGTTCTGGCTGGATGCCCGTCAGGCATCCGAAGGCGGAGGAACGTTCAGCAGATGGGTCATTTCCCAGTTTGATGCCGTTGCGATCATGGCCTATCGGGATAGTGGTCAGCAGATGTATGACCTGTCGAAGGAAGAGCTGAATGAAGCGGATGAGCTCGACAAGGACGTATGGATCGGAGCGGAGCTGGCCGATACGCATGAGGGCGAGCATCTGACCTTTTTCCGGAAATCGATAAGCAATATGGATGAAGAGATCGCCAAGGTGTTTGACCTGGCCGCATCTCATTCCTCCTTTGCTGGAGTCGCTGTGCATCATTATGAAGCATGGTACGCGAAGGAAAACGGACTTCCTCTGGCTCGCAAAAGTGATGAGGAGAAGTAACGGACTGTATGGGAAAGGCAGGATAGCAAAAAGGCAAGTTTCCGGTTAATGGAGACTTGCCTTTTTCTTTTGCTATTCGCTTTTTGCCGCATCTGACACGATAATCAACTTTTACCGTTTTCGCCTGTACGATACCGATTGGGTGGCAGACCCACCTGCTTTTTGAACGCTTTGGAGAAGGAAAATAAATCCGGATAACCGACCGAATGCGCTACTTCCGTCAAGGTTAAAGGAGTCTGGACGAGCAGGCGCTTGGCCTGGTCCATTTTGAGCTGCTGAATGTATTGCACCGGAGACAACCCGTACGCTTTGCGAAATTGTTTGGCAAAATGAGTTCGGTCCACCCCCGCATGAGCAGACACGCCCTCTACCGTGATCCCTCCGGCAAAATGAATATCCATGTATTCCTTGCCTTTTTGCAGCCAGGGGATAGCCGCATCCGGCTGCAGTCCCTTGACGGCAGAGGTACGGGAAACGCGATCAAATAGACCGAGAAACCGGGTGAGGCGTCCCAGGTCACTTGCTCCCCCCTGAGGTCTGCGAACTTCCTCCATAAAAGCACGCATTCCACTAGCCGTCTCCGGAGTCAGTATACCGGAACGGTGAGGAGCATCCGGCGTAAGTCCAATCCGCGAGAGAAGTTCGGTTGCATGGGTACCATCGAAGGCGATAAAGATCTTCTGAAGCGGCTCCTTGGGATCAGTCCAATACTCATGGGTGACATGCGGAAACAGACAGAATGCATCCCGGGCCCTGAGGGGATACTGTTGTCCGTTCTGTATAAATGTACCTTCTCCTTCGAGGACAAACAGCAGGTAATGATAGGGCGTTGTACGAGGGCCGATATGATAATTGTTCTTGGCGATATTACGTCCAATTCGTATAGGCCAGGCTCCACCAGCTTTCTCGAATTCGGACGGAGTAAAAAAAATAATATCCAAAAACTCGTGGTGGTCCTCCTTCATGCTCTCCATCATCAGGAACACCTCTTTAAAATAAGTTTGATTTCTAATGTTTGTAAGTTGGCATTATAACCTATTATACAGGTGGGTTTTGTACATATTCAAGAACAGGATGACTTATTCCTGTAAGATGACCACAAAATGACAAAATTAAGTTGTCGTAAAATGACATTGATCACAGACAAATCAATTGATATGATGTCCATACCTATTAAACCAAGTTAATTAATCGGTTTTATGTTTTATAAATGTAAGAATGAAACGATAACGGAGGGGACAGAAAAGGCCTGGAGAAGCGAAGCGTGCGCCTTTATCACCGGATTTTCCCTTGGAAAGGGAATTCCAAAGAAATCTGGGGATAAGAGTGATCGAAAGGTTTTCTGTAACCGTAGTGGGAGAGTAACAATTCAGTAGTCCAATTTATCAACAGAGAGGAATGACTTGTATGAGCGAACACGAAGAATTGAAATTCGGATGGTTTTTGCCAACGGCTGGAGACGGAAAATATGTTGGGGTCGCCCCGGAACGGGAGCCGAGCCTGGATTATTTGATACAGGTAGCACAAACGGCTGAAACGGCAGGATTTGAATTCGTATTGATCCCGACTGGTGGGGCATGTCTGGATGCTTGGGTCGTCGGTTCGGCAGTGATGAGTCATACTCAAACGCTTCGTCCTCTGGTGGCCATTCGACCAGGCCTGGTTACACCGGTGCTCGCTGCACGGATGGGTGCTGCACTGGATCAGCTCTCTGGCGGACGTGCCATGATTAATGTGGTGACGGGCAGCTCGGTCCGAGATTTGGAGGAACTGGGAGATCCGCTGGCGCATGCCCATGACGAACGTTATGTACGGGCGAGCGAGTATATGGAAGTGATGAAGCGTTCGTGGACACAATCGACCGGACTCAATCTGACCGAGTTTGCTGGCAGTAGTTCCAAATCGAATGCGGAAGCATCCAGTAATGAGAATCGGGAGTTTAATGGTCAATATTACAACTTTAAAGGCCCGGTAGGCATGCCGGAAACGGTACAGAAGCCTTACCCGCCATTTTATCTGGGCGGAAGTTCACCTATTGCCAAAAGAGTGGCTGTAGAGCATGCCGACACGTTCCTTATGTGGGGTGAACCGCACGACTGGATCCAGGAACAGATTGAGGAAATTGAAGTGATCCGCGCACAGGTGAAACAGGAAACAGGACAGGATCGCCAGTTGCGTTACGGGATGCGGGCACAGGTGCTCATTCGTGATACCGAAGATGAAGCTTGGGCAGCAGCGTGGGAGATTATTAGCAAAGTTCCACCTGAAGCCATCGAGAAAGCGAAAGCGGCTTTTGCTGAAACAGACGCCACCAACCAGCGCAGACAGAATGAACTCCGTGAATTGTCCGAGAAACAGCAATTCGTTGTAGGGCCCAACTTGTGGACAGGTTTGTCTGTTGTTCGTTCAGGCGGGGCAATCCTCATCGTGGGCACGGCAGAACAAGTTGCAGAGCGTCTGATGGAATACGCGGATCTCGGCGTGACCACATTCATATTGTCAGGCTATCCGCATCTGGAAGAAGCCGAAATATTCGGCGAGAAAGTGATGCCGATCATTCGCAGCAAGTGGAGTACGAGAAATGTGAAGCATCAGCTTAGCAGCAATTAATTTAATTATCACCTAATTCAACATTACTCAGGAGGTCGTCTTTCATGAGAAAAAATAAAAAATTCATCCTTCCCCTGGTCAGTATGCTGGTCATGTCATTGCTGCTGTCCGCTTGTGGGGGCGGGAATAACTCTGCAGCAGGCGATAACGGTGCCTCCGGTTCAGGCAAAGTCACCATCAGCTTCATGCACTGGCGCGGTGAAGATGCTGAAGCGCTGAACAAGACCATTGATGCATTTGAAAAGGAAAACCCGAACATTCATGTGGAGATGCAGACGCTTCCTTCAGACCAGTATCAATCCACCGTTCAATCCAAAATCAGTGATGGTTCGGTAGGGGATGTATTTGCTTCCTTCCCGGGTGCACAGTTCGAAGCTTTTACCAAAGCCGGATTGTTCACGGACCTGACTGGATCATCTTTTCTCTCTGCCTATAACTCCAAGCTGATCGAGGCAGGCCAGCTGGATGGCAAGCAATATGCCATTCCGTATCAGCTCGTATACAACGATCCAATTTATAATGTGAAGCTGTTTGAAAAATACGGTCTGACACCGCCGAAGGACTGGGACAGTTTCCTAGCGCTCTGCCAGACACTGAAAGACAACGGAATTATCCCGATTGCCTTTGCGGGAGCGGACATTGGCCCAGGGCAGTTCATGAACACCATGGTGATGAATAATGCACCAAGTGACGACATTTTTACCAAAGTGGAAGCAGGCGAGGCGAAACTGACAGATGAGTTCTGGGTGAAAACACTCACGCAGATTAAGGAGCTGAACGATAAAGGCTACTTCCAGCAGAATGCACTGGGTACCAAGGACCCGGCGGCAGGAGCGCTGTTCATTCAGGAGAAGGCAGCCATGCTTGCAAGTGGTTCCTATCAGCTGGCTCAGAACAAGCTGCAAAATCCGAATTTGGAGCAAAAGCTGCTTGCACCCATTACAGTAAGTGCAGATCAGGCAAAGTATGAAGGGGTTCATACGACGACGTTCATGCTTGCGGTAAACAGCAAGTCCAAACATCCGGAAGAAGCGAAGAAATTTATCGAGTTTCTGAGCAAACCCGAAGTGGCTGGAGCGTATGCCAACCAGACGGGTCAGAACGTAACCGTAAATGACGTGAAGTATGATTCCGCCGAACTCCAGGTTGCAGGGGAGTGGGCAAACAAAAAGACCGTGTTCCAGCCACGGTTCACCATTCTGAACGGAGATAATCAGAAGGCAGTCACCAACTCCATTCAGGCCGTGCTTAGCGGGACTTCCCCTAAAGAAGCCGCGCAGCAGGCACAAGCGATCATCGATCAGCATATTGGGAAATAAGTCATGAAGAATCGTATTCAGCTATCCCTGTTTCTGTTACCCGGGTTGCTGCTGTACGTGGGACTGTTCGTATTTCCTACATTGACGGGGCTGTTCTACTCCTTTACGGATTGGGACGGGGTATCCCCGTCGTATACGTTTGTAGGGCTGGATAATTATAAGGACAGTCTCAGCAGCATCGTCTTTCGCAAGGCTTTTGGCAATAACGTTGAATTCATGCTCACGGTGGTTATTGCCCAAACCTTTATTTCACTTGTGTTGGCCTTACTGCTCGTCCGAAACACCAAAACGCGGATTGTACTTCGCGCCCTGTATTTTCTCCCGGCCATTTTGTCTTCCGTATCGGTTGGGTTGATCTGGGCTTTCATGTATGATCCATCCATTGGATTGATCAACTATGGGTTGAATGGGGCAGGGATGGAGAGTCTTGCACGAAACTGGATCGGCGATCCCAAAATTGCAATCTACTCCATTGCAGCCGTGCAGGTCTGGGCTCATGCCGGTCAAATGATGATTGTGTTTATCGCAGGCCTGCAAGGCATTCCGGCTGAACTGTATGAGGCCGCCCGAATGGATGGCGGCAGCAAATGGCAGGTATTCCGTACGGTGACCTGGCCGCTGCTTGCCCCTTCGGCTACGATTGTCGTTGCCTATACAACGATCCAATCGTTTAAGGCTTTTGACCTTATTTTCACCATGACGGACGGAGGTCCGAACTACGCGACTGAAATTTTGACGACGTATATTTATCATACCGCCTTTGGCAGCTATTCATTTGGCCTCGCTTCTGCGGGTTCGATGATCTTCCTGGTTCTGCTGGCTTTGCTGACGTTTGTGCAGTTCAAGGCACTGCGTGCCGACCGGGTAAGCTATTGATGCCGGAACGTGCTCGCACAAGAGGCAGAAGGGAGTTCACATGTTTCTAAAATGGTTCAATCGCCTGATTTTGTTGGTGTACGCGCTGCTGATCATTGTGCCGCTGTACTTCGTATTTGTATCCTCATTCAAAACAAGCAGCAACTTCTTCACCAGTCCGTTCAGCTGGCCTGATCCGTTTACATGGGATAACGTTACGGGCATGTTTCGCAATCAGCCGATGTGGCAATATTTCGGAAACAGTCTTGTTGTGACACTGGGTACGGTGGTGATTGAGCTGTTGCTCAGCAGCATGATTGCCTACGCCATTGTTCGCTGGGGCGGAAGTGTGGGTAAGATTGTGTTTGGCCTGTTTGTGGCTGGTCTTATTGTTCCTTCCCAGGTCAGCATGCTGCCGATCTACTCTCTTACACGCACGCTGGGCTGGTCGGACAGTCTGACGGGCCTGATCATTGTATCGGCCGCCATGCTGATGCCTGTCTCCGTATTCATGCTGACGGGTTTCATGCGCATGCTGAATGCCGAAATTCTGGAGGCGGGCAGCATGGATGGGGCAAGCGAGTGGCGCCTATATACACGGATTGCGCTGCCGCTGGCTGCGCCTTCACTTGCGGCTACAGCTACGTTCCTGCTGGTCATGGTTTGGAATGATCTGCTCATTCCGATGCTCATGCTCAGCAGCAAGTCCAAATTGACGTTGCCGCTGGCACTTATGCAGTTCCGCGGGGAGTACGTGACGAACTATCCGATGATGCTGACAGGAGTACTGGTGACAGCCATTCCGATGATTGTGCTGTTCATTTTGCTCCAGCGTTATTTTGTTGCAGGTCTGACAGCGGGTTCACTCAAGGGGTGAGCTATTGGATGGTGACGTGGAGGAGAGTGTATTTTTCATTGATTTCTGGATCATTCTGCATAATAATGGTTTAGTGTCAGAATGACTACATAGAGATCAAGGAGCTATCGTTATGACTAAACTGGAAGTGTTGCGGAATCCCAAGCAGCGCAAGCTGCTGTTCAGTGCCGGGATGAGCTGGCTGTTTGATGCAATGGAAGTCGGCATGATTTCCTTCATCGTTGCAGCTCTTGCCAAGGAATGGAGCCTCAGTCCCGGACAAGTCGGTGTGCTGACCAGTATCAACTCGATCGGTATGGCGCTGGGTGCATTGCTTGCGGGTGCACTCGCTGACCGTTTTGGCCGTAAGGCCATTTTGATGTGGACCCTGTTAACCTTCACCATTGCGAGCGGTTTATCTGCACTGGCGACCGGCTTTGCCGTACTGTGCGTACTGCGCCTGATTGCTGGAATTGGGCTTGGTGGCGAGCTGCCTGTAGCCTCTACGCTTGTATCAGAGTCCATGCCAACGGCAGAACGCGGCCGTGCCGTCGTGCTGCTGGAGAGTTTCTGGGCTGGAGGCTGGATTGTATCGGCACTCATTGCCAACTTTGTCATCCCGGAATACGGATGGAGAATTGCATTTGCCATTGGTGCCGTTCCGGCATTCTACGCGTTGTATCTGCGCCGTGTCATTCAGGACCCGCCGCGTTACAAGCAAAACAAGACCATCCGGAAGACAACGTTCCGGGAGAAAGTGGCTGCAGTCTGGTCTGCTCCTCATCGCCGGACAACCATCATGCTCTGGATCTTGTGGTTTACGGTAATTTTCTCCTATTATGGCATGTTCCTGTGGCTGCCTTCCGTCGTGATGGCCAAAGGCTTCACGCTGGTCAAAAGCTTTCAGTACGTGCTGATTATGACTTTGGCACAGCTGCCAGGTTACTTTACAGCGGCTTATTTTATCGAGCGGTACGGACGTAAATTCGTCCTCGTTGTTTATCTTACACTGACGGCAGTGAGTGCGATTGCTTTTGGTCTCGCAACAACCGAAGCGGCGATTCTCACCGCAGGTATCTGTCTTTCTTTCTTCAATCTGGGGGCATGGGGCGGTCTGTACGCGTATAGTCCGGAACTATATCCAGATTCGGTTCGTTCGACAGGTGTGGGTCTTGCCACATCAGTCGGCCGCATCGGGGGCGTACTTGCTCCATTGATGGTCGGTATGCTGGTTCAGCGTGAGGTAGCCATCAGCCTGATTTTCACGATTTTCTTCGTGACGATCCTGATTGGTGCAGCGGCTGTACTGTTCCTTGGCCGGGAAACGAAGGGTCAGGAACTGGCAGAGTAGATGTAAATAAATTCAAGCGCAACTTTTGTGCGGGTCTGCCTGCCTACAGAAATGGAGGCTGGACAAGCGGCATGAGGTTGATACAAGAAGAGGCATAGCCCTGATATGACCATGGGCTCATGTCTCTTTTTGCTATATGCAAGGCCCTGTTTTTCATGCTCCATCGGTCCGATAGACGGCACTTTGGCGATATTCTATAATGACACTCGGGATGTCCATAAGGGAGGGTTCAGGGGGAAAGTGGGGTCTGGACTCAGAATAATGGAGGTTAATTGAATCATGAAAAATAATAGTAAAATGGATCAAACGAATAAAATGGCTAAAAAGCATAATGTGAGTGGAACGAAATGTGCTAATGAACTGATCAGGGCCTATAGGTTAGAATTAAGTAAAAGTGCTGGCAACATGGAACCGATCACCGTGAGCCGGACAGTAACTCATCAGAGGGGGAAAAAGGCTGGCAAAAGAGCAGGACGAGTCAGTGTACTTCTCGGTGCCTTTGCGATTGCTCTTGGTCTCACGATGGCAGCTCCATCTGCGGGAGCACAGAAGCTGGAGAAGGGCGTTCAAAGTGAGCATGTGCTGCAATTGCAGGAGCAATTGCGGGATCTGGGATACTTCAAAGCCGGGTTGACCGGATATTACGGTTCCATTACCAAAAGCGCTGTACGCAAATTTCAGCAGGCACAGGGGCTGAGTGCGGATGGAATCGCAGGCCCGGCGACACTGAATAGGCTGAACAAGAAAGCCAAAGCCGAAGGCGAGACGCTGCGCCAGTTGGCGAAGCTAATTCACGGGGAGGCGCGCGGGGAATCCTTTGAAGGACAGGTTGCTGTAGGGGCGGTCGTCTTGAATCGGGTGCAATCCAATGCATTCCCGTCATCCATCCCGCAGGTGATTTTCCAGAAAGGGCAGTTCACTGCAATTGATGATGGTCAGTTCAATCAAAAGCCGACGCTGACCTCCTACCGGGCAGCGCGTAAAGCTCTGAATGGTGCTGATCCGACGAATGGTGCGCTCTATTATTACAATCCGAAGATCGCAACTTCCCTATGGAGCAAAAGCAGGCCGACACTCCTGACAATTGGGCAGCATGATTTTACACAGTAAGATAGGTTGAGAAATGCAGGACAATAATTGAATATCATAATGAACCCCGGCTGTGCCCTGCTGAATGCAGAAGCGTTGCCGGGTTTTTTGTGGTTTTGACGCCTAGTACTACGCATGTGGAAAATATACAAATATCCTCTATCAAATGTTCCTATCAAATTAAAATTGTTAATCATAGTATATATTGTTCGTTAAATTCAGAGGAGGTGGTTGATATGATTGAAAAAGCTTTATGTGCGCGTTTAGCCAAAATTATTGGTGGACAGGTAGCAGCGAATAAACCAGCTTGCGTTGTTCAGACTTTGCGGAATCTAAAGGTTAAGATTTTAGGTCGACGCAGTAGATCCCCTTTAACATTACCATTTGCATTATCCGTAGAATCTCGTGACTCCCGTGGGCGCACTCTTAACTTGGGGGAAACCGTAATACTAGAAAGTGAAATCAATCCTTTTGTCTCGGAATTACGTAAGAGAGGTATCAAAGTTACTGCTATTCATAATCACTGGCTTTTCCAAAACATTCAATTCAAATATATCCACTGGGAATCAATTGATAATCCAGTTGCGTTTGTAGAAAAAAGTGCAGCTGCTGCAAGGGCAGTAGGAATACTTCCTAAAAAGACAAAAAAGTAAAATACGCGACGTTTTTAATAAATCTGAAAAGGGTAAAAGGCGGATCCATTGGTATCCGTCTTTTTACGTGTTTAGTGTGAAATCGCGTCCCTGAATCGAGTACAACTGAACACAAATTGACTCTAACATGACCCTATGTTGAATCCACATGGCGGGTTTACCGTGATACTTTACTTGATAATTATCCTGACTCAGTAGGCATAACTTGGAAGGCTTTTATAAATTTACTTCATAATCTTGAATTTTTGTTTTCCGATAACATATTGAAACGTACCATCCCCATATACTCTGCTATCAAGGCATAGTCTGCTTATTAAGTGTGCCGAAAGGTGGGATATGGTTTGTCGGATCCTTTTGTTGTCAGATCATTAGACGAGATACGTTTTTGGTCACGCATTATGAAAGAACATTCCCTTTTTCTTCGACTAGGATTTAGGTGTGAAGATACGCAGTTAATTAATGAGGCTAATCAGTTCCATGCTATCTTTGAGGAGATTGAGAGAAGATCACATTCTTTTCAAGCAGATACCGATCCCCAGACAATTAGAGAGTTTAATTCAGAAGTTCACAATGCCGCTGCACACATTTGGGCATTTAAGAGAAAGGTACTTGGGCTTATACTACGGTGTCAACTTCCTGGGGGAACCAATTTCCCTTTGCTTGTAGATCATGTTAGCCGAGAAGCCAATTACTTTAGAAATCGGTTAGAGGAACTCAATAGCGGGAGACTTGAACCATTACCTGATGCGATTATTGATGAAAATGTCTTTTTCCTAAAAATCATGGCAGACCATGCCAAATTTATAGGTCATCTGCTTGATCCATCCGAGCGAAAATTAGTGGAACAAGCAAGGGAATTTAGTCAAGATTTTGATACGCTGATGTTTCAAGCCATCGATTTAAGTTCCATGCGTCCACAATCGCAAACCCATCCATTACTAAGTCAATTTGTTGATGAAAACCGCGTTTCGGTCAAATCATTGCGAGATTTTAAGAAGACTGCGCGCGACTTAATTGACGAGTGTCGAATCAAAAGTATTATTCACCCCTTATTAGCAGATCACGTTTTTCGTGAAGCCGAACGATTCTTGTTTATTCTTGACATGTTTGATCAGTCATTGTCTGGCATGAAGGTAAACAAGAAAGAGATCATGCATTAAAATATAGGGGTATTTGATGAAAAAAATAACTGGATTTGTTTTTTATTACAATGACTTTGATTCCGGACATTCACATAACTTTTTCTTACATCTTGGGATAGAAGGCCAGTCAATGTTCATGTTCATCCCTTTGAAGGAGATACATCCTTTTTGATGTTGACCATTTCCATCATTACGTGGGTATAACTGAACCAGCTCCAAGTGGCATTCCACACGTTCATAATGATCATGCCCAAACATCATTTAATTGCTGATGAATTATATGGAATATGGAAAGACCAAGATCGTCCCTCCTATGGCTAAAAGGACTCAATGGACAGTTAGCTGTTATCAGACATACAATCGTAGGTCTATGAGAAGCATATGAAGGTAATGAGCAAGCCAATCCATTTGTGGACTGGTTTGTTCATTTTTTAGTTCTGTTCAACGGCACCACTATGGGAATGAACTTCTTTCGCATTGGAATCATCTAACCTTTCCTGTACAATGAATAACGACAAAAACAACAGCAGTTTAAGGATGGATCAGCATAATGAGAATTATCATATCACCTGCAAAAAAGATGAAGATCGATACCGATCTTATGGCTTGTGAGCAGCCGCATTTTATAAATGAGTCGGAAAAATTACTAAGTCTGCTTCAAAAGTTAACCTATGACGAACTCAAAGCATTGTGGAAGTGTAACGATACAATCGCCGAGCTGAATGTGGAGCGGATTCGGAAAATGAATTTAAAGGACAATCTTACGCCAGCAATCTATGCCTATGAGGGCATTCAGTATCAATATATGGCGCCAGATGTTTTTCAGCATGAAGAACTGGCGTATCTGGAGCAGCATTTGCGCATATTATCCGGTTTTTATGGCATGTTACGGCCTTTGGACGGGGTTACCCCTTATCGGTTGGAGATGCAAGGCAAACTCCAAGGTCCAGGCTTTAGCTCGCTCTATCATTTTTGGGGTAGTAAACTTGCAGATCAGCTTCAATCAGAAAGCAATTGTATTCTAAATTTGGCTTCCAAAGAGTACAGCAAAAACATCACTCCTTTTCTGAGCGAGGAAACCAGATTTATCACTTGTGTGTTTGGTCAAATGGTCGATGGGAAGATGGTTGAAAAGGCAACCCGGGCGAAAATGGCTAGAGGTGAGATGGTACGGTACATGGCAGAGCGTAAGATTACAGATGTGCAGGAGATCCGAAACTTTGATCGGTTAGATTTTGTTTTCTCCGAAGAGAAGTCGGATGAGAGTAATTATGTATTTATATATCCAAAGGAGAAATAGCGAAAATTCATAGGTCAACGGGATGTGTACAGCAACTCAAAAACCCCCTTCACCAACACCAGCAAATTCGGCTGGCATCGTGAAGGGGGTTCGTCTTTAAACCGTTTCATTTTACTCTAACTCAAAACGACATACCACTTATCTTGCACCAATATTTGTACCGGATGGCGTACCTGAGCCAATCAGATCACTCCCTGCAGCAAGCTTCAGGAAATTGCCCAGGACAGGTGTTCCATCGCTGCTGCGGGTTACCGAAGGCACGAGGGAGATAAAGTCGGCTGCACTCGCGAGCAGGCCTTTGTCATTTACGCTCTTTTTGTTTTTCCACCAGACGTTGGTACTGCTGACGTCCGTTCCGCTTGTTTTGTCACTGGCGCCGCCCTGGAAGGACAGATTGTTGGTGAAGATATGGGTGCCTACGTCGAAGGCAAAATTGCTCTGTCCGTTGTTCCAAGACGTGTTGTTTTTCATCTGTATGGAGCCGGGATTACTGTTATATGTGAAGCCATGCTTTTTGTTATTGAAGGCAATGCTGTTTTCCACAATATGATTCACGGCGATTTTCTCGCCGCCCAGCTTGAAGCCGTTCCCATCACTATCGGTGGTGGATGTACCGTCCGACGTAGCGCCATTGGCGTACGCAATACTGTTACGAATCGTGACAACACCAATCGCACCCGTATCCGTTTTGCTGTATAGATCCCATCCATCATCCACATTGTAGGCTGCAATGCAGCCATCGAAGAGGTTGCCCGGGCCTACTGTCAATTTCGCGGCAAAACCGTCTGCATCCTCGCCATTGTCGGGATCATAATTATCGTGAGAGTAGGATCGGATGATTTCATTGTAAGCAGGCCATTCGCTCTTGGCGGCGGTCGAAGCATATCGTCCCAGCTGAATTCCCGTATCCCGATTATGATGAGCCTCGATCTGCTCCAGACGGTTGTAACTGCCCCCGATAAAGATCCCGTTATCGCCTGCCCCTTTCACTTCGAGCCCTTTAACAAACCAGTAATCCCCGAACATTTGCAAGCCCCGATTCGTGGACGCAAAGGCTTGGGCCGAGAAATCGAAGACAGGCTTTTCCGTTCCGTAAGCAACCAGATTTTTGCGCTGTCCAGACGTGCCGCTGTTGCCTCGCTCAATCGTAACGGTTTCCGAGAAATTATAGGTTCCGCCGCGCAGAAAGATGGTTTTGCCCGGAGCGATTTGGGTCAGTGCATTCGCAAGTGTAGTCGGGCTTGCTAGCGTTCCCGGGTTGTTTGATGATCCGTTAGGAGCGACATATAAATCACCAGCAGCGAGTGCAGCAGGAGTTGTTGCGGCTGACTGTTCAGACGAATTTTGCACACCACTTTCTGTAAGTTCCATCGCACCAGCTAATCCACCACCTAATAGCAATAGAGGAAAAGCGGTACTCAAACACAGATAAGCCATTTTTGATTTCCATGAACGTTCAGAGCGTACAGATGGATAAGTAGAAACAGAAGGGAACCATTTCATTGTAAAACCTCCTTGGTTAATGGGATAGGGATTTTCGGTAAGGCATAGGTTCATCGTAAAACGTGTAAGCGTTATCAACAATAATCATTTCATTGGGTCAGCTACACAAGCCGGCATGTCAGACGTCGAGGTCTCAAGTGTTGCTATTTAAAAGGTGATGCATAATCCTTACATTGGCAGATCGCCTTAATTTAACGAGCAATCGTCTGAATTGAACGAGAGGAAGGGGTCAACTGGATGAAAAAATGGCATGAAAACAAGATTGATCCACCGAAATGAACCTGAACAATCTTAAATTAAATTTGGAAAGCACAGATTTGATTGGAAGATTAATTGTCCGTGGGTAAAAATCAAAAAAAGCCCCGATAGCAGCTGCATTAGGCAGTTGAACTATTGGGGCACTGGCCATGGTGGTCAGATCCAAGATAAATTTTGATACGGTACTACATGCTAATTTCTTCTGTCACCAGCTGCCCTTGTTTCGACTTTTAGTAGGGATCAGCTTCATGTCCGCGCCGGGATGCTTCTTCCACACCTTGCTCATGTTTTGGCTGAACCGCCGCACTGTCATCCGTCGGCACAGCTGCCAGTCCTTCAGCTACACGACGACCGTAGTCGGCATCCGCCTGAGTGAAGTGTGAGATCATGCGTTCACGAATGTCCGGTTTACATTTGGAGAGCGCACCGACCAGGTTGCTGATCAATTCGTCTCGCTCCCAATCTTCAAACGCCCGGTATGTATCCCCGGCTTGACCGAAGTCGTTAGGACGCGGAATTTTCTCCCGAACCAGACGACCTTCAATAAGAGGTTCATGCTCCTTGCCGCGTGGAGCTGCTTCGGACAGACCACCCAGAGAAGAAGGCTCGTAGTTCACATGCGGATTCTGTCCTGGTGCACGATCAACTTTGTACTGCATCTGACCACCGCTTTGGTTGGTGGCTACGCGATTTTTGGGAGCATTCACAGGCAGCTGCAGATAGTTCGCTCCAACCCGGTGACGTTGGGTATCCGAGTAGGAGAAGGTGCGCCCTTGCAGCAATTTGTCATCTGAGAAATCCAGCCCATCCACGAGAACCCCTGTGCCAAACGCAGCTTGTTCCACTTCGTTAAAGTAATCCTCGGGATTGCGGTTCAAGGTCATTTTTCCAACTGGCAAAAACGGAAATTGCTCTGGCGGCCACAGCTTGGTCGGATCGAGTGGATCGAAGTCCAACTCCGGATGTTCGCCGTCTTCCATGATCTGAACGCACAGCTCCCATTCCGGGTAATCCCCTTGTTCAATCGCATGATACAGGTCCAGGGTGGCGTGGTTGAAATTCTGTCCCTGAATCTCGCTGGCGTCTTTTTGCAGCAGGTTCCGTATCCCTTGCTTCAGGGGTTCCCAGTGATATTTAATGAGCACGCCCGTGCCTTCTTGGTTTACCCATTTGTATGTATTGACGCCCGATCCCTGCATTTGGCGATAATTGGCCGGTATTCCCCATGGGGAGAAGAGGAACGTAACCATATGGGTAGCTTCAGGACTAAGCGAAACGAAGTCGAAAAACCGCTCCATGTCCTGTGCATTGGTCAACGGGTCCGGTTTGAAGGCATGTACCATATCCGGGAATTTCAGCGGATCACGAATGAAAAAGATTTTCAGGTTGTTGCCAACAAGATCCCAGTTGCCGTCTTCGGTATAAAATTTCACAGCGAAGCCGCGCGGATCACGGAGCGTCTCTGGCGAATGCCCACCATGGATTACCGTGGAGAAACGGACAAACACAGGGGTTTGTTTGCCTTTCTCCTGAAACAGACGAGCACGTGTATATTTGGATACAGGCTCATCACCGGCTGTTCCGTATGCTTCGAAAATGCCATGAGCACCAGCACCGCGTGCATGCACCACCCGCTCAGGAATACGTTCGCGGTCAAAATGCGTAATCTTTTCGAGGAAATGATAATTCTCCAGCGTAGTCGGTCCCCGGCTGCCGACGGTTCGGACATTCTGATTATCCGTGACGGGATGGCCCTGACGATCCGTTAATGTCTCTTGTGCCGTGTCTGGGGAATGCTCTGATTGTGAAGAATGATGATTCATGGAGCACCGCCTTTCCTTTTGATGGATTCGAATATATATTTTCCCTGCATTCTTGTTCTATACATGTATTGTAGTAAAAAAAGCTTGTCACTTACCTCATGGCGTGAGATAATTAACTTTTGCCCAGCGGCCTTTTTTGAACGGAAAATGTTGAGGACCGCTTGTATAAGAATGGAGGCTGACCAAGGATTGTCTACACAACGTTATCCTTTTGCATATGACCCGGCAGAGCCCTTTGTATCCCGTTTGGGAGAATGGGTGGCCGATGTTTTTTACGATATTTTGCCTGAATCCGGCTTCGAGGTACGGGATGAACAGATTTTTATGGCGTACCAGCTCGAACGGGCCTATGGAGATAAAAAGACCATTATGGCTGAAGCCGGTGTAGGGACAGGCAAGACGTTAGTCTACCTGCTCTATGCAGTCTGTTATGCACGTTATACGGGCAAACCGGCAGTGATTGCCTGCGCCGATGAGTCATTGATTGAACAATTGGTGAAGCCGGGCGGAGATATTGCGAAGCTGGCTGAACATCTGGATCTTCAGGTGGACGCTCGTCTCGGTAAATCACCAGATCAATACGTTTGTTTGAACAAATTAAGTGCGGTGCGATTCGCGGATGAGGATGCACCTGTTATTGAAGAAGTGCATGAGAGCCTGCCGGATTTCGTGAATACACCTGGAACGCTTCAGGCTTTCCATCCCTATGGTGACCGCAAACAGTATCCGCACCTGAACGATCGCCAGTGGAACAAGATCAACTGGGACCCATTTCAGGATTGCTTTGTTTGTCCAAAAAGACAGCGCTGCGGCCTGACGCTATCGCGTGACCACTATCGCCGCTCCAAGGACATCATCATCTGTTCCCATGATTACTACATGGAGCATGTGTGGACCTACGAGGCCCGCAAACGCGAGGGACAGCTGCCGCTGCTGCCTGATCACAGCTCGGTTGTATTTGATGAAGGGCATTTGCTGGAAGAGGCAGCGCTGAACGCACTCAGCTACAAACTGAAACACCGCATCTTCGAGGAACTGGTGACCCGGCTTTTGGAAGGGGAGATTCGTGAATCCCTAGCAGAGCGTGTGGACGAAGCGATTGAGAGCAGTGAGCGACTGTTTAGACTGCTGGATACGTATACGGTGGCGATTCCAGGCTCAGAACGGAAGGAAGTTCGGGTAGAAGCGCCGCTGCTGCGTGAAATTGAACGTCTGACCAGTGTGCTGGATGCCATCGGTGAAGAATTGGTGTTTGAGAGCGGACTATTCTCGCTGGATGGTTATCAGATGAGAGTAGTGGAAGAACATCTTGATATGATCCAGACGGCATTGTCTCTGTTCCGCAAGGAAGATGGTTACATCTGCTGGGCTGAAGAGAATGAGGACGAGACGACACTGTCCATCATGCCTCGCACGGTAAAAGAAATCCTGAACGAACGCGTGTTCAATACCGGGATTCCAATTGTATTCTCTTCTGCAACCTTGTCTGTAGACAACTCCTTCCGTTATGTGGCGGACAGTCTGGGAATTGATGATTTTGTATCGTTCTCGGTTGCTTCTCCATATGATTATGCGGATAAAATGCAGATGAAAATTACAGATCAAGCTGTACCAGGTCACCCGGAGAACGAAAATCGGATGCGTGACGCTGTGTCGATGGTTCAGGAAAGTGGCGGCCGTGCGCTTATTCTGTTCCGTACCATGGAAGAGCTGCGAACGTTTAAACAGGACATCGTTCATGTTCCGGAAGCGCAGGGCCTGCGTTTCATGTACGAAGGCGACCGGGAGATTAGTGATCTGATTGCAGCGTTCCAGCAGGATGAGGAGAGTGTGCTGTGCTCCGTCAATCTGTGGGAGGGACTGGACGTTCCGGGCCCTTCATTATCCAATGTCTTGATCTGGTCGCTTCCGTATCCTCCGCAGGATCCTGTATTTAATGCTAAACGCAGTGCATCGGCGGCACCATACGAAGAGATTGATCTTCCATATATGCTGCTGCGCGTGAAGCAAGGTCTGGGACGTTTGATTCGCACAAGTAGTGACTCGGGTTCTGCAGTTATTCTCGATGAATCGCTGTATACCAAAAAGGAAGCCAAAGACCGCATTGCTGCCCTGCTTCCCAAAGGTGTGGAGTGGACCACGTTAACACACTGATTGGTTTAGGTTAAATGTTCTTAAAATGATTCCTTATTGAAATAAGTTCTTGTTCTCTGCGGATAAAATCATCTGTAGGGAGCAAGAGCTTATTTTTATTTTGATACTGAGGGTGCCTGAAGTTGGGTTTCCCTTACTCCTAGCTAAGCGTGTATCAGGTTCATGGCGTAAGTGAACGCAAATAGGCTGCCCTCGGTCAACATGATGACTTAAGGGGCAGCCTTTTAGGAGTACAGATTATGTTGTTTTAAAAAATACCCATGCTCAAATACCGTTCCCCGGTATCCGGCGCAATACAGAGCACTCGGTGGCCTGGCCCCAATTCTCGCGCAATGCGCAGTGCGGCCCAGGCCGAAGCGCCAGATGAAGGGCCGAGCAGCAGCCCTTCCTGGGCAGCAAGCTGCCGCATGGTATCCAGTGCATCCTCATCGGACACCTGGATAATGGAGTCCCACACGTCGGTATTCAGAATGTCCGGTATGAACCCCGGACTTGTACCGACGAGCTTGTGGGGACCGGGCTCACCGCCGGATAGCACGGGTGAACCTTTGGGCTCCACCGCATAGATCCGGATATCCGGCAGCTGCTTGCGCAGCTCTTCACCGGTTCCGGTAATGGTGCCGCCTGTGCCCGCGGTTGCAATGAAGGCATCCAGCTTGCCCTCCATCTGCTGTATAATCTCGGGAGCAGTGGTAACCCGGTGAATGTCCGGATTAGCCTGATTCTCGAATTGCTGAGGAATGAAGCTTCCCGGAATGTCAGCGTGAAGCTCTTTCGCTTTGCGAATGGCCCCGGGCATCCGTTCAGCCGCAGGAGTGAGCACAACATCTGCGCCATAGGCTTTCAGAATGTTGATGCGCTCCTTGGACATATTGTCAGGCATGACGAGAATGGCCTTATATCCTTTGGCAGCTGCATTCATGGCAAGACCGATGCCGGTATTGCCGCTGGTCGGCTCGATGATGGTTGCTCCGGGAAGCAGCAGCCCTGCCCGCTCAGCCTGGACGATCAGGTTGTAAGCGGCACGATCCTTGACACTGCCGCTTGGATTGAAATATTCCAGTTTGACATATACGTCAGCAGAATCGCTGCCTGTGAGCCTGTTGAGTTTTACAGCCGGCGTCTGTCCGATCAACTCGGTGACATCTGCGGCAATGCCCGTATATCTGGTGGATGGTTGGTTACCCGATTTCAAATTCATGAAGTACAACTCCTTGAGTAGTGAGACGTCTGAGGGAATTTCTAATCATAGAGTCTGTTCGCCTTATTATAGACGACAGGCTTTTTTGTTTTAGGAAGAATTCATTTCACGTCTAATATAGGTTCATCGTTGATAATGATAACGTTCCATACCATCTTAATGAACCCGGCCACTCCGGGTCAACCTGTATTCCGGTTCAAGCTACAAGTGCTGCGTCAGATCAATATGCAGATGTCGGCTGAGTTCTTGCTTAACTTCATTACGTGCGAACGTCCAAAGCATGTAGAACCGCTGCCAATATCCCCTGCACAGGTAGACAGTTTCGATGCCTTCCTGTTCACGCTTCTCCTCAAGAATTTTGACACCACGTTTCCGCATTTGCTGCCGAACTGCCAGCATTTCTTGAAGTACCTGATTTTGAATGCGGGTCAGGGATAGGACGTACACCTCAGGCATTTTCAGCAGAAGTGAATCCAGGGTGTGAATATCCCGTTCAAGCACATCCAGCAGCAGGGTACGCACGACAAGGCTTTTAACCAATCGGTGGTCTTCATCCGCAGGGGATGGGGCGGAAGGGGAGGATGACATACATTCACTTCCTTAACCTTGAATTCGAATATACATATTTACAGAACATGTGTTCCTATATTATAATCAATATATGCAATGATGATACGGAATACAACAAGAAAAAAATGGGATTGGGCTTTCAGCAGGGCCATGTACATTCATTATGGGGATGATTGATCAGGACAAGCACGCTCCAAATTTTAGGTATAATTTTTGGGTTTTGCAGGAAACCTAAGAGCGTAAGAAATGGCCTAATGCAATAGCAGAGCTGGATTCTTAAGCTTTCCGAGGTTAGTGGGGAGAGGATGGTCCGATGGTCCGGTTGGTTGGTTTGCTTGCGGGAGAATGCCAACAAAAAAGCCCCTGCCTTGGGCGGCGGGGCCTGTGACGTACTGCCGATTTCAGCGGCAGAATCGAGAACAATGCATAGAGTTAAGCTAAATATTGAGGTTTCTCGTACAAAGCTTCTTTTTCCAGGATGACCTTATAAGGTCGTTCCTTCCCCTTAAGCGAGGGGCCGATCGTAATTAGCGGGACGGCCGGTTTGTGGAAACGATCTTCTTCCTTAGGTTCCGGAACCGGTCGTGATGATTCGGGCGCAGAGCTGAGGCGTACCTTTTTTTCGCTGCCCCAGCGCTTGCTTATTTTTTTCATTTCCGGTTTCATTCCGGTTCGCCTCCTAACAAATCGTTGATGGCGTTAAACAGTTGACGATTCTGTAGGTCAATCTGCTGAAATACCGCCTCATCCGCTTCTATATGTCCAATAATATGAACCGTAATCACATACCTCTTGGCTACAGGATAGCATAGCAGATATTCTTTCTCAAGGTAATCGTCATACAGGTTAATCTTGATTTTATTTTCACGGTAAGAATCAATGACCAGGATACGCTTGGGGTCATCCGGCTCTTTGTCGTCATTGGCAGACAACTCATATTTTCTCCCCGGTTCCCCTACATTACCACATAATTGCTCGATATAACCACTGTCATCTGTACGGTATATGGCTGTACCACGTACTGCGAATGGAGGATGGGACACAAATGCCGTACGAAGGGCATCACTCATTCGGTCGAGCATGACGGCATCAGCTTTGCGAACCCGCAGCAACTCTCTGAAGAACCTCAGAAGCTTTAGCAATTGCAACCGGGCTTCTCCTTCAGTCACTTTATGCTGATTGATGATTTTCTCCAATTCTGGATCTACCCATCGTCCTTGTTCTTCAATACTGTCAGCGATTTTGGAGCATGCAACCGACACGGCTGGCGCCCACTTGCCATCAGAACGAATCTCATAGACCAGTGGATTCAAACCAAGCAGATCGGTAGGCATACGCAATCCCTCGATTTTTGCAGCATCCTTGATGTCCGTAATATCCTCCGGAAGAATGAAAAAAATACGCTTTCGTCCCAAACGACCCATAAACAAACCCATTTCCAGCATTGTATTATCCCTGACAGATGCATAGTACTTCCCGCGAATTTTGGATATATCATCCGGATGAAAAATAAAAATGGCAAAGTCCGTCGTGCGCACCTCTGTTTCCAGATCGTCCATCGTATAGCTGCTTGGATTGAAAACACCGGAGTACCAAGGAGTAACTTCGGCTGAGAAACGCAAATTTTCGTGTACTGCGGCTGCAATCGGCTTCGCTTCCAGCGAGCAGCCAATAAAGACTCTTGGCTTCAACGTTTTCATCAATCCGCCTCGCTTAAACGGTAGTGGGAATCAATTGTTATATTATACCATAAACAGCAGAGTAAGTCTGGAAAACGTCCACGCTGGTCAAGAATGAGCCAATTTTCGTTTGCTATAGTGTATGTGAAAGCTCCCGATGATTCCTTCAAAATTCGCACAAAAATAAAAAATGGCCCCAAATTGTCACAGTTGGGTGACTGGACAGTTATATTCGCAATCATCGGTCATAGAATGAAGGAGCAGGTTGCACCATTAGTAAGCATAGATTGTCCTGGTGTGGCTGTTTGCCTGCTGGAGCCGTCCAGAGCATGCTTTATGCGCATTTTTGAAGGGTCTGCTGTTTAGACCCGTCCACGTCGGTGTTATATAATAGAAGAACAAGCAAGTTAGCTATAGAAGTTTAAACTGGTAAAAAATTTCACATGTTTTTTATCAGATTGTCATTTACACGGAACGAAGAGTGCAGAATCCATCTGGAGAAGCGAAGCGCTCGCGTTTATCACCGAATTTTTCCCTTAGGAGAAGGGAATCAAAAAAATTCCGGGGATAACAGCGATCGGAAGAGGGAGCTGCAATCAAAGTGGTTAAGTGTAAAGTTCATGAGTCAAACGTGTGATGTTCGCCAGTTTAATTGAAATAGCTAACCACAAACAGACAGAAAGGATCAGGATACCATGAGTTCCCGAAGGACAATCTCCCCAAGGACGATCTGGAAACGTTACGATCTCTCATACACTTAGCGCCCCTTGTAGAGTAAACCAACCGTATTCAAAAAAACGGCTGACTCTGCGAAAGAGGGGATTGGAATGAATATTCGAAGGACAAATACGATGATTTCTTCCAGGCTTGCCTTTTGCAGGGTACGGTCGGTCTAAAAAACCAACCTACAAACTGCGAGGGAACCTGAATGAAGAGAACATCGTTAACCAAACAACACATTAAGGCTGAGGCGGGAAAACTCGCCATCATGCTGCTCGGTACTTTTATTTTGGCATTTGCTTACTATCACATTAATTTTCAGAATCATTTATCGGAGGGCGGATTTGTCGGTCTGGCCCTGCTCGGAAAATACGCGACGGGGTTATCGCCTGCCATCGGCATGCTGTTACTCGACATCCCGGTCATGATCCTGGCCTGGTTCATTAAGGGCTGGAAGTTCATGATTCAGGCGCTGATTGGCGTCGGCGCATTCTCCCTGTTCTATGACGGCTTTGAGCGATACTCGACATTGCAGATGTCATTCAACGGAAACCTGTGGATTCCGGCAGTCCTATCCGGCGTATTGACGGGTGTAGGGGCAGGGATCGTGCTCCGATTCGGCGGAGCGACAGGCGGAGATGATATTCTTGCCGTGCTCGTTAGCCGCTGGAAGGGATGGAAGCTGGGAACAGTTTTCTTTGTCAGCGATGCGTTTGTACTGGGCTTATCCCTTTTCTTTCTTCCGGTAAAGGAAACTTTATATACCATTCTGGCCGTGTGGATCGCCAGCAAAGTCATTACGTACGTGGTCAGTGTTCCGGTACGCCGGACCGTTACGACCTCAGCTGTGAAGGTATCCATGCCTTCGGCAGCCAAGGCGGTGACTGCTCCTGCACCACGGACTTCAGTGGCGAGAGGAGTAACACATTAAATGGAATGTACCAAAAAGTCCTTTTGACTGCCTGAGCGGCAGTCAAAAGGACTTTTTTTTGTTGCTTTTTACGCTGGAAAGCTATTCTTCATATGGATCACTTTCAGAGCAATGCACAAATCGGTCAGGGTTTGATGGAAGAAGCGATCTGTCCATCCTGGTTGTGAATAATAGCCCGAATGTTCTGCTCGCCGCTAATTTCCTTGGCGGCATTCACCGCTTCAGATTTGGTGTCAAACGTGGATACATACTGGGATTGGCCTTCTTCCTTAATGGCCCAGCCCGAATCCGTGGGTACGACGTGAATATTGTCATGGCTTTTGGAAGACGAGACGGGTTCCGAATGGCGACGTTTAGAAGCAGAACTGCTACCATCGGATGATTTGCCCGAATGCGATGAACCTGTTGCAGGGTGGTTCTCATCCCATTCTTCGGCTTTGGCAGTGGCTATCGCTATTGCGCGTCCTTCCTCATACCCATCATCCAGCAGGGCATTGGCGATTTCAATCGCCTTATTTCGGATACGGGGCTCCAGATTTTTCATGGATACCGGATAATCATTCTTATTCCAAGGCATGCCTGAATCCCTCCTGTATAGTAATAATGGTTAGTTGTATATTACCCTATGGGAGAAGGGATAAACGACAAAATGGACAGGCTGTGAAGGGGAATGATTTATCATATAGGGATGGCATTCCTATACTTTTGCAAGCTGGAGGGGTATAATGCTGTCACATGTACAAAAAGTTCAATAACAGGAAGATAAAGGAGCACAATCATATGTTCAGTCTAAGTCTGGCTATTCCGATGCTGTTTACCATGCTTATTCACGCTGCAGACAGCCTGTCCTATGCGCTTCGTCTTGGCGGGCTAAGAACCCGTAGAATTGCGCTGGCTCTTTCCTTATCGGGGATTCTGCTGCTAGTATCGCGTACATCCAACATGGCCCAGGGACCAATGGTAGGGAATCTGGTGGATACCGCAGCAAGTGGAGGGAACTCACATTTTGCCGTGCAGCTGCACTGGCTGATGGGGGCGGCAACAGCAGGAACCGCAATCGCCATATTGTGTTTTCCAACAATGGTGAAGCTTGCGTCCAGAATGGTTGTGCATTTTGAAGCAGCGGGGTCCATTCCGGCGATGGTACGCGGGTTGCTGAACGGCACCAAAATCAGAAACGCAGCCTACTATATTACGCCGCCTTCCTGGAAGATGGCTAAGCGGCTAGTGCAGCATGGAATGCCAAGACGTTTGATGACGCTTAATGTAGCGGTGACAGCCATTTATACGACGGGTGTATTATCCAGTTTGTACGCAGCTTACCTGTATCCAGGGCAGGCAGTGGCTGCCTCCCAATCGACAGGGCTGATTAACGGAATTGCGACCATTTTGTTAACGATCCTGATCGATCCGCGAATTTCTCTGCTCAGTGACAAATCCCTGCGAGGCGAAATCCGTTTGGACCGAATGAATCAGATCTATGGCTGCATGCTGGTATCCCGTTTATTCGGCACGCTTGTGGCCCAGCTGCTGCTCATTCCATTTGCATACTGGATCGGCTGGGTCGTCAGCTGGATGTGAAGAACTAAATGGAACAGGACAACAGGGGAGGGATGCTGCGCAGAACACGTTAATCCTCTGTTGTCTTGTATTTGCGCATGTGAACCCATTCGATAAAAGGCAGCGTAACCATGGAAAGTCCGAGCAACGATAATAGCAGGAGGCTTGGCTTTTCATGGACCCATTGATCTATGCCAACTGCCACCAGAATGAACAGGGTCAGTATAAAATATCCCACCTTCGAGCTCTGCTCCGTAATGCGTCTGCCCAGTTCCTCATCCTCACGCACCCCATCACGATCCTCTTTGGTGCCCCAAGTTAGGGCTGACAGGAAAAGAATCGTAACTGCACCAAGTGAAGCAATATCATTCAATCCAATGTCCTTTCCTGATGCCGTACGATAAATAACGGTAGCAAGGACAATAAATGCTGCAGCACCTGTAAGTGTCATTTTCCAATGCTTTATTTTCACTCTGAATTCTTCCTTTCGTACTGAAATAACTGCTCGATGGTGACCTCAAGCGCCTCGGAAATAGCAAAGGCGAGCGGAAGGCTGGGGTCGTATTTGTCATTCTCTATGGCGTTAATGGTTTGTCTGCTGACGTCGCACAACTCGGCGAGTTTGCCTTGGGATATACCCAGCTCTTCACGCAGCAGCTTAATGCGGTTTTGCATGAATCAACCTCTTTTCTTGCCCCTAGGTTGTAAAGAACTCTTTACAGCTGTATTGTAAATGGAAAAAAGTGCAGGTGTCAAGAACTCTTTACATGTCGTATCTGATTCAAATAGGAACATGAAAAAAGCAGGAGCAACGGTGATAACCCGCTGCTCCTGCTTTTTTGGACCGTGTTTTGGTTCCACGGTCAGGCAGTCGTATTTAATTTATTTGAAGAGGACTGCATACTCGCCGTATCCCTCTTTTTGCAAGTCTTCCTTCGGTACAAAGCGAAGAGCGGCGGAGTTAATGCAGTACCGCATACCACCCGCTTCGACAGGACCGTCGTTAAACAGGTGCCCCAGATGGGAATCCCCTTCACGGCTTCTGACTTCGGTACGAATCATGAAATGGCTGAGATCTGTTTTTTCCTTCACGTTGTAATCACGCAATGGACGCGTGAAGCTTGGCCAGCCGCAGCCGGAATCGTACTTGTCCGTTGAACTGAAGAGAGGCTCGCCAGAAACGATATCCACATAGATTCCGTCACCGTGGTGATCCCAGAACTCGTTGTGGAACGCAGGCTCCGTTGCATTATTCTGGGTCACTTCGTATTGCAGTGGAGTCAGACGCTCTTTCAGATTGCTTTTATCCACATTGCCGGACCAGTTGCGCTCGATAAAGTCTTCACGGCCGGAGCCTTTGCGATACCGTTTGTAGTGAGCCGGATTTTTGTGGTGGTAGTCCTGATGATGTTCTTCCGCCTCATAGAATGGTTTGGCAGGCAAAATGGGTGTGAAGATCGGTTTATCAAACCGTCCGCTCTGCTCCAGAGCCGCCTTGGAGGCCTCTGCAATCTGACGCTGTTCTTCGTTGTGGTAGAAGATAGCCGTCTGGTATGAAGATCCGCGGTCATGGAATTGTCCACCCGTATCCGTCGGATCGATCTGCTGCCAGAATAATTCGACGAGCTTCTCATAAGGGAAGATGGAAGGGTCGAACGTAATTTGAACGGCCTCTACATGTCCTGTCGTTTCCGAACAGACTTCCTCATATGTGGGATTCTCGGTATGTCCTCCTGTATAACCCGATACGATCTTGTGAATTCCGGGCAGTTCCTCAAAGGGGGATACCATACACCAGAAGCATCCGCCTGCAAATGTTGCTTTTTCACTTGAATGTTGTTCCATGCTATAGTCACTCCATTTCTGATGAAGATCAATGAATTTGGCTTACACTTCTATTATATCCTGAATTGGCAAGCCAACCAAGCCGGACAGGGACGATGAAGCTCGTTAGTCATGTTGATGAATAATCATCAGGTCTTTTTTCGCGAGCGAACACGAAACAGCAGTAAGACGAGGCCCATAATGACAAAGTATCCCACGAAAATGAGCAGACTCGCCCAGATGGAAGTTTCCGCTTGCGTGCCCGCATAGGCAAAAATTAAAATGGCAGGCATTTTGCCGATGGCCGTAGCCACCATGAACACCCAAAAAGGTGTGTAGGTAATGCCGGCATAGATATTGACCGCAGTTTGAGGCACAACGGGAAGCAGGCGAAGCGTCATAATGCCCATAAAGGGATGCGCCTCCATCCAGGTGGTAAAACGACTCAATCCACGGATGCGATCCAAGTAAGCTCTGGCCTGATTACGAAAAGCATATCTCGCTCCCGCATAAACGAGCAGTGCTGCGAGGGTTGTCCCCACCCAGCATACCCAAGCTGCTGTTGTGGTGCCGTAACTGTACCCCAAAGCTGCGATTACAAACTTGTAGGGTATCACAGGTACCAACGCAAAAAGCATTGCTATGATAATGAGAAGGGGTATGGACTGATTCTGATCGGTCCATGCCAGCAGTTCATATCTGTAAATAAACGTGACTCCGGCGAGCAAAACATACAAGAGGAGCCATAACCATTTCCGCAAATCCCCAAACGCTCCTTTCAGGTCAGGGACTACCCCAATCTCCTGATCCTACATGCCTTTCTACCCAAGTGTACCACGTTCGACCGGGAACCGGATAATTCAATCATTTCAGGTGCTGCTCAACTGGCATGTTGCTGGCTGAAGGGTTACACTATAGGTCGTGGAACTTAGAACTCATCTGAAGGTGGAATGCTTATCATGGAAACAACGAAGCGAACCCGAGCTGGGATCATCGGACTTGGGGGTATTGCTCAAAAAGTATACTTGCCCCTGTTAACCGCGCATCCCGATGTGGAAATTGCCGGTATTATGAACCGTTCTCCAGAGCCGGTAACGGCTGCTCAGCATGCTTATAGATTAGATAACGGAACGACGGATCTGAAAGAACTATTGTCCTGGGATCTGGATGCCGTTTTTGTACATACAGCAACGGAAGCACATTTTGACATCGTCATGCAATGTTTGGAACGGGGACTGGCTGTATATGTGGACAAACCGCTGTCTTACACCTTGCGGGAATCCGAAGAAATGACTGCTTTTGCCGAGGCGCAAGGGCTGCTCCTTGCGGTAGGTTTTAACCGAAGATTTGCGCCGATGTACCAGAAAGCGAAAGCGTGGATGCAAGGCGGGCAGGGGTTTGAATCCTTGATGTTAACGAAGCATCGGACAGGCATTCAGAATCTTCCTGCAGCAAAAACGATCTATGATGATCTGATTCATATGCTGGATCTGATGTTATGGTATTCGGATCATAATGTGGAGCTGGTTCATCAATGGATCCGGACGAATGAGTTGGACCAGCTTCTTCATGCTGCCGGATCTGCCAAGCTTGGAAGAAAGGCCATCGGCCGATTTGATATGGTGCGCGAGGCAGGGGCTGACCTGGAGAAGATCGAACTCCACGGCGGAGGCAGATCAGTGGAAGTTGTGAATATGGAAGAGGCCAGATATACCGAACGCGGAGAGCTTGAACGCAAGGAAACTTTCGGCAGCTGGGACTCCATATTAACGCGAAGAGGATTTAGCGGAGCCGTCAATCATTTCTTGGCTAATCTGAATACGCCGGACGATTGCATCATTAGCTCCAGTCACGTCATGGATAGCCATGAGCTGGCAGAGCAGCTAATTCGCAAATGATTTTTTGTTGAAACGGGATGAAGAACATAACTCAAATGGAGGAATGACACAATGGACGAATATGAAAAGGAACGCAGAAAACAGATCGAGGAAGCGGTCGTAGAGACCTATAAACAGGAAGAAGAAATGATGATTCTGGTATTTGCCCAGTGGTGTGCCAATCATGGACTGGACCCTGAAGAAATGTATCGGCAAGCTTACCCGGATCAGCAGAGCAATGAACGGCTGCAGCAAGTGCTGCAGCTGGTTGTGCCGAAGGAGGAAGCCGGAGAGATTCCGGATGATACGGTACTGGGTGTATTGTCCATGTTTGGCAACGAAGACTTGGCCATGGTGGTATCGGAGGCAATCGCCGCGCGCAAATAAGCAGAATGTACGTATAATACCTTACATCTGTTCCCGGTGAATGAGCCGGAATTCCTTGGGCGACATGCCGAACCGGGAGCGGAATACGCGGTGGAAATAGGTGTAATTGTTAAACCCCGACGATTCGGCGACATGCTCCAGCGTCATCGGACTGAAGATGATCCGTTCTCTGGCCATGTTTAGCCGTACGTCCAGGGTATACTGCATGATACTTTTGCCAAACGCTTCCTTGAACAGATGAACCCCGCGTGACACGCTGATGCCAACATGGGTTGCTACATCTTCAAGTTTGAACAGGGAGGAAGCATTCTCCTCGATATAATTTTTTATTTCATACGCCACATAGTTGGTGTTGGTTATCGTCGGATGTTCAGAGAGAAGACGATCCACTTCCAGACATAAGATACGCATGTAGTAACTGGAGATCTCTGGATATGGATTGGAGATTCGGCGCTGCTCCAGCACGAGTTGACGGAACAGGGTCAGCAGGCTTTCGGTCAATTCGACCTTAATCCGGTTTGGCCTTTTGTGGCGTTCCCACCATTCATCCACCCAGGAACCATTAAAAAAGATATGGTAGTCACCGCTCTCTACGAGTCGTTCTCCCATCGGATTACGTTCATTGTCTATTTTGAGTTCATAAGGCTCGTCCGGACTGAAAAGAAGCAGATCGCCCGCATCGACGAGTGACATCTCGCCGTCTATTCGTGCCCGGCAGCGACCGTCGGTCTGCAGCCTCAGAAGGTAGTTCTTAACCCCGTCGGGATGAATACCCGCATAGGGTTTGCGATGAAATGAGAAGCCTGCTGTAAGAACCTGGCAGGAATAATCGGTCGGCATTGGCATACTCCTTGCAATTTGAAAATTATGACCAGATAGTTCATGTTTCGATCATATTATTCATTTTAATTGAACCCAAAACGGAATACCATAGTATTAAATTCAAGGCACAAAACATTCATCACAGCTTCTCACCATGCGTAAGGAGATGAACGTCACATTGGAGAAATTAAAAGCAGGCATCATCGGGTGCGGTAACATCAGCGCCATCTATCTGGAGAATCTGAAAAATAGCCCGCTCATTGAAATTGTAGCCGTAGCGGACTTGATCCGTGAACGTGCTCAGGAACGGGCAGATGAATTTAATATCGCAAACGTTTACAATGTAGATGAGTTGCTGCAAAATAAGGAAATCGAGCTTGTGCTGAACCTGACGGTGCCTGGCAGTCATGCCATGACCGATCTGGCTGTGCTCGAATCAGGCAAGCATGTCTATGCCGAGAAGCCACTGGCCATTTCGCTTGAAGACGGCCGCAAAGTCATTGAACTTGCTGAAGAGAAGGGATTGTATGTTGGTTCCGCACCGGATACCTTCCTTGGATCAGGCATTCAGACGGCACGTCAGGCTATTGTAGACGGTCTGATCGGGAAACCGATTGCGGCGACTTCCTTCTTCATGGGTGGCGGACCTGAAGCATGGCATCCCGATCCCGAGTTCTTTTACATTGCGGGAGGAGGGCCTATGTTTGACATGGGACCATACTATCTGACAGCGCTGGTTACATTGCTGGGACCCATTCGGAGAATTAGCTCTTCTGCAGGTATTCAGATCACCGATCGTGTTATTGGCTCGGGACCGAAGGAAGGAACGCCTCTCCGAGTACAAACTCCGACGCATCTGGCAGGTACCATCGATTTTACCGACGGAGCCATTGCAACGATGATTACCAGCTTCGATATTCGTGGCGCTTCGGACTTGCCTCGGATTGAGATTTACGGAACCGAAGGCACGCTGAGTGTACCGGATCCTAACTATTTCAATGGGGAAGTGAAGCTGCGAAGATTCGGTCAGGATACGTGGGAGACAGTAACCCCTGTCTTTGAAAGCAGTCAGAATGAACGTGGAATTGGTGTTACCGAGATGGTCGAATCCATTCGTGCCGGACGGGAACACAAAGCCAGCGGCAAGCTCGCGTATCACGTGCTAGAAGCGATGCATGCATTCCAGCGCTCTTCTCTGGAGGGCAAGCACGTTATGCTTGAGAGTACTTACGATCCAAATGCAGCGACCAAAGCAAATGAGGACCCGACAGAAATTGTGCAATCGAATTAAGGTAATTCAGTTGATTTAAGTTGAGTTCGGGCAACACAGGAAGATGGTTTTTCCATCTGGAATAACCAGTATTGTTACGTTTAATTTCAGGATAGAAATGCTCTAGATTTTCCACACTATTAAAACAAACTTGTGATCTGAACGGTACATTATGCAGTTCTTGGTTCATTTAATCAGCAATTATTCGATATTTAATCCAGGGAGGAATCGCACTTGAAACTCGGCGTATTTTTGGTACTATTCGGAGGACGTAAATTGGAGGATGCACTTGACTACGTAGCATCCAAGGGTTTGAAAGCAGTAGAGATCGGAACTGGAGGCCATCCAGGCAATGCACATTGCAATCCGGAGGAGCTTTTGAACAATGAAGCAGCACTGAAAAACTTTAAAAATGCTGTGGAATCACGCGGTCTGACCATCAGCGCATTGAGCTGTCACGGTAACCCGCTTCATCCGCAAAAAGATATTGCCAAAGGTTTCCATGATGATTTCGTGAAAACTGTCCAATTGGCACAAAAGCTGGAAGTTCCTGTAGTGAACACATTCTCCGGATGCCCGGGAGACCATGAAGATGCGAAGTATCCGAACTGGCCTGTTGCACCATGGCCGAATGATTTCCAAGAAGTGCTGAAATGGCAGTGGGAGAACAAAGTAATCCCGTACTGGACAGAGTGGGGCAAGTATGCAGCAGATCACAATGTGAAAGTAGGATTGGAACTGCACGGTGGATTCTCAGTGCATACTCCAGCTACATTGTTAAGACTGCGTGAAGCTGCAGGGGAAGTCATTGGTGCGAACCTGGATCCAAGTCACATGTGGTGGCAAGGAATTGATCCGGTACAAGCAATTCACATTCTGGGACGTGAAGGCGCGATCCATCACTTCCATGCTAAAGATACAACGATCGATCCAGTAAACGTAAACAAACATGGTTTGACAGATATGCAGGATTACACAAACATGCTTGACCGCGCTTGGCAGTTCCGCTCGGTAGGTTATGGCCATGATAACAAGACTTGGGCAGATATTATCAGTGCCCTGCGTCTCGTAGGCTACGATTATGTTGTAAGTATTGAACACGAAGACGGTCTGATGTCGGTTGAAGAAGGATTCTCTAAAGCCGTACAAAATCTCCAGCAAGTATTGATTGAGGAACCGCTGGGCGATATGTGGTGGGTTTAGAGCTATACTAGGGGGAAATTGAATATGATTAACGTCACCATTTGGAATGAGTTTGTCCATGAGAAAATTCATGATGAAGTAAGGGAAGTCTATCCGGACGGATTGCACCGGGCGCTGGCAGACGGACTCGGCGGCGAAGGATTTGCGATTCGGACAGCTACACTGGATCAGCCTGAACACGGCTTAAGTGATGAGGTGCTGAATTCCACAGATGTGCTGATATGGTGGGGACATATGGCACATGATCGTGTAAGCGACGAGATCTCACAGAAGGTTGCACAGCGAGTACTGAACGGCATGGGACTGATTGTTCTACATTCCGGGCATTTCTCCAAACCGTTCAAGGCCTTGATGGGCACCAGTTGTGATCTGAAATGGCGTGTAGCTGACGAGCAAGAGATCGTATGGTGTGTTAATCCTTCTCATCCCATTGCGGATGGGATTGAAGGCAAGATTGTACTTGAAAAGGAAGAAATGTACGGTGAATTCTTCGATATTCCGGTACCCGATGAGCTCGTGTTCGTAAGCAACTTCCAGGGTGGGGAAGTATTCCGAAGCGGCTGTACGTTCCGTCGCGGCGAAGGCAAAATCTTCTACTTCCGTCCAGGCCATGAAACCTATCCGACGTATTACAAGCCGGAAATTCTGAGAGTGATCAGCAATGCAGTAAAATGGGCATATCCTGCCCGCAGCTTCAAGCCGCAATTTGGCAAGAGCGAACCTGTAAGACCATTTGGTGGCGTGCTGGTCTAGGCCGCAAAAGTAGTATCTGATGGGCAAATCAAACGTTATACCTAAGAACCCTTCTCCGAGTCGAGTATGACTGTGGCAGTTGGGTTCTTTTTGGGTAAGATAAGTACATGGGAGTTATACGATATTTGCCATGGTTCGTCGAATCGTCCTGAGGTATACTTGTTGTATAGTCAAAGTGCAAAGATGCCTATTAAATTTTAACTTTTTTACGTCAGACGTTTTCTTTGTGACGTAAATGTGTTATTATGAAATATACTAACTAAATGTAAGTTCAGTGATCTCTAAAGAGGTGATTAATGTGGAAGGCCAAGATTTACGGATGTGTCCGCGTTTTGAGACGGCATTCTCGTTTTTAGGCAAACGCTGGAACGGTCTGATTATTCAAACGTTGATGAGTGGGTCTAAGCGATTCAAGGATATTTCCAACCTGATTCCGTCGATGAGTGACAAGATGTTATCTGAACGGATGAAAGATCTGGAGAGTGAAGGTATTCTGATTCGTCATGTTTATCCCGAGACACCGGTTCGTATTGAATACGAGCTAACAGAAAAAGGGAAAGCATTGCAGCCTGTAATGAACCAAATTCAGGACTGGGCAGAGCAATGGGTAGATTAAACGATTCATATGTCCAGGCTCAATGATGTGACCTGACAACAGAGAGCTCTTGATTTCGCTGAAATCAGGAGTTTTTTGTCTTATATGCTTGTTCAGTCATCATGGATTGTCAGTTCAGTATTGAGGTCTGTAGAAAGAAACCACCTTTTTCCTGCAGGCCTTGCACATATTGACAGAAGTTATAGTATAATTTAAGAAAAATGGCCGCAGGCGGCCGGAGCGAGGAGGCCACTTGTCATGAGAGAAGAAAGCTTATCCCGTGAAGTACGCTACGGCAAACAAGATATTGCGGAACTTGAGAACGCATCCATTCAGGTTCATCTGATTTACAAAAAAGCTGCGGAACTGTTTAAATATTATGTTAATCCCCGCGTGGGTAACCAGGACCTAGGGGAAGCAGTTCCACTCGAAAACAGCACTGGGCAGGAACTGGCTCCGGTTGTCCTGCAAAAATGGATTCAGACATCGTCAGGCTGGAAATGCATTGGTTGTGAGTTAAGATACCCGGGATCTGTGCAGGATAAGCTGGATGATGATTTTCCACGTGGTCGGCTTGTTGGAGCTGCCGGGAAACGAAGATATGTGAAACCCGAAATGCTAATTCAAGCCATTGTATGGTCTCAGTATGAAAAAATCAGGCTGCTGGCACCATGGCTTGGTGATGAAGCTTTTTATACTACACAAGAACTGGATGTCATCGCCCGGTACATTGTCCCGACATATTTCTCAGAACGTCCCCTGCATGAGCAGGGCAAGCTCTTCAAGATTCACCATCCGTACAGTCAGATCCCGCTGTATCAGGAATACGTAGCAGCTCCTACATTCTGTGTACAGATGGATGGAGAGCTGCTCGAAGGGCGACTTTTGACAGGTGTATATGTGTCGGAGGAACAGTTCCATGGGCTTAATCCGTACCTGAAAAATGGGGATGGGGGCCGGACTTATATGCAGGCTTGTGTTCAATAGAGGGTAATTAAATATAAGGATTGAACGATTCGAATAAAGGAGCCCGCATGCGGGCTCTTTGTGCTGCAGGAAGGAATATGGAAGAAAAGTAACGGCATTGACACTTTTTTTGGATGAATATTGTGCCATAATAGAGGTTATGGACAACAGGGTGAAGATTTTACGCAGGGTGGTGTTACCGACATGATGAAGAAGTTCCCCGGTTACATCGGCTTATGTTTGCTTATAATGGCAATTCTAGCCGGATGTACAGAGACACAGCCTTCTGAACAGCCGGTGGTCAAGGAGACCGATACTTCCAATACCATTACCGTTGCTGTCGATGGAAGCACTTTTTTGCCTGATGCAACGAAGTCGATCAAGAGGGATTTTAGTGAAGGACTCACACTTAAGAAGGCGCTATTGAACAGTGGTCTGGTTGATTTTACGGCCGACGGCAAGCGGATTCAATCTGTAGGGGAAGTTTCACTTGATTCCTCGCTAAGCTGGGCAGTTAAGTTAAACGGCAAGGATATTGATCCGGAAAATTGGGGCATGGAGCTTCATGCCAAGGATGAAGTGATCATTTACGTAAAAGCCGCCGACAGTAAAGGAGAAGGTGTTGCATATCAGACAACCCTGCTCAAGATCAGCGGCGGCAATATTATGCCAGACCTTAATCGTCAATATGCGGGTGTCTATATCCAGGAGTGCACGGTTCGGGATGTACTTAAGTCCAGCGGCATCGTCAGAATGTCGGAAAATAACAAATACGTCGTTTCGGTTGAAAATGTTGTTCCACGCATGAATCAGCGTTGGGTGATCATGGTGAATGATAAGGAACTGATGGAAAATGGTTTGGATATGAAGTTGAATCCACGGGATGCGGTTAAATTACAGTTAACGGCATCTTAAACATAATTATAAAGCCCGGGCCTCTACAGGAGGACGGGCTTTTTTCATGTCACGTATAGATTAAGCTCATTACCGAAAGGTGATGACTTCAAGCACTTCATGTTTAGATGCGGCAGATCTCATTGGGACATAATTCACAATGGCAGATGCCTTGGAGCATCTTCAGGTCCTTGATAACAATCATGCCGTTATCATATTCAATAGCATCTTTTTTGCGCAGATCGCTAAGCATGCGGTTCACACTTTCGCGGGTAGCTCCAATCATGTTGGACAGATCCGTGTGGGTAATTTTTTTATGAATAATCACGTGATCGCCGTGAGGCTCGCCATAAGAATTGGACAATCGGATCAAGGTGGAACAGAGCGCACCAGGTTTGCCATATAACATCAGGTCACGGAATTTGGTTTGGGTTAAGCGGTGATGAATGCCCATCCACTTCATAAAATCAATGGCGAAGTCACAATGCTGACAGATCAGCATCTCCAGGTCTTTGTGCTCCAGTACACCAATTTCACTGTCTTCCAGCACTTCCGCCGAGAACGTATGCTTGGAACCGAAGAACGGATCTGCCTGACCAATCATATCACCGGACTGGTACATGTACATGATAAGCTCTTTGCCTTCATCCGTTGATTTGGTGATCTGGGCACGGCCCCTTTTCATATAATAAAGTTTGTCGGACACATCACCTTCCCAATACAGGTGGGTCCCTTCAGGATAGGTACGGTCTTTCATGGTTACGAGCAGATGATTGAAATTCACTTCCGAGAAACAGTTGGTATTGCCGCGTTTTTCCATGACACTCAGTTGTTCTCTCATAAGTCTATCTCCCCTTTGTATCCACCGGAGGGGGATTACAATCATGCAGTCCGCACTCCGTGGTTCGCCGCAACCGTTACCGTCCTGATTAGGGTCATCTCCGCCGGGAGGACGGTACAAATTGCGGTGGTTCAATTTTTAAGTTCAGTATATACCTAATCTTACCGTTTGAGGGGCATGGAAAGGGGGCAAAAATGGCGAAATTTCAAACATTGTGATTAAATTCACTTTGGAGAGGGAAGGCTGCATTTGACAGCTATATAATTTAAATATGAAGTGAAAATGACCTGTGGAAAGAACTCCAAAAAACTTAAATTAAATTTGTTATACTTTGTGAAAATAATCACATAATTAACCTTTTCGACATGTTACGATGTGTACGTAAAGAAGAGAGACAAACCAAAAACCAATACGAACCTTTAGGAGGATGAGGGAGATGGCTGTAAAGAACGAAGTCGCCCCAGCAAAAGAACCGACAGCAGGTCAGTATATTCAAACGTTAATTGACAAAGCGAATAAAGCACACGCAGCATTCATGTCCATGGATCAAAAACAGATTGATCGCATTGTGCAAGCCATGGCACTGGCAGGTCTGGACAAACACATGATGCTTGCCAAAATGGCGGTGGAAGAAACCGGCCGCGGAGTGTATGAAGATAAAATCACCAAAAATATCTTTGCAACAGAATATGTGTATCACAGCATCAAATATGACAAAACCGTAGGCGTGATTGAAGATAATGAGTATGAGAGTTTCCAGAAAATAGCGGAGCCAGTCGGCATTATCATGGGAATTACCCCGGTGACCAATCCGACATCCACCACAATGTTCAAGGCCTTGATTTCCATCAAAACACGTAACCCAATCATCTTTGGCTTCCACCCTTCAGCTCAGAACTGCAGCCGCGAAGCCGCCAAAATTCTACTCGAAGCTGCGGTGAAGCATGGTGCTCCGGCCGACTGTATCCAGTGGATTGATGATCCTTCCATGGACCGCACGAATGCACTGATGAATCATAACGATGTGGCGCTCATTCTGGCGACAGGTGGGTCAGCAATGGTACGCGCAGCGTACAGCTGTGGTAAACCGGCACTCGGGGTGGGACCAGGGAACGTACCTTGCTTTATCGAGAAAACGGCGGATATCAATCAGGCTGTAACGGATCTGATCTTGTCCAAGTCATTCGACAACGGTATGATCTGCGCTTCCGAGCAAGCGGTCATCATCGAAGAACCGATCTTCGACCAGGTGAAAAAGAAAATGATTGCGAACGGTTGTTATTTCGTCAACAAGGATGAGGCTGCGAAATTGACAGCAGGTGCCATCAATGCGGAGAAATGTGCGGTTAACCCGGCGATTGTCGGTCAATCGGCAGTAACCATTGCGCAAATGTGTGGTATCGAGGTTCCGGCTGGCACCAAAATCCTTGTAGCAGAGATTGAAGGCGTCGGCACCAAATTCCCGCTGTCTGCAGAGAAATTAAGTCCGGTACTCGCTTGTTACAAAGTAAAAACGGCAGCTGAAGGGATTGAACGTGCTGCGGAAGTGGTTGCCTTTGGCGGCATGGGTCACTCCTCCGTTATTCACTCGAATAACGAAGAAGTTATAGGCAAATTCGCAGATCGTCTGCAAACGGGACGGATTATCGTGAATTCGCCATCCACACACGGCGCCATTGGGGACATCTACAACACCAACATGCCGTCATTGACCCTGGGATGCGGTTCATATGGTCGTAACTCGACCTCATCGAATGTCACTGCCGTCAACTTAATCAACGTGAAAAGGGTGGCTCGCCGTACCGTGAATATGCAATGGTTCAAAGTGCCGAACAAAGTGTACTTCGAAAAAGGAGCAACGCAGTATCTGGCCAAAATGCCTGATATTACTCGCGTAGCGATCGTTACGGATGCCATGATGGTTAAACTGGGCTATGTGGAAAAAGTGGAGCATTATCTGCGTCAACGCCAAATGCCGGTAGCAATCGAAGTATTCTCGGATGTAGAGCCCGATCCATCAACAACAACGGTAGACCGTGGTACGGAAATGATGCGCCGCTTCCAGCCTGACTGCATTATCGCTCTTGGTGGTGGATCACCAATGGACGCTGCCAAAGCCATGTGGTTGTTCTACGAATATCCGGACACGGACTTCAACGATCTGAAGCAAAAATTCATGGATATCCGTAAACGGATCTACAAATATCCACGCCTTGGATCAAAAGCAAAATTCGTAGCGATTCCGACAACGTCGGGTACAGGTTCGGAAGTAACATCCTTTGCTGTAATCACAGATAAAAATCTGGGCAACACCAAATATCCACTGGCAGACTATGAGCTGACACCGGATGTAGCCATCGTAGACCCTGAATTCGTATATTCACTGCCAAAAACAGCTGTTGCAGATACAGGTATGGACGTACTGACTCATGCCATCGAAGCGTATGTATCGGTTATGGCCAATGATTACACGGATGGTCTGGCGATCAAAGCGATCCAGCTGGTATTCCAATACCTGGAGCAATCGGCGCTGCAAGGTGACAAACTGGCACGTGAGAAAATGCATAATGCTTCAACGATTGCCGGTATGGCTTTTGCTAATGCGTTCCTGGGGATTAACCACAGCTTGGCGCACAAATGGGGCGGACAGTATCACACTGCACATGGACGTACCAATGCAATCCTGATGCCGCACGTCATTCGTTATAACGCGAAAAAACCGACCAAATTTGCATCATTCCCGAAATATTCGCACTTTGTAGCAGATGAGCGGTACGCTGAAATCGCCCGGATTCTGGGATTGCCTGCACGTACTACAGAAGAAGGGGTGAACAGCCTCATCAATGCAATCCGCAAACTGAACAAAACACTCGGTATTGAGGAATCGTTCCAGGAAATCGGGTTCGATGCCAAAGACTTTGAAGCTCACGTGGATTACCTGGCCGATCGTGCTTTCGAAGATCAATGTACAACCGCCAATCCGAAACTGCCGCTGGTGACTGAACTGGCAGACGTTTACCGCAATGCCTTCTACGGACGGTTTGAATAAACAATAGCAACAGCAGGGTTTAGGCAATAGGTTCAGGGTTCCCCGGAAGGGGAGCCCCGATTGCCGTCTTTTTGTCAATGACGGAATCCTTTGGGGATTCGTTGAACGGTTTGGTATTCACACAATAACGGAGAGGACAGAAAAACTGAAGAAGCGAAGCGTTCGCCTTTATCAATGGATTTTCCCAATTAGAATAAGGAATGGAAAAAATCAAGTGATAACAGCGATCGGAAGTTGTTCTGGCCCGCGCAGTGGCTAAGTGTGAATAATTATGGGGTTCACCATGATCCTGCAATGGTGGAGTGAGGAAGTTCACTGACTTTGTGATAAAAATCACAGATGGTGAAACCCGCAAGACGTATACTGAAAATGCAAGAAAAACATCCATCCCGCGGTTCCGGTTCCCATGTAGAGAGAACGTGTTCCGGCTGATATGTGAAAAAGTTCACATTAATCGCGGCTCTGGGCACAGATGAGACGATTTTGCTTGCAACCTGTCATGTGTCCGGAAATCCAAATTTGTGGAGGGATTACTATGTCGGTGATCGAAAAAGACGTAAAACAACAAACAGGCTGGAGAAACTTTACGAAAGGCACATGGACCAAATCCGTGGATGTGAATGATTTTCTGGCACACAACCTGTCTCCGTACTACGGGGATGAAGCATTTCTCGCAGGAGCGACACAGAACACCAAAGACCTGTGGGACATCGTATCCGATTTGACCAAAAAAGAGCGGGATAACGGCGGTGTACTGGATGTGGACGTAAACACTCCGGCGACAATCGTGTCTCACCAACCAGGGTATCTGGATCAAACCAAGGAACAAATCGTCGGTGTGCAAACCGATGCTCCATTCAAACGTTCCATTCAGCCAACAGGCGGAATCCGCATGATGATTGATGCATGTCAGGCTTACGGCTTCGAAATGCCTCAAGAAGTCATTGATATATTTACTAATATTCGCAAAACACATAATCAGGGTGTATTCGATGCATATACATCCGAGATGCGCGCAGCGCGCAAAGCCGGCATCATTACGGGTCTGCCTGATGCCTACGGCCGCGGCCGGATCATTGGCGATTACCGCCGGGTTGCTCTGTACGGGGTGGACTTCCTGATCCGCGCCAAAAAAGGAGAGCTGAACGCTCTTGAAGTGGATGTCATTGATGAAGATGTCATCCGTCTGCGTGAAGAGTTATCCGAACAAATCCGGGCTCTGCAGGAATTGAAGCAGCTGGGCGAAATGCATGGATTCGATATTTCCCTGCCGGCTACCACAGCGAAAGAAGCGTTCCAATGGCTGTACTTCGGTTACCTCGCTGCGATTAAAGAGCAAAACGGTGCTGCGATGTCCCTTGGACGTGTATCTTCATTCCTGGATATCTACATTGAACGTGATCTGCAGGAAGGACTCCTGACCGAAGAACAGGCTCAGGAACTGGTTGACCATTTCGTCATGAAACTGCGGATTGTCAAATTCCTGCGTACACCGGACTACAACGAGCTCTTCAGCGGAGACCCGACATGGGTAACCGAGTCCATCGGCGGGATGTCCGTGAACGGGGAAACACGCGTAACGAAAAACAGCTTCCGTTTCCTGCACACGCTGCACAATCTGGGACCAGCACCGGAACCAAACCTGACCGTACTCTGGTCCACCAAACTTCCGGAGGCATTCAAAGAGTATTGCAGCAAAGTGTCCATTGAAACCAGCTCCATCCAATATGAGAATGATGATCTGATGCGTCCAATCTACGGAGACGATTACGGGATTGCCTGCTGCGTATCGGCCATGAAGATCGGTAAACAAATGCAGTTCTTCGGCGCTCGTGCCAACTTGGCGAAAGCATTGCTGTATGCGATCAATGGTGGACGCGACGAGAAATCCGGAGCACAGGTCGGACCGGAATATCCGGCCATTACAAGCGAAGTGCTGGACTACAATGAGGTCATGAAACGGTTCAAACCGATGATGGAATGGCTGGCTAAACTGTACATGAACACCCTTAACGTGATCCACTACATGCATGACAAATACAGTTATGAACGGATCGAGATGGCTCTGCATGACCGTGATATTGTACGTACCATGGCCTGTGGTATTGCCGGCCTGTCCGTTGCAGCCGACTCCCTGAGTGCAATTAAATATGCAAAAGTTAAACCGATTCGTAACGAGCAAGGAATCGCCGTTGATTTTGAAATTGAAGGAGATTTCCCTTGTTACGGTAACAATGAAGACAGTGTCGACAGTATCGCGGTTGAACTCGTAGAGAGCTTCATGGGCATGATCCGCAAACATAAAGCGTACCGCAATGCCATTCCAACCCAATCTGTATTGACCATCACATCCAATGTGGTGTACGGCAAAAAAACCGGTACAACACCGGATGGACGTAAAGCAGGCGAACCGTTTGCTCCAGGTGCCAACCCGATGCATGGACGTGACAAAAAAGGAGCTCTGGCATCCCTGGGTTCTGTAGCCAAATTGCCTTACGAACACAGCCTGGATGGTATTTCCAACACATTCTCGATTGTGCCTAAAGCACTCGGTAAAGAGTCCGATACCCGCAAATCCAATCTGGTTGCGATGATGGACGGTTATTTCGGTCAAGGTGCTCACCATCTGAACGTGAACGTGTTCGATCGTCAGCAGTTGATTGACGCCATGGAGCATCCGGAAAACTATCCACAATTGACCGTAAGGGTATCCGGCTATGCCGTAAACTTCATCAAATTGACGCGTGAGCAGCAGCTGGATGTCATTAACCGGACCTTCCACGGTTCAATGTAATAACACGGTAAACAGGATTAGATCACCATCATAAAACGCACAGCGGATGCGGATACAGAAAGGAAGAGGCAGCATGGTTAACGGACATATTCATTCACTCGAAACTTTCGGGACGGTTGACGGCCCAGGCATCCGCTTCGTGCTTTTTATGCAGGGATGTCACCTGAAATGCCAATATTGTCACAACCCGGATACATGGGCGCTTGATGGAGGCCGGGATATGAGCGTGGAGGAAGTTCTCGCGGAGATCGAGCCATACTTGACCTATTATCGCAGTTCGGGTGGCGGACTTACGGTATCGGGAGGCGAACCGACACTGCAGGCTCATTTCGTAGGCCAGGTTTTCAAAGAGGTGAAGCGGCGCTGGGGACTGCACACCACCCTGGACAGCAACGGTTACAATGAACCTGATCGTATTATTGACTTGTTGGATCATACGGATCTGGTCATGCTGGATCTGAAACATATCGATGATGACAAGCATATCAAGCTTACGGGGAAATCCAATGAAAGAACACTTCGGATGGCCCGCTGGCTATCGGATCATGGTCGGAAAATGTGGATACGGCACGTATACGTGCCAGGCATTCATGACGATGAACAAGATCTGCTTAACCTGGGACGCTATATCGGTACATTAAACGGTGTGGAGAAGTTTGAGATTTTGCCGTATCACCAGATGGGCATATACAAATGGCAGGCACTCGGAAAAGTATATCCGCTGGACGGCGTTCCGTCTCCTACCGAAGAAGAAGTGGAACGGGCTTATCGTTTGATTGAACAGGGGCGGAAAGAAACGACAGACACACTTGCCGGGGCAAAATGATCCATATCCATGGGTCCGATAGAGTTTGAACATTCCTTACAAATGGACCCACTATTCAAACAGTCTTTGCGACAGACGTCGCAAGGGCTGTTTTTTGTTGCATTTTACATGCGGATTACGAAAAGGCTTGTTCAGTGAAGGATTTTATCCCCTCATTGATGAATTGTCATCCTTACGATGGTAGCTCCGGCTTTTTATAATCAGAGTGTAAAACCAAATGCGCAATATGCCGAGGAGGGTCAACGACGATGAAAAAAAGAATGATAATGCTGCTCTCACTGCTGCTGGTAACGTCCTGGACGCTGGCTGCATGTTCGGGCTCAGGGAACGAAAATCCGCAGGGAGCCTCAGGCTCCGAACCGGAGACGAGCAAGGAACCGGTGGAAATGCTGCTGCGTCACACCCAAGTAGGAGCGGATAAACAAAAACGGCTGGCCATTCTGCAGGACGTCGTCGACAAAGTGGAAAGTGAGGTGCCTAATCTGACTTTTACGCTGGACGGGGTTGAATCGGATGTGAACCGGAAGGAAAAGCTTCGCGGGGAAATGGCAGCCGGCAATCCACCGGATATTTTCGAACTGTTCGGCAGCCCGGACTCTAAAGTGTATGCCAAGGAAGGCATGCTGCTGGATCTGACACCGATTTTGCAAGAGCTGGGCATTCAGGATCAGTTTACATCCCTTGAACCATTCACGTATGAAGGCAAAGTGTATGGACTGCCGATTGGTGGTTCAGGCGAAGGTTTTTTCTATAACAAAGAATATTTTGCAAAAAAGGGCTGGCAAGCACCAACGACCATGGCTGAACTTGATAACATGCTGGCCGAGATCAAAGCGGATGGGAAAGTGCCGCTTGCCTCTGCTTCCAAGGCGGGCTGGGTCCCGCTGATGTTGACGAACCATCTGTGGTCCCGTTATGCCGGTCCCGAGATTACTGCGAAGTTTGCAACTGGTGAAGCCAAGTGGACTGACCCGGGTGTGATTCAAGGTTTTGCGAAACATAAGGAATGGGTCGATAAGGGGTATTTCAAAAAAGGCGAGCTCGGCTTCGAATACGCAGAGTATACGACTCAATTCACAAGTGGTGAAGCGGTATTGATGTATGACGGAACATGGAAATCATCTGTATTTAAGGAAGGACAGAGCGGGGAATCGTTGATCGGTAAGGTTGGATTCTTCAATATGCCGCCGGTAGAGAATGGCGTGGGAGATCAGACTTCCCTCATGCGTGACGTCAATAATGGATATGGTTTCTCGGCATCTGTAGCGGAAGATCCTCAGAAGCTGGAAGCGGTAAAAGCGTTCATCAAGAACTTCTATAATGAAGATATGCAGGTGCGTGGACTTGTGGAAGATGGAGTCCTTCCTGCCATGAAGCTGGATGAGAAGGTATTGACGGACAGCATTACCGACGAGCTGATGAAGGAAATCGTTGCTGTCCTGAATGCATCCCAGACATCATTCCCAGCCTTTGATGCGCTGGTACAGGCGGATGTAACCACCGAGATCAGCAATCTGCAGATTCAAAAACTAATTGGCGGACAGACCACGCCGGAGAAGATGGCGGAGGAGCTGCAGCAAGTTCAGGAGGAAGCCAATGCTTCTGTGGAATAATGAATCCACTCTACCCAAAGCTGCAACTGAAGTTACTGAAGGAGGCTGAATATGAATACTTCACTCCGCAGCCCACTCATTTACACGCTGTTTGTATTACCGGCATTCATCTTGTTTGTCATGTTTTTCCTGTATCCGATTGGCAGCTCGCTGTACTATAGCTTGACCAGCTGGAATGGCGTTTCGACAGACCCACGATTTGTGGGTTTGTCAAATTACGCCAAGGCTTTAACTGATGAACGGTTTTGGATATCCACACGGAATAATGGCTTTTTTATCGGATTTTCCGTATTGATTCAGGTCCCACTGATTGTATTATTCTCATTGCTTATTGCCAATGTCAAACGATTAAAGGGAGTCTACAAAACGGCTGTTTTTTTACCTTCCATTATGTCGACGGCAGTCATCGGTATTTTGTGGGGATTTATCTATGAGCCCAACATCGGGCTGTTGAATCAACTGCTCAATACGTTTGGCATTCCGCCGGTGTATTGGCTTTCGGATAATCGTTTCGCGATGCTGTCCATTCTTGTGACCAATGCCTGGCAGTGGACCGGATTTTACATTGTTATGGTACTGGCGGCCATTCTCGCCATTCCCCGTGACCTGGATGAAGCAGCAGCCATCGATGGTGCGACGGCAGTGCAGCGGGCCACCCGAATCACGCTGCCACTCATCAGGCCCATTATTTCGGTTGTCATCATGCTGTCCATTGCCGGAGCGATGAAGGCAGCAGATATTGTGCTTGTGATGACCAAAGGCGGACCGGCCGGTTCCACCGAGGTGCTCGCTACGTATATGATCAAATATGCGATTACCAATTTTAAATATGGGTACGGCAATACGGTAGCGGTCCTGATCTTTGCTCTGACACTTGTGCTGACGGCTGTGTACCAACTGCTCGTGGCAAGGCACAACGAAAGGGTGGAGTATTGATGGCAAAGAATATACGGGCCAGTATTCCTCATGTGTTGTTGATGTTATATTTAATCGCTATTTTATTTCCTTTTTTATTCGTTATCTTCTCTTCATTCAAACAGGATAACAATGAGATTGCTCTTCATCCTTTTGGTTTGCCAACGAACTGGGTGTTCAGCAATTACGTGGAAGCCTGGGTCAACGCCAAGATCGGTACGTATTTCTGGAACAGCATGTACATTTCGGTGCTCTCTTCGGCAGGTACCATTATACTGGGCGCCATGTTCGCTTTTGCTGTAACCCGGATGAGACACCGCAAGTGGAGCCTGTTTCTCTACAGTCTCATTCTGGCTGGCATGCTCATTCCGAATAACGCACTGATGCTGCCCATTTATTTGCTCGTCCGCAAGCTGGGCATATTGGATACGCATCTGGCTCTGATTGTTCCCTATGTAGCGAATGCGATTCCTTTTACGATTATCATACTGGCTGCTTTTATGAGATCACTCCCCGGTGAGATAGAGGAAGCAGCGGTAATGGATGGCTTGAGGGCCCCAGGGATCTTTGCTAAAATAGTGATACCTCTTACGGTTCCAGCCATCGTTACGGTATTTATCGTGAATTTCCTCGGCAACTGGAACGAATTTTTGCTCGCCAATTATTTCCTATCTACAGATAAGCTGCGCACCCTGCCTGTTGGCATGGTCCAGTTTCGTGATCAGTACCAGATGAACTATGCCCAGATGTCCGCAGGGATTGTATACAGTGTTGTGCCTGTCATTGTTATTTACGCCATACTGCAGGAGAAAATTATTGAAGGTGTGACCGCAGGCGGTGTCAAGGGTTGATGGTCTACGCGGTTATTGGGGAGAACAGATATGAACTTGCGCATGAAGCTGGCCTTGGCATTTCTGCTGTTAATCATTGTACCGATGTGTGCACTGGGTGTCGGGATGTTTCTGGTTACCTCACATACGATTGAGAAGAAATACAACCAACAGGCCGAATATGCCCTCCAGGCCATTAGTTACAATATCGAGAATGTTTTTCAGCAGATAAACAATGTCACGGATAACGGGATCGCCACGTCGGTATTTCAAATGGCCCTCAACGCCAAAGACCCGACCAAGCAGGATCTCGGGACCGGTAATCAATTATCGCTTAATGCCAGCCAGCGCAATTTCCGATCTCTTCTATATAACTATCCGTTCATTAGCTATGCATTCTTATATGATCTGCGTTCGTCCGAGAACAATCAGATCGTCTCCATATTCACTAAGGAAAATTTTGAAGCGCTTCCTTTTAAGCAATTCAAGGTACACCCTTTATTTCAGGAAATCCATCAGCTTAATGGTGTGCCCAAATGGCTTGCCCCGCTTGAGTATCCCGAACTTACCGGCAACGATCCTGTCTTTACGCAGATCAGGCTGGTCAAGGAACTCAGTTATTTTCAAAATATCGGGATTCTGGTGGTGCAAATCAAAAAGGGGGAGATCGATCGTATCTTCCGACATTTGCAGATCAGTGATTCCGCACAAAATACGTCCTTTCTATTAATTAATGAAGAAGGTTTGGTAGTCTATGACCCATCCGGGCAGTACAGCGGGGAGAAGATGGATAACCTCGGTGTAAATGCCGCAAGTTATGGACCTGGCTTCAGCAGCATCCGGACGGTATTTGACGGCACGGAGAGTATCCTGTCCCAATATCATCTGAAAAACTACGGTTGGAGTTTAATCAGTGTAACCTCGTGGGAGGCATTGTCGGCTGAAACCAATGTGTTTGCAGGCTGGTCGGTGATTATTATTCTGGTCTGTCTTCTTGCTGCGATGGTCTTCAACCTGTTTTTCATGAATCGTATAACCGGCAATATTGCGGTGCTGGTCCGCTTCATGCGGCGAGTCGAGGATGGTGACTTCAACGCACGGGTTGAGGGTAAGGGATTCGATGAGATGCAGCTTCTGGCCCATGGATTCAATGAACTGCTGGACAGGATTGGAAGCCTGTTTCGCCGTGTGCGGGCAGAGCAGCAGCAAAAGGCCAAGGCTGAACTTCGTGTGCTGCAGGCTCAGATCAAGCCACACTTCTTGTTCAATACATTGGAATCCATCAATGGGCTGGCCATGCGTGGAGAGGGACGAAAAGTCAGCGAAATGGTAAACCGTCTTGGCAATATTCTTCGGATCAGTATTCAGGATCAGGAGGAAATTCCACTGGGCGAGGAAGTAAGACATCTCCAGAGTTATCTTGAAATTCAGCAATACAGATTCAGTGAATTGTTTACGTACGAAGTGGATATCCCTACTCATTTATATGCATCCTCCGTACTTAAACTGACCTTGCAGCCGTTAGTAGAAAATAGCATCCAGCATGGCTTCGAGGGTATTGAATACAAGGGAGTAGTTCGAATTAGTGCATTTGAGCTGCACCATAATCTGGTCCTACAAGTGGAGGATAACGGGCTTGGCATTCCCCAGGAAATAATGGGGAGATTCGAGTACATGGCAGAAGATCCTCCGGAACATCCGCATGCAAAAGAAGGGGAGCAGTCCCTATCTTCCATGGCTGAACGCCGGGGACTCGGTTTACGAAGTGTGGCGGATCGGATACGAATTCGATACGGGGCGGGCTATGGCATATTCATATGTTCTGCTCCAGGCCATGGGACAGTAATTCAATGCATAATTCCACGATATGAGCAGGAGGATGCCTAGATGAATCTGACGGCAATGATTGTTGATGATGAACTGCCGATTTTGGAAAATTTGAGACTGATCCTGCCTTGGGAGGACATGGGGATTGAAATTACGGGCACGGCCAGAAGTGGAATAGAAGCACTGGATAAGGTGGCTGATTGCCATCCTGACATTATGCTGTGCGATATTCGCATGCCTACCATGGATGGTTTGGAACTTATTCGAATCCTGCGCGAGCGGGGCGAGTCATGTGAAATTATTTTACTGACCGGATATCAGCAGTTCGAATATGCCCGAACGGCCATCCGTTACAATGTACATGAATACATATGCAAACCTATTGATTACTCGGATCTGGAGAACAAATTACGTGAGTTAACCGAACAAATTATTCAGAAGCGAAGAACAAGTGAGTCTGAACGCCATCGAAGTATAGAAATGGAAAACTGGATCAGGCACAAACATGTGACCGATTTGCTGCGGGGTGAAAAGGAAAACCTGGCATGCTTCCCAGTGCAATCCTCGGAAACGTTGCCCTCTGCTGATCGCTATGTCCTGATCCTTGTGGATGCAGAAGGTTATTTCCGCCATTCCATCGGCTGGACTGCTGACCAGCATCAGCAATGGCATGATGAAATCCATACCAATCTTAGAGATCTAACCGAAGTAATAGAAGGAAGCATCATAACTCACGTCCGTAAGGGAGAATGGGGGATATTGCTTAAGGCTTCGGTTGGATGGGAGACCAGAGCAGATCAACTAGCTCAGCGTATCCAAAAGAGGCTTAATACCATATTTGCTGCAGACTCAGCAATGAAGGCAAGGATTATTCTGGATGATAAGCCCGTATGTCTGGACCACCAGATTATTGAGCGATACCGGCATTGTCAGAAACAAAGCGCCTCGCGTCCTTCGGTTTCGGAATGGATCAAGTCTGCATGTGAGTATATGGATACACATCTGGATCATGATCTTGGCATAGATGAGGTAGCGGATTGGCTGGGAATCAGTTCAAGTTATTTTTGTCAGTTGTTCAAAAGCCATGTCGGGGTTACATTTGTTGAATATATGACCCAGAAACGGATGGAAACAGCAGCGATGTTATTGAGTACAACGGAATGGAGCATTACGTCGATTGGGGAAGCCACGGGTTATAAAGAGCGGCGTTATTTCTCCAAGGTATTTCATAAATATTTTCATATGAAGCCGTCCGAATACAGGCAAAGCCATAGAATAGCCACTTCATTGGAGGAGGATATGCATACATGAGATCATGGGGACATTTCACACTGGAGCAAAAGGTGGGTCAGCTGTTTATGTGCGGCTTTCATGGACAGCAAGTGGACGAACAGATTACACGGTTAATACAGGACTACCATGTTGGGGGTGTTATTTACTTCAGGCGCAACGTGGAAAGTGTGGAACAATTGACCCGCTTGTCTGCCGAGCTGCAGAGTTTGGCCGCAAAAAGCAGTGAGCTGCCGCTTATGATCTCAGTAGATCAGGAAGGCGGTATGGTTGCCAGAATTGATAAGGACGGGATTACCAGAGTACCGGGAAGCATGGCTCTTGGCGCAACGGGTCATCCGGACTACACGTATCAATGTGCACGGATTCTTGGGGCTGAGCTTAAGCGGATTGGGATCGATATGAACCTTGCACCCGTTGTTGACGTGAACAATAACGTTCTTAATCCGGTGATAGGCGTGCGATCCTATGGGGAAAATGCGGAGAACGTCGCCGTCCATAGTGCGGCAGCCATTGCAGGATATCAGTCCAGCGGCATAGCTGCAACAGCGAAGCATTTTCCGGGACATGGAGATACTGCCGTAGATTCACATCTTGGCATGGTAACGGTTCCGCATGAATGGCAAAGGCTGGAGCAGGTGGAACTGCGGCCTTTTCGCCGGGCCATTGAGGCAGGTGTGGATGCGATCATGACCGCACATGTGATTTTCCCGGCAATTGAACCTGAGCCTATTCCTGCAACGTTGTCCCGTAACGTATTACATGAATTGCTGCGCGAACAAATGGGGTTTAAAGGAATTATCATTACAGATTGTCTGGAGATGCACGCAATATCCAAACCATATGGGGTTGCGAATGCGGCTGTTCGTGCAGTTAAGGCGGGAGCAGATTTGATTCTGGTCAGTCATACCCTGGAGGAGCAAATTGCAGCTATAGATGCTGTGGTAGAAGCGGTCCGACATAGAGACATCGAAGAGCAGATCATTGACCTGGCGCTGGAGCGTGTCCTTGATTGGAAGCAAAAACGCTGCGGTGATCAATCAAGTCAACAATTAACTGAACAATCAACTGAACAATCAACTGAACAATCAAGTGTGCCATATTCGTTTTCATCTGTTCCGGAGAATGTACTGTTAGATGAAATTGCATGCAAGAGCATTACCGTAGTGCATAATGACGGTGTACTGCCATTAAAGTCCGAACAAAATGTGTTTATTGTATGGCCCGAGGTTGTACAGCGAACAGAGGTGGATGAACCTTGGTCCCATTCGGATTCACTCGGGATGGTGCTCGGACAATACAAAAAGCATGTTCGTGAGCATAAAATAACAACACAGCCGTCATATGAAGAAGCAGAACGAATTACGAAAAGTGTGATGAAGGGAGAACAAGTCATTGTATGCACGTACACCTCAGCCGGGGTTCTTCCCAAAGGTCAGCGTTACTTGATTGAACGGCTGAGTGAAAACCATTCATTAATTGTCGTAGCTTTGCGTAATCCCTATGATCTGCTGGAAATTCCCAGACCGGGAGCTTACGTATGTACATACGAAAATACACCTGCCGTGGTACGTGCGCTCTCCTTGATGATTACGGGTAAAATGATTCCGAGTGGAAACTTGCCCGTCCGATTAAGTTAACTCTAAATGGATAAAGATGGCCTTACTATTATGCGGTGATATTCATCCATATAATGGTAAGGTTTTTTATTGAATACACCAATTGAATATTTGAATGATGATGAAATGATAACTAACTATTTTCATAGTGTTTTCGCTCTATTAAAACTTTACATTTCTAATCTATTATTTTTAGCAACTTTTCCCGGTGACAAGCGTCTAATAGTATGACTTTTTGAGGGGGATATTAATAAAATGGGAGCAGAAGGAGCCAAAGAAAAAGAATGAATTTGAAGAAGAAATTGTCTATCCTTACCGCTTTAGCTGTTTTTCAGGCGTTTGCAGCCATTCCTGCGAATGCACTGGCAGCTGATCAGAGCGATTCGACACCAGTGAATACAGCCAAAGTTAAATCCGTTGAGGTTATTAAGAAAGAACAAACCATAGCGGAATCCGAAGTAAAAGATCAATCAGGTACACAGACATCCGATAACGATACAACGGAGGAGACGAATCCTGAATCCACAGATTCATCGGGTACGGACGTTACTCCAGTTGACCCTGCAGCTCCTGCTGATTCTGAAGATACAGAAGGTACAGAGGAAGAAGCGCCAGCACCTACACCTGTAGAGGTTGAGCAGCCTTCCACTAGTAGTCAGTCCGGCACTGCCGGTGGAGACCTGACGCTGTACATGAACAGCAATAAAATGGTGCAAGATGGCAAGACATACCTTGCCGGACAGCCGATGGCTGTCAAAAATGGTGTATCCTATGTAGCGATCCGCGCGCTGGTTGACCGAGTTGGCTATGATGTGAAGTACGACAACACGACCAAGGAAACGATTATTATTAGCGGGGAAGATGAGCTGCGTTTCAAGACCAACAGCAAAATCTATACCGTTAATGGTGAAGCAAGAACGATGAAGGGCGCTGCTTACCAACAAAAGAATACGTTTATGGTGCCGCTGACTTCAATTACACAGGCACTCAACATTACTTATACAGTGAACCAATCCGCCAAAACGGTGGTATTGAAGCTGAGTACCAAACCGGTAGCCAGTTTCACGGTACCCAAAGAAGTTTTTGCCGGTGACAACGTAACATACACAACAAAATACAGTTCTCCCAAAGGACTGGACATTGTGGATGAGCGCTGGACTGGCCGTCAGGATTCGTTCGACCAACCAGGTACATATACGGTAACGTATGCTGTCCAGGATTCAAGCGGTCAATGGAGTGATCCTTACTCTGTAACAATCCAGGTCCAAAAGCCAAATCTTCCTCCTGTAGCGATGTTCACTACAGACAAGGAAGAGTACAAAATGGGTGAAAAGATCACCTACATTGATCAAAGCACAGACGACGAAAATGCCATTGAGACAACAGAATGGGACAACAACGCACTGGCATTCTTTGTTCCAGGACCGAAGACCATTACGATTACAGTTACAGACAAACATGGTCTGAGTGACAGCTATTCCAAAATCATTAATATCACGGGAGAAACGTTGTACACTCTTTCCGATTTCAATCAATTGTTCACACCGGTTGGTGGGAAGTTTACCTTCAATGGTGGAGAAGTACCTGCCATGGAGAAAGTTCCATACACTTACTATGATGAGCAGAGCATTCTGATTCGCAGTAACAGTCCGGAAACGGTCAACAGCGAAGGAATTGTCTACAAGGAATCTTCGATTGGACAAACACGTTTTATGATTCACCACGTGAATAATACAGGCAAAAACGTAAAAATGTACGTTGTGGCTACTAACAACAATATGTATCCGGCAACCTTGGAGCAGCAAAACATGGGCTTCGCGGGTCCATCTCCGTTTGCTACCGTTGCTGGGAAATTGTCGATTGACCGTTGGTTCCAATCCATGCAGGAAGGCACTGGCAAATTGGACGTTGTCCTGCAGCCTGGAGAGAGCAAACTGATCCTCACGGAACTTAGTGCTCTACCGATGAAGAAGGGTCAAGTAATCTCCCTGTACTCCGATGTATTCAGCGATTACAGACTGGATTACAACATTATTATGATTGAAGAAAACAAAGATCCGATGGAAGTATGGTCTACGCTGCCCGTACTGGATCGTGACGGTGTTCACAACCGGGGAACTTACCCGAATGCAACACGTGTCATCACGTATGATCAAGAAGTAGGTGCGAAGCCTTCCCGTCTGCCGCTTGGTGACAATGCAAGTGATCCAAACTTGGTCGGAACAGACCCGATGGCCTACACAGATGCTTCCAACGCCGGTAACTTTGGTGTGCTTTATAAAATTACACTGAATAACGTAGCACCGCGTACGCTGATCTCGTTCAACCCTCGTGGTGGTAAATATTCGGGTGTGGCACTTGTTAACGGCCAGGTTGTACAAATTTCCGAGGGTAAATCCTTGAGTGCTCCTAACGAGCAAAGTGTACTCTATCGCACAGGCTCTTATGGTGAGAGTGTTACCATTCTGTTCTCAGCAGCACCAGGAAGCAATCTTCCTGTAAATCTGCTGTTCACCCCGCTTCCGGCTGAGAAGTAATCTTGACCAGGTAACAAGGAACGGACGGTTTGGAGTGAAAGCTTATATTTCATATACCCGATCACCCCAAAAGTCGCCCGAAGAAATGATCTTCTGAACCGTCAGAGAAGGACTCCATGTGAATGGGGTCCTTTTTAATGAGCTGACGTGAACAGTGAGCTAGTCGTTTCGTTGACTCTAATCCGAATTTGAGGCATTATTAGAATTATAATAACAAGCATGGTATCAGCGTTGCATAATTGTAATTCCCATGAAGTCCAATGGGAAGCATCTGGACGAATAAACCTTAGTAATCCAGCTTTTTGCTAATTTGGATTTGCTCTTAGGATGTATGCATAATGCTTGTATGACAGGAGGTGCTTGAAGTCATGCTGTCGACAGAACAGATTATTAATACCATGTCCTCACAGGGACTTCGCATTACGGATCAGCGGAAGACACTGGCCCGGTTATTTGCCGAATCTCCTGGGTATCTTACACCCAAGGACGTCTATGAATATATGGGTAAGACTTACAGCGGACTGAGCTTTGACACGGTATACCGGAACTTGCGTGTCATGCAGGATTTGGGTGTGCTGGAGCAGGTCATTTTTGAAGACGGTGTAAAATTCAGAGCACATTGCAGCGAAGACCACCATCACCATCACATGATCTGTCTGAAATGTCAGAAGACCTATCCGATCGTTTTTTGTCCGATGCAGCTGGCAGATGCTCCAGAACAGTTTCAGGTTGTGGATCATAAATTCGAAGTGTTCGGATACTGCAAAGATTGTGCAGAATACGCTCCAGCGAAAGTGTCCACTGGGCATTCACACAATCACGGGAAACACTAACCATGAAGCTATCCCGCAGAGTGGCACAGGCGCCGATTCGGGTATATCGAAATTATATTTCTCCCTTGAAACCACCTACATGTCGCTTCTATCCGACTTGTTCGGCATACGCAATGGAAGCGATCGAGGTTCATGGCGCAATCAAAGGCTCGCTGCTGGCTGCCAAGCGTATCGCTAAATGCCATCCGTTTCATCCCGGTGGTGTTGATCTGGTTCCGCCAAAGACAGAAAAAACGATTATGGTACATGATGAGGGATGAAGGTGGAGTCATGAACAGCATGATCGGATGACAAGGTCGTAGTTGTACTGCTGCCGACTTGACAAAGAGGGCAGCAGTTCAGTATATTTTTCGTATAATGATTTCCAGTGAAGGGATAAGTACAGACACACCCCCAGTGCAGAGAGCCGGATAAGCTGAGAACCGGTCTGGGAGGAGGATGGAATATGGTCCCGGAGGAACCTCTTTCGAGCGTGCAGACGTGTATGTAGACGCTGTCGTAAGGCTGAGGCGTGATCCAGCGTTAATGGGCGGTCGAAGGACCGGCAGAGCCTGTGTTTTGCAAAAAGCACGGGGAATTTGGGTGGTAACACGTGAGATCTACTCTCGTCCCATAGGGGCGGGAGTTTTTTGTGTTCTTTTTTAGCTAAGAACGCAAAAGCAAGCATGACATATGAAGGAGGAGAAGTCTTTCATGACTGATCAAAAAACATTTTATCTGACGACGCCGATTTATTATCCGAGTGACAAATTGCATATTGGGCATGCCTACACAACGGTAGCTGGAGATGCAATGGCTCGTTACAAACGTCTGCGCGGTTATGCAGTGCGTTACCTGACAGGAACCGATGAGCACGGACAGAAAATTGAACGCAAGGCTCAGGAGAAGGGGCAGACACCACAGGCATTTGTAGACGACATCGTTGTAGGCATCAAGGAGCTGTGGAACAAGCTGGATATCTCCAATGACGATTTCATTCGTACAACGGAAGAACGTCACAAAACAGTTGTACAGGATATCTTTGATCGTTTGCTTAAACAGGGAGATATCTATAAGGGTGAGTACGAGGGCTGGTACAGCATTCCAGATGAAACCTACTACACGGAAACCCAACTGGTTGATGTGGAGAAGAATGAGAAGGGTGAAATTGTCGCTGCCAAAAGTCCGGATAGTGGACACCCGGTAGAACTTGTCAAAGAAGAATCCTATTTCTTCCGCATGAGCAAATATGCAGATCGTTTGCTGAAATATTATGAAGAGAATCCTGGTTTTATTCAGCCGGAATCCCGCAAGAACGAGATGATCAACAACTTTATCAAGCCCGGTCTGGAAGATTTGGCTGTTTCCCGTACAACGTTTGAATGGGGCGTTAAAGTCAAAGGCGATCCGAAGCACGTCGTATATGTCTGGATTGATGCATTGTCCAACTATATTACGGCTCTCGGCTACGGTTCATCCGATTCATCACTGTATGACCAGTTCTGGCCTGCAGATGTTCATCTGGTAGGTAAGGAAATCGTTCGTTTCCATACCATCTACTGGCCAATCATGCTGATGGCGCTTGACCTGCCTTTGCCGAAAAAAGTATTTGCGCATGGCTGGTTATTGATGAAGGACGGCAAAATGTCCAAATCCAAGGGCAATGTTGTAGATCCAGTGACTCTGATTGACCGTTACGGCCTGGATGCATTGCGTTATTATCTGCTGCGTGAAGTTCCATTCGGTTCGGATGGTACGTTCACTCCAGAGAGCTTTGTAGAGCGCGTGAACTCGGATCTGGCCAACGATCTGGGGAACCTGCTTAACCGTACGGTAGCGATGGTGGATAAATATTTTGAAGGCAAGGCACCTGCATTTACTTCGGGTGTAACGGAATTCGATGCTTCACTGGAAGAAGCTGGCCTTGCAGCGGTGGATAAAGTGGAGCAGGCGATGGAAAATCTGCAATTTTCCGTTGCACTGACTGCGATCAGCCAATTTGTTAGCCGGAGTAACAAATATATTGACGAGACACAGCCTTGGGCTCTGGCACGCGATGAAGCGAAACGGGATGAACTCGCATCCGTTATGTCTCACCTGATCGAAAGTTTGCGTATCGCTTCCATCTTGCTGCAGCCGTTCCTGACTCGTGCTCCGCACAAAATCTGGGAACAGCTCGGTATTCAGGAAGGCGAACTTACAGCTTGGGATACGTCTAAGCAGTGGGGTGTAATTCCAGCGGGTAATGCTCTGCAAAAGGGTGACCCAATCTTCCCTCGTCTCGACTCGGAACAGGAGATTGCGTATATTGCTGAAGCCATGACCGGAGGCAAAAAAGCGGAACCGCAAGTGGACGGCACACAAGGTAATGCTGGCGATTCTGCGCAAGCTTCCGAACCCGTGACTGCACCTGAGGGCAAGGAAGAAATCGGCATAGACGATTTTGCCAAAGTGGAACTGCGTGTAGCACAGGTTATCGCCTGTGAACCAGTTAAAAAAGCCGATAAGCTGCTGAAATTGCAGCTGGATCTCGGTTATGAGCAGCGTCAGGTCGTATCGGGGATCGCGAAGTTCTACTCCCCGGAAGAGATGGTTGGACGCAAAGTCATTTGTGTAACAAATCTCAAACCGGTAAAATTGCGCGGTGAGCTGTCCCAAGGTATGATTTTGGCGGCATCTCATGGAGACCAATTAACACTGGCTACGGTACCGGACAATATGCCTAATGGTGCACAAGTAAAATAAATTTTGCTGAACATGTAGTCAGGTGCTTGATTATATGAAGAATGAAGGTGACCCGATGCTATCGGGTCGCTTTTTTCTTTCCTCTTGATTGCTCCGCTAATAACGTAGGAAAACAAGCATATACTGTTATGAACTCTGCGCTCCAGGGGAGAATAAATAGGACCCGACCGCTTGACAACCACGTCTAGGTTACCTATAATTCTTTCAGTAATGTTTACGATTAAGAGATGCGGAGTGAAGTAATAGTGAAATGGTATAATGAAACAACTCAAACCAAGAGTACCCGGATACAGCATGCTAGCAAGAGTGGCAAAACCAGAACCAAATGGTTATGGAGCGGCTTGCTTATTCTCAGTTTGCTCATGTTGTCGGCGTGCGGACAAAGTAATTCGGAAAGTGCCAAGATCGAGGAAGGCAAAGTGAATGTTATCACGAGTTTTTATCCTGTATATGCATTTACAACGGCCATAGGTGGCGAAGACGCAAACGTTATTAATTTGCTGCCAACCGGCGTTGAACCCCATGACTGGACGCCAAAGAGCCAGGATATTGTAAACACCTCCAAAGCACAATTGTTCCTTTACAACGGTGCAGGCCTTGAAGGATGGGTACCTAACTTTCTCAAGTCCCTTAACAGCGATAGCCAAGTGAAATCTGTGGCTGTAAGTGATGGAGTGAGCTTGCTGACTGCTGAAGGTGATGATGGGCATAACCATGGAGAAGAGCATGAAGACGAACACGCAGAAGAAGCAGAAGGCTCAGAGGACGTTGCAGATCATCACGTGGACCCTCACACATGGGTAAGTCCCAAGTCAGCTATCGTGATGGCTGAAAATATCAAAAACAGTCTGGTCGAAGTAGATCCTGATCATCAGGATGGTTACGAACAGCGCTATGAGGAACTTCGCACCAAACTCGAAGCGCTCGATCAGCGCTTTACGGACGAACTATCCAAAGTTTCCAAAAAGGAAATTGTTGTGTCCCATCAAGCATTTGGATATCTTGTACGTGATTATGGTTTAACCCAGCATGCCATCATGGGACTATCCCCGGATGCCGAACCAACAGGTCAGGATATTGTGAATTTGTCCAAGCTTGTGAAGGAAGAGGGAATCAAGTACATTTTCTTCGAAGAGCTGGTCTCCGACAAATTGGCCAAAACACTCGCTGGCGAAGCCGGTGTAGAAACGATGGTGCTGAATCCGGTTGAAGGGCTTACCAAGGAACAGGAAGCTAATGGGGATGATTATTTCACCCTGATGGAGAAAAATTTGCAAAATCTGCTGATCGCATTAAAATAAGATAGACTGAAGGATTCGTTTTGCAATCCTTATATATAATGAAGGGCGGCTTTGCCATGCAGCAAATCATGCCACTATGTCATGATCCAATCATTGAGATTGAGAAGTTATCTTTCTCTTACGGTGACCAGCGAGTGATCGAAAATCTTGATTTTATGGTCAAGGAACGGGATTTTGTCGGTATTATCGGTTCAAACGGAGCGGGAAAAACGACACTGCTGCGCATGTTGGTGGGACTGTTGCCTCCAGCGCAGGGGGATATCAAATTGTTTGGACAGTCGATCCGCAGATTCAAGGATTGGGAACGGATCGGCTATGTCCCGCAAAAAAATGCATTTAACCCATTGTTTCCTGCAACTGTGCGGGAAGTGGTCATGTCTGGATTGTACAACAATAAGAATATGTTCCGCCGGATGACGCGCAAATCGCAGCAGCAGTGCACGGACGCTCTGGAGGTTATGCGTATCGAGGATCTGGCAAACAAAAGGATTGGACAATTGTCCGGAGGACAGCAGCAGCGTGTGTTTTTGGCACGTGCGCTTATCAATCACCCGGATTTGTTGATTTTGGACGAACCTACAGTGGGGATTGATGCGGAGTCTCAAGCAAGTTTCTTTGAGCTCATTACCCATATGCATGAACACCACCGGATGACGTTCCTGATGGTTTCACATGATATGGACCGGATGGAGAACTATCTTGGTTCAGAAGCGGCTGCAACCAACGGGAAAATCAACTTTCATGTTCGTCATTCGCATGAGGTGGAGGATTGTGCCGAGACCAATTTGCAGCATACTACTGCCCTGGTACGATAATGATATTGTACAACTAGATTAGACAAGGCTGAAGGAGTCGTGTGTTTTGGAGATTTTAATGAGTGATTTTTTTCAGCGTGCACTGGCAGGAGGATTGCTGATCGGTATTACAGCTCCACTGATTGGACTGTTTCTGGTGCTCCGGCGTTTGTCCATGATCGGGGATACCCTATCTCACGTAACGATTGCCGGGGTTGCCCTCGGTTTTTTGATTGAGGTTTATCCGATTGCAGTGGGACTTGTTTTTGCTGTGCTCGCATCCTTTGCCATAGAGAAGCTGCGCAAGGCATATAAGACTTATGCCGAGTTATCCATTGCTATTATCATGTCAGGTGGCGTCGCGCTTGCTTCGTTGTTCTTTACACTGGGCAAAGGGTACAATACGGATGTAATGAGTTACTTGTTCGGCAGCATTTATACACTGGACTCTACCGACTTGAAGTTGGTTGGAGTGGTAACGCTAATTGTAGTCATCGTTGTTGCGCTGCTCCATAAGGAGTTCTTCCTGCTCAGTTTTGAGGAAGACGCTGCGGCAGTTACAGGTCTGCCTGTAAAATTGCTTAACATGCTGATTACGGTGATGACGGCTCTGGTGATTAGTACTGCGATTAAGATCGTGGGGGCACTGCTGGTGTCAGCACTACTGACCATTCCTGTAGCCGTAAGTTTGCTTATGGCTCGCAGTTTCAAGTCGGCCATTATTCTCTCAGTTGTTATCGGGGAGATTGCAGTAGTCATTGGTCTGGTGGTAGCAGGAATTTGGAATTTGGCTCCAGGAGCAACGATTGTATTATTGCTTATCATGATGCTGATTCTTACGATGATTGGAAAAAAAGGGTTCCGAGCCTGAAAAACGCGTGCAAGTGAGCCCCAGGGAAGGGAGACCACCGCTTCATGCCTGATGTTAATGTGTGGCTGGCGTTTGTCGCAGGATTGGCTTCATTTATATCACCGTGTTGTCTTCCACTGTACCCTTCGTATTTATCCTACATTACGGGAATGACAGTACAAAGGTTAAAAGACGATCGCAATCAGCGTGAAGTTCGGTTTAAAACGTTAACGCACACGCTGGCGTTTATTTTGGGATTCTCGGCAGTTTTTTACTCGCTTGGACTTGGAGCAGGATTGTTTGGGCAATTTTTCAATGATAACCGTGATTTGATCCGTCAGTTATCTGCCATCTTAATTATGCTCATGGGTTTATTCCTGCTAGGGGTATTTAAACCGCAGTTTTTGATGAAAGAGCGCAAGATGGATTTGAAATGGAAGCCAGCAGGGTACCTGGGCTCTTTTATTTTCGGGATTGGTTTCTCGGCAGGCTGGTCGCCGTGTATCGGTCCCATCCTGACAGCAATCATTGCGATGGCTGCGAGTGAACCGACAACTTGGCTGGCCTTGATCACCGGCTACACGGCCGGATTCGCCTTACCTTTCTTCATCCTTGCTTTCTTCATCGGTTCAACACGCTGGATCTTACGATACTCCAATGTGATGATGAAAGCGGGTGGAGCGCTGATGCTGTTTTTGGGTGTGCTGCTATTCACAGATCAAATGACCAAAATTACCATATGGCTGCAGCAGATTACACCCGATTGGATGATTATTTGAGCCAGGTATCAGTTAAGGCCATTTATCTTTTAATGTATGAAAATAAGCAAAGCAGGCTACATGAAGGCCAGAGCACATTCTGACCCATGTAACCTGCTTTTTTGATCGCCACTACCGTGGATATGATGTTAGTACTTAGGTGAAGTAATCAATGTTTGCTAACGGGAAGTGTTCAAAAATTTGCTCCGTGATGAATTCACGCAGTGCGTCCTGCTGGTCATCCTTGTACACATATTTATACTGCCCCCAACGGCCCCATTTCATTTTTCTTTTCTCGATGTCCATTTCGAGTTTGGTTTTGGGGTAGCGTTTCTCAATGGTTGCTTTTGCCGTTTTGGTAAATCGATGCTGAATCATTTCAAACGTCAAATCTTTCGTGGCATCTTCCGGGAGCGTGTCGGCAAGCTTCTGTAAAAGCTCCGCGTATCCTTCCTGCCATCCGTCATACCACATGATGGGGGCGATGATAAAACCTAACGGGTACCCCGCATGCGCTATTTTGCCTGCGGCTTCAATTCGTTCTTCAAACCTTGAGGTAGCAGGTTCAAAGTTCTTGATGACATAATCCGAATTGACACTGAACCGGATGCGGGTATGCCCGTTATGTTTGATATTTAATAAGGGGTCCACGTGATGATATTTCGTCACAAACCGCAAACGTCCGTATTCCTCATCCGCCATAAAACGGATCAGATCGCTCAAATTTTCGGTAATATGCTCGAGTCCTACCGGATCGGAAGTACAGGCTGCTTCAAACCGGGTGATTTCAGGTGCCCGTTCATCGATATAGCCTTTGGCCGCCTGAATGATCTCTTCAGTGTTCACATATACCCTGACATAGGGCTTGGCTCCAAGCGTGGTTTGAAGATAACAATAATGACAATGGCCCATGCATCCCGTTGAGATGGGGATCGCATATTCAGCGGAAGGTTTGGACTGATCAAATTTGAGTGTTTTGCGCACACCTACGACCAGGGTTCGCTTCGCCATCCGGTATTTTTCCTGCTCTGTTTCACCAGGCAGATTGGTGATGCGGTTATGGGAAGTCGTCATCTGATATGGAATTTCTTTGGACGTCACCCATTCCATGATCCGTTTGCCCTTCTCATATTCCAGCGCACCGGGTTCAAAATAGACCAAATCGGGAATAAAGGGTTTAGTACCTTTTGCTTTGCGAACCGGGGGCTGCGCTACACTTGTACTCACGGAATCACTCCTTTCAATACGACCTTGCTTAGTTTGCCTCACATGGGCACAAGTCACCCTTGCCAATACTTGCGTACCGGATCAGAAGCGCCCATGTGTTACAAAGGACATAGTGATTGATTCGTACAAGACTTGCCAATGCGTATTGATAACATGTATCATTATAAGATAGGGATCAGGCAAGAATATTGCCGGTCAGAGAGAAGAGAGGGAAGCAGATGCCAACGCCCAGTATGGAAGATTATTTGGAGCGTATATACAAATTGATTGATGAAAAGGGCTATGCTCGTGTGTCAGATATAGCTGAAGGATTGGAAGTGCATCCTTCATCGGTGACCAAGATGATCCAAAAGCTGGACAAAGACGAGTACCTGATTTACGAAAAGTACCGTGGGTTGGTACTTACTCCAAAAGGGAAAAAGATGGGGAAACGTTTAATGGAACGCCATCATCTGCTTGAACAATTTTTAACGACAATCGGTGTCCAGGAAGAGAATATCTACAAGGATGTGGAAGGAATCGAACATCATCTAAGTTGGGACTCCATTACCTGCATCGAGTCTCTGGTAGAATATTTCCGTCAGGACGAAAGCCGATTGCGTGATCTGCAAAATATTCAGGAACTCATGAGCAATACCGAATCCTGAGGCATCACAGGACTACTCCACAGAGTAGCCAAAAGAGCTGAAACTTCAAAAAAACAGAGGGTGTATCTTTGTCGTTGTAAATGGCAGAGAGACACCCTCTGTTTTTTTGTTGTCCATAATTTGGTGAATTATCGCAACTAACCAATCCTTTGGAGCGTCTATTAAACTAGCAGAATTTGCCGAGAATTTTAATGATGATGGAGGATTGTACTGATGAAGTTTCGTAATGGTTTGTTCCTGCTGCTCATTTTCGTGCTGAGTTTACAAACATCTGGGTTGAGTGCGCAGGCTGCTTCACAAAAAGAGATTGATATTTATCTCGATGGTCAACGTTTGGAATCCGATGTATCACCCTACATTCTGCCCAAAGTGAATGTGACGATGGTTCCGCTGCGTGTAATTAGTGAAGGATTGGGAGCGTCCGTCCTTTGGTCACAAGCTTCGAGAACCGTAACGATCAAAAAATCCGAATCGGTCATCACCATGACCAGTGGACGCCAGCAAGCGACGGTAGATGGTATCGCAGTCGATTTGGATGCATCGGTTGAACTGAAGAAGGGCCGTGTTATGGTTCCGATTCGATTCGTGAGTGAAAACCTTGGAATTACAGTGAATTGGAATCAGGCAGAACAGACGATTCGTTTGACGACAGGAGACGCTCCTACGCCAGACCCGGCTACCCCGGCAAATCCAGGAGGAACAGGCAGCACGCCAAGCACGGATGACATGCGTGGTGCATGGATCTCAACAGTGAACGGTGATTGGCCTTCCTCCAGTGCCAAAGGCAATGTGGAAAAGCAGAAGCTGGAGTACACTCAACAGCTGGATACACTCAAAGGCATGGGAATCAATGCCGTATTTGTTCAGGTTCGAGCCAATGCAGACGCCATCTATCCTTCAGGTCTTGTACCATGGAATAGTGTGCTAACAGGGACTCAGGGCAAGGATCCAGGATACGACCCGCTTGCTTTCATGATTGAGGAGGCTCACAAACGCGGTCTGGAGTTCCATGCCTGGTTTAACCCGTTCCGAGCAACCAACTCGGCGAGCACAACTGGACTTGCTGCCAATCATATTTCCAAACTGCATCCGGACTGGATCGTGAATGCATCTGGTAAACTTTACATTAATCCAGGAATTCCGGAAGCCAGACAGCATATCATCGACACCATTATGGAAGTGGTAAACCAATATGATATTGATGGTGTTCACCTGGACGATTACTTTTATCCTTCTAACGTAACGTTTAACGATGACGCTGCCTTTAAGGCCTATAACACATTGAATACCAAAGACCGTGCCGAGTGGCGACGTGATAACATCAATCAGTTTGTTAAACAGCTGGGTGAGAGCATCCACCAAGTAAAAGCTGGCGTAGAGTATGGAATCAGCCCTTTTGGTGTATGGCGCAATAAGGCAGTAGATATCACAGGTTCCGATACCAAAGCGGGAGTAACTGCCTATGACAGCATGAATGCGGACGTGCGTACATGGATCAAACAGGAGTGGATTGACTATGTCGCACCGCAAGTATACTGGAGCATGACGTTAAGTGCAGCACGCTATGACAAGGTGGTGGACTGGTGGGCAAACGAAGTGGCTAATACCGACGTTAAACTGTATATTGGGCACTCGCCTTATAAGCTGGGTACGCCTGAAGTGGGCTGGCAGACTTCCCAGGAAATTATTGATCAGCTCGTGTACAATGAGAAATACGATACGATTAAAGGCGATATTTACTTTAGCTCGCAGTATTTGACGAAGAATCCGCTGGGCTTGATTGCGAAATTAAAAGCATATTACGGACTTTAGTTCGTTTTTAGCGTAATATGACCAACCCTCGTTCTCATAGAGTGGCAGTAGGAATGGACTGCCTGAGAGAACGGGGGTTTTTAATATGTTAATTAACGGGGTGTTTGAAGGCGGAGGCGTAAAAGGGATTTCGCTTGCAGGTGCCGTACAGAGTGCACAGGACTATGGTGTCCAGTTCAATCGTGTTGCAGGGACGTCCTCCGGATCGATTGTCGCTTCATTGATTGCCGCAGGATATCGCGCAGAAGAGATGAAATCCATCATAGAGAATACGCCATTTGCCTCATTGCTCCGGCGTTCACCTATTTTTGATATACGCTGGATTGGACCGGCGGCAAGGCTGTTTTTGAAAAAGGGTTTATATTCGGGTGAAGCACTTGAATCATGGATTGGGAATATGCTCAAGCAAAAAGGAATCCGAACATTCGCAGACCTGCCACCAGGTAAGCTTCTGATTACTGCATCGGATATCTCGAACGGGACTATACTGGTACTTCCAGATGATATACGGCGCTTCGGTATTGATCCTAATAAGTTCGAAGTAGCCAAGGCTGTAAGAATGAGCTGCAGTATTCCCTATTTTTTTGACCCGGTGGCTATACGCCGGTCACCTGTGATGTCCAAAGGCATGCGTTTTCCCGATCAGTTTGTGTATGTCGTGGACGGAGGATTGCTTAGTAATTTTCCCTTATGGCTGTTTGACGGGGAACGTACAGCGCGCGATGGAGACATCATTCCCACGATCGGTTTCAAGTTGGTTGGCAAGACGGAGGGGGAGCCCAGCAGAATCAAAGGTCCTTTAAGCATGCTTCAGGCATTGGTTGAGACGATGCTTACAGCGCATGATGAGCGATATATTGAGCAGATTAACCGTTTCCGAACGATTAAAATACCAACCCTGGGCGTTAAGCCGACACAGTTTAATCTGTCCGTACAGGAAAGTACTGCATTGTACTTATCGGGTGTTGCAGCAGGTACGGAGTTTTTCAATCGATGGAACACAAAGTTCTATGGTGAGCAGTTGGATAAACAAAAAAGAGAAGAGCGAAAAAAAACTCAAACGCCGCCTTTAACGCCTGTATAACCAAATAAAAGCACTGCTTCAATTACGAAGCAGTGCTTTTTACTTTGCAGATAAGAACTAGTGAAACTTGGGAATATCGTCATCGCTTTTTCCCTTATTTCCTTGAATGACATGAAAGGGATAATCTTTACGCTTTTTGGAGGAACCGCTGCTTTTTCTTGCTCCGGACCCGGATTGAGCCTTCATTTTAGCCATGGTGCGTGCCGAAGGTTTGATCTTAGGCTTGGTTTTGCGAGCCCAACGCTTGGGTGGGAACTTATAGAGCAAGAATATACCACCGAGTACTACAAGAGGTATAATAAATCCGAGTATTCCTCTGTCTCCAAGTGTGCTTATTATTCCAAATGCAGCAAGAGCAATGGCCGCCCAAAAAACGATAGTCATGACCGCCTGCTTGTTCATATCAATCACCCTTTCACAGGATCGAGTGTTGCAACAGGTACTTCGGACGTAGCTGATACATTGGCAAGCTTGGCATCCAGTTCACGCATGCGGTTAAACGAAGCGATCGATACTTCCACCTGTTCGTTGGTTGGCTCTTTGGTAGTGAGCAATTGCAGCCAAAGTCCAGGGTATCCGAGATAACGCAGTACGGGAATGTCACGCACCGAGTTGGTGAGCTTCAATAATTCGAATGAAATCCCGAGGACAACAGGCAGTAACAGCAAGCGCTGTCCCATCCGTTCCCAGAGGTTGTCGTAGGTGAAAAGGGAATACAGGAAAACACCGATAATCACCGTCAGCATGATGAAGCTGCTTCCACAGCGGTAGTGCAGTCGACTGTATTTCTGAACATTCTCAGGTGTAAGTTCCTCACCGGCTTCATGAGCACTAATGACCTTATGCTCCGCCCCGTGGTATTGGAATAGTCGTTTAATCATTGGCGTCTGTGAGATCAGCCACAGGTAGGCAAGTAGGAGAATCAGCTTAATGCCGCCTTCCAGTAAATTATGCAAAAACTGATTGTCGAATGCATTTTTAAACAAAAAATTCTCAATGACGACAGGAAGCAGCGTGAGCACAATTTTACCAAAAAGGAATGATAGAATGGCTACCGCGGTAACGCCAATAATCATGCTAAGGCTCCAGCCGGAACCTTCTTTTTCTTTTTGTTTCGCCTTCTCTTCAGGTTCGAGTTCATCATCAGCATAAGCGTCAGCAGAATAATTAAGATGTTTGCTTCCTTTGACACTTGAATCTATAATGCTGACAATCCCGCGCAGTAACGGAATCCGCCGCAATTTCATGACCCAGGTCTTGTCTTGCTTGGGAACTTCCAGATACGTAATTTCGCCGTCTTTTCTTCGAACAGCCGTAACGTTGACATGTTTACCGCCAAACATTACGCCTTCAATGACAGCTTGCCCCCCGTAGCTGACAGGCTTGGATTGTTGAGGCAAATTATTCACCTTCCTATTCTGTTCTATACCCTCTGGTTCAAAGGTAGTTTGATATCCCTATTGTATCGAATTTTGAGACCGATTTCTAGTTTCAGGGACAAACCTGGAGATGTTGTTGTTAAGTTTGCCCTGTTCTGAACATACTACCCCGTAAGGAATGAAAGATATGCGGTTTTGTAGCGGGCCGAGCAGAATGAGAGCAAAGGAGAATACGAATGGCAGAATATACAGACAAACATGCATCCCATCTGAATACGAGTCATGGAGATGTTGGTGATCACAGGAATCAGGGCAGAAGCTCAAAACAGCGACAAGGCCAGAATCATTACTATACCAAGCCGTTCCCCTTTGCTGTGGAGCTTGGTTTCTTTGCGGGTTTTATATGGGGAGGGATACATTGGCTAAACTACCTGCTTCACTTCAGCATCGTCCCGTTAGGCTTTTTGGCAGAGCCCTTTTTCAAACATGAGTACATCTATACCGCTGCAGGGCATCTGACAGGCTGGCTGTTTTTCATTGTGTTTTCCATTGTGGCTGCACTAATCTACACATATACACTGAGAAAATGGAAGGGCCCCTTGCCCGGTATTGGTTACGGGATCGTTTGGTGGCTTATCATCTTTGTACTGGTTGGGCCCAAACTGGACATGGTGAAGCCGATAAACCGTCTGACTTGGGATTCCATTATCACTGAATTTTGCTTCTTTTTGCTGTGGGGGCTGTTTATCGGCTATACCGTAGCCATGGAGTACACGGACGAACGGAAACGCGAGCCCGAGAAAGCGGGAGCATAGCCGCAAAAAAGCTTCTCAATCCGGCAATGGCTGTGTTAAAATAGCAGATGGTTATTTGCAGAAAGGATGGAGCAGCTATGAAACGGATTGTTGTGATCAATGGCCCGAACCTGAACATGCTCGGTATACGTGAACCTGGCATCTATGGAACGCTTAGTCTGAAGGATATTGAGGACAAGATTCGCAGACAGGCTGAGGAGCTTGGCGTCTCCATCGCTTTTTATCAATCCAACCACGAAGGAGACATCATTGATCGTATTCATGCAGCGATGGACGATGCAGACGGAATCATGCTGAATGCCGGAGCGTTCACCCATTACAGCTATGCTATTCGTGATGCGATTAATGCAGTAAAAGTGCCTACCGTGGAAGTACATCTATCCAACATTCATGCACGCGAAGCTTTCAGACATCATTCAGTGATTGCTGCAGAAACAATCGGGCAGATTGCCGGATTTGGCGAAGTAAGCTATGAACTGGGGCTGCTGGCTCTCGTGCGTCATCTGGACAAACAAACCTGAGCCGGGGACCCGGGAATGTGAGAGAAAGAAGGGTTACCGATGGAAAACAAACGAGTAAATAAGTTGCGTGAGGCCATGCGTGAGCGCGAACTCACCGCAATGCTGATTACGAACCCGATCAACCGTCGTTACATGACGGGCTTTACAGGGTCAGCGGGATATGTGCTGATTACGGAACAGGAAGCCTATCTGCTGACTGATTTTCGTTATATGACACAAGCACCGCAGCAAGCAAAAGGATTTACCGTTGTGGAGCATGGACCAAAACCGATGGAATCTGTGCGGGACTTGCTGGCATCAGCAAACATCAAAGAGGTTGGCTTCGAGCAGGATACGGTCACATTTGGCACGCACTCCGCTTATGCTGAAGCACTTCAATCCATTGAATTGAAAGCTGTATCCGGCATCGTGGAACAACTTCGCATCTTCAAGGATGAGGATGAAATCGCTGTAATGCAAAAAGCTGCTGATCTGGCCGATGCTACGTTTAGCCACGTTTTGCAGTTTGCCAAACCGGGCATGACTGAGCGTGAAGTGGACTTGGAAATGGAGTTTTTCATGCGCAAGCATGGAGCGACATCCTCTTCCTTTGACACTATTGTAGCCTCGGGTGAACGTTCCGCAATGCCGCATGGCGTAGCGAGCAGCAAGGTTATCGGACAAAATGAGCTAATTACATTTGACTTCGGTGCATTGCTTGACGGATACTGTTCAGATCTGACACGCACGATTGCAACGGGTACACCTGTACCAGAGCTGCGTAAAATTTATGATATTGTACTGGAAGCCCAGTTACATACGCTTGAAAACCTGAAACCGGGCATGACCGGACGGGAAGCAGATGCGCTGGCACGTGATATCATTGCAGGATACGGATATGGAGATCAATTCGGACACAGCACAGGCCACGGCCTGGGTATGGAAGTCCACGAAGCTCCGCGCTTGTCCAAACTAAGTGACGATGTGTTGAAACCGGGTATGGTGGTAACCGTTGAACCGGGAATCTACATTGATGGACTTGGCGGCGTACGTATTGAGGATGACGTGGTTATCACGGAAACAGGCATTCATATCTTAACGAAGTCGGACAAGAAGTTCACCGTTATCGGCTAACATTCTAGCCACTAGCGATATAAGACGTTTTTTATTTTGTAGTTGGGTTTTCTTCTGAAGCATGGGCAACAAGCAATGTAGTGAAGGAGACGGAATCGATTCTGGAGAAGCGTCAGCGTTCGCCTTTGTCTCCCCATTTTCTCATTTAAGAAGCAAATTCAGAAAAAGGGGGAGACAACAGCGATCGGAAGAACGATCCGTAGCCGTAACGGGTCACCTTGCAGGTTGTCATGAATCAGATGTCCCGACTTCAAAATAACCCATCGCCTTATATCGCCTACTTTTCAACCATATCAGGAGGGATTTTTCGTGATTTCAGTAAACGATTTTAAAACAGGCTTGACCGTACAAGTGGACGGAGATATTTTCACTGTACTTGACTTCCAACACGTTAAACCAGGTAAAGGCGCTGCCTTCGTACGTTCCAAATTGAAAAACCTGCGTAACGGTAACACCGTTGAGCGTACATTCCGTGCAGGTGAGACGATTGGCCGTGCGATCATCGAAAACCGTGGCGTATCTTATCTGTATGCAAGTGGCACAGAGCACACGTTCATGGACAACGAAACATACGATCAGTTCACATTGACAAGCGACCAACTGGAATGGGAATTGAACTTCCTGAAAGAAAACATGAACGTAAAAATCGTTAGCTACCAAGGTGAAATTCTCGGTATTGACCTGCCTACAAGCGTAGAGCTGAAAGTTATCGAGACTGAGCCAAGCGTGAAAGGTAATACTGCTCAAGGGGCTACCAAAAACGCTAAAGTGGAAACTGGCCTGAACGTACAAGTGCCATTGTTCATCAACGAAGGCGACGTACTGTTGATCGATACACGTGAAGGTAAATACTCTTCCCGCGCGTAACTTTCATGGGCTGTAAGCAAAATACACAATGATTTTAACCCTTTGCCAATGATTTGGCAGAGGGTTTTTTCGAAAAAAGATTAGCCTATCAGTCACTTTCGTAATATACTGGGTTAAAGTCATTTTTCGGAGAGAATAATGGCGATGGACATAATTATGCATACTGCACAAGGTAGGGAGTGGATTTGCGTTGTCATTGTACGTCATGAAGTTTGGGGGCAGCTCGGTCGGAGATACGGAACGCATGAAGCGTGTAGCCGGACGTGTTGTAGAGAAAGCTGATGAAGGACATCAGTGTGTGGTTGTGGTTTCGGCTATGGGAGACACGACAGATGATCTGATTGATCAGGCGAAGCTGCTGAACAGTGAATTGCCTGCGCGTGAAATGGATATGCTGCTGACCACAGGAGAGCAGATCTCGATTTCGCTATTATCCATGGCCATTCAGGCACTGGGACGTAAGGCAATTTCGTTTACCGGATGGCAAGCAGGCTTCCGTACTGAACCGGTACATGGAAAAGCAAGAATTAATAATATCCATCCGGAACGTGTGAATGAAGCGCTTGCGGAAGGCAATATTGTAATCGTTGCAGGATTCCAGGGCATGACCGTAGATGGAGAAATTACAACACTTGGTCGCGGTGGATCGGATACAACGGCAGTAGCGCTGGCAGCAGCCATCAAGGCGGATGCGTGTGAGATCTATACGGATGTAGACGGAATCTATTCGACAGATCCCCGGATTGTCAAAGTCGCACGCAAGCTTAAGGAAATTTCGTATGACGAAATGTTGGAACTTGCAAACCTGGGGGCTGCAGTGCTGCACCCGCGTGCGGTTGAATACGCGAAGCATTCCGGTGTACCTTTGATTGTAAGATCCAGCTTTAACCATAATGAAGGAACGGTTGTGAAGGAGGAAGCAGCAATGGAACAAGGCGTCGTGGTAAGCGGAATTGCCTATGACAAAAATGTGGCTCGTATCAGTATTTTGGGAGTTCCGGACGTACCGGGAGTTCTTGCCGAGGTGTTTGGTGCACTTGCATCTGAACAGATTGATGTCGATATTATCGTACAAAGCGGTGTGATGGACGGTAAAGCAGACTTCTCATTCTCGGTGGCACTGTCTGATCGCGAGAACGCGCTGCGTGTCCTAGAGGGCCTTCACAGCCGTCTGCCATACCGTGAAGTCACATCGGAAGATAATTTGGTTAAAGTATCAATCGTGGGTGCTGGCATGGTCAGCCATCCAGGAGTTGCAGCCAAAATGTTCCAAGTGATCTCTTCTGAAGGTGTGAGCATCAAAATGGTCAGCACCTCCGAAATTAAGGTATCTTGCGTCATCGATGGTGACAAACTTCATGATGTGATCAAAGCACTGCACACAGCGTATGATCTCGACACGGCAGAACAGGCTGTCGTTGGCGGTCCACAAGTTCGCAGATAATTTGATGCCTATATATTAATGAACAAAAGGTGTTCTGTATCGCCATCCTGGCGACAGAACACCTTTTTTATGCTTTACAGCAATTTGGATATCCGTTCTCCCTCCAAGCCCTGAAACAATTCCATACGATGATCTTCTCTCATCTCTGGTACACAGTCGAGCAAGTTTAATTGGGAGCAGTAGGTGACATCATGCATTCTGCCCAGTTTGTCAAGCCGCCGAGCACCTGTAGATACACGGACAAGATCCGGTAAATTGTCCTCGCACTGGGTAACAGCCTGATGCAGTACCCTGCCAAGATCGTTCAACCTGATAGGGTAATGGGACTGCCGGTACAGCTCCTCAATAATGCATCCTGCACACAATCCATCTTCCAGTGAGAATTCATCCTGATCTCCTGCACATAACAAAAGAACGTCTCTACGAAGCAGGCAGAGAGCAGCTGCAACAGCCTGCACATTCAGAAATGAACCCGCCAGCACATGTCTTGCCCTGGAAGCTTTGATCAGCGCACGTGTCCCGTCGGTAGTGGTCAAGATCACGGTTTTACCCGCGATCTCCTGCGTCATATATTCATAGGGGGAATTGCCCACCTCGAATCCAGCGATTTTTTTGTTGAAACGCTCCCCTCCGCGAATCGAATCTTTAACGGTCATCTGTTTGGCTTGAGGAACGGTCTCCACCGGGATGACACCCGCAGCATCATAGGCCAAGGCTGTAACGATTGTACTTGTTGTACGCAGCACGTCGATTACAACGGCACTTCGCCCTGCGATATCGATTCTTCGAACTTCATTCACATTGCCTACCACGTCGACTTGCACTCCCCACAACTCCTCTCTTCATTTGGGGATAGATGGTACTGTCTTCCCTCCGGAATGAATTTCACCTGTCTGCAAGCACTATATGCATGATGATATAGACGGGTGCCTAGAAGAAGCCTGGATCTATGATATTTGACTCTCAGGCCTGTTCTGAAAGAAATGCTAGATTTCAGCGTCATAAATTGAATGTACAGGCATAGACTTGAGATAGGAACAAGCACCCGATACGCGGTAAATACGATTTTAGGGTTGGAGGGGCCTATTCATGAAGGTGAACTGGAAGGATCTCTTTCCGGAACCGATTCGAACCATTCTGGGAAGGATGCCGCCCGCTATATTGGAGCAAGTGGAGGAAGTACGTATCCGCGAAGGAAGGCCGCTCGAGATCAATGCTGGGAACGCCTATCACTTCCTTACCGCACAAGGCAGCACAACAGCGAAGCCTGAAGAAGCTTATATTCCTCAAAAAGAGGTAACACACAGGCTTCTGGATCTGATTAGCAATCATTCGCTCTATACGCTGGAAGAAGAGCTGCGCAAAGGATTCATCACCATACCTGGAGGCCACCGAATTGGATTGGCGGGCAGAACGGTGCTCAGCGGCGGCCGAGTGGAATACTTGCGTGATATTAATGGTTTCAACGTCAGGGTAGCTCGGGAAGTACATGGGGTAGCTGATCGAATCCTGCCCTACCTGGTGGATCTGAAGAGCGGACAGGTATACCACACGTTGATACTCTCACCGCCTCAGCAAGGGAAAACGACGTTGCTGCGAGATTTGGCCAGACAAATCAGTAGTGGAACCAAGTTAACAGGTGTCAGTGAGCTGATTCAGGGGCTGCGGCCACGTCTTAAGGTTGGCATTGTGGATGAGCGATCCGAGATCGCCGGAAGTTATAAAGGTGTACCCGGATTTGACATCGGTCCCCGAACCGATGTCATGGATGGTTGTCCCAAGGCGGAAGGCATGATGATGATGCTTCGTTCCATGTCGCCAGACGTGCTTATCGTGGACGAGATCGGCCGTCCGGAAGATGCAGAAGCTGTGATGGAGGCACTGCATTCCGGTGTTTCGGTTATTGCAACTGCCCACGGCCGGGATCTGTCCGAGCTGTCTTCCAGGCCTGCATTGCGCACCTTAATCGCAGCACAGATGTTTCAACGTTATGTTCAGCTGCAGCGGACGAGCCGAGGCATGAGCTTCAAGGTGGCCGATGGCAAAATGCGAGGTCTTCAGCAGACCGAGGCAGGAGGTGAAGCCTTTGGTTAACATGCTGGGTGCTGTAATGATTCTGCTTGCCAGCACACTCGCGGGTTTCTACCGTGCCAAACAGTATGCGCTCAGGCCTAGACAGCTGCGAGAATTGATCGCTGCCCTGCAGCGGTTGATGACGGAGATCAACTACGGACTGACCCCGCTTCCCGATGCGATGGGGAAAATGGGAGTTCAAACCAGAGAGCCTGTCAAAACCCTGTTTCTTCATGCCGCCAAGCTAATGGAGCCTCCGCTGGGTCACACGGCACGAGAGAGTCTGCAGTCCGGAATCGAACAAGCATGGGGAAAATCAGCGATGAAAGCAGATGAGAGGGAAGTCATGCTGCAATTAAGCTACAGCCTTGGCACCAGCGACCGTCAGGATCAGACCAAACACATTTCGCTAGCCATTCAACAACTTATGCATGAGGAATCCCGTGCTCAAGCCGATCAAATGAAATACGAACGGATGAGCCGCAGTCTCGGGATGCTTGTCGGAGCGTTAATCGTCATTCTGATCTTTTGAAATTGCCGCGATAGTGAGGTGCCAAGGTCATGAATCTAGAAGTGAACGCAATTTTCCAAATTGCGGGCATCGGAATCATCATTGCGATGATTCATACGGTGCTGAAACAAATGGGAAAGGAAGATATGGCGCACTGGGTGACCGTGATCGGATTTGTCGTTGTATTGTTCATGGTTGTTCGCATGCTGGACAGCCTGCTGCAAGAGATCAAATCGATCTTTCTGTTTCAATGAAAACGGTCATGAAGCCGGGATGGTGGTGACCTGTGGAAATTATCCAAGTCGTGGGTCTAGCCCTGATTGCAACAGTTCTTATTCTCATCGTTAAGGAACAGAAGCCGATGTTTGCCTTTCTGATTGCGGCTGCGACGGGCATTGTGATTTTCATGCTGCTCATTGGCAAGATTGGCGCTGTGATTGATGTGCTGAAGCGGCTGGCTGAAAATTCAGGCATGGAGAATATCTATCTGAAAACGGTGTTGAAAATTATTGGTATAGCATACATTGCCGAATTCGGTGCTCAGATTGTAAGAGATGCCGGGCAGGAGAGCATCGCTTCCAAGATTGAACTTGCCGGTAAGGTATTGATCCTCGTACTCGCTATTCCGATCATCAGCATTATTATTGAAACCGTCATGAAGCTGATGCCGGTCTAGAAGGAGGCGTGCATACAGCAAATGAACATGATGCAAGACAAGCAGCGATGGCGCCTTACAATCGTGCTGGTGCTGTGTTTTCTGTTTGCCATAATGGGACAGGTTGCAGCAGGCTCAAGCTCACCCTCGGATGAATGGATGCAGCAGCAGGCCGATCAGCTTCCCAAGGATCAGGTGGAGAAATATTGGGATCAGCTCATGCAGCAATATGGAGGCTTTTTTCCGGATGGGAAGACCCCTTCTTTCATGGATATGCTTATCCCGGGCAATGAGGGATTCAGTCTGAAATCAGTGTTTGTGGCCATTGGCACATTCATGCTGCATGAGATTTTATATAACGGCAAACTGCTCGTCACCATTGTGATGCTGAGTGTGCTGAGCATGATTTTGGAAACACTGCAGACCGCATTTGAGAAAAACAACATAAGTAAAATCGCCTACTCCATCTGTTACATGGTCATTATCGTCATTGCGATTAACAGCTTCAGCGTAGCCATTGGATATGCGAAGGAAGCCATTGAAGGTATGGTCAACTTTATGATGGCTATGGTGCCTTTACTGTTCACGCTACTGGCCTCCATGGGAAACATCATTACCGTTTCTGTTACGCATCCGCTGATCATTTTCATGATACATCTGGTCAGCACGCTGATTCACATTGTTGTATTTCCGCTATTATTTTTCTCGGCTGTACTGCACCTTGTCAGTTCAATATCAGACAAATATAAGCTGACTCAACTGGCAGATCTGCTTCGCAACATTAGCATTGCATTACTCGGCATTCTGCTGACGATGTTTCTCGGGGTTATCTCAGTACAGGGGGCTTCAAGCTCCGTTGCAGATGGTGTAAGCCTCAAAGCCGCCAAGTATATCGCAGGCAATTTTGTCCCCATTGTGGGAAGAACATTTGCAGATGCAACAGATACGGTTATCACGGCTTCCATGCTGGTCAAAAACGCCATTGGCCTAACGGGTGTCATTATCATCCTGTTTTTATGTGCGTTTCCTGCGCTGAAAATATTGACACTTGCCCTTATCTATAACATAACGGGCGCAATCATGCAGCCATTAGGAGATACGCCGATCGTTGGTTGCCTGCAAGCCATAGGAAAATCGATGATTTATGTCTTCGCAGCTCTGGCGGCCGTGGGATTGATGTTTTTTCTGGCAATTACGATACTGCTTACTGCGGGCAACCTGACAATCATGATGAGATGAGCAGGTGATCTCGGGAAAGGAGCTGGAAGGATGGGGTGGCTGAGCACTTGGCTCCGGGAATTGATCATGATCGTACTATTGGCAACATTCGTGGATATGCTGTTACCCAACCGCTCCATGGAGCGTTACGTCAAGCTTGTGCTGAGCCTCCTTATCCTCCTTACGCTCCTGTCTCCCATAACAAAGCTGCTGCGGAGTGATCCGGTTGGTGAACTGAAGCGGGCCATGACAGCCATGGAATCACCATCAGATGGGAATGTCACACTGGAACAGATCTTGGCTCAAGGCAGGCAGCTGCAATCGAATGAGCAGGAACAATCCTTGCAGTGGACGGCACGGGAACTCGCGAGTGTGATGAAAGGGCAGATCGAGGAAACGACGGGAGAACGGGTTCAATCCGTTGAAGTCCAGTTGGTCATGTCCAAACGCCAGGCCGATACAGATGCATCTTCCGCAGGGGATCTGCCCGTGATTAAAAGTGTCGTCGTGCAAATGTCCCCTCCTGGGAGCGGGAAGCGAAATGATGCTGAACAGCAAGGTGCAGCGGTAAACTCCAGTCCGGTGTTTGGATCTGAACAAGCTGGGGATTCTTCTGAAGCGGCTTTATCTCCAAAGCCAATCGAGATTGGACAGGTACAGGTGCCTGAAGTACAGATTGAGGTGGGAAAAGAGAATGTTAACCAACATGCAGTCAATGAAGGTTCTCTGGTCCAAGATGAAGCGAATGGGACTGTATCCGAACCTGTGAATGGAGCTTCTGGAGGCAATGATCAAAAAGAACAGGGGACGTCCCGCTCCGAGCGAGCTGTCCAAATTATTACACTGCTCACCGAAAAGTGGGATATTGATGCCACCAACGTACAGGTGAAGGAACAGAAAAGCGCTCAGGCGTTGTAAAAAAAGGAGGGTATCCGATGAAGCAATGGCTTAAAAAGATTGAAGGCCTGCTGGGTGGAGGGGAAGGAGGAGCAAGACGAAGCCAGACGTTCCGCTGGCTCATCATTCTGGGCCTGATCGGAGTAGGAATTATGCTGTTTAACTCCTTCGTCAATGTGAAAAAGATTGATTCCGAGAACATCGGGCGAGAACCCCCGGATCCGGTAGCGTCGATGGCGTCTTTACCAACTGATCCGGCAGATCAAAATCCGTTTCAGGCCATAGAATTTGCATTTGAAGACAAGATCAAGGGTGTACTTGAAAACATCGTTGGTGTAGGAACGGTGGATGTCATGGTCACTGTCGATTCAACCGAGGAATTGGTCGTACAACGAAACGTAAAAGATTCGCAGCAGCTGACCGAGGAGACGGATGCAAACGGAGGCAAGAGGCACATGACCCAATATACCCGCGATGGCGAGATCATTACTTATGAAATTTCAGGGGATCAGACACCGATTGTTACGAAAAAGCTCAAACCACAGATCAGGGGGGTGCTCGTCGTTGCCAAAGGTGCCGAAAACAAGGTCGTGAAGGATTTGATAACCGATGCCGTCGAAAAAGGACTGAATGTCGCTGCATACCGAATATCGGTCGTGCCACGTAAGCAGGACTAGTCAAGTGCAATCCAATGGAATGGCCCAGTTATTATACGAATCAAGCTAATTTGAGGAGGAAGTTCTAATGAATAACAAACGCCAAACGGTATGGCTCGTTTCTATGCTGAGTCTGATGGTCATTTTGTCCGCATATTATCTGTTCACTGAGGATTCTGGTCCAGTTAATGCCCCAGTGGCAGAGAGCCAGCAAGTGGATGGTATCAATCAGGGGGAAGTCAAAGAGACAGCCGGCATTCTTGATCCTACAGAAGGTTTGGTTATCAATGAAGTTGTGAACGAAGGCGAAGTAACAGGTTCTGATCCTGCAGGCCAGCCAGCTTCCGAGGAAACGGAGAATCCTGCGGCTGCTGAGGGACAGCAGGCTGCTGAAACAGAGCAAACTCCAGCAACAGAGTCGAGTGAGAACAAGGCTGAAACGAATGAAGAAGCAGATAAAGGAACGGCCACCACACCTGATGCCAGCAGTCAAACAGAGGGAAGTGCAACCAAAACGGATGAAGAAGTACTGAAGGAGATGGAAGAACAAAATACGGCAGCATCCGCAAGCAGTCAGTTCCAAAATTATCAATGGCAGCGTGAAGAGAGCAACAATCGCAAGTATGAGGAACTTATGACCATTGCCGGCGATCTGAGCAAAACGCCAGAGGAAAATGCGAAAGCGACTGAAGAGCTCCGTGCATTGGAGGAAAAAGAAGCCAAAATTAACGGCATTGAAGAAACGCTGTCCCAACAGTTCGCCAATGCGATTGTGCAAGAAGATGCTGACAAGTATAAAGTAGTCGTGCTTAGTGATAAACTGGATGTTAAGCAAGCAGTTTCTATCGTCGACTTGGTCATGAAAGAGCTCGCGGTTACGCAAAACAGAATTAGCGTGCAATACGTGACAGAACAGTAATCCGATCCATGGAGAAGTGCCCCGGGAGCTTGTTAAAGTCTCGGGCTCTTTCCATTTTTAACGATTATGATATAATACATAAAGCCATATGACCGTCCTAGTGAGACTGGCATGATGCCGAAGGAGTGAATAATGGAAATGTTTAAATTGAGTGAGATCAAAGAACTGATCAAACTGGTGGATGAAAGTTCCGTTCAGGAGTTGGAAATTGAAAATGAAGGATCACGTCTGTCGATCCGCAAACCGGGTAAAACCGAAATCGTTCAGGCAGCTGCGGTTCAACCGCAAGTCATTGCTGCTCCGCAGGCACAACAACCTGCTGCAGTCGTAACAGAAGCTGCTCCGCAAGTGGATACTACAAGCCATTTACATAAAATTGTATCCCCGATGGTGGGTACTTTTTACAGAGCTTCCTCACCGGAAGCGGGTCCTTTTGTAAGCGTTGGTGATAAGGTTGTTGATAAAACAACGGTATGTATCATTGAAGCGATGAAGCTGATGAACGAGCTTGATGCCGACATCAAGGGAGAAATCGTTGAAGTGCTGGTTGAGAACGGACAGCTGGTCGAGTATGGACAGCCCCTGTTCCTGGTTAAACCGGAATAACGGTAAATCGCCGGAGAGCGGCAACCGCATGAGCTTCGAAGGAGGACAATAACGAAATGAAATTTCAAAAAATACTGATTGCGAACCGTGGAGAGATTGCGGTACGCATTATTCGTGCCTGTCGTGAGCTCGGTATTTCGACAGTTGCGGTTTATTCGGAATCGGACAAGGACTCGCTGCATGTACGTCTTGCAGACGAAGCCTATTGTATTGGACCTACGTTGTCCAAAGACAGCTATCTGAATTTCACCAACCTAATGAGTGTGGCCACATTGACGGAATGTGACGCAATACACCCTGGTTATGGATTCCTTGCGGAGAACGCCGATTTTGCGGAAATTTGTGATTCCTGCAACATCACCTTTATCGGTCCTTCCCCTGAAGCCATAACCAAGATGGGTGACAAAGCTGTCGCCAAGCAAACGATGAAAGACGCAGGCGTTCCTGTTATTCCTGGATCCGATGGTCTTGTCGAAAGCATGGAAGAAGCGATTATGCTTGGCCGGGATATCGGCTACCCTGTTATTATCAAAGCTACTGCAGGTGGCGGAGGTAAGGGGATTCGTATCGCGGAAGATGAAGAAGCCCTAATCAAACAGATTACGGCTGCTCAGCAGGAAGCGCAAAAGGCTTTTGGCAACGGCGGGGTGTACCTGGAGAAATTCCTGACAGGCATGAAACACGTCGAGATTCAGATCATTGCCGACAAGCATGGGAACGCAGTACACCTTGGCGAGCGTGATTGTTCTGTTCAACGCCGTCGTCAGAAGCTGGTGGAAGAAGCACCTTGTCCAGTGCTGAATGAGGAAGTACGTACACGGATGGGCGAGGCTGCCGTTCGTGCAGCACTGGCTGTGGACTACTCCGGAGCAGGAACACTTGAATTTTTGCTCAGCCCTAACGGTGAATTCTATTTCATGGAAATGAATACGCGTATTCAAGTGGAACATCCCGTTACCGAAATGGTGACAGGCGTGGATCTGATTCGCGAAATGATCTCGGTAGCAGAAGGTAACCCGCTGTCATTCCGTCAGGAAGATGTTGTCATCAACGGATGGTCGATCGAATGCCGAATCAATGCCGAAGATCCGGATCGCAATTTTATGCCTTCACCAGGTAAAATTGGTTTTTATCTTGCACCAGGTGGTCCAGGTGTCCGCGTGGATAGCGCAGCTTATCCGGGCTACACGATTTCTCCGTTTTACGACTCTATGATCGCTAAATTGATTGTGTGGGGTGCGAACAGGGAAGAGGCGATTGCCAAGATGAAACGTGCGCTTGCTGAGTTTGCCATTGAAGGCATCTCAACGACGATTCCTTTCCATCAGAAATTGCTGGAACATCCAACGTTCATTCGGGGCGATTTTGATATTAAATTCCTCGAGGAAAACGAGATTTAACAAGCATATTGGGCTTGTTTGTCATAATCTAGCCCAAATGATATAGTATGTAATAATAAGAGCGCATGTCTCCTGCAAGGGATAAGCCCACACGTTTCGTGGTAAAGTTTGCTTGCAGGGGTTCCGGAATAGCCCGGACCGGCAGGGTGTCCAAAGCCATCAAGCCTGTAGGACAGCGCCCTGACGGATGGCCGCAAACTTATTACGCGAAAGGTGTGTTGAACAGTTATGAGTACACTACCGACAGAATTTGAACGAACGGATATCGGTGAAATCCAGATCGCACCTGAAGTCATTGAAGTAATCGCTGGGCTGGCTACGGTAGAAGTTAAAGGAGTAGCGGGCATGAGCGGTGGTTTCGCTGGTGGATTTGCTGAATTGCTTGGTCGCAAAAACCTCTCCAAAGGCGTTAAAGTGGAAGTGGGCCAACGCGAGGCTGCAGTGGATGTATCGGTTATCATCGAGTATGGTTATCGTCTTCCCCAAGTAGCTACTGAAATCCAACAAAATGTTAAACGCTCCATTGAGAATATGACTGGATTGAATGTGAACGAAGTTAATGTGCACATTCATGACGTTCAATTCAAAAGCACTGAAAAAGTGGAAGAGATTGACCTGAACAGTCAGCGTGTAAAATAAAAGAAGACAGATTCCCCCGGCATGACTGCCGGGGGTTATCCCGTCTTGGACATGTCTTCATCCTCCATTGGACATATGGATGAAAATGTTGACATGATATGCATATGTACAGGTTACAGCAACGTTAGTGAGCAAGGGAGGCTGTGCAGTTCGTGGCGAAAATACTGGATCGGCTTCTGTTGTTTATATACAGCATAAGCGTTGGAGCAATATCGGCAGTTGTCATTCTACTCATTAGTGGAGTACTGCCTTACGAATTGAATTACCAGCAGGAACAGAACGTCATTGTTGCAGCCGTTGTTGCAGCTGCGATCTTGTTTATCCTGAGTTTGCGCTTTTTTTACATCTCGGTACGGCGTGGGCGGGCTTCGTTGCCATCTGTAGATCAGCGTACGGAATACGGTGATGTGCAGATCTCAATGGAGACCATTGAAAATCTCTGCCTGAAAGCCACTTCCCGCTTCCGGGGAGTACGCGATGTTAAGGCACGTATTCGTGTGGTTGAGTCGGGATTGGAGATTATGATCCGTGCAGTGGTCGATGGCGAGACGCCAATTCCAACGCTGAGTTCGGATTTGCAAAAGGCCATACATGATCATGTACACGAGATTACGGGCATCCCGGTTTCGAATGTAACCGTGTATGTTGCCAATGTTACCCAGTCGCCTAACTACAAGAGTCGAGTGGAATGAGGTGAGTTTCACTGATGCTGTGGAGAGAGATTTGGGATAGTCACAGAGGCCGGATAACCGGAATTGTGGGCGGCATCTTTTTTGGATTTCTTTATTTGTTTACCGGGTTTTGGGATATGTTGTTCTTTGCACTTTTGGTGTTCATCGGTTATACATTAGGCAGACGAAGCGATTCGAAGCTGGGCTTGTTCATTCCCTGGAGGGAATGGGGACAATGGCTCGGAGAGCGCTGGCGTCCGTTTAAGTGAGCCACCTGAACCCTGCAATATGTTTCTTCCGAAAAGAGCTTAGTTTAATATGCCCGTTTTTTGGAGGAAACGTATTGCAGGTTTTTTTGTGAAAAGGGATAACAATAACCATATCGTAAAGGCCACTTCAATTCGCATCACAAACATGATGCGTGGATGGTTCTTTTATTTTAAAATAAGCATGATGACGCTCGAATGAGCGCTGCAGGAGGCAGGACATGAAAAGACGTTTGGCAAGGGAAATTGCGGTACAAAGTCTGTATCAGATGGAAATGAATGAAGTGGGTGCAGCTGAAGCTGTAAATATGCTGATTAACGAAGCGGCCGAGGAAAATGAAACGGAAGTCGTTATTCACGATGCAGATGTAATGCGCAGTTATGTAACGGAAATTGTTCAAGGAGCATGGAATCACAAGGAAGCCATCGACGGATTGCTGGTGGATTATCTCAAGGGCTGGCAAATTAGCCGTCTGTCTCGGGTAGACCGTCAGATCTTGCGGCTGGCCGCTTATGAAATGGTATTTCGGGATGACGTTCCGGCGAAAGTATCGGTCAACGAAGCGATTGAACTGTCCAAGCATTTTGGTACAGAAGAATCCGGGAAGTTCGTTAACGGTGTGCTTGGACGCATGATCCAGGAAGTTGACACGATCAAAGCAAAATTGTCCTAAAATAGCGAGTTACTTATTAAATGTTCACATAAGGGAGAGAGAGTACAATGACAGCATCTATTATTAACGGTAAAGAAGTGTCCCAGGAGATCCGCGCAGGCATAACTGAAGAAGTAAAGCAGCTTAGCGAACAGGGGGTTGTGCCTGGTCTGGCTGTTGTGCTCGTCGGGGAAGATCCGGCATCCCAAGTCTATGTGCGAAATAAGGAAAAAGCTTGTCACGATCTCGGTTTTTACTCCGAAGTACATCGTCTCGATGCAGATACGTCCCAAGAGGACTTGCTTGCTCTGGTGGACAAGCTGAACAATCAGAATTCGATCAACGGGATTCTCGTTCAGCTCCCATTACCGAAGCATATTGAGGAAAAAGCTGTTATTGATGCAATAGCGGTTGAGAAAGATGTGGACGGTTTCCATCCGGTCAATGTGGGTAACCTTGTGATCGGCGATGACAGTTTGCTGCCATGTACACCTGCTGGAGTGATTGAACTGATCAAGCGGACTGGATTGGAAATGTCGGGTAAGCATGCAGTTGTGATCGGACGCAGCAATATTGTGGGTAAACCAGTATCTTTGCTGCTTCAACGTGAGAATGCAACCGTAACAATGTGTCATTCACGTACGGCAAACATGAAAGAAATTACACGTCAGGCCGACATATTGGTTGTAGCGATCGGTCGTGCAAACTTCGTGGATGCCGATTATGTGAAACCGGGTGCTGTAGTTATCGATGTGGGTATGAACCGTTTGGACAATGGTAAATTGGCTGGAGACGTGGATTTTGAAAGTGTGAAGGAAGTTTCCGGTCCGATTACTCCAGTTCCGGGTGGCGTTGGACCTATGACGATCACCATGTTAATGCAAAATACACTGATCGCTGCCAAACGCGCTCACGGATTGGCCTAGGTACATCTGTGGCAGATCGGCAGATCTACTCCATCAAAGACCTGAATCGGTATATCCGAATGAAATTGGAATCCGATCAGGTCCTGTCGGACGTCTGGCTGCGTGGGGAGATATCCAACTTCACACATCACTCTAGCGGCCATATGTATTTCACATTGAAGGATAAGGACAGCCGGATTAAGGCTATTATGTTCGCGTCCCATAATCAGCGATTGCCCTTTGTGCCAAAGGAGGGTGCAAGGGTTATTGCTCGTGGTAATGTATCGGTTTATGAGCGGGACGGTCAATATCAATTTTACGCTACTCAGATGCAGCCTGACGGGATCGGAAGCCTCTATCTGGCATATGAGCAATTGAAAAAGAAACTCGAGGATGAGGGGCTTTTCTCTTCGTCCAGGAAACGTGCTATTCCGCGGTATCCCAAAACGATCGGTGTAGTTACGTCTCCTACAGGAGCAGCGGTACGGGATATCATGATTACATTGCAGCGCAGATACCCTTCTGCGAAAGTGCTTCTATATCCTGTTCTGGTTCAGGGTAAAGGCGCAGCACCTTCAATCGTAAAAGCCATTCGTAACTTGAATCTCCTTGGTGAAGCGGACGTGCTGATTGTAGGCCGGGGCGGGGGATCACTGGAGGAACTGTGGGCTTTTAATGAAGAGATGGTCGCCAGAGCCATTGTTGATTCAGATATCCCTGTGATCTCTGCAGTCGGACACGAAACCGATTTTACCATTGCAGACTTTGCTGCAGACCTGCGGGCTGCGACGCCAACAGCGGCTGCTGAACTGGCTGTGCCAAATCGTGCAGAGCTGCTGGACCAGATTGCGCTAAGACAGCGTCAGCTCCAGCATAGTCTGCGTCAACGGGCTGCACATAACCGTGAACGACTTGCAAGATTACAGCGTTCGCCGGTACTTGTTCACCCAAGACGGACATTGATGCAGCATACAGAACGATTGGACATGCTGCATCAGCGGCTTTTGAGGACAGTAGATACACGAATGAAATGGACCGCGGAGAAACAGGAGCGTCTTCGTGCTGCTCTGCAGCGGTTTAATCCGCGTGAACAGGTGAATACGGCTCAACGGGAAAATGCCGCAGCGCGGCGTCAGCTTGAACTTGCGATGAGGTCTATCGTCAGATCGAAGCAGCAGCAATGGAAATCTTCCGTGCGCCACCTCGATGCTCTAAGCCCGCTAAAAGTGATGTCTCGCGGATATAGTCTGGTATATGACGAGCAGGAGCAAAGACTGATCAAATCGTTGAAGGAAGTGCAGCCTGGAGATTCAATTAAGATTAAATTAACAGACGGACAGCTGGACTGTCAGGTTTGGGGAATGAAGGAGGATGACAACATCCATGGCGAATGAACCGGAACTGAATTTTGAAGAGGCAATGGCGGCACTTGAAGATATCGTAGCTCAGCTGGAGCATGGGGATGTTCCATTAGAACAGGCCATTGATTTGTTTCAGCGAGGAATGAAACTCTCCCAGTTATGCGGAATCAAGCTGGAACAAGTGGAACGCAAGATTGAAATGATCGTAGAAGAAGATGGGGAACTTCGGAAGAAGCCGTTCGGAGCTTCGGAAGTTGAGAGCGGTGAAGGCAATGAGTAGTCGTCCCTCCTTTGAACAGTATCTCCAACAGACAACAGATGAGGTTACGGAAGCTTTAAAAGAGATTCTCCCAGTTCACTGGGATGTGCCTCAATCCCTGCGTGATGCGATGCAGTATTCACTTATGGCTGGAGGCAAGCGCCTCCGTCCTCTTCTGGTCGTCGCTGCGGCGGAAGCCCTCGGAGCACAGCGTGCAGCTGCGCTTCCGGTAGCCTGCGCCGTGGAAATGGTACACACGTATTCACTTATCCACGATGACCTGCCTGCAATGGATAATGATGACTATCGTCGGGGAAAATTAACGAATCACAAGGTTTATGGTGAAGCCACAGCTATTCTTGCAGGGGATGCTTTGTTGACTCATGCGTTCTATAGTGTGGTGCAAGCAGGCCGCAAGAACAGTGTGCCGACAGAAGCTTTGCTTTCTATTGTGGAGGATCTTTCCGAACTGGCTGGTGCACGTGGCATGGTTGGTGGGCAAGTGGCCGATATGGAAGGTGAGCAAGGGATGACTGATCTGGAACAACTGCAATATATTCATTTGCATAAAACCGGTGATTTGATCGTGTTCTCCTTGCTGGCTGGTGCCCGTATTGGTGGTGCAACAGAAGGACAGCTTGATGCGTTGCGTGTATTCGGGCGTGATCTTGGTCTTGCTTTTCAGATTCAGGACGATATCCTTGATCTGACTGGGGATGAGCAAAAAATGGGCAAGAAAACCCAAAGTGACGTCAATCAGCAAAAGGTGACTTATCCATTTTTCATAGGTATGGAAGCGTCTCAAGAACAGGTGAAGTCCTTGACCCAATCTGCAAAAGAGGCCCTTGGCAGAGCGGAGTTGGCAGATTCATCGCGGTTGATGGAGATTGCAGATTATTTGATGCGCAGAGATCATTAGTCTAAAAAGTAAATGAAACTCTCCTGCGGCTGTTTCGTAAGATTCAGATCGGTGTAATAATGTTAATGTGCTTTTTGCACGGTGATTACATTTGACATAACGGATACATAATAATGGTTCAATTCATTTATCTTGCTGGCGAAAAAGCTCGCAATCTGGAGTATGAAGCCGTAAATTATGATTCCTGTTCTTTTATGTTATAATGATTTAATGTTATTTAATAAAATTCAGTTTTAAAAAGTTTTATCCAATTAATCAAACAATCTAGGAAAGCGGGGAGATTCTCGTGCTGCTTCCACAAATTAAACAACCCAGTGATCTAAAATCGATGTCTCCGGATGATCTTGTTTTATTGTCCGCAGAGATTCGGCAATTTCTGATTGAGAAATTGTCCGTAACGGGGGGGCATCTGGCACCGAATTTAGGCGTGGTTGAGCTCACGGTAGCCCTGCACTACTGTTATAACAGTCCGGTAGACAAAATGATTTACGATGTAGGGCATCAAGCGTATGTGCATAAAATTCTTACTGGACGCATGGACCGTTTTGATACATTGCGTCAGCACAATGGATTGTGCGGGTTCGTCAAGCGTAATGAAAGCGAGCATGATGTATGGGAGGCTGGACACAGCAGTACATCCTTGTCTGCTGCCATGGGTATGGCACTTGCACGTGATTTGAAGGGTGAAGATAATCAGGTTATTGCCATGATTGGCGATGGAGCTCTTACAGGTGGTATGGCCTTTGAGGCACTGAATCATATTGGTCATGAGCAGAAAAAACTGATGGTCATTCTGAATGATAATGAAATGTCCATTGCGCCCAATGTTGGGGCGATGCATAAATATTTAAGCAAAATCCGTTCCGATCGCCATTATCTAAAAGCCAAGGATGATGTGGAAGGAATGCTCAAAAAGATTCCTGCCATTGGAGACCGTTTGGCCAAATCGGCAAGCTGGATTAAGGATAGCGTCAAATATATGATGGTTCCGGGTGTTTTGTTTGAAGAACTTGGCTTCACTTATTTGGGACCCATCGATGGACATGACATTCCCAAATTAATTGAGACGTTCAAACAAGCGGATAACGTGGAGGGACCAGTTCTCGTTCATGTTCTCACAACCAAGGGCAAAGGATACCAGCCAGCGGAGGCAGACTCACACAAATGGCATGGCATCTCCCCATATAAAATAGAATCCGGTCAGGTGCTCAAGGCAGTTGGCAAACCAATGTACACCGAAATATTCGGGCAGACACTGGTTGAACTCGCGAAAGAAGATCAGCGTATTGTTGCTGTAACGCCTGCTATGCCGACAGGATCGGGGCTTATTCCATTTAGCAAGGAATTCCCGGACCGCATGATTGATGTAGGGATTGCAGAGCAGCATGCAGCAACCATGTGTGCTGCACTGGCCATGGAAGGTCTGAAGCCTGTCTTTGCCGTATATTCTACGTTTATGCAGCGGGCTTATGATCAGATCGTGCATGATATCTGCCGTCATAATGCCAATGTGATCTTTGCCATTGACCGTGCGGGATTTGTTGGACCTGATGGAGAGACGCATCAAGGCGTATATGATGTGGCGTTTATGAGACACATTCCTAACATTGTACTTATGATGCCGAAGGATGAGAATGAACTGCGTCACATGATGAAAACGGCACTTGATTATAATGAAGGACCTATTGCTTACCGGTATCCTCGAAACAATGTGGTAGGCGTTCCAATGGATGAGCAGCTCGTACCGATTCCAATTGGTACTTGGGAACAGCTGCGACCATCTGAAGGTTATGCCATCATCGCTTCGGGTTCCATGGTACAAATTGCTGAAGAAGCAGCTGAAACCGTGAAAAAGGAAGGCATTACAGCCGGAGTGATCAATGCACGTTTCCTCAAGCCACTGGATGAACAAATGCTTCGTGATCTCGCGATTCGTGGTACCAAACTGATTGTGCTTGAAGAAACTTCTCAAGCAGGCAGCATGGGCAGCGCAGTGCTTGAGTTCTATGCTGAACAGGGTCTGCATGATGTACATGTTGATCTTATGGGCATTCCGGATCGCTTCATTGAACATGGCAGCATCAATGAACAACGGGCTGAAGTTGGGCTTACGGTGGACAATGTATGTGTGAAGCTGCGCAGTTTGGCAGCTCAAACCTCTTACGGCATGTCCAGAACCCGCTTTCCTTCTTGATCAATGGAATGCTTTACCTAAATAAATGAATTAACTATATGATAGGAGAAAGACATGTCACTCCCGAAAGAACGAATTGATGTTCTGCTGGTCGAGCAGGGTTATTATGAAAGTCGTGAGAAGGCAAAAGCGGCGATCATGGCTGGGCTGGTGTATGCCAACAATGAACGAATTGAAAAGGCAGGCATGAAAATACCACGGGAAGCTGAACTAAAGGTTAAAGGCTCGGTGCATCCTTATGTGGGGCGGGGTGGATTGAAGCTTGAAAAAGCGATTAAACACTTCGGTCTTGACATGAATGGTCTGGTCATGCTTGATATTGGTTCGTCAACGGGTGGATTTACGGATTGTGCATTACAACATGGTGCATCGCATGTATATGCCATTGATGTAGGATACAACCAACTGGACTGGTCGTTACGCAATGATGACCGGGTTACCGTGATGGAAAGAACCAATTTTCGTTATGTGACATCTGAAGATTTAATTGGACCTGAGCCGAACTTTGCCAGTATTGATGTATCCTTCATATCGCTGCGCATTATACTGCCTCCCTTGCTTGCTCTTCTGAAGCAGCCGGCAGATATTGTAGCATTGATCAAGCCTCAATTTGAGGCAGGACGTGAGAAGGTAGGTAAGTCTGGTGTGGTTCGGGATCCAAAAGTACACAAGGAAGTACTGGAAACCATGCTTCACTTCGCGAATGAACTTGGTTTAAATCTTCGGGGCTTAACCTTCTCGCCTATTACCGGTGGAGAGGGCAATATCGAATTTCTCGCTCATTGGCGTCTGGAAGAACCGGATGCATCACAACAAGAGAAGGATCTGGCTTCACTCGATGCACTTGCTCATCAAGTTGCTATGGAAGCCGCTCATACTTTTACGGGAAACTCATCATAGGATGAGTTTCTTTTCGCTGGAAAGGTGATCCTAATAACAGGAGATTGACTGCCGGACCTCGAATAAGTCTTCGAGGTGAACGATGATGAATGGGCAATCCGACACAATCGTTATTGGTGTACTTGCTGTCATTTTAATCATATGGCTCTTTTACGGTTTGCGTAATTGGCTGAATCGACCGGTACCGGTAAGTTTGTCAGGCATGCAGCTGAATTCCGACATACCGCATTCCCCGGTTGTTGATCTGCTTGAAGCAGAGGGGTATGAAGTCATCGGAGGCAAAATGAAGATACCGCTCGCCTTTGAGGTCAATGAATCCGTTTTTTATAGTCGGTTGTTCGTTGATTATGTTGCCGAGCGTGATGAGATCAGATATTTGGTCAAAACGTCAAGGCGTAGACAGCCGTTGGAATTCACAGGTCCTGCCATACGGGATCGCTTTTTGTACTATTTATTGTTGTATCCAGGTTGTGAAGGTATATTGTATGTGGATACGGAAGAATCCAGCGTAAAGATCATCCGTTTGATGGATTATGAGGAAGATGTATACGATGGGGATGATCTGAGCTAGGAATCAATGGTAACTATTTAAACTGGAGGCATGTATGAAAGGACAACGACACATTAAGATACGTGAAATTATTAGTCAGAATGAAATAGAAACCCAGGATGATCTGGTTGAAGCGCTGCGTCAAGCCGGTTTTCAGGTGACACAGGCCACGGTATCCCGTGATATTAAAGAATTGCTGTTGATCAAAATTCCAATGGATGATGGTCGTTACAAGTACTCATTGCCAACAGACCAACGTTATAATCCAATCCAGAAGTTGAAACGGGCATTAGTGGATAACTTTCTTCATATTGACCACACCAATAATCTGGTTGTAATGAAATGTCTGCCAGGAACGGCAAACTCCATTGCGGCCTTGCTGGACAATATTGAATGGACTGAAGTTATGGGTACAATCTGTGGTGACGATACGATTCTCATCATTTGCCGTACTGAAGATAATAGCGTGACGGTTATCGATCGAATTATGGGTTACATTTCTTAAAATCCGATTTTAAACATAATTGCTGAGTTTGTCATCCGGAGGTGCTTTGGCCGATGCTAGTTACATTATCGATTCGTAATCTGGCTGTTGTAGAAGAAGTGGATGTAGTATTTCACGCAGGATTTCATGTGTTATCAGGGGAAACAGGTGCAGGTAAATCAATCATTATAGATGCGCTCGGTTTGATCGCAGGTGGTCGGAGTTCGGCCGATCTGATCCGTTACGGTTGTGACAAAGCGGAGATGGAAGCTCTGTTCGAGATGGAACAGGGTCATCCAGTGTGGGAAACACTGGAGAAGCTTGGGATTCATTGTGAACCTGAAGAACACCTCGTTATTAGACGGGAGCTGAATACCCAGGGTAAGAGCACATCCCGCATCAATGGTCAGTTGGTCAATCTGACGATGCTGCGAGAAGTGGGAGAGAAACTGATTAATATTCATGGTCAGCATGAGCACCAAAGTTTGCTGCGTGCTGAAAGTCATCTAGGCTTATTGGATACCTACGGAGCAGCTATCATTGGTCCAGTAAAGTCGGAATATCAGGAAAGGTACAGCCGGTTCATTACTGCTGAGAAAGAACTGCGTGCCCTTCAGGAGTCAAGTCAGCGTGCATATCAGCTGCTGGACATGTATCGTTTTCAACTGGAGGAGATTGCTGCCGCCGGGTTAACAAGTGGTGAAGATGAATTACTTGGTGAAGAACGGGTCAAGCTATCCCATAGTGAGAAAATGATGGACAGCGTTGCCGGTGCATATGATCTGCTCAGTGGTCAGCGCGGACTCGAGGCAGTGAGCATTGCCCTCTCTCGGATAGAAGATATCTCTGGTTACGATAGCAAAGGACTACAGCCTATTGTGGAACAGCTGCAGTCGGCCTTTTATCAATTGGAGGATGCTACATTTCAATTAAGGGATTACCGTGAAAAAATAGAGTTTAACCCCGGTCGACTGGAAGAGGTTGAGCAGCGCTTAAACTTGATTTCTGGTCTAAGACGGAAGTACGGGGACAGTGTTGACCTTATTTTGAATTATTATGAACAGATTAGCCATGAAACAGACCAGTTGGAAAACAAGGACGAGCGCCTGGAGAAACTGCGTGCTGAGCGTGACAAGCTCCTGGTTCTGGTGATGGATTCTGCAGAGGATCTGAGCCGGGTACGCAAGCAGTGTGCCGATGAACTCGCTGCTCAGGTGGAGAGTGAGCTGAAGGATCTTCAAATGGAGCGTACAACGCTGCGTGTACAAATAACGCCATCAGAAGATCCAAAGGGGATTGAATGGAATGGGCGCAGGCTTCGGCTGAGTCGTCAGGGAGCAGACAATGCGGAATTTCTCATCTCGCCGAATCCGGGCGAACCGCTGCGCCCATTAGGTAAAATTGCATCAGGTGGTGAGTTATCCAGAATGATGCTTGCCATGAAGAGTATTTTCGCGCGTCACGATCGAATTCCCGTCCTCATATTTGACGAGGTTGATACTGGAGTTAGCGGACGGGCGGCACAATCCATTGCAGAGAAACTGTTCCGTTTATCCTCAACCTGCCAAGTATTTTCGATTACACACTTGCCACAAGTCGCCTGTATGGCAGATCACCAGTACCTCATTGAAAAACATGTCGTTGACGGGCGTACAATGACGCAGGTGGAATCGCTGTCAAACGAGGGTAGAGTGAAGGAATTGGCACGTATGCTCGGCGGTGTTGAAATTACAGAAAAAACACTGCATCATGCACAGGAAATGCTGAATTTGGCGGAAGCCAAAAAAGGAGGAAACGAGCGACCGGCGTAATGATTGACAGTAATAAAAGCCTGGGGGCAAGGTTATCTTATAGGTACGCAATTGGCGACCACCTTTCGTCAAGCGAAAGAAGCAAAGGGAGTGTGACAGCCATTGAATTCCCCCCTCAGGAAGAAATTGCTAGGTCTTTTATTTGCCTTCTTTCTATGTGTAATCAGCCAGGCCATTCAGCCTGTGCAGAGTTATGCCTCCTTACCTGACGAATTACAGGTATTTGCAGGCAGGCAAGCAGATGTACGACTCGCTGTACCGGCTTCTTCCAGCGCCGTTGTAGACCGACCGGATATTGTTGGTTTAGATGGACAGGAGCAAGCAGTGCATGTCACGAAGCAGCAACCATTGCATCTTCATCCTCAGCAGACAGGGCAAGCGAAATTAACCTTGAAGCTGTGGGGCAAAATTCCGGTCAAAACGGTTAATGTGAACGTGATTCCGGATTTGCGAGTTGTACCCGGGGGTCAAACCATTGGCGTAAAAGTAAAGTCCGCTGGGATTTTGGTAGTAGGTCATCACTTGGTCCGTGCTGAAGGAGACCAAAGAGTCTCTCCAGGAGAAACAGCAGGCATTAAACTTGGGGATCTGATAACCCATATGAATGGCAAACGTCTGGATGGCGTTGCAGGCGTTGCTGAAGCTGTAGAGCAAGCGGGAAAAAGCAAAAAAGGGATCGATGTGGTATTGCAACGTGGGAAGGAAACCGTTAAAACACGACTCACACCAGCATACGATGCCGAAGATCAGGCCTGGAGGCTTGGATTGTACATTCGTGATTCTGCGGCTGGCGTAGGTACATTAACGTTCTATGCACCAGACCAAGGCGTGTATGGAGCTTTGGGGCATGTGATTACGGATATGAATACTCAAACATCCATTGTCGTAGGCAGTGGACAGATTGTCCAGTCGAATGTGACGTCTATATCCAAAAGTGAATCCGGAGATCCGGGTGAAAAGCGTGCACATTTTCTTAAGGAAAGCAAAATATTAGGCAATATTGAGCGTAATACGGCTTTTGGCATATTTGGTAAGATGTCTGACAATCCTGATCACAGTTTATACACCAAAGGAATTCCTGTCGCTTTCTCACATGAAGTGAAGGAAGGACCGGCAGAAATTCTGACTGTTGTCGATGGTCAGCAGGTTGAACGTTTCGCCATCGAAATTGTCCATGTGGCCGATCAATCGGAGCCTGCAACCAAAGGTCTTGTGCTTCGCATTACAGATCCTAAGCTGCTTGATAAAACGGGTGGGATCGTTCAGGGAATGAGCGGCAGCCCAATCGTTCAGAATGGCAAGCTCATTGGCGCTGTGACACATGTGTTTGTTAATGACCCTAAATCAGGTTACGGGTGTTTCATCGAGTGGATGTTACAGGATGCCGGCGTGATGATCAAAAAGGAAAAAGCAAAAAATCTTAAGGCTGGGTAAACCGCCTTAAGATTTTTTTGTCGAATGAAAAAGATAATTATCACATAATGAAATAAATTATTTATTATATAGCAATGCGAAAAAAAAATAAAGAAAAATAATTTTCGACAGAAGGAATTTCCTCGCCTGTGTCGAAAATTTAACCTGTAAGGAAATGTACGAAACAGTGGTTAAACCAAAGGAGGATACCGTTTTGCAAAAAATCGAGGTATTGCTGGCTGATGATAATCGTGAATTTACGAATTTGCTTGCCGAATATATATCCGAACAGGAAGATATGGAAGTTACCGGAATTGCCTACAACGGGGAAGAAGTACTGCAGTTGTTGGAGCAAAGTCGTGATGTGCCGGATGTATTGATTCTGGATATTATTATGCCTCATCTGGATGGGCTGGGTGTATTGGAGCGTCTGCGCAACCTGAACCTGAATCCACAACCGAAAGTGATCATGCTTACGGCATTCGGTCAAGAGAACATCACACAGCGTGCCGTGCAGCTCGGTGCTTCTTATTACATCCTCAAACCTTTTGACATGGAGGTACTCGCTAATCGGGTTCGCCAGCTTGTAGGATCCCAGACAACCGTCTCTTCAAGCACGAACAGTGGTTCATCCATGTTTATGACCAACAAATCCAATGTGGTGCCAATGGGCAAACACAAAAATTTGGATGCCAGCATCACGTCCATCATACATGAAATCGGCGTTCCTGCGCATATTAAAGGATATCAATATTTGCGTGAAGCCATCACCATGGTATATAACAACATCGAAATTTTGGGTGCAATTACCAAAACGCTGTACCCTGCGATTGCCGAGAAATTCAAAACAACGCCGTCCCGCGTTGAACGGGCTATCCGCCATGCGATTGAAGTGGCCTGGACACGCGGAAACATCGACAGCATCAGCCACCTGTTTGGTTACACGATCAACATCAGCAAGTCGAAACCGACGAACTCCGAGTTTATCGCAATGGTTGCCGACAAGCTGAGAATTGAGCATAAGGTGTCTTGAAAGGACCGGGAGTAGTTAGGTAATTATGAAAGCAACAGCATACTGAATGCCGTGATTTACAGGTCGATTAGCGTCCTATAGATTGCGGCATTGTTTTTTGTTTTCATAAGTTTGAAATAATATTTAACAAAAAACGATGTGTTGGCAACAAACTGATGGATAACCCGGTTTGGAACTGCATTTCAGCGGTGAAAGAAGGTTGTCTGATCGAGATTGATTGTAACTTCTTCTATGATTCTGATATCTATAAAAATTGTTTTGTTTTTATCCATTGTATTTTGATAAGATTCCCATTAAACTATGGATTAAGTGATAATGAGAATCGATATCAAATACTCGATGTTAGGGATCGAATTAACGGAGGTAACTTTAATATGGATCAGCAGTTGGAACTATATGATGTAACCATTATCGGCGGAGGTCCCGCCGGGATGTACTCTGCCTTTTATAGCGGTATGCGGGATATGAAAACGAAATTGATTGAAGCACGGGACAGACTCGGCGGACGCATGCTCTTTTATCCGGAGAAGATGATCTGGGACGTGGGTGGTGTAACACCGATTTTATGCGCAAATCTGATTAAGCAGCTGGAAGAACAGGCGAGAACGTTTGAACCTACGATTGTGTTTGAACAGCAGATTGAAGGTTTCGAACGTCAGCCGGACGGTACAATTATTCTGACGGCTGCTACTGGTGAGAAGCACTGGACTCGGACCGTCATTATGGCAATCGGTTACGGAATATACAAAATGGCGAAGCTGGAACTTGAAGGAGCTGACCGTTACGAGGTAACGAATCTGCACTACACAGTGCAGGAGTTGGAACCTTTCCGGGGCAAACGTGTCCTTATCTCTGGGGGAGGCGATTCTGCAGTCGACTGGGCCAACGAGCTTGAAGCTCTGGCAGAACAAGTCACGGTTGTACATCGACGCGATCACTTCGGCGGACTGGAGCGAAATGTCATTCGTATGAGAGAATCCTCGGTGGATGTTCGTACACCCTATGCAGTGAATACGCTGCACAGTGTTAGTGGAGAAGTAATTGAACAAGTGACGATATCCCACGTGGAAACAGGTGAAAGTGAACTGCTGGAAGTCGATGCAATTATCGTTAATCACGGCATGAAGAGTGACTTTGGCCCCATTCGGGACTGGGGGTTGGATCTTGGAGAGTGGCATGTAACCACAACAGAGAAGCTTCAAACTAATATTCCGGGTGTATTTGCGGCAGGCGACTTTGTAGATTATGGCAGCAAGCTATATCTTATTGCAGGAACATTCACGGATGCTGCCCTGGCGGTCAACAGTGCCAAACTTTACATGGATCCTGAGGCAGAAAAAGTTGCCTACGTATCTTCTCATAACAGCCGATTCAAAGAGAAAAACAAAGCTCTCGGTGTTGTAGAAGAATAAATACCCAATTAAAAAACCATAACCTTAATTACCTTGACTGAATACCAGGTATTAGGGTTGTGGTTTATTTTTGTGCGTGTTTAAAATTTATTAAGCTAAAATGTCAATTGATGTATTAGGGTTTATCATTGTCGGAGAATTCGAATGTTGTTTGTTGTCCATAACCTCGTTGTTATCCGAAAGTATATCGTCTTTATTGTCCTTTTCCGCTTTCACCTCTTCTGTAGATGATTTCTCAGCAGTCGGTTCATTGCGTGGAGCTGTATCGTTTATATCTTTGAGTAATTCCCCAATTTTCTTATCCGTACTTCTAATGTGGGATTTAACTTCCTGAACCATTTCTCGCTTCATCTGAAAAACAGTATGCTCTGCATTTTCAAGCATTACCGATTTTCCGTTATCTGCATGAGGATTACTATCTAATAAAGTACGATCAAAACGAACGCCGCCCTCAAGCGTGTTGATTGAAGCTTGCATTTTCTCACGGGAGCCAACCAGCTTTCCCAATTGATCGTATGTATTGCTATTCTTAATTACAGAACCGAGTGAGACCGTATCTTCAGGTTGAGAATCAGAACTTTTGGGCCTTTCATTCTCTTTTTGGCGTGTCTTTTCCTGAATTTCTTCTGCTTTAATTTGAGCAATTTGAGCGTCAATTTCCTGGATACTGGAGGTCAAGGTTTGAATGCGCTGCATTTTCGTTTTTGTATCCAGTTTTTCATTGGATCTCACGTTTGCATTTCTTCGCTTAGTCTTGCCTTCTGTTTATTTAGGTCCTGAATGATCTTGTCCGTTTTGGTAGCTGTATTACTGCTGCTCTGATTGGTTCCGGTGCTTCTGTTCGATGATGAAACGGATAACATAAGGGATTCCTCCTGGGTGTGATAGTTGCATGATTTTTTAATCATACTTATTATAATATCGGAATTTTGGGTTATTCTGTTAAGAGACACTGAAACATGCAGTAGCTAAGATTGTATGGCAGTTTGATCAGTTCCGAAGTGAAAACTATAATATGAAAATAGACGAATAAATCTGACAGAGTGGAGAATACGGGGTGGAGTATGTCTAAAATGTTTCGGAGTTTCATTTCCTCTGTCCTCAGGGTTACCAAAGGAAAGAAACGAATCAAATACGCAGCCATTTATCTTGCTGTTGCCGGTGCTTTGCATCGATTACTGGTTGAGAGTAGGCGTGAGCGATCGGCAGCCAAACGGCTGCAGCAGGATCTTCCTGTCGCAGAACTTGGGCAAATGAAGCTGGAACCGGGAGATATCGTGTATACGCCAAGTTCGGAATCAACCTATTATGCAGGACATATGGGGATTATTGGGCTGGACGGCAAAGTGTATCATGTTCATCCTTATGGACCCGTGTTCGCCGATTCCCTGGAGTGGTATCTTACAAGGTTCTATGAAGGAGATCGTTTCATTGTATTTCGTTCACGTTTAAACCAGGCTGGGCAGCGTGCGGCTGAGTGGGTGCATGAACACTACAAGCAGGTTAAGTTCTATCGATTGCAGACCAATCTGCGAAGTATTGAACGAAATTATTGCTCCAAATTTGTATATCAGGCCTATCAATTTACCACAGGGCTGGATCTGTGGAGCAGAAGGTTTACCCGGTTTAATCAAGGGTACATCTATCCGTTTCGAATTGAGCGTTCACCGGCACTGGAAGTGCTGGGTACCTTTTATAAATGAAGAATCACCACTGGCATGGCTGTCCTTGACCCTGCATAGGGAGGATAGCTTTTGTCGGTTTTTTTTGATATGTGTATCGATTAAAGACAGGAAAAGGCTCTAAAACGTCGAATAGATTATGAGATAGACGTGCACAACTGGGAATTGTATACATAATACCGGCAAGTTCAATTTGACCGGAGAACGACGAAGAATGGCTGCAATCTAGTCTAGAGAAAGAGTGAGAGTGAGATGAAATGGCTGGGCTTCTTACGCGGATTCAGACGCAAACAAAACGTAGTGAAGCTATCGGACTACACACCCAAAAAAGAAAGGAGGCACTACTGCTCCATATGCAAGAAAAAAGTTGAATCAGTCGTTCATTACGCAGCGCCTCAGGGAAATGTTGCAGGTGTATGCAGTTCCTGTAAGCTATTGGCGGATGAACGTGGAATGTACCCCATTTAATAGGAAGAATCATGCTCAGGAAATAACATTGCTTTGATTTATGAGCATTTTTGTAGTACATTAGCAAATGTATTCGAAGGAGGATTCTAATGTACTCAGGTAGACAAGACGATACTTTATACATCATGACCTACACCTTAAACAGCGGTATCAAGGGTACGGTTCCACTGTCTAATAAGCAGATTGTTGAGTGGCTGGATTGCTACAGAAATGAGAAGCGCTTCGTGACCGAGATTGGGAAAGAGTTCTTTGGATTGAATGCAGGCCTCGTGGCAGACTTCAAAGTTCAAAATCATTTATCCGATTATCAACAGACCATCATGCCCACACAGCAGCAGGATAATCTGGAACGCTTGTCCAGTGCATATAAATCAACCGAGCTATTGATGAAAATTGATTGCAAATGCGGTACGGCATATGTAACGGAATCTCCATATAAGCGAACCAAATGGTATTGTACGAAGTGCAAAGAGATCGTATTTCTGGACGCCAAAAAAGGAATGGTAGAAACGTCCCGCGGTGACGCATACTACATGACCAACAAATATTTTGTTTCCCGCGACTAGTGGGAGACTACGAATTAGAGCATCGCTGTGAAGCGGTGCTTTTTTGTAATGAATGTGAACCGGGTAGAGCACATGCAATAGTTAAGCAAAAAAAGCCCTTCAGGGCTTTTTAAGAATAGACAGGTCAGACTCAGAGTTCTGTCTCAGAGGACCTGCGGAATGTATAATAAAAGCTGAACTAGCATTCTACTTTGTGAGGAGGAATGAAACAGCAGCGGCAGCGTGGTTCGTAGGCTTCGGAATCGCCAATCATGACAACCGGGCCAAGAGTGACTGGCTCTCCGTTCACAATACGCTGAGTGAAGGCAGCATCAGGGCTTCCGCAAACCGCACAAAATGCGGAGAGTTTCTCGATGTCATCTGCCATAGCGAGCAGACCCCCAATATATCCGAATTCCTTGCCTCGATAATCCATATTAAGACCATCTACAATCACGTGTTTGCCGCAATAGGCAAGCTCGGAGACCAGGTCCATAATGGCACTGCTGAAAAATTGCACTTCATCAAAAGCAACCACATCAGCATCTTTGGTCTGGGCAAGAATCATCTCCACGGATTCCGGAGTTAATTGCCGGGGGATGGAATGGGCAGGAAGGCGATATCCGATTCGGCTGACAATCTCGTCCTGAGCAAACCGATCATCTTCGGCTGGTTTGTAAGCAACGACCTTTTTACGGCCAAATTGAATTAATTTCTGACAACGGCGAATGAGTTCACCGGATTTTTCACTGAACATAGGTCCAGTAATTACGGTAATACGTCCTGTTTGCACGGTGCTGCTACTCCTCTCACATACGGATTCAACAAAAAAAGCGACCATTACAGAGTACCACAAAATCTCCGGTCAGAGCTAGAACTAATCCAAGCTGCTTTGTGTTACTATATGGATTATTACACTGTTGGTAACGGCAGTTGTGAAGTTGTAGTATTGGAAAAGAGGTGTTTTACAAGTGAATGAAGCGATAAATGAAATGCAGCAACGGTATGAGGAATTAAAGGGACAGGCTGTCCTTCATGAAGGCGCGGAGGCGCTGATTGCCGATCTGTTTGCGGAAATAGAGCGGCTGCAGGCCAGCAATTTAACCCTGCGCAGAACCATTCTGAAGTCTTCTTCCAAAGAATCCCGCATGTCAACGAAGCTGAGGGATGCATTATACGAATAACCCGGAGATTACTCCGGGTTCTCTTCTGTCTGCAATTTGCGAGGAAATAGAATACCTGCTGTAATTCTGGCAATCATGGCAAAGGTAAGGCCAATGCCGGCATACATGTAGATCACGGTAAATGCTTTGCTGAATCCGGTGGTAGGCACAAATTCAGGATGCCCCACCGTCGTCAGAGTCACGGCGCAGAAATAAAGCGCATCGATCCAGTGCAGCCCTTCCACACGGGTATAGAACAAGGTTCCTGACAGCAGTGTTGCTGCAGTCAAGATAAAGAGTGCGAGAAACTTGGGGTCCTTGAACGCGTGGAAAATGCCCTTGAGCAATCTTTTCAGCGTCATGAGAAACGATATCATGTTAAACCATCCTGTCTTTTTTTGATGTCGATCATTCGCATCATTTTCTTCTAGTTACGTGCGGGATGATGCAGAGATATCCATGTGAATAAATAAGCATTATACCTGATCCTGTTTGAATGATAAAGCTAGGGAGAACAGCAAAAAGCCCGGACTTATGAAAGCTTGCCGGGTGTCTCTGCCTGTTCGGTTGTGTTTTTGGAACGGAAACGGGGACCCACATAATTGCGTTTACGGTCACGGAACAAAATCCAGCCCCCCAAGAAACTCATGCCTGCAGCAAATAGGAGAAGCCCGCCTCCAAAGGAAAGCCACTGGAAACCTGGTGAGATCTGATCATTCCCGTGCTCAGCATAATATAGGAAAAGGGCGTCTTTCATCATCAAAAAACCTTTCATGGCCATTAGTCCAGGAATAACCAGGACCAAAATCGCCAAAAACCGTGCAAAGACCAGTCTAGTATTCATCACCATTTAACCCCTTCTGCCAAATGTCGACGTAAAATAAAGGTTGCGTTTACAGGTCATGCCTGATTCCATCATAGCTTGGTTTGTGCACGCTGTCCATGTGTTAGGACAAACTTTGAGTTGACTGTCCAAGGGGAGTACAATGGAATATAGTAAAGTTCTGCAAAAGGCTTTTCATCATCATCAACAACGTTCCATTCATAATTAATCATATTGATAGAGGAGAACATAAAAGATGCCAATTACATGTGATGTTGCCATTCTCGGAGGAGGGACCGGGGGTTACGTTGCCGCAATTCGTGCTGCCCAGTTGGGTAAACAGGTCGTCATTATTGAGAAGGACAAGCTTGGGGGTACCTGCTTGCATCGCGGGTGTATTCCTAGCAAGTCGCTATTGAGAAGTGCGGAGGTGTACGCTGAGATTCAAGAGAGCGAATCGTACGGAATCGAAACAGCTGGAGCAACGCTGGTATTTCCCAAGGTACAGGCGCGTAAGGATGCTATTGTGGAGCAGCTGCATCAAGGTGTTCAATATTTGATGAAAAAAAATAAGATCCAGGTCGTATACGCCAAAGGGCGTGTAATCGGACCGTCCATATTCTCACCTCAGAGCGGAGCAGTAGCTGTGGAGTTTGAAGATGGGGAGATGGATACGGTTGTGCCAACCAATCTCATCATTGCTACCGGGTCACGTCCGCGCGTACTTCCGGGCCTGGAGCCGGATGGCCGGTACATCATGAGCAGTGACGAAGCTCTGCGGATGGATGAATTGCCAACATCACTCATTATCGTGGGTGGTGGCGTGATTGGGCTGGAATGGGCATCCATGCTGAATGACTTCGGGGTGGACATTACGGTTGTCGAAGCTGCCGATCATGTATTACCCGCAGAAGACGAAGACGTGGCAAGGGAGATGCAGCGGTTGCTTGGCAAACGTGGAGTACGCTTCCTGACAAAGGCTAAAATCATGCCAGAATCATATGAGGCTGGTCATGAAGGTGTTCGAATTGATGTTCAGATGAATAACGATCAGCAGGAGACGCTCAGTGCGGACAAAATGCTGATATCAGTCGGGCGGCAGGCTAATGTCGAAAATATTGGACTTGAAAACACCGATATCAAACTGGACCGCGGATTCATCGCGGTAAACAAACATCTACAGACTGGTGAAGGACATATCTATGCGATCGGGGATTGCATTGGTGGATTACAGCTTGCACACGCTGCGAGTCATGAAGGCATTCTGGCTGTGAATCACCTGGCAGGTCAATCGGTTCATGCCGTCGAATCCCATCGCATTCCGCGGTGTGTGTACACTCGTCCTGAAGCAGCAAGCATTGGTTTCACGGAGCGCGAAGCGAAAGAGCGCGGTTTCGATGTTAAAACCGGCAAGTTTCCGTTTCAGGCGATTGGCAAATCGCTCGTTCATGGAACCCGGGACGGTTTTGTGAAGGTAATCGCCGATGCCAAGACGAATGATATATTGGGTGTACATATGATTGGTACCCATGTAACGGAACTGATTGCTGAGGCTTCGCTGGCACAAATGCTGGATGCGACGCCATGGGAAGTCGGACAGACGATCCATCCGCATCCTTCATTGTCCGAAATTATGGGCGAAGCCATGCTGGCCGTAGACGGAAAAGCCATTGGAATGTAGGTCTGGACAGACTTATGAGAAAGGTTCTTTCCTTTTTTGGGCAAAAGGGATTATAATAAGGTTAAGCCAAGTCTTAGTACCAGGTTATAAGATCGGGTTGTAAGACGGGCACAGGCTCTGATTAAAAGGAGGTACCTCATATGAGTTCACAAGGTACTGCAGATGCGGTCCACCGGCATGAACAGCTGGGACTTAGCGATGGAGAAGTATTGGACATGTACAAATACATGCTGCTTGCACGCAAGTTCGATGAACGTTGCCTGCTCTTGCAGCGGGCCGGCAAAATTAACTTTCACGTATCCGGAGTAGGTCAGGAAGCTGCACAAGTGGGTGCTGCTTTTGGACTGGACCGGGATCACGATTATTACTTACCTTATTACCGCGATTACGGCTTCGTATTGGCAGTAGGCATGACGCCTCGCGAGCTGATGCTCTCTGCATTTGCCAAGGCGGAAGATCCGAATAGCGGCGGCCGTCAGATGCCGGGCCATTTTGGCCATAAAAAGCTGCGAATTGTTACGGGCTCAAGCCCGGTTACTACTCAAGTACCGCATGCCGTAGGTTTTGCACTGGCAGCCAAAATGCAGAAAAAAGAATTTGTTTCTTTTGTAACGTTTGGTGAAGGCTCAAGCAACCAGGGAGACTTCCACGAAGGTGCTAACTTCGCTGGAGTTCACAAGCTGCCTGTCATTATTATGTGTGAGAATAACCAGTACGCCATCTCGGTTCCGGTCCATAAGCAGCTTAGCGGCAAGATATCGGATCGCGCACTGGGGTACGGCTTCCCTGGACTACGGGTTGACGGCAATGATGCGCTCGAAGTATATGCTGCCGTCAAAGAAGCGCGCCGCCGTGCAATTGCCGGTGAAGGCCCTACCCTGATTGAAGCCATGATGTACCGTTTATCTCCTCACTCCACTTCCGACAATGATCTGGCATACCGGACCAAGGAAGAGGTTGACGAGAATTGGAAGAAGGACGGCGTTCTTCGGATGAAAAATTATTTGATTGATTGCGGCATCTGGGACGAAGCCCGGGATGCGGATCTGGCTTCCCAGCTTGCGCTGGAAATGAAAGAAGCGACTGAATATGCAGACAACGCGCCATATCCGAAACCTGAGGACACTCTGACGCACGTTTACGCGGACAGCGAAGAAGGGGGACGGTAATCATGGCGGTTATGGAATATATTGATGCGATCCGTCTTGCGATGAAAGAAGAGATGGAGCGAGACGAGAATGTCTTTGTACTGGGTGAGGACGTCGGTGTCAAAGGCGGCGTGTTTACCACAACCAAAGGCTTGCAAGAGCAATTTGGCGAGATGCGTGTGATGGATACACCTTTGTCCGAATCGGCCATTGCAGGGGTAGCCATTGGGGCGGCTATGTATGGCATGAAGCCAATTGCGGAGATGCAATATTCGGACTTTATGCTGCCGGCAACCAATCAGATCATTAGTGAAGCGGCCAAAATCCGCTATCGTTCCAACAATGACTGGAGCTGTCCGATTGTTATCCGTGCGCCGATTGGCGGAGGGATCTTCGGAGGATTGTATCATTCACAATGTCCGGAATCCATTTTCTTTGGGACACCTGGTTTGAAAATCATCGCTCCTTACTCGGCATATGACGCCAAAGGTTTGCTCAAAGCTGCCGTCCGTGACCCGGATCCGGTATTGTTCTTCGAAAATAAGAAGTGTTACAAGCTGATTAAAGAAGACGTACCAGAGGATGATTACATCGTTCCGATCGGCAAAGCAAATGTGCTTCGTGAAGGCGCGGATATCACGGTTATCGGGTACAGCCAGCCGCTGCATTTTGTAATGCAGGCTGCGGAAGAACTGGAGCGTGAAGAAGGAATTACTTCCCACGTTCTGGATCTGCGTACACTGCAGCCGCTTGACCGTGAAGCGATCATCGCTTCCGCACGTCAGACAGGCAAGGTGCTTATTGTTCACGAGGACAACAAAACAGGTGGTGTTGGTGCCGAAGTTGCGGCGATTATCAGCGAAGAGTGCCTGTTCGATCTGGATGCACCCATTCAGCGTCTTTGCGGACCGGACGTACCGGCAATGCCAATCAGCCCAACACTGGAGAAATTCTACATGCTTAGCAAGGATAAAGCGAAGGAAGCCATGCGCACCCTTGCGGAGTATTAATTCGGTTGATCATAAGTATCGACAATCTATTCGAAAAAAAGGTTAAAAGCAAAGTTTGGAGTGATATAACAAATGGCTGAACGTATGAAATGGATCGAGGTCATTATGCCGCAGCTGGCAGAATCGCTGGTCTCGGCTACCATTGGAAAATGGTTAAAAAAACCGGGCGACCGGGTTGAACAATACGAGCCAATCTGTGAAGTAATCACCGATAAGGTCAATGCAGAGATTCCATCGACAGTTGATGGAATCATGGGCGACCTTCTGGTGGAAGAAGGTACGACGATTGCTGTTGGCGAAGCCATCTGCCGTATGCAGGTAGCAGCTGCAGATGATGAGCAAGTGGCAGAGCAAGTGACACCGATATCCCAGCAGCACAATGCACAGCAAGGATCAGCGACTCCAGCAGGTCATGATCCCAATCAGCCTATGCGTAATCGCTACTCTCCTGCGGTACAGTCACTTGCAGCAGAGCATGGTCTCAACTTGCAGGCCATTCAAGGCACAGGTGCAGGCGGACGCATCACACGCAAGGACGTGCTTGCTGTTATCGCTCAAGGTGGCCAAACAGGTATACCGTCAGCACAACCTTCCTCTGCAGCTAGTCCATCTGCTTCACCGTTTAGCGGTTTGAACAAAAGCGGTGCAGATACAGGAATCTCTGCAAGAGAAGCGATTTCTGCGGCGGATGCAGGCGTTCCCGTGAGACATTCAGGGATTCATTTGACGGAATCTCCGAAAATCCCGCAGATTGAAGTAGAAGGTGGTGGCCAGGGAAGATCGGAATATTTTATCGATGTTACTCCTGTGCGTAATGCCATTGCCCGGAACATGCGTCAAAGCGTATCGGAAATTCCTCACGCATGGACCATGATTGAAGTGGATGTTACCAACCTGGTCATGCTGCGTAATAAGCTAAAGGATGAGTTCAAGCGTAAGGAAGGCATTAATCTAACGTACCTCTCCTTCATGATGAAGGGTGTTGTAAATGCGATTAAGGATTACCCGATCATGAACTCGGTTTGGGCTGTCGACAAAATTATCGTTAAACGGGATATTAACCTGTCCATGGCGGTAGGTACGGAAGACTCTGTACTGACACCTGTAATCAAGCATGCGGATCAGCGTAATATCGCAGGTCTGGCCCGGGAAATCGACGATTTGGCACGCAAAACCCGTGAAGGTACCCTGAAGCTGGATCATATGCAAGGTGGTACGTTTACGGTCAATAATACCGGTTCGTTTGGTTCAATTCTATCGCAACCGATTATTAACTATCCACAAGCGGCAATTCTCACGTTTGAGTCAATCGTGAAGAAGCCTGTAGTCATTAATGACATGATTGCCGTTCGTTCGATGGCCAACCTGTGTCTGTCTCTGGACCATCGGATTCTGGATGGCGTCATCTGCGGCCGGTTCTTGCAGCGGGTCAAAGAAAACCTTGAAGGTTATAATATGGAAACAAAGGTGTATTAATGAAATAGAGTTGTCAAGGAAAAGTGTATGTGCCAAAGGCCGTGCACTTTTCCCGCTGTCTGCGGTTAAACGATCAAATATGGTTTGGACAATGAAGCGGAAGGGTGTGGGGAAATCATGAACAAGCCGCTGGATGTGACATACATACCGATGCTTGATTATGAACAGGCTTGGAACCGCCAAAAAGCAATTGTACAGCAGCTGGACGTAGGTGAGGGAATCGAGCAGATGCTTCTGCTGCAGCATCCTCCCACGTATACCATCGGATCTCAGAATCATCCGGAGCATTTGCTTCTCAGCAAGGAGGAGCTCGAGGCAAAGGGGATTACCTTGTTTCAAATTGATCGTGGCGGTGATATTACATATCATGGCCCTGGCCAGCTTGTTGGTTATCCACTGCTCGTTCTCGGCCGTGATGAAGCTCTTGATTTACATGGATATTTGCGCAATCTGGAGCAGGTCATCATTGATTACCTGGCAGATGAGGGTATTGAGGCTGGCCGGAAAGAAGCATACACCGGAGTATGGATCGGAGATATGAAGATCGCTGCCATCGGGGTAAAGTTCAACCGTTGTAAGCATCGGCGAGGATTCGTGACGAGTCATGGTTTTGCTTTTAATATTACTTCAGGTATTCAGGATGAAGGATTTCAGGGGATTATCCCTTGTGGCATAGAGCAGTACGGCGTGACCTCTCTCGAGGACATCACCGGCAGAACCTACACCGTGGAGCAAGTTGCCCAGCAGATTGTCCCCTATTTCGGACGCATTTTTCCATATGAGATGACTTGGAGAACCGAAAAAGAAGCCATTGTCCGTCTCTAGTTCAGACAGTCAAGGGCTTCAGATTCTATCCAAATAGTAGGGGTTCAAGAGCGATGAAAAGGGTAGACCCGATCATGGCAATCAGCATGAGATAGATCACGATTTTGAACCATTTCTTTTTTTGCATGAAGAGAGAACTCCTTTCAACAAATGAAAAATAAACAAGCATATTAATTGTATTGTACCGTATCCATGAGAGGGAGGAAAGTCCTATGATTAAACAGGAACGTGTCATACATCAGTTTATGGAACTGGTGCAGATCGACAGTGAAACGAAGAATGAACATAACATCTCCAACGTATTGAAGGAACAGTTTACCAAGCTGGGTCTCAGCATATATGAGGACGAAACCATGGAGAAAACCGGGCATGGCGCAGGTAACCTGATTGTTACCTGGGAAGCGGATGGTGCTCCGGAGGCAGCGCCGATCTTTTTTACCTGCCACATGGATACTGTAACTCCTGGACAAGGGATCAAACCTGAGCTTGGGGAAGACGGTTGGATTCGCAGCGATGGCACAACGATCCTCGGAGCAGATGACAAGGCAGGCATTGCTGCACTGCTTGAAGCGATTCGGGCGATCCAGGAGAACAAGATTCCACACGGGAAAATTCAGTTCGTCATTACCGTTGGCGAAGAATCCGGTCTGGTTGGTGCCCGTGCGATGGATCCAAAAGATATTGAGGCTGAATTCGGTTATGCACTTGATTCCAATGGTGCAGTGGGAACGATTTGTGTTGCTGCCCCGGCGAGAGCCGAGATACAGATGAACATTTATGGAAAATCGGCACATGCAGGGGTGAACCCCGAAGACGGCATCAGTGCCATCCAAGTGGCGGCCAAGGCCATTGCAGCAATGACACTGGGACGGATCGATGATGAGACTACGGCCAATATTGGCAAGTTTCAAGGCGGATCTGCACTGAACGTTGTGTGTGATTTTGTACAGATTGAAGCGGAAGCACGCAGTATCGTGCAGGAAAAAGTGGAAAAGCAAATTGCTCAGATGCGTGAAGCTCTGGAAACAACCTGCCGCAAATACGGTGCCACAGCCGAATTCCGCAGCGAGATTTTGTATCCTGCCTTCGGGTTCCATGATGAGCATGAGGTTGTGCAGCTTGCGCAGCGTGCGATTCGTAGCCTGGGTCTGGAAACAAGTACGTTTGCTTCGGGTGGAGGCAGTGATGCCAACATCTTCAATGGCTTCAACATTCCTACCGTCAATCTGGCGGTAGGTTATGAGGATATTCATACGACGAAAGAGCGCATTCGTGCGGATGATATCGTTAAACTGTCCCAGGTTGTCGTAGCCATCATTCAGGAGACGGCTTCTGGCAGTAAGTAAGCATATATAGAGGTGTTACTTGGAAGGAAGGAAACACCTCTCTACGTAAAAGTCCGAAACCGGTTAGCATCGGATTCGGACTTTTTGCGAATTCATGTTATATTTCATGAGAGAAATGAAAGTCAACAAGGATTACTTTCGTCCCGCAATCAGTTCACTTAGTTTGGCATCGGGGCCCCATTCACGCAGCCATTGCTTGAGTATAAGCTGGACTTGCCTTGCTTGTCCGACCACATGTACCGATTGAGATGTCACATAACTGTTCATTGGATATCCCCCTGATTTTGTTTTATATTTCTCGAAAGGCTATAGACTCACAATATGCCAAAAAACGGGGGATTATACGTATTGTGAATATAAAATCTTGAAAAAGTGGAGTTGATCCTATATGAATCCTACCAATCAAACGGGCTCTAACCACCCGTCTAATCCCAAGCTCGATGAAGTAACGGTCTCGACGAAGCCAATCTTCGAAGGAAAAGTCATTTCTCTTCAGGTCGATACGGTCAAGCTGCCTAATGGACAGACAGCTTCACGTGAGATTATCCGTCACCCCGGTGCGGTAGCTGTACTAGCCTTGAACGGGGATCGCATGCTGGTGGTTGATCAGTATCGTCAGGCAATGGGGCGAACCGAGGTGGAAATACCTGCAGGCAAACTTGATCCGGGAGAAGAGCCGGAGGCTGCGGCCGCTCGTGAACTACGGGAAGAAACCGGCTATGCAGCCAAGTCGCTGCGTCATCTGCGTTCATTCTATACATCACCTGGCTTCGCAGACGAGATCATTCACTTGTACATTGCCGAGGAGCTCGAAGCCGGAGACATGGCACTGGATGAAGATGAATTTCTCGAGGTATCTGAAATTACGCTTGAGGAAGCGTATCAGCTTATGGATCAGAACCGGATCAGTGATGCCAAGACGATGATGGCTGTGTACGCATGGGATCTGTACAGAACGACAGGGCGGTTTTAACGATGGCAGATCAGCAGACAACGTCTAACACGTGGGATTCCTGTTACGCAGACCTGCATATCCACATTGGGCGTACGTCCCGCGGTGAAGCTGTTAAAATCAGTGGCAGCCGGGATCTAACCTTCGAGAATATTGCTCGTGAAGCGTCAGAGCGCAAGGGAATTCATCTGCTCGGCGTCATAGACTGCCATTCACCGGTGGTACAGATGGATATCGAGCAGCTGCTTGAGAATGGCACGATGTCCGAGCTGAAGGATGGGGGCATTGCCTACCAGGACACCACGATTCTGCTCGGTACCGAAATCGAGCTGCGCGAACCGGAGATGCGAGAATATCACATGCTGGCCTACTTCCGTGATTTGACAACGATGAAGTCATTCACGAAGTGGATGCAGCGTTATATGAAAAATGTGAATCTCAGTTCACAACGGGTATATGTCTCTTCCCTTGAAATGCAGGCCGAGATAAAAGCCCGTGGCGGGCTGATCGTGCCCGCACATGCCTTTACACCTCACAAAGGCATCTATGGCAGCACGGCTCCGCGTATGGCGGATGTGCTGGATACAAGCCTGATTGATGCCGTGGAGCTGGGATTAAGCTCAGATTCATCCATGGCCAGCTACATTCAGGAGCTTGACCAGCTCCCTTTTCTAACCAATTCGGATGCACACTCCCTTGGCAAAATCGGACGCGAGTATAATGAGCTGCAGATTGCCCATCCTTCATTTGACGAATTCAGCATGGCACTGAAGGGTGAGGCAGGAAGAAATATTAAGGCCAATTACGGCTTGAACCCAAGGCTTGGCAAATACCACCGCACGTATTGTGCAGCCTGTGGCAGCATCATGGATGAACAAGCGATGTCAGCGGAACGCTGCCCCTATTGCGGTAGTACGAAGCTGGTGCAGGGTGTTCTGGATCGTATACTGGCTATAGCAGATCGGGAGAGCCCTCACGTTCCAGAATTCAGGCCACCTTACCACTATCAGGTACCGCTTGAGTTTATCCCGGGACTGGGCAAGGCAAAGCTGCGTCAGCTTCTGGAACACTTTGGCACCGAAATGAATGTACTTCATCGGACAAGTGAAGAGGAGCTTGCGAGTGTTGTGGGACCCGTTCTGGCCAGTCTTATCGTTGCTGCTCGAAATGGTCGACTGGAGTTGTCATCCGGAGGCGGGGGAACCTATGGCAAAGTCTCTGGTAAAGAAACGGACTAAGACAGGCAGGAGGGAAGGATAGGGCGAGTATCGGGACAAGGAGTCATACCCACGAACTTCGGTTCATAGAATGACTGTGTGGATTTCTTAGAGATCCTGCAGCATGATAACCGGAAAGGGGACCCGTTCCTGTATGCGTTCTTCCTACTTCACGTTCAAAGGTCAAACCTCGTTATATGTATTTGTAGCTGTCTTGTTTCTGGTCGGTGTCATTTTTGGCGCCTTGATGGTTAATGCCCTGTCTCTTGAGCAGCGTCAGGATCTGGAGGGCTATCTGGGCAATTTTTTCATGACAGTCCAGCACAGCGGGCAGATCGTCGAATCCGGAACCTATTGGGATATAGCGATACTACATCTGAAATGGGTTGGCCTTATCTGGATACTGGGCCTGTCCGTTATCGGATTGCCGGGTATATTGGTTTTGGATTTTCTAAAAGGAGTGCTGATCGGATTTACCGTTGGATATCTCGTCGGACAGTATTCCTGGAAAGGGCTGCTGTTTGCCCTGGTATCCGTCGCGCCGCATAATTTGTTCGTCATTCCGGTACTGCTGATCTGCAGTGTGTCGGCCATGACCTTTTCCTTATATATCATTCGGAATCGTGTACTCATGCAGCGGACGCCGGGTGGACAAAGGCCGTTTGCCTCTTATGTGCTGCTGACACTGGTTATGGCTGGTCTGCTGTTAGGCGTCGCGTCTTTTGAAACTTGGGTAACACCTGCAATGATGCGCTGGGTTACGCCAATGCTGCTCCCGGCGTAGCACCGTAACGGACAGTGTAAAATGTTGACTTTAATTACGCACTCCCCCTATAATGAAAGAAGTGGGTTAAGTTGCAGTGTGCAGTGATTTCCTAGGGGGAGGGAGAAAATGGAAGCACGGATCGATAAAATTAAGCAGCAACTACAGTCCCAAGGTTATAAATTAACGCCCCAGCGGGAAGCCACCGTAAGAGTACTTCTTGAGAATGAAGAAGATCATCTGAGTGCGGAAGACGTATTCATGCTCGTTAAAGAAAAAGCTCCCGAAATCGGTCTGGCAACCGTGTACCGTACCCTCGAACTGCTGAGTGAGCTGCATGTTGTAGAGAAAATCAACTTCGGCGACGGTGTAGCGCGTTATGATCTGCGCGGAGATACATCCAAGCATCACCATCATCACTTAATTTGCGTTCAATGCGGAAGTATGGATGAAATACGTGAAGACTGGCTTGGACCGCTTGAAGAGCGTCTGGAGCGGGAATTTAACTTTTCGGTAGTAGATCACCGACTGGATTTTCATGGGATTTGTTATCGTTGCAAAGCTAAAAATGACCAGAAGCCCAAAGATGAAGAATAACATAGCATATCTTCAAGCTCTCACCGGCGGTTTTGACGGGAGAGCTTTTTTGGTCCAGTATATGATGTGAGGTTATCTCTAATGTCATCTCTGATGTCATATTCCTGCGTTTGTCGTCATACCCTGATTCTAGATGAATTGGATTCAAACCAGGAGGGGGACAACCCATGATTATTTCACTGCGCCAAGGGCTTCGTTTTATACGATTTATTATAGTTTTTGCAGGATTGGTTTATCTGTTCTATCATGTTCTGGATTTGTTCAACGGCTGGATCTCACCTGTGGATCAGTATCAGATGCCTACAGGGAATGCAGTCAAAGTCTTTCAGGAGACGGATTGGCCAGGTAATGGAGAAGCACGTCTTACGCTGGCGGAGAGACTCCGTTTGTTTTATTGGTATGGGGAGTAGCCCGGACAGCCAGGGATGCAAATACGGAAGCAGGTTGCCAGTTAGGCAATGCTGTCAGATGAGGAGCGTTGTACATGAGACAGACGATACACCCCTATGCCTTATACTTGGAAGAAGATAAAGGGATGTCAAGCAGTACGCTGGAGTCGTATCTTCGGGACGTGGACAAGTTCATCGAATTTGCAGATAAGGAATACGGTATTCGTGAGGCAGAGCAGGTGCGTCGTACTCATGTTATCTTGTTTATCGGCAAACTGAAGCAGGCGGGGCGTGCCAATGCGACCATTGCTCGCAGCGTGGTATCCTTGCGTTCCTATTTTCATTTTTTGATGCGCCGTGGCGAGATTCTGCAGGACCCAACGTTTGATGTCGAGGCTCCGAAAGCGGACAAAACGCCGCCACAGGTATTAACGGTGGATGAAATTGAACTCCTTCTGGCCTCGCCCGATACTCGCTCTGCCCAAGGGGTGCGTGATCGTGCCATGCTTGAGCTTTTGTATGCTACCGGTATTCGGGTCTCGGAATTGATCGCACTGGATATACGGGATGTTCAACCTGGCATGCGGTTTATTCGCTGCGGAGGTGCAGGCAAAGAACGGATTCTGCCGATTGGTGCACCGGCAGCACATTGGGCAAGTGTGTATGTTAACGATTTTCGTAACCACCTGCTCAAAACAGACTCGGACGAGCAGGCTCTGTTCGTCAACGTGTCCGGAAGACGTTTAACCCGTCAGGGCTTCTGGAAGCTGCTCAAAAAAGCGGCGATGGATGCAGGGATTTCGGAAGAGATCACCCCGCATACGCTGCGCCATTCCTTTGCGGCCCACCTGATTGCAAGCGGGGCGGATACTCGTGCAGTGCAGGACATGCTGGGCCATGTGGAGCAGGCAGGACAACAATATGGGAATCATGGCCGCAAAACGATGAAGGAGATCTATGAAACTCATCATCCGCGAGCAAAATAATTGGCTTTAACGCTAAAAATTCAATAATAGATGCGGAACATATAGCTGATTTAGGATAAAATAAACTGTACACATTAAACGCCGTTATACATAAGCGAGTGCATCCGTCGGGAGGAATATACCTGAACGATGCATCAAGCTGACATAGACGGAAGTTTCAACTCAAGGGGGAACATTTGAAATGACAGCATTAAATCAACAGATGATTCAGGAAGCTGCATCTTACATTCAAAACAAAAGCTCCATCAAGCCGGAAGTCGGTTTGATTTTGGGTTCCGGTCTTGGCATTCTGGCCGATCTTATTGAAGATGGCGTCAGCATTGCCTATCAGGATATTCCTCACTTCCCGGTCTCCACTGTAGAAGGGCATGAAGGAGAATTGCTGGTCGGCACCATTAAAGGACGTCCGGTTGTTATGATGAAAGGCCGTTTCCACATGTACGAAGGATATGGCCCTGAGCTTACAGCGTTCCCTGTACGTGTCATGAAAGAACTGGGTGTATCTTCACTGCTCGTAACCAACGCGGCTGGCGGTGTGAACACTTCGTACGAGCCAGGTGATCTGATGCTGATCTCGGATCACTTGAATATGACGGGCAAAAATCCGTTGATCGGGCCTAATGATCCGGCAATGGGCGTGCGCTTCCCTGACCTGTCTGAAGCCTACAGCCGCCGTCTGCGCGCGCTGGCGAAAGATACAGCGGCTTCACAAGGTTTTGACGTGCGTGAAGGCGTATACGCAGGCTTGCTGGGTCCTAACTATGAGACACCTGCTGAGATCGTGATGCTGCGTACGCTGGGTGCAGACGCGGTGGGTATGTCTACGGTATCCGAGGTTATCGTGGCACGTCATGCTGGTCTGGAAGTGCTCGGCATTTCCTGCATCAGTAATATGGCAGCCGGAATCCTTGATCAGCCGTTGTCCCATGATGAGGTCATGGAAACGACCGAGCGTGTTCGTGAATCGTTCCTTGCGCTTGTTCTGGCCGTCATTCCGCAAATGTAAAACGTAAGCTTCAGTAAGACAACCTATGGTGATCCTTGGGATCATTCAAGAGGTTGTCTTTTTTTATTTTTTTACAAAAAAGTGAAATTCAGAAAATAAAGAAAGGGTAACATGGAAATGTTCTGCTTAAAGAAAAATCATTTAGTGTAGCAATAACGATCTACATGTCATGTACGGAGGTTTGATATGAATATTGATCGTGTTATCGGAGTCATACATATTGGAGTGCTGCTGCTGCTTTTCTTTGTTAAAACGAATATTGCGTTTTTGGCTGCCAGTATCATAATCGTTATGATCATGGTGTATCAAACCTACACCTCTCCGACAAAGTGGAACATCCGTATATCTGTCGTATTAACTTCGTTTCTTATCTTCTGGAATATCTATTCTTGGGATTTCGGGGGATGATTCCCTCTTTACAGTATCGTGGGTAACTTACGTGTTCTCTCTTCATTAGGGGGCACGTTTTTTTGTGCATTTGTTTGAGAATAGAAAAAGTTCGGGAAATCATTCATGGGATGGAATAATTTACTGTAAACGCGCCGACAATGATTAGCAGTACATGCATGGAGCATGCAGTAAGCAAGTCATTTGAGGAGGTTAACCCTAGTGAAGAAACGAATAATGGCATCGTTCATGACCCTATGTATTTTGCTACCCCTTATGGCATCAACAGTGCTGGCTGAAGAAGCACCCAAAACAGCAGGGGGGACAGATCTTGCCCCGTCAGCACGTTCTGCTATATTGATGGATGCCGATACGGGGACGGTTATTTTTGAGAAAAACAGTCATGATCAGCTGCCTCCGGCGAGTATTACAAAGATTATGACCATGCTGCTGACGATCGAAGCCATTGATTCCGGCAAGCTGAAGCTGACGGATAAGGTGAGAACGAGTGAATATGCTGCATCCATGGGTGGTTCACAGATTTTCCTCGAACCTGGCGAAGAGATGACTGTCGATGACATGTTGAAAGGAATCGCCATGGCTTCCGGTAATGATGCATCTGTTGCGATGGCAGAGAAAATTGCCGGATCAGAAGAAGCTTTTGTACAACTGATGAATGAACGGGCCAAAGAGCTCGGCATGAAAGATACTCACTTTGCCAATTGTAACGGACTTCCAGTGGAGAATCATTATTCTTCCGCACATGACATTGCGCTGATGAGTCGTGAACTGCTGAAACATTCAGGCATTACGAAATACACGGGAGCATACCAGGACTATCTTCGTAAAGATACGGAAAAGCCCTTCTGGCTGGTAAATACCAATAAACTGGTCCGTTTCTACTCAGGCGCAGACGGCTTGAAAACGGGTTATACATCAGAAGCCAAATTCTGCTTGTCGGCTACCGCTATGAAGGACGGACTGCGTACGGTTGCTGTAGTGCTGGGTGAACCGAATACGAAAACTCGAAATGCTGAAGTGTCTTCGATGTTCGACTATGCGTTCGGACAATACACAATGAAACCTTTGTACAAAGCAGGAGATCAGCTGGGCAGTCTGAAAATTGAAAAAGGGGAAGTCGCTGAGCTGCCGCTGACGGCAACGCAAAATTATAGTGTGCTGATGCGCAAAGGCGCCAAATCCGATGAGTTCCGCCATGAGCTGTTAATGGCAAAAGAAGTGAAAGCACCCGTCAAGGCTGGTCAAAGCGTAGGTAAGCTTGTCGTATACCAAGGAAACGAGGTCATCAAGGAGTTCGATATCCAGGCTCCTCAGGATGTGAATAAGGCTGGCTGGTGGAAGCTGTTTAAACGAACAACATCGAACCTGTTTGATTAAACGCCGATTTGCGCGTTCTGCATACATTCCTTGAACGTATTTTGTAGTTAAATAGGGGTTTTCTTCTAGTTTTGTCGGGGGGCAGGAAAAGCCTTCGGAAACGTAGAAATCCTTGTTCAAGACTGGGAGGAGAGTGAGCAAACGTGAACTTGCATGTGGAAATGGAACATCACCGCGGGATTCTGATTGTGCGATTATCCGGGGAGCTGGATCACCATACAGCCGATATGGTTCGAATGCAAATGGATGAGGCCATCCAGCGCAGACAGTGTGAACATCTGGTGCTTAGCCTGAAAGATCTTCAATTCATGGACAGTTCGGGTCTGGGTGTCATTTTGGGCAGATACAAACTCATTAAAAATAAAGGCGGCAAGATGGTTGTATGTGATGTTAATCCGCCGGTCTATCGTTTGCTGGAAATGTCGGGTTTGTTCAAGATCATGCCGATTTACGAAAATGAGGGAACAGCTCTCTCGGGTCTGGAGGTCGTCTCATGAGTGAAGGTACGGGAACAAATTTCATGAATCTGCAATTTGCGGCCAAGTCGGAGAACGAATCGTTCGCAAGGGTGACTGTCGCTGCGTTCATCTCTCAGCTTGATCCCACAATGGACGAGCTCAGCGATCTGAAGACGGTTGTCTCGGAAGCGGTGACGAACAGTATCATCCACGGGTATAACAACAATCCCGAGGGTGTCGTGTCCATTCAGGCGCAAATTCGCGAAGACATGATTACAATTATTGTGGAAGATCGCGGAGAAGGAATCGAAGACCTGGAACTGGCCAAACAGCCGCTATATACGTCCAAACCCGAACTTGAGCGGTCGGGCATGGGCTTCACCATTATGGAAAACTTCATGGATGAATTCGAAGTCAGCAGCGAGCCCGGCAGAGGCACCTCCATCAAGATGAAGAAGAGGATTGAATCCAAGAAAGCAATGTATAATTAGGGGTTGGTCTAATGGATGCTGAAGTGAAACAGTCTTCACAGACCTATTTGGACGATGCCGAGGTCAAACGGCTGATTGCGCTCAGTCAGTCGGGTGACCATGTCGCGCGGGATACGCTGGTGAACTGCAACATCAGACTTGTCTGGTCGGTCGTCCAGCGCTTTATGAACAGGGGATATGAACCGGAGGATCTGTTCCAGATTGGTTGTATTGGCCTGCTCAAGTCGGTGGACAAATTCGACCTTAGTTATGATGTGAAATTCTCAACCTATGCGGTACCGATGATCATCGGAGAGATTCAACGTTTCCTGCGGGATGACGGAACCCTCAAGGTGAGTCGTTCCCTGAAGGAAATGGCGAATAAAGTCCGCAAAAAAAGGGACGAGCTGTCCAAACACCTTGACCGTCTGCCAACGATCAAGGAAGTGGCTGAACAGTTGGGAGTGACTCCGGAGGAGGTTGTCTTCGCCCAGGAAGCGAACAAACCGCCGACGTCGATTCATGAGACCGTGTTTGAGAACGACGGGGATCCGATTACATTGATGGACCAGATTGCCGACGAATCTCAGGAACGCTGGTTTGATAAGCTGGCGCTCAATGAAGCGATCGGCGGCCTTAGTGAGCGGGAACGACTGATCGTTTATCTACGGTATTACAGGGATCAGACGCAGTCGGAGGTCGCGACTAGGCTGGGGATTTCCCAGGTTCAGGTTTCCCGGCTGGAGAAAAAGATACTTCAATCGATTCGCGATCAGATCGCGCAGTAGATGGTGGAGTACGGACTCCAAGCACGGGTGCCGAATCGCCAATATACGACAACTAACAACCTTTCATCGCGCGCCTAATGCGAGTGAGGTTGTTTGTCGTTCAACCGTTTAGATGATCCTGAGCGATTGGATTGCATGACCAGAATCAACCCGATAATACAGGCAGTACCCATCCATTGATAGAAACCAAAGGGTTCATGGAGCCATACGACGGTTGTACCAACAGCAGCCAGAGGTTCAGCACTTCCAAGCAGGCTGGTCTCCTTGGGTGTAAGGCTTTTTAAACTCGCAATGTAGAACCAAAAAGCAAGCATCGTTCCAAAGATAATCGTAAATATCAAATACCCGTAGATTTCAGTCGAGATGCTGGCAAAGTCGGCTTTCCATGGCGGATGAATCAAACTAAGGCTCAGACCACCAATAATCATGGTCCAGCCAACGATAACAAGTGAGTCGAATTTCTTAATCAGCTGTACAGCATAAAGTGTATAGAATGCAGCAGCTACCCCGGACAATAACCCCCAGATCACCGCAAGCCAGGAGACAGATAACTGTGTAACCGAGCCATTCGTCAGCAGTAGAAAACAGCCCAAAAGTGCGAGGATGCCGCATGCAAGGTCCTTGCGCGTGAGTGCAGACTGCTTCCGTAGTGCGATGTAAATCATGATCATGATGGGGGAAAGATACTGAAGGAGAGTGGCAACCGCGGAGTTACCGTGTTTAATGGAAGCCATATACGTATACTGTACGGCTAGCATACCTGCTAATCCAAATAGGATCAGTTGTATAGCTGTCTTCTTATGTCTCCATACATCAATAATCTGAGATCTACCGTGTGTAAAAGATTGAATAACCAGAAGCAGAATACCCGCGCTCAGCAATCGAACGGTTACATACCAATTGACTTCAATACCATCCAGTTGAAATAGTTTTTGAGATACGGTTCCTCCGATCCCCCAGCATAGGGCTCCTGTTAGAACGAGCAGGATACCCGATAGCTTGGTACTTGCAGATGTTGTCATTCTTGATCGCCTCACCTTAAATATAAGAATAGTGCTATATTAAGGATAAATACGATATATTAATATCAAAATTGCACGTAAAAATATAAATATATTGAGATGAGGCTTATGCAAAAGACTGAATTTAGTATTGATCAAAATTTGAAGGAAATGACGAAGCATCGGACCGATACTTTATCCGTTGCCTGTTATGAAACAACCATTGTGCATAATGTACATGGACACATCCCCCTGCACTGGCATGATGAATTGCAATTTGTTGCGGTACTCCAGGGTACAGCGTTGTTCCATATCAATGACCAGAGAATTAGTGTACCCACAGGTGATGGCATTTTTATAAACAGTGGGGCCATGCATATGGCCGAAGATCATGGAGGGAACCATAACTGCATCTATCTATGTCTGAATGTGACGCCCCAACTTGCTGCACCTTCAGATCTGTACGTAAAATATGTGCACCCTTATATAACGGCTACCAATTTGCCTTTTCTCTATATCAATGGGGGCATTGCCTGGGGAGCACAGATTTTGGATGGCATCAGGCTAATTAGAACGGAGCTTGTGAGTCAAGCGCCCTATTACGAATTGAAAGTTGCTTCAACGCTGCTGGATATATGGACTCTTCTCATTAAGAACGGATATGCGTTGGAGCATGATGCATCCGAAATGACCAGGAGCAGAAGAATGAAGGATATGCTGCAGTGGATTCATCTGAACTATGCCGATCCGGTCAGGTTGGAGGATATTGCAAGGATGGGACAGTTAAGCCGAGCGGAGACATGTCGCTATTTTAAGCAAATCCTGCGAACTACACCCATGCAGTATGTTTTGGATTACCGGATCCAGAAAAGCATTGAACTTCTGCGGCTCTCCGACCGCAGCATCACCGAAATCGCGTATGAGGTCGGCTTTAACAGCACGAGCTACTACATTAACCAGTTTCGGAAAAGCATGAAAAAGACGCCTTTACGATTCAGAAGAGAGCTCACCGAGAAGAAACGAGAGGAACGAAACGATTAACCTTTTTTCTGCCAGGTTATCCAGTCTAGTCGCCACATGGCGGCTTTTTTTGTTGTGGAATAGGATAGCTTTAAAACGGTTTTCCTCTCGACTACCTACCCTGCAGCTTATTTTTTCAGTCTTTTGGAAAGCGGGGATACGTGCAGCGGAGGGATGGAATCGGTCAAGGGAGCGAAGCGCTCGCCTTTAGCACCGGATTTCCTCCTTGAAAAGGAGTGATCAAGAAATCCGGGGATAACAGCGGCCAGTGACCGATCCATCTCGGAGCGTCTGTAGGTTACCGAACCTTTTTCCAACCGGAATGTAATAAATTTGCACATTCTTCAAATACTAACCTAAATTACGCAGTAAAGGAGTGTTTCGGATGTCTCTGACACCCACTCCAACGGTCTACATTCGTCTGCGCAGCCGTATCCGCATCCAGAGGGGAAGAAGCGTCAAGCTTGGTGATATCGCTCATGTGTTAACCTCTCCGGAGGATGGGGAACGAAGGCTGCTTGAGCTTGAACTGCTGCGCCCGGGACCGGAGGACGGCAATCTGATCCTGATTGACATTTTGCAGATCATTCCTCAGATACGGCGCATGCTACCGGAAGTTACCGTCGAACTCATTGGTTCGGGGCATACGCTGGTCGAGGTCGTTGCTGGAACGGGCAAACCTTCCAAATCCCTCTTCATCCTGGTCTGGCTGCTGTTGTTCTTTGGATCGGCACTGACCATCATGAATTTCCATGCAGATGTGAACATGCAGGAAGTTCAGATTCGAATCGTGGAAATGATAACGGGTCGCCGGGACGAGCATCCTTATCTGTTTCAGGTGGCATACTCCATCGGAATCGGGTTTGGTATGGCTGTTTTCTTTAATCATTTATTCAAGAAAAAGTGGAATGAAGAACCTACTCCGCTTGAAGTGGAAATGTTTTTATATCAGCAAAATGTAGACAAGTTTGTCGTCATTGAAGAAACCGAACGAATGCATGAGCAGGAACGCGGGGAGATGAATGCCGATGAGCGTTCTTAATGGAGCGATCAGTATCGTACTTGGGATTGCGGGAGGAGTTGCCGTAGGAAGTGGCGTGATCGCCCTCATTCTCGTGCTTGATATGATTCCCAGATTGGCACAGCTGACCCGTTCTTATGACAAAACGCATTGGTATGAAGGAGCATTGATCGGAGGGTCGCTCGTCGGAACCATCGCTGATTTCTGGCATTGGAAGGTACATGGAGTACTGATCCTGAGTCCGATTATTGGGTGCTTTTGCGGTGTGTTTATCGGCCTGCTTGCCGCGGCACTGACCGAGGTATTGAATGTGCTGCCAGTACTTGCTAAACGTCTGGGCATGAAATCGTATTTGTTTGGACTGCTGCTGGCCATGATTTTGGGCAAAATGACAGGTTCCTTATTTGACTTTTTTGTATATCAGCGTTAGGTCAAGGAATCGAAGGAGGAAAGAAAATGGATGTGAGATCTGACAATACTGGACAGGGTACAGGTGAGGGAGTACCCGAAGAGCTGATGCACAAGACGCCTTATGAAATTCAAAAGGAAGAGGAGCGCAGGGCGTACGAAAAAAAGAAGCAGGATGAGATGTCCGATAGTGTTGAAGAATCGGTACAGTACTGGCAGGACAGGGATGATATCTCCGCTCGCATGAGTGAGAACAAGTATACATTGAAGCAGGTTTTGGGTCTCGGGGAGTCCTTTGATGTCAATATGAGAGAGATGGTCCTGGGAGGCAAAAATGTTGGATTATTGATGCTGACGGGATTTGCAAAAGACCAAATTTTGCTGGAAGTGTTGAAAAGACTGACCTATCTTACCCCTGATCAAATATCAGGCCATGCGCTTAAGTCGTATTTCGATTGCTACATTCCACATATCCAGGTAGAGAAAGTCGATAAAATGAGTGCTGTCATCAACAAGGTTCTCACGGGCATGAGTGCTTTGTTTGTTGAAGGAGATCGCTCTGTATTAGTAATGGATACACGGAGTTATCCGGTACGATCACCCGAAGAACCTTCTCTCGAACGCGTTGTCCGGGGGTCAAGGGATGGCTTTACCGAAACACTTCTGACCAACGTGACATTGGTGAGACGGAGGATTCGCGACCCTGGATTGAAGTTCGAGATCATGCAGGTGGGCCGTAGAACACAAACCGATGTTTGTGTCGTGTACATCGATGATATCGTCGATAAAGTTCAGGTGGATTCGGTCCGCGAAAAAATTAAACGGGTAGATATCGACGGAATTCCGGCAGCAGATAAACAGCTGGAGGAAGCGATTATCAATAAGGGATGGAACCCATTCCCTTTGGTTCGCTACTCGGAAAGGCCCGATGTTACAGCATCTCACCTGCTTGAAGGCAGAGTCGTCATATTTGTTGATACCTCGCCAAGTGTAATGATTTTGCCTACAACCTTCTTCGATCTGTGTGAGCATGCAGAAGAGAACAGACAGACTGCGTTTATGGGGACTTATTTGCGTTGGGTCCGCTTTGCCGGCATTTTAATCTCGTTGTTTTTGCTGCCGCTATGGATGCTGATGGTCATTGATCCTGCGCTCAAACCGATGGGGCTCGAGTTTATAGGTCCCCAAGAGAATGTGAAGCTCCCCATTATTTTGCAGTTCCTTCTGATTGAACTTGGGGTCGATTTGTTACGTATGGCGGCAGTCCATACCCCTACACCTCTTGCATCGGCAATGGGCTTGATTGCAGCAATATTGGTCGGGGATATCGCTGTAAAAACAGGATATTTTGTCAATGAAGTCGTTCTGTACATGGCCATTGCCGCCATTGGTATGTTTGCCACACCAAGCTATGAGCTTGGGCTTGCGAATCGGCTGGTGAGGCTGTTCCTGCTGATCGCTGTTGCCATTTTCAAAGTGCCGGGGTTTGTGGTCGGTACAACATTACTAATTATAGCGCTGACCATACATCGGTCCTATAATTCCTCTTACTTATGGCCGTTTATACCGTTTAATGCAAAGGCCCTGGGGAACTTCCTGTTCCGTATGCCTCTGCTTGAAAGTAAGAAACGTCCATCATTCAACAAAACAAGAGATAACACAAAAATGTCCGACGATCCGGACGGTGAAAAGCGAAAAAGTAAAAAACACAAATGATCTGCCTAAAAATCCATTCTTCTCGCTGACGAATTTGATATACTGGTGTAAAATCATTGGAATAGAAGAAGCTGTTCCAGTATATAAAAAAGTGAGGAATGCTGATTATGTATTTACATGGTACAAGTAAAATAAATGCTCAAGGCCATCTGGAAATTGGCGGAGTAGATACAACGGACTTGAAAGAACAATTTGGAACACCACTTTATGTTGTGGACGAGCAATTGGTTCGCGATCGCTGCAGAGAATACATGGATGCATTCCGTGCTTCTGGACTGGGATTCCAGGTTGCTTATGCAAGCAAAGCATTTTGCGTTATGGCCATGTGTGCTCTCGCTGCGGAAGAAGGGCTCTCACTGGATGTGGTTTCGGACGGTGAACTGTTTACAGCACTGCAAGCAGGATTCCCTGCTGAACGCATTCATTTCCACGGCAATAACAAAACATTGGAAGAGATCGAAATGGCACTTGATGCCGAGATCGGCTGCTTCGTTGTGGATAACTTCAATGAATTGCACTTGCTGCAGGCTGTAGCCGCAGAGAAGAATCGTCAAGTAAACATCCTGCTTCGTGTGACGCCTGGTGTTGAAGCGCATACGCATGAATATATCTCCACAGGTCAAACAGATTCGAAATTTGGATTCGATATCGGTAACGGAACAGCATTTGAAGCGATTGAGCTGGCTTCCAAGCAGTCCAACCTCGTCTTGCTGGGTGTTCACTCCCACATCGGTTCTCAAATCTTTGAGGTGGAAGGCTTCCAAATGGCGATACAGCGTGTAGCTGAATTCGCTGCAAGCGTATATGAGCGTATTAACGTAGCATTCAAAGTGGTTAACCTGGGCGGTGGATTCGGTATCCGCTATACAGAAGGGGATACTCCGCTTGAAGTCGCACAATACGTAAAAGCCATCACGGATGCTGTCAAAAATCACTTTGCCCAAATTGGATATGACGTTCCGGAAATCTGGGTTGAACCAGGCCGCAGTATCGTTGGTGAAGCAGGTACAACGCTGTATACCGTTGGTACGAGCAAAGACATCCCTGGTGTGCGCAAATATGTCGCAGTGGATGGCGGCATGACGGACAACCCGCGTCCGGCACTGTATGAATCCAAATATGAAGCTGTACTTGCCAACCGTGCAAATGAGTCTGCTCAGGAGACCGTATCGATTGCCGGCAAATGCTGCGAGAGCGGCGACATGTTGATCTGGGATCTGGACCTGCCTAAAGTTCAGAGCGGTGATCTGCTTGCAGTTGCCTGCACAGGTGCATATAACTACTCCATGGCAAGCAACTATAACCGGATTCGCCGTCCGGCAGTCGTGTTTGTCAAAGACGGCCAAGGTGATGTGGTTGTACGTCGTGAAACGTACCAGGACATCATTCAGAATGACCTCGTGCCTGAGCGTATTACTAAACAGCCTGTAACCCGTTAATGTTAAGAATTACTAAATAGTAAAAAGACAAAAAGGAACATTCCTTTTTGTCTTTTTTTTGCCTTTTGGCCCAACATTTTCGAAAAAAATTGCGGTTTATTTTGCGGTTGGACTCATTTCGGTGTACACTAAGAAAAGTGCTATAGAGCTTGGCCCAGGGTCATGACATGATGGCACATTAACGATGGTCAATACGAAAGGAGTCATTTACATATGGCGAAACAAGCGAAAATCAAAATGGCAAACGGCGGAGAAGTTCTAATCGACCTGTTCGATCAAGAAGCTCCAAACACAGTGGCAAACTTTGAGAAACTGGCTAACTCCGGCTTCTACAACGGTCTTGTATTCCACCGCGTAATTCCAGGCTTCGTCGCACAAGGCGGATGCCCTAACGGAACGGGTGCAGGTGGCCCAGGATACACAATCAACTGTGAGATCAACCCGAACAAACATGAGCGCGGAACACTTGCAATGGCACACGCAGGCCGTAACACAGGTGGAAGCCAGTTCTACATCTGCTACCAGCCACAGCCGCATTTGGATGGACAGCATACCGTATTTGGTAAAGTAACCAAAGGTATGGAGTTCGTAGATGCTTTCGAAGGTCGCGACAAAATGGAAACTGTTGAAGTCGTAGAAGTTTAATCGATATCCTAATCGATAAAAATGGCCGTTTCGTTGATAAGACGAAGCGGTCTTTTTTATGTCCTTTTGCTTATTAAAAGTTAGTATGTGACAAAAAGGAACAAAAAACAATTGATTTTTCGGCGTTAAAGTGCTAACATCCAATTAATAACGAAAGCGATCCTTCAGGGCAGGGTGCAATTCCCTACCGGCGGTGATGCACCTGTGTGAGGATATCTATCCAGCACTGTTGCAAAGTCCGTGACCTGTCTGCCTGTGGCAGATGGCTGATCTGGTGCAATTCCAGAACCGACAGTATAGTCTGGATGGGAGAAGGAGAGGGTGCAGCCCTAATTGGACTGCATTCCGCAGATGCGTTGCTGTACAGAAGAGGTTTTATTTTCTGTGCAGGGAATGTCGGTTATCCGGCTGTTTCCATACTTATGCCACATCATTGAAGCTCTTTACCTGTAATTGTGTTCTTTAGGTATGTGTTTGCTTTCACTTGCCTGAAATGGAATTATAGCGGAGTGCTGTTGGCAATCGTATTAACGACATCCTGCTGGTGACACATGTCTCTCATCATCCCTACCCGAACGATTGTTCGAGTGGGGATTTTTTATTTGATATGGTATAACCGCCTCTCTGCTCGATGGGAGGCCTATAATTTAAGATTCTAACCGTGGGGTGACCGGACTTGGAAATGATCAATGATGAATTTTATATGGGGCTTGCGTTGGATATGGCAGAACGTGCACAGGGGCAAACGGGGATTAACCCTGTCGTCGGATGTGTTGTTGTAAAAGAAGGCCGGGTCGTAGGTCTGGGAAGTCATCTCAAGCGGGGTACGGGCCATGCGGAGGTACACGCATTGAATATGGCAGGCAGCGATGCTGAGGGCAGTACAGTCTATGTTACGCTGGAGCCTTGCAGCCACTATGGCAAGACGCCGCCTTGCAGCGAAAGTTTGATTCACGAGAAAGTGAAGCGTGTCGTGGTGTGTTGTGAGGATCCAAATCCGCAGGTATCCGGCAGAGGAATCAGCATGCTGCGTCAACAAGGCATTGAGGTTGAGGTTGGCATTCTGCGTGACCGCGGAAGACGTCTGAATGAAAAATTCATTAAGTACATTACCACCGGTTTGCCGTTTGTCACCTTAAAAACGGCATCCACACTGGATGGCAAAATTGCAACCCGCAGTGGAGACAGCAAATGGATCTCCAACGAACCCGCACGGGAAATCGTACATGCACTCCGCCATCGTCATCAGGGTATCATGGTTGGTGTGGATACGGTTATCGCAGACAATCCGGAGCTGACCACCCGCCTCCAAGTGGAAGGGATCAGTCCTGTGCGAATTGTTGTCGATTCGAAGCTGCGTCTCCCGGTTGGAGCCAAGATGGTCAAGGATGGACTGGCACCGACATGGGTACTTACAACCGATGAGGCGAGCCCTGAGGCGGCCGAACGTCTGGAAGCCTACGGTGTAGAAATTATCCGCTGTGGTCCTGGACCACGTGTGGATCTGCTGAGTGCGCTTAGCAAGCTGGGAGAACGGGAAATCGGCTCCATCCTGCTTGAAGGCGGAGGCACGTTGAATGGTGCCATGCTGGAAGCCAAATTGGTCGATCGGCTGTTGATGTTTATCGCTCCAAAGATTGTGGGCGGATACGATACACCGGGAAGCTTCCGATTTGAAGGGGTGGAGCGCATGAGTCAGGCCATTCAATTGAATCAGCTGGAAATTGAGCAAGTTGGAGATAATATCAGTATTGGCGGAATTCCTGTTTGGCCTGAATAACGGAGCGAATGAGCAAGGCAAGATATAAGCATAAGGAGGCGGCAGCATGTTTACCGGTTTGGTGGAAGAGGTCGGTCAGATTCGGCGTATCGGTCGAAAAGGCGAAGCATTGGTCCTGAATATCGGAGCTTCCGCCATCATGGACGATCTGAAGATTGGTGACAGTGTATCTGTAAACGGAGTATGTCTTACAGCAACGACCCTGGAAAGCGGAGGATTTACCGCAGATGTCATGCCTGAAACCTACCGTCATACCAATCTGAGTCAGCTGCAATCAGGTAGTAAAGTAAACCTGGAACGGGCGATGCAGTCGGGTGGGCGTTTTGGTGGACACATCGTACAAGGACACGTGGATGGTACGGGAGTCATTGGCGGGATCACGCGTGATCAGAATGCGGTTGTTTTTGAGATCAAACCGGACGACCACGAACTGTTCAAATATTTGATTCCAAAAGGCTCGGTAACCCTCGATGGCATTAGTCTCACCGTGGTGAAGACAACAGAAGCCTCGTTTACCGTATCGATTATTCCCCATACCATTGGAGAAACGGTGCTTCAGGTGAAAAAGCCGGGGGATACCATCAACATTGAATGTGACATTTTGGGGAAATATGTGGACCATCTGCTCCATTACGGCAAAGGGCATCCCGAAACGGGTGCTGGCAAACCGAAAAGCATCAGTGAAGAGTTTTTGGCCAACCATGGCTTTGCATAAGGAACATAACCATTACAAAGAGAGACTGGAGGGGAACTTATGTCAGATCAATCCATACTAGATCCCATCGAGGAAGCGATATACGATTTGATGCGCGGCAAACCCGTCATTGTTGTGGATGATGAGGATCGGGAGAATGAAGGGGACTTTATCGCGCTGGCAGAGAAGGCTACACCTGAAGTGATCAACTTCATGATTACCGAGGGCAGAGGCCTGGTCTGTGTTCCCATTACACAGCAGCGTGCGGATGAGCTCAATCTGAAACCGATGGTTCAGCAAAATACGGACTTCCATGGAACGGCATTTACGGTGTCCGTGGATCACAAGGATACAACAACAGGCATATCTGCACATGAACGATCCATTACGGTGAAGGGTCTAATTGATCCGGAAGCCAAAAGCAGTGATTTCCGCAAGCCGGGGCATATGTTCCCGCTCATTGCCAAAGACGGAGGAGTGCTCCGCCGTGCCGGTCACACGGAAGCTGCTGTTGATCTGGCGATCATGTGCGGTTCCTATCCGGCTGGTGTGATCTGTGAGGTCATCAAGGAAGATGGCACGATGGCGAGACTGCCTGATCTGCAGGAGATTGCCCGCAAGCATGACCTGAAACTGATTAGTATTCAGGACATGATTCGTTACCGTAATGAGAAGGAACAGCTGGTTCAACGTGAAGTGGCTGTCCGCATGCCTACGGATTTTGGGGAGTTTCAAGCAGTGGCCTATACGAATGCAGTGGACAACAAAGAGCATGTCGCATTGGTCAAAGGTGAAATCGACTCTTCCAAGCCCATATTGGTTCGTGTTCACTCCGAATGTCTTACAGGCGACGTATTCCACTCCCATCGCTGTGACTGTGGACCGCAATTCGATGCAGCCCTCAAACAGATTAATGATGAAGGCAATGGCGTTCTGCTCTATATGAGGCAGGAAGGCCGGGGCATTGGACTGATTAACAAACTCAAAGCCTATAAGCTGCAGGAGGAAGGTCTGGACACCGTAGATGCCAACCTGAAACTGGGGTTTGCTGCTGATCTGCGTGATTACGGTATTGGCGCACAGATTCTGAAAGATCTCGGCGTTCGCCAAATTCGTCTGTTAACCAATAATCCCCGCAAAATCAAAGGCCTTGAAGGTTATGGTCTTGAAGTGGTGGAGCGTGTTCCCATCCAGATGGAAGAGAACGAGGATAATACGCTTTACCTGCATACCAAGCAGGCGAAGCTTGGGCATATGTTGAAGTTCGATGATATCGAACAGAACGAAGAGAAAAACTAATTTTTCTGTTCATGTAATTTATGGAAATATGAATGCTCGTAAATCGGTTAATTACATTACATTATACATTAGAGGAGATGACTTAAATGCCAAACTTTTTTGAAGGACATTTGGTATCGGAAGGTTTAAAATATGGAGTGGTTGTCGGACGTTTTAACGAATTTATCACAAGCAAATTGCTCAGCGGAGCACTCGATGCGTTCAAACGTCATGGGGTGCAGGACAGTGAAGTTGACGTAGCCTGGGTTCCAGGAGCATTCGAAATCCCGCTGATTGCACAGAAAATGGCGGAGAGCGGCAAATATGACGCTGTCATTACACTGGGAACCGTTATTCGTGGCTCAACGACACATTATGATTATGTGTGCAACGAAATGGCAAAAGGAGTGGCGGCTATTAACCTCAAAACCGGCGTGCCAACGATCTTTGGTCTGGTTACAACAGAGAATATTGAACAGGCGATTGAACGCGCTGGTACGAAGGCTGGTAACAAAGGTTGGGATGCTGCCACGGCTGCAATTGAAATGGCGAACTTGACGAAACAGCTAAAATAGTGCTTATTTAATGTAGTGCCCTGCTCTGCGCAGACGAATTCGGGAAATCGGATTCGGCGGCTTAGCGGGGTTTTGTATTTTTCTGGCGGGAGGATTCGTCTAGTGACGGTAGTTACATATAAACTGGAAACTTTTGAAGGGCCTTTGGATCTGCTGCTTCATCTGATCGATAAGGCAGAAATTCATATCCAGGATATTCCCATCAGCGATATTACCGATCAATACATGGCGTATCTGCATTCGATGCAGGAATTGGAGCTGGATATTACGAGCGAGTTTTTGGTAATGGCAGCAACGCTTCTGTCCATCAAGAGCAAACTTTTACTGCCCAAACCACCGGTGATTGAAGACTTTGAGGATTATGATTATATGGAAGAAGAAGATTATGATCCACGTGCGGAGCTGATTGCACGTCTGATAGAATATCGCAAATACAAAGGAATAGCCCGTCATCTGCATGAGCGGGAATGGGAACGGAGCCTTATATTCTCCAAAGAGCCAGAGGACCTGAGGCCTTATATGCCTGTGGAGACCCAATCAAATCCGGTAGAGGGTTTGCATACTTCGGATCTGATTGCTGCTTTTCAGAAGGCACTGCGTAAGGCAGAGAAGCGTACAACGGTTACACGAATTCAGCGCGATGAGATCTCGGTGAAGGATCGTATACGTGATGTCGTTGGAGCTCTGGAGAGTATGGGACCGGGAGGAAGGCTGTTATTTTCCAAACTGCTGGATGATCAGATTTACCGGCATGAAATTGTAGTCACTTTTTTGGCCGTACTGGAACTGATGAAGATGAAACAAATTGTCTGTTATCAGGAGCGGATGTTTGAGGATATCGTTATGGAGTGGAGAGGGGAAGCTAGGAATCATGGATTTTCCGAAATTGAAGTCGATTATTGAGGGGCTGCTCTTTTTGTCCGGAGAGGAAGGTCTAAGCATCAAACAAATTGCCGAGATCGTGGATCAGCGGGTAGAACTGGTATCAGATGCCGTAGAGGAGATGATCGCTGACTTCATGAACCAGGGACGAGGCGTTCAAATTCTCAAAATTGCGGGAGTGGTCCAGTTGGGAACGCTGCCGGAGCATGCTGCGTATTTTGAAAAGCTAGCTTATTCTCCTGCACGGACCTCGTTATCTCAGGCTGCACTTGAAACACTCGCCATTGTGGCTTATCGTCAGCCCATTACACGGGTCGAGATCGAAGAGATTCGCGGTGTGAAATCCGAACGGGCCATCCATACACTGGTCAATAAGGATTTGATCCAAGAAGTAGGACGAGCAGAGGCGATTGGACGACCTATATTGTACGGAACAACCAAATCGTTTCTCGACTATTTTGGACTTGCTTCACTTAAAGACCTTCCGGAACCGGGCTTGTTTGAAGATTCTGAGAATCTGGAAGAAGAGACACAGATGCTGTTCAACAAGCTGGATGGACAACAGGTGGACTTGGGAAGCACGGACCAGAATGATTTTGATAACGAAAATACGGATAACAATCATGCGGTTCATGAAGAGGATCTGGACTCGTAAGGTCGAATCGTCCATATGAAACAGTAATAAACCGGTACCTGATAAGGTGGCGGTTTTTTTGCATGCCAAGGGACCTCAGCAAACGTGGAGATTTCGAATTCTTAAATGGAATTTTCAGGTCAGCCGTGAATTATTTCCTATATAGAGTGCCATACTAGACGTGTAAAGAATTGAGGGCTTGGAGGTAAGGCCTGTGTGGATTTGGCTTGGAGGAATCGGCTTGTTCGCCGCACTGCTGTTTGCCGCTGTTCTCATCTCGAATGTTCATGTGCATGTTACGTTCCGTAAACATAAAAGCGATGATTACGCTCGGATCAACGTTCGTCTCCTCTACGGTATTGTACGAATTAACTATGAAATACCAAGTATCGTCTTTCGTAACATGAAAGAGGGTTTTTTGGTGAAAACCGAACAGAATGTGAATCATACGCATGGAAAAGCAGAGGGGAACGAGCGGATTAACAAACGCAAAGTCAAAAAGTGGGCAAAAGAAGTAAAGATCATGATGAGGGCTACGGATGCGCTCAAAATATGGGTCAGGGAAACATTAAGCCATGTACAAATCACCAAGCTCTCCTGGTCTACCCGAATAGGTATTGGTGATGCAGCTTATACAGCTATTCTCACAGGCTGGGTTTGGAGCATCAAATCAATTATTGTCGGCTTTCTGTCGTATCAAATCCGTTTTAAGCGTACGCCCATGCTTGAAGTGGTTCCTGTTTGGGATGATGAAATGGAATTTCAAACGGAGCTGGATTGCAGAATGAAAATTCGTATTACGGCGGTTATACTTGCTGGAGTGAGGCTAATGACCCGGGTTTTGGAAGTGGATGGCGGATGGCGGATGTGGCTGAAAATAGTACGGGAACAACGGCGCAGACACAAGCAAAAATTGAAGGAACAACAAGGCTAATTGGGATAAGTGCATTCGTTACTGTATTTCGGTTGCAATGGGTTCTGAAGTCGCGAAGTGTCCCCAAGGAATGTTGGGTGCTGTTTCCTTGCTTGTTCTGCACGGAGACTTACATAGTCTGTTCAGGTTTGGGGATGATATGGTTAGATCAAACCTAGTTCAAATTGAAACTGGAGGGAATTCAAATGTCAGATCATCCAATTCAAGGCTTAATGGAAACCGCAATGGAGAATATCAAGGCCATGGTGGATGTTAATACCATTGTTGGCGATGCGGTAGAAACACCAGACGGCACGGTTATTCTGCCGATCAGTAAAGTCGGTTTTGGATTCGCCGCTGGAGGCAGCGATTTTCATGTGAGTGATGGAAAGAGCAAAGAAGGCAGCTCTGTTCCTGGTGCAAAGACTGAAAGTGCTCATTCAGCCAACGTTGCTTCACCATTCGGTGGAGGTAGTGGCGGTGGCGTATCCATCCGTCCGATTGCCTTCCTTGTTGTTGGAAAACAAGGCGTGCACATCGTGCCACTGGACAACTCCACTCATCTGTTTGAGAAACTCATTGATTCTACACCTTATGTTCTTGACAGAATACAGGGGATGTTCCAGCGTAATAATTCGCAGAATGATGACTCTGGCGTACGCGTTACACCGGATCATACCACTTACAGCTAAGCCGTTTTATCCGGATCCCTTATCACAGATTTTTGTGAGAGGGATTTTTGCTGTTTGGAAAGATGGGACATACTTTAGGTTGTCCGAACATAAGTTAGTACAAGATTCCAGTGACCCGGAGGAATGAATTGATGCGAAAGTTTAAAAAAGTAATGATTGGTTTGCTTGTACCGTTGCTGCTTCTGCCTTTCATACAGGTTGCTGAAGCACAAGGAACGATCCCCGGCCCATCAACCCATGCGCAGAGTGCAGCTCTCATTGATGTGACTTCCGGAAGAATCCTATACAGCAAGGACGGGGATAAGGAACTGCGCATAGCCAGTTTGACCAAAATTATGACAGCCATTGTCGCCATTGAACAAGGGAAACTTGATGACAAAGTAAAAGTATCCTCAACGGCTTTTGCCAAGGAAGGGTCATCCCTTTATCTCAAATTGGGAGAAGAAATGACACTGGAAAACATGTTATACGGTTTAATGCTGAGGTCAGGTAATGATGCCGCTTCTGCTATCGCAGAGCATGTTGGGGGTTCGGAAGAAGGCTTCGTCCTATTAATGAACAAAAAGGCAGAGGAAATCGGACTTAAGCATTCGCATTTTATGAATCCACACGGTCTTGATGCAGATGGACACTATTCCACAGCCAATGACTTGGCCCGTTTAACGGCTTATGCACTGCACAATCCTGTTTTCAAACGAATCGTTGCTACCGAGGACAAATCAGCGCCTAATCCGAATGAGAGTTGGGAGTACTCCTGGCACAACAAAAATAAAATGCTGCGATTGTATGAAGGCGCTGATGGGGTGAAAACCGGATATACCAAAAAGGCGTTTAGGTGCCTGGTTAGCTCCGCAACCCGGAATGGTCAGCAGCTGGCTGCCGTCACGTTAAATGATGGAAATGATTGGAATGATCATGCGCGCATGCTTGATTTTGGATTTGAGAATTTCCCTTTGGTGGAGATTGCTCAAAAAGAGCAGCCGGTGGCTAACACGGATGTTATAACGGGGCGTGGATTTACTTATCCACTTGCGGAAAGTGAGAAGTCGGCCGTAACCAAAAAACTGGTGTTAACGACCAATCCAACAGAGACCAGAAGCGAAAAGAATGAGGAGCAGCTGGATCCATCCTTCGGCCTCGCTGGGCGCATTGATCTGGAGCTCAAAGGGGAGTTTATTGGCTCAATCCCGGTGTATCGCAAAGGCAGCTACATCCCACCTGAGTCGAAGTCAGAAGAAGCAGCTCTTGGCGAGATCGGTGAAGTTTCAACATGGGCAACCGCATGGCGCGCGGTGCTAGGTCACTTGTTATCTCCATAATCATCAGGAAGCATGAGTACGTCATTCATGTTGTACAACACGATGTACTATGCTTCCAGAGGAGGTTTTAACGTTTTGATTAACGTAATCTGGCTTATGATGATTGTTGTCGGGTTTGGCTTTGCTGCCGCGAAAGGAAATATTGAAGTTGTTACCCAGGCTGCTTTTGATGGGGCGGCAACAGGTGTAACCGTATGTTTTGGATTAATTAGTGTGCTTGTCTTCTGGATGGGGATGATGAAAATGGCAGAAGATGCGGGGTTGCTTGGCAAAATAGCCAAACTGCTGGGTCCGGTCGTTGCCTTTTTGTTTCCTGATGTGCCCCGGAATCATCCGGCTATGGGGTATATTTTGTCCAACATGAGCGCTAATCTGCTTGGTCTCGGCAATGCGGCAACGCCAATGGGAATTAAGGCCATGCAGCAACTGCAGGAGCTGAATCCCGATAAACAAACGGCTTCTCCAGCGATGTGTACATTGCTCGCACTAAATACGGCAAGTATAACCATTATCCCGACCACCCTTATCGCCATTCGTTTGAACTATCATTCAGCCAATGCAACAGAGATTGTGGGCACCACGCTGATGGCAACGATTATCGCCACACTCGCCGCGATTATGGCAGATCGCTGGTATAGGAACAGGACCTTAAACAGACCGCCACGTGTTATAAAGAGCGGTAATTCCAGCATGAAAGGATGAGTCCATCATGTTAACCTTCATCAACTGGATTTCCGTCTGGGCCATTCCGGTTATTATCGCGTTCGTTCCCTTATATGCGTTTACTAAAAAAGTTCCGGTATATGAATCCTTTGTTGATGGAGCAAAAGATGGATTTTCCACGGCGATCAGCATTATCCCGCATCTGGTGGGAATGATGGTAGCCATCAGTGTTTTCCGGGCTTCAGGCGCACTGGATTATGTTATCAGTCTGTTCGCTCCGCTAGTATCCTGGATGGGCGTTCCCGGAGAAGTACTGCCACTGGGCATATTACGTCCGTTAACCGGGACAGGTTCTCTTGCTTTTACAACGGATCTAATCAAAACATATGGCCCGGATTCCATGATCGGACGTATGGCTTCCACAATCCAAGGAAGCACAGATACAACCTTATATGTACTGACCGTATATTTTGGAGCCGTTGGCATACGAAATGGCCGATATGCTCTCAAAGTTGGGTTGTTTTCTGACCTGGTCGGCTTTATCGCCGCTCTGGCTATTTGTTTGATTGTTTTTGGTTAAAATATAACGACTCTCCTTCCGATATAATAGATATGCTAGAATGGTAGCGGAGGAGGAGAGAGACACATGCATAAAAGGATGAAACAAATGCTCCGCTTAGGTATGTCAAGCATCATTGCCGTTTCTTTGCTTGCTGGACAGACAGGCATGGCGGCTGCTCAGGCGGTCAATACGATTCATTTTACAGGTAACTTTGACAAACAACTGCGTGCACAAATGGCCGTTACCGCAGATTCATTCCCTGTGGTGAACGTTCGTCTGGTCAAGCTGGATGAGCCGGATATGGTGTATTATGACGTGGGAACTTCCATACTGATCTCCAAGGATGAAGTTCTGACCAACTACCATGTCGTTCAGGAGTTTGCCGAACTAAAGGATGGCGACGAAGGTACGTTAACCGTAGCGAGTCCAGGTCATTTGGAACGTCCTATTAAAGCAAAGATTATCAAGACAGACCCCGTCACAGATATGGCCTTGCTGAAGCTGGACAAGGACATGGATGCAGAGCCGGTTACGTTCGCAAGCGCGAGGGATAACCAGATTGTATATACGATTGGATTCCCGAAGAATCCTGCCGGTGATCTGGTACTGCTGGACGAAGAGTTTCCTTCAACCTATAATACGATTGCCAAAAGCCGGATATACAGCAGCCAAGCTTCGGATGTGCCGGGCAAAAAGGGGATTGGCAGTATTGTGAAAGCCATGGCACAAGGCAATTCCGGAGGTCCTGTTCTCGATCAGAATAATCGGGTCATTGGTATGATGACGTTTGTATATGGCGGGAAAACCTATTATATTACGTCGAAAACATTGCAATCTTTCATCAAAGAAACCACATCACCTGCCAAGAAACAGATTGCTGTCGCAGGCAAGGTAACCAGTTAACCCTTGTCGTTAACGTTAAGTGAATATACATATTCACAAAACTAAACATGCTCATCTTCGTCGTTCCTGTCATGGTGCAGGAACTATGAAGATGGGCTTTTGTAGTTAAATATGCACGAGATCGTGGCTGAAAAAGGGCATTATCGCCTGCTGTTTACATTTTCCTTGGATTATCCTTGTGATTTCCCGCCTTGATGGGTATCATTAGTGTGAGGTGACATGACAAACATGGAAAGATTACAAAAAATTATCGCACAGGCAGGTATTGCATCTCGCCGTAAGAGCGAGGAACTGATCCTGTCCGGCAAAGTGGAAGTTAACGGGGAGGTCGTAACCGAACTGGGTACAAAAGCGAACCCCGAAGAGGATATGATTACGGTTAATGGAAAACCGATTCGCAGTGAAAAGAAAGTGTACTTGATGTTGAACAAGCCCAAAGGTGTGATCACGAGTGCATCTGACCCCGAAGGACGGAAAATTGTATCCGACTATCTTAAAGGTGTCAAAGAACGTGTATATCCGGTGGGACGACTGGATTACGACACAGAGGGTCTGCTCATTTTGACCAATGATGGTGAATTCGCTCACTTGCTGACGCACCCAAAACACCATGTACCCAAAACGTACTTGGCAACGGTCAAAGGCGTTCCGCATGGTACTGCCCTGGAGAAATTAAAAACAGGCATTATGCTGGATGACGGGATGACAGCTCCGGCAGAGGTGGAGTACAAGGATGTGGACACAGCTAACAATGAAGCTGTCATTTCCATTACCATCTACGAAGGTCGTAACCGCCAGGTAAGACGTATGTTCGAGGCGATTAACCATCCGGTAACGCGCTTGAAACGGATCTCCTTTGGTGGCATTTTGCTGCAAAACCTGAAACGGGGACTGACTCGTAATTTGACCAAAGAGGAAGTCAATAACCTGATTACACTCGCAAAATCGGAACCCGCCAAAAAAATGAAAAAAAGGTAATCTGAGGACACATAATTTTCATAAAACCGCCGCAGTTTTGTGACGAAATTCGCTATAATTGTTCATAGGATGTTCACAGTTGGGAGAGAAGATGAACAATTACGAATTAGTCACTGCAAAGGGGAGCAGCACATGGGGAAATCAAGAAGAACGGTGCAAATCGTTATTTTGTTATTGATCCTGGTGTTGGGCGGATATGCGATCACCACATCGGTATCCGGCTCGAACGGCAAGCCGAAAGAAGGGGACAAGGCTCCTTCTTTTGAATTGCTGGGCCTGGATGGTCAAGTGCATACGTCTGAAGAATATGAAGGTAAGGCCATGGTGATCAATTTTTGGGGCACTTGGTGTGAGCCCTGTGTGAAAGAGATGCCGGCGCTTCAAGCTCAAGCAGACAAGTGGAAAGATCAGGGTGTTCAATTTATCGGCATTAATGCTGGAGAAGATCAGATGACCGTGGATAATTTTGTTCGTCAGGTGGGAGTCAATTTTCCGATTATGCTCGACCGGGACAAAACTTCGATTCGGGATTTCGGAATCTCACCGATGCCTACAACCTTTTTCGTATCGAATACGGGCAAAATCTCTACCATTCATATCGGCCAACTTGATTTGGATACGCTTGACGCTCAAATTTCACAACTGGCGAAGCAGCCCTGACAGGAGGTCTAGTCGTGTTCCAGAATACCAAATGTGAATGTGGACATCAGAACCCCGTCGGTACCGTACTCTGTGAAGCATGCGGTAAGCCGCTGCTCGAAGCTGAGGCTAAATCGAAAGAAGTTCTGGAAATGCGCTATGATGGCAGGGCCCGTCGTTCGCAGCGCAGCAACCCGAATATCATTGATCGTGTGTGGAACTTTTTTTCATCCGTGAAGATTGCGGTCTATCTGATTGTATTTACCCTTGTAGGGTCCATGTTGGGAACCATCTACCCTCAAGAGAGTACGTTTCTCAACATTGATCCATCTGTGTATTACAAAGAAACCTATGGACAGTTGGGCCATATCTATTACCTGTTGGGTCTGTCCCATACATACGAATCCTGGTGGTTCATCCTATTGCTTGTTATGATCGGAGCTTCACTCGTCATATGCAGTTTAGACCGGGTGCTTCCGCTCTATAAGGCACTCAACAAGCAAAAAATCCGTAAACACATGCAGTTTCTAACGAGGCAGCGTTTGGTATACCAAGGTCCCATTGAAGAGGGGGCAGAAGAATGGATTACGAAAGCGGTTACGCCGCTTAAAAAGAAAGGATATCGAGTGCATACAGAGGGAGGTGCGCTGCTGGCCGAGAAGCAACGATTCGCCCGGTGGGGACCCTATGTTATCCACATCGGTCTAATTATTTTTCTTCTGGCTGTGTTGGCCCGTGGTCTTCCCGGACTGAATCTGGACGAGCATGTTGCCTTTCCGGAAGGCGAGATTAAGAAAATCCCTAATACCTCTATGTACTTGAAAAACGAACAGTTCAATGTTGAATTTTATAGTGAAGATGAAGTTCCCGAGCAGTTTCGAAATTTGAACAAAATTGTTCCAAAACTGTTCGAAACCAAAGTCGTGTTGTATGAATGCACCGCCGATTGCTCGGATCTGTCCAAGAAGCCTCAATTAAATGAGGTTGCCAGGCATGATGTAAGGGTGAATCATCCATTAAACTATCATGGGTTGAAAGCGTATCAGTTCGATTACGACCTTACACCTACCATTCGCTCTGTAACTCCTGATTTGGTCGATGCGAAAACGGGGGAGAAGTACGGTTCAATCCAGATTGACATGGTCGATACAGAGCGCTCCTTCGAGGTAGGTCCATACTCACTTACCGTAAAAGACAAGTTTATGGATTTCGGACTTGATGAAAACGGTCAGCCCAAATCCTTGTCGCCTTCACCTAATGCACCAGCCTTTTTATTTGTAATTAAAGGCCCGGAGCTGCCTGAAGAAGGGATTCAATATCTTTATTTCGCAAAACAGGTGGATAAACAGCGTTTTAGGCAGGATTCAATAAACCAGCAGCTGATAGGGGGAGAAATTCCTCTACAGCTTGAAGTTGACAGCATGGATAAGGTTGATATCATCCAATCCGTAAGTTATCTGAATATACGTGTAGATAAGGCAATGCCATTTGTCTGGGTTGGAGCCGGAATTGTGATGTTGGGATTGGTCATGGGCTTCTACTGGCATCACCGTCGTATCTGGATCCGAATTGATGATGGTCAGCTCACGCTGGGAGGACACACCAACAAAAACTGGTTTGGCTTCAGGCGTGAAGTATCAGCCGTGTTAAAACAGATGAATCTGGAAGTGGATGAGAAGTCGTTGGATAACGGGGGGAACCAAGGATGAGTTTATTGGATTTCAGCAGCGACGCATTTATTGTATCTTTTTTTCTCTATTGTGCTGCATTTTTGTTATACGCTATTGCCGTTATGGGCAAGAAGTGGAGTAATCGAGATCCTCAGGCTCATGTAGCCAGATGGGGGGAAAGAGCATTTATCGCTTCGATCGTTGCACTCGCGGGGCATTTCGTTTTCTTTTTCACGCGCTGGGCTGGAGCAGGCCATATCCCTGTCAGTAACATGTATGAATTCATGACCTTTTTATCCATGATGATCATGGTCGCGTTTATTGTGGTTTATGCCATCTATCGAAAATCATTACTTGGACTGTTTGCATTACCACTTACAATTATTATTATGGCATACGCCGCCGTATTCCCACAGGAAGTACAGCCTTTAATCCCTGCATTGCAATCGATTTGGCTTAAAATCCATGTAACGCTTGCTGCCCTGGGTGAAGCCTTCTTCGCGGTTGGGTTCGCAGCAGGCTTCATGTATTTGCTCCGTACCGTTGATTTCAGTGGGAAAGACAAATCGTCCAGACGTCAGCGGGGCTGGGTGGAGTTTACCTTCGTTACCATTGTCGTTGTTATCGGGTTTATTGGAACCGTATTTGCCTTTCGTGCCGCGGGGTACGAGACGGTTTTTGTCCAGAAAACGGCCAGCATTGACACAGAGGTACAGGAAGATAGTACAATAGAGAAAGTGATTTATCGCATGCCTCCAATTTTTGCACCTTATCAGAGTGAAGTGGAGAGTATGACACCGTTTCTTGGGATGAAGGAACCTCTACTTGAGACGCCATCCTGGATGAACGGAGTTAACGCCGGACGCAAATTAAATACGGTAGTCTGGTCATTGATTGTAGGTTTGATTCTCTACGGAATTATACGATTAATCGTAAGAAGACCGCTTGGACAAGCTCTGCAACCTATGCTGGACGGCATCGATGCTGATGATTTGGATGAAATCAGTTATCGTGCGATCGCCATCGGTTTTCCGATATTTACATTAGGGGCATTAATTTTTGCCATGATTTGGGCTCAGATTGCCTGGAGCCGTTTCTGGGGCTGGGATCCCAAAGAAGTGTGGGCATTGATTACATGGCTTTATTATAGTGTGTACCTGCATTTGCGTTTATCCAAAGGGTGGCAGGGCCGAAAATCTGCCTGGCTTGCCGTGCTCGGATTCCTGGTTGTTATGTTTACTTTGGTAGGTGTGAACTTGATCATTGCAGGATTGCACTCCTATGCAGGAGCCGACTAGGATAGGCAGTTTCGCCGAAGTTTTGGAGAACAATCCATGAAACCATGCATTGCCCCTGCATTAAAAGTGGGCATTCAAATATTGTTCGCCAGATCGAACATAATAGAAGTGATTGGAGTTATTGCAAAGGGGCTGGAGTGGAATGGCAGAACATGAGAACCGGATACTGGTTGTGGACGATGAGGAACGAATCCGCAGACTATTGAAAATGTATCTTGAAAAAGAAGGATATGAAATTGATGAAGCGGAAGACGGCGAGACAGCATTGCGAAAAGCAACAGCTGGAGATTATGGCCTGATTTTGCTCGATGTTATGCTGCCTGGGATGGATGGTGTAGAAGTGTGCACTCGTCTTCGTCAGGTAAAATCGACTCCGGTATTAATGCTTACTGCAAAAGGTGAAGAAATTAACCGTGTTCAAGGATTTGAAGTAGGCGCAGATGACTATGTGGTGAAGCCTTTCAGCCCACGTGAAGTGATTTATCGGGTGAAAGCAATCCTGCGTCGTTCCTCGGCAACTGCATATCTGTCCAAAGAAAGTAACTCAAGCAACAATATCGTATTCCCTCATCTGGTTATTGAGCATGACGCTCATCGGGTAACTGCTGGTGGGGAGGAGATAAGTCTTACACCAAAAGAATATGAGTTATTACATTACCTGGCGACCTCTCCGGACAAAGTGTTCTCCAGAGAGGAATTGCTCAAGGATGTTTGGAATTACGAATTTTTCGGTGATCTCCGCACCGTGGATACACACGTCAAGCGTCTTCGTGAAAAGCTGAACAAGGTGTCGCCAGAATCGGCGGCTATGATTACGACAGTTTGGGGTGTGGGTTATAAACTGGAAGTACCGAAATAGTTTCAATTTCTGGAGATCACTGGTCGGGAAGTTATGGATTACGATTATATGTCTCGTGGGCTGTGTGCTCATCGCGCTGGGTCTTTTTTTGCTACCGTATATCGATACGAACTTTGCGGAATCGGAGTCCAGAGACATCAAGCGCCTGTTCACGTATGTCTGTATCATCGGGTTCAGTTTGACGACATTCTTCGCCCTCTTTCTGTTCACGAAGATCACTCAGCCGATGCAGCAGCTAATTCAGGCAGCCAATGCAATTCGCAAAGGAAATTATGGAACTAGGCTCTCTCTAGTGACTAGCGACGAGATTGGTGAACTGGCTAATACATTTAATCACATGGCTGCTCAACTGGAGGACAACATTCGGAACCTGAACCATGAGAAGGAGCATTTGGCAAGTGTGCTTCGAAGCATGACGGATGCCGTTGTTACTTTTGATGGTGAAGGTAAGGTTATTCTGACGAATCCTCCAGGGGAGAAGATTATGCAGGCTTGGTGTGACCTGGATTGGGCACAGGACGAAGAGGGACAGGAAGTGAATAAGGGAGATGTGTTATCCCGTGATGTTCCTGAACCGCTGATTCCTTTGTTCAAACTGGTTATGGAGCATGGCGGGGATCAGAGCTCGAATGTGCATGTTCAGCAGGGAGTGTGGTCTGTTCAGATGACACCTCTATATGCAGATAGTGTTGTTCGAGGTGCGGTTGCCGTTCTGCGTGATGTGACCGAAGAGGTTCGTTTGGAGAAAATGCGTCGTGATTTTGTCGCTAACGTGTCTCATGAAATACGAACGCCGTTATCCATGATGCAAGGTTACAGTGAAGCTCTCCTGGATGGCATGGCGGCTTCTCCCGAGGAAAGTGAAGAATTGATTCAGGTCATTCATGATGAGTCACTGCGTATGGGCAGACTTGTCAAGGATCTGCTGGATCTGGCCCGGATGGAAGCGGGGCATACGGATATGGCGATGAAGGAAGTCGATTTGGTGGAGCTTCTGGAACGGGTGTATCGGAAATTCTCCGTACGCTCCAAAGAACAGGATATCCGGCTTCATTTTGAATGTAATCAGTCTAGCATTTTGCTTCAGCAGGCTGATGAGGATCGTCTTGAACAGGTATTTACCAATCTGCTTGATAATGCATTTCGTCATACACCTCCCGACAAAAATGTCATTATTGCGGCCACATTGGCTGGAGATCATCGAACGTCCATGGCTAAAGTATCGATTAAGGATGAGGGTGCGGGTATTCCTACTTCCGATCTGCCATTTATCTTTGAAAGATTCTACAAAGCGGATAAGGCACGGGTTCGTGGAGAAAGTGTGGGTACTGGACTGGGTCTGGCGATCGTGAAAAATATCGTTGATGCACATCATGGTATCATTCATGTGAACAGTACGCTTGGCGAAGGTACAGAGTTTATATTACAATTTCCGGTGAATTCCCCGAAATAGCCGGATTTCATACGAAAATTGCGGAAACACCCTCCTGAGGAGGGTGTTTTTTTGTTGAAGTGTACCGTTTAATCTTGTTCAACGTGGAACATATAAAAGTTGTTAAATTAACGAAACAATTATATTGTCCAAGATAATTTTCCCTCCAACATGACATAAGCTTGAAAAACAAGGTAGTCAAAGGAGGATTGGATAACGCATGTCCGATAGGCGTAAACGGGTGAATATTAAAGCTTTTTTGGAAGGTAGATCGTTCAGGGCGGGATCGCCCTTCATTCCTATAACAACAGGTGAGCAGGAGCAGTTTGAAACGTTACTTCAATCTTTGGCAATCACCATCCCCGCTGCAGTTAGTCAGCCTACAGCTGCTAACATCCTTGCGGTGCAGTCAGGATTACGGAATGTACTTACTTTTGTTAACGAGTCAGGTTTTCGTGCTGGCGTAAAAGCCGAGCTTCAAGCTGTATTGGAATTAACCATTGCAGCTTCGGAGGTCGTACCTGTTGCGTTAGTCAACTTGTCTGGCAACTTGCAGAATCTGCTTGATGATCTGTTGAGTGTGACTTTGTTGCTTGAGGTGCCCCCGCCAGAGAAGGATAAACTCGTAGGATTAATTCGGAATACGTCGATAGCACTTAGCCGTGCAACGATAGGAATTGGTTCGTCCGGGATAACCGGACCTGCTGGTCCACCGGGGGTGCCCGGAGTACCCGGAGTGCCCGGTGTAGCTGGAGTACAGGGGCCGCCAGGTCCTCCTGGAGAGGCGGGCTTAGCGGGTCCAGCAGGCCCAGCAGGTCCAGTTGGTCCGATTGGTCCAGCTGGGCCACAAGGTGCTCAGGGGCCAGCTGGAGCAACTGGCGTAGGGTTAAATAATGTAACGCCATATGATCCAGCACAAGGTCCAAGTTATGCCCAAGGCCAAGTAGTCAGTTATGATGGGAATTTATATGTAGCTAATGTAAATAGTCCAGCAGGTATCCCGGGAAGTTCGCCAGATTTTACATTATTGTTATCGGGTGGAACAACTGGTGCTACGGGAGCAACAGGTGCAGGTTTAACAGGCATTGTTCCTTTTGATCCTGCGCTTGCTCCGTCGTATGCTTCAGGGCAAATTGTAACCTTTTCGGGTGGAACATATATTACGAATGTGGCATCTCCAACGGGGACACCAGGAACTTCAGCGGATTACACATTACTTGCGAGTGCAGGAGGAACTGGCACGACTGGAGCAACAGGCGTAGGCCTGGAAGGATCGGTGCCATTTGATCCTGCTGCAGCTCCGACATATCCAGCTGGTCAGGTGGTTACGTTCAACGCTAGTACTTATATTACCAATGTGGCATCTCCGATAGGAACGCCAAATACATCTCCAGATTATACATTACTTGCGGGGTCGGGGCCTACTGGTTTAACAGGTCCTACGGGAGCAACAGGAGCAGGTTTAACTGGGATTTTGCCATTTGATCCAGCCGTTGCGCCGACATATCCTGCTGGTCAGGTGGTCACGTTCAACGGCAGCACGTATATCGCCACTGTTGCATCCCCAACGGGAATACCCGGAACGTCTCCGGACTACACGTTATTGGCAGGAGCAGGGGCCACAGGAGTTACTGGTGCAACAGGCGTAAGTATTACAGGAAGCACAGGAAGTCCCGGAGCTACAGGACCAACAGGATCGACAGGAGTAGGGCTAAGTGGGATTTTGCCATTTGATCCAGCCGTTGCTCCTACGTACCCAGCCGGTCAGGTGATCACGTATAACGGCAGTACTTATATTGCTACTGTTGCATCCCCAACGGGAACACCGGGAACTTCTCCGGACTACACGTTGTTGGCAGGAGCAGGGGCCACTGGAATAACCGGAGCAACGGGTGTGAGTATAACGGGCAGTACTGGGGCAACAGGTATAACCGGGGCTACAGGAGTAGGTTTGGGTGGAATTTTACCATTTGATCCAGCTGTGGCTCCAACGTACCCAGCGGGTCAGGTGGTTACGTTCAATGGAAGTACCTATATTGCCAACGTTGCTGCACCAACGGGAACACCGGGAAGCTCTCTGGACTACACATTACTGGCGGAAGCAGGGGCTACCGGCGCTACTGGATTGACTGGGGTCACTGGTATTACCGGAGACACAGGTATAACTGGGGCAACAGGAATTACAGGTATCACGGGTGCGACAGGTGTTGGTTTGAGCGGAATC
>NZ_NPBI01000022.1:0-717 GCF_002272715.1 Paenibacillus sp. 7516
ATATATAGTTTTGGAAAAAAACGAACCGAGTGGGTTCAGTAATAATAATTTAAAACCAATTCTGGAAAGTAGAAAAATTGAACATTTGGTGATTGTCGGATTTAATACAGAATATTGTTGCTTATTCACTGCAATTAATGCTCATCATGAGGGGTACAAAGTTACATTTATTGAAGATGCTACTGGGACGGTAAATAGCGAAGATACTTATGATATGAAAGGACTTGATATTCACGATTTTATTGGTTCTATTTTAAACTGGTCTAATTGTGTAGAGGTGCTTTACTATGATGAGTTCAAAAGTATATATTACTAAGGAAGAGTTATTAACAAATATAAACATACAAATGATGGATGAAATGAATATTAAGATCATTAAAAATTTGTATGTTTCTGAAGCTGACAAAAATGAAATGTATATAGTAGGATGTAAAATAGAGGAAAAGTTTATTAAACTTCCCAAAGTAGCGTTAGAGATTATTAATTATATTAGAAAGTATAATAATGTATCAAATATCTCCAATTATATTGGAAATGATATTGAATATAAAGATTTTGTAATAAGTATGATTAGTTTAGGCTTTATAGAGCAGTATGGAGAATATCAAATTATCAAACCTAGTGACAGTTCTAATGTAAAAAGGTTTGGTCTTAAGTTAAAGTCGAAATATTTGGACAAACCTTACGTAGACATTTTCTTTAGTAAAAAATTTATAT
>NZ_NPBI01000023.1:0-660 GCF_002272715.1 Paenibacillus sp. 7516
TTTAGTAAAAAATTTATATCCATATTAATTATTATGTTTTTATTGTTCTTTATAGTAAAACTGATTGAATACTTCTATTATGGTCATGACATAATACCTACTATTGAAGAGTTTAATTATATTCCCAATTTACTATTCTTATACTTCTTGTTTTATTCAAGTGATATCGTATTAGGATTGTATCATGAAACCGCACATGTTGTGGCTGCTAGATATTATGGCATTCAGAATATTAATATTAATATTGGAAGGCGTCTAATACATTTGGTGTATCAAACGCAAATTCCAAATACGTGGTCAGTAAGTAAAAAAGGCCGACGGATAATGTATCTTTCGGGTATGATAGCAGACTGTTTTCTTATAACTTTAATTACGATAATAGGTCATTTTTTTCTTCTTCAAGGATTTATTGTTTTATATTACATCATGAGAATTATTACTTTGACACTATTGCTAGGTATTTTATTTGAACTAAAATTATACATGAGAACTGACATATATTATCTGATAAGTGATAGTTTAGAACTCCCAAATTTGCACCAAGATTCTGTTAAATTATTAAAAAACATTAAGAATTGGTTTGGTGCGAGCAAACAATTACGAACTTACACTCTAATTATGTTATTATCCAGTACTATAGAAATAATAATATTCTTAAAG
>NZ_NPBI01000024.1:0-531965 GCF_002272715.1 Paenibacillus sp. 7516
ATAGATTTCCCGATAATAGCTTAAATGATTACGGTAACTTTTTAGCTGCTATTTTGATTTTGGGAGAACTGTGTTTTTTAATATTTATATATCTCAAAGAGAAATTCAAGACAAAAAACAAAGAAATATACGAATCAAAGGTAGCTACTAGAAGAAAGTGATTAAAGAAATGGATAAGCTGAAAGTTATGATTTAATGAGTAACAAAAGAGAAATTCGAATACTTTTTTGGTGGTTTGGTTACTCTTGAAGATTAGCCAATAGTTAATCTAAAATATATTAAATTAATGTGGATTCTTTCCTGATTTATTTGAGCAAAGTTAGAATGATTGGTTTAATCCGTAAAGGAGTAACTAGAATCGAAATATTTAAGAAATAGTACGATAAAAAGTGTCAATAAAAACATGGATTCTATCACTCTGGCATGGGGTGAATAGAGTCCATGTTTTTTTGATGACAAAAAAATAAAAAAAATTTAACTTTTTGCAAAAAAGTGCAGACCAAATGCCTCTTTCATTCGTCTATATCTATAAGAGGTGATTCACGGATGAAAAGATGGTGGAAACGGGCAGGAATGCTGCTGGCTCTGCTGGTCATTATATATGTGGGAGTTAAACCGGACATACTGATAGGCAAACCGGGAATCAAGGCGGAATCTGCGGTACTGATGGATTTGAGTACAGGCAAGATCCTGATGGATTATAACGGTTCAATGGAAATGGCCCCTGCGGGTATCAGCAAATTGATGACAGAGCTGCTCGTCATGGAAGCTGTCATGAATGGCGAGGCACGCTGGGATGATGCGGTTAATGTTAGCCAGTACGCTAGTTCGGTGGGAGGCACTCAGCTTGCACTTAAGCAAGGTGAGAAATTTACGGTACAGGAGCTTTTCCAGACGATGGCGGTGTATTCCGCTAATGATGCAGCTGTCGCGCTTGCAGAGCATATTGGTGGCACAGAGCAGTCGTTTGTACAGATGATGAACGAGAAATCCTCGGAGATTGGCATGTCAACGGATACCGTCTTCAGGAACTCAACGGGACTAAGTGAGAAACAGCTGGGTCCTAACCGTCCTGATGTAATTCAGGGACAGACCGTCATGACAGCTACGGATGCATGCAGACTTGCACAATATCTGATTGAAAACTACCCCGAAGTGCTCCAGGTCTCCAGCCAAACTCAGGTATCCATGCATCAAAAAGGGATTTATATGAGTAACACGAACTGGATGCTATCCTCCATTGGAGGACCTTACGCTTACGATGGCAATGACGGATTGAAAACTGGCTATGATCCACTTACAGGCTACCACTTTGTAGGAACAGCAGAGCGCGATGGCAAGAGACTGATCTCGGTTGTATTCGGTACAGAAAGCCGCGAAAGCCGTTTTAATGAAACGCGCAAACTGCTCAATTATGGTTTCTCTGGCTCAAAGAATTAAATGTTGCCGTATTCCCCTAACTGTAAACTTATGGATTATCATGGTAAAATGATTTACGAGTAATTCCATATTATTCTGTAATCCACTTATAAGGGGGACTTAATATTGAACGCAATTAGCAAAAAGGTATATGCTGTAACGCTAACCATGGCCATGTCGATTGCTCTGATTCAGCCTGCAGTTCTGGCAGCTGAAGCAAGCAAGCCTACAGCAGCCGTTGCTGAAGCCATAACTTCGAAGGCAACGCAGACGCTCCAGCAACTGGGATACATAGATGGTACAACAGATGGAATGCAACAAACACAGACACCGATAACGCGTGCTCAGGCAGCAATTATCCTGCAACGTGTACTTAAGCTCGATACACCTGCTTCTCTTACAGGCTTCGCTGATGTTCTGGCTCAAGATGAAGCCGCACCAGCCATCTATGCATTGAAGCAGAGTGGTCTCATTCAGGGACAAGCCAAAGGCTATGCACCGGATGCACCACTCACGCGGGCACAGATGGCCTCATTATTTACCCGGGCATTTGAATTGAAGGATAATGGAATTCAGGTCGTATACAGTGATATGAAACAAATTCCCGCTGTACACGCCGAGGATGCGATCCGCCTCAAGCAGCATTTTATCATTGAAGGCAGTGCATTTAATGCCAAGGGTACAGTAACTCATGGTGAATTTGCCGAAGCACTGTATCTGGCACTAGGGCTTGATGTAGCAGCGGAGGGTCTTACACCATTAGAGGATTTTTTCAAGCAGCCTGCACAGGCTGGCTTCCAGATGTCGCCGGACGGCAAACATATAGCCTATCTGGAACCGTGGAATAATCGTATGAACGTTGTGGTTAAGGAAAATGGCGGTACAGGCAAGCCGATCCGGATCACGAGTGAAACCGATCGCAGTATTGCTGCCTTTGTATGGGCTACCGATGATAAATTGCTCTATGTGAAGGATGAAGCCGGGGACGAGAATTATCATATTTATGTTACGGATATTGATGGTAAGAACAGCAAGGATCTTACCCCATACCCCAATACAAGAGCCATGTTAGTGGATCCGCTGGAGAGCATTCCAGATGAAATTTTGGTGGGCATGAACAAACGCGATCCTCGGATCTTTGATGTATACCGCATCAATATTAAGACAGGCGAAGCTGTGCTTGCTGCCGAGAATCCAGGTAATATCTCGGGCTGGTTAACAGACCACGAAGGTAAGATTCGTGTAGCCGTATCCAGTGATGGCAACGTATCCTCGTTAATGTATCGCGATTCGGAGGATAAACCGTTTGAGCCATTGCTAACCACAGAGCTCGGAGAGACGTTTGTTCCTCTGATGTTCACCTATGACAACAAAAATATCTATGTTGCGTCCAACCTGGATCGGGATAAAACAGCTATTGTGGAATTTAGCCCGAGCACCAAGAAGGTAACTAGAACCATTTATGAAAACAAAGATGTGGATGTAACCAGCTTCGTACCTTCGAAAGAGAAGGGGACAATTCTTGCAGCAGTTTATGAGACAGACAAGGTAAACTATGAATTCTTCGATGACGAGTTCAAAAAATTAATGCAGGATCTTCAAGCCAAAGTGCCCGGCAAGGAAGTTAGCATTGCCAACTTGAGCGAAGAAGGTCAGGTCCTGTTCGCCGCTTATAGTGACAAGTCGATGGGCACCTATTATTTCTACGACTCGAAGACAGGCAAGCTGGATAAACTGGCTGATGCTGCACCATGGATTGATGAGAGCAAAATGTCGGACATGAAACCTGTGACTTATACGTCACGTGATGGTTTAACCCTTCATGGTTATCTGACACTACCTAATGGGGCGGAAGCTTCCGGGCTACCACTCGTTGTTGTCCCGCATGGCGGTCCATGGGCTCGTGACTCATGGGGCTTCAATCCGGAAATCCAGTTCCTTGCCAGCCGCGGGTATGCTGTACTGCAGGTGAATTTCCGTGGCTCCACAGGGTATGGCAAAGCGTTCCTGGATGCAGGAAACAAAGAGTGGGGCAAAGCGATGCAGAACGATCTTACCGATGGCGTGAACTGGCTGGTGAAAGAAGGAACAGTTGATCCAGAACGTGTAGCCATCTATGGTGGATCTTATGGAGGTTACGCAGCGCTAGCTGGACTGGCATTCACACCGGACGTGTATGCTGCCGGAATCAGCTATGTGGGACCTTCCAATCTGTTCACCCTGCTGGATTCCCTTCCACCTTATTGGGAATCTGAGCGGAACATGTTCTATGAGCGCATGGGTGATCCGGTGAAAGACAAGGAGCTGCTGACTGCAGCCTCACCATTGTTCCATATCGATCAGATGAAGGCGCCGCTATTTGTCGTACAAGGTGCGAATGATCCGCGGGTTAAACAGGCAGAGTCTGATCAGATCGTGGAAGCACTGCGCGAACGTGGTGTGGATGTCCCTTACATGTTAAAGGCGAATGAAGGTCATGGCTTCGCTAATGTCGAGAATCAGCTTGATCTGTATCGGGCCATTGAGAAATTCCTCAATCGTCACTTGATGCAGTAATGGTTACATCCAAGTTATCTGTTTCGCTAAATTAAGCAGCCATAGGTAATTTTCACAAGGCAGCGAGCTGTCCCTCAGGTTAGATTTAAACACAATCTGAGGGCAGCTTTTTTCATTAAAATCATACTAATAACCAGTGTAAATCCATATTAATGAATTGACATATGAAATCTATTTGTTTTAAAATGACCAGTGAGTCATTAATGTTCTAATTTGTTTAATATATGTGTAGCATCCCGGCATAGGCTGGGTCATTGTGATCTGATCGGGGAGGTAAGTAGAGATGCAAAAACAAATGAAATGGCCGCTCATTTTATTTGCGATAGGGGTATTCATGGCTGCACTCGATAATGGTATTATCACGTCATCGCTGACGACGCTAAATGCTTCGTTTGGAGTATCTCCAACGTGGGGAGCCTGGACAATTACCCTCTATACGCTTGGTCTTGCGGTGAGTGTACCGATTGCAGGGAAGCTGTCGGACCGTTATGGCCGCAAAAAGCTGTTTTTGATTGAAGTCGCGTTGTTTGGAATAGGTTCATTGCTTGTCGCAATGAGTCCATCATTTACCTTCTTCCTGGTTGCGCGTGTCATCCAGGCGCTGGGCGGTGGCGGGATCTTTATCATTGCCAGTTCGTATGTGCTGAGCAAATTTCCTGCTGAACGTCAGGGCACAGCCTTGGGCTTACTTGGAGGTATGAATGGTGTTGCTGCGATTCTGGGGCCGAACATTGGTGCTTTTATTTTGGATATTACGGGAAACTGGCACTGGTTATTCCTCATCAATGTACCGATCGCCATTCTCTTATTTATCGCGGGCATTCGATTCATCCATGAAGAACAGGAGTTAAACCGTGCTGCTGTGGACTGGAGTGGTATTGCTGTTCTCACAATCGGGGTACTGAGTTTGATGTACAGCTTCAGTAATCTGGACGGTGTCGATATGCTGCAGAGCCTCGGTTCGCCGATGTTCTATGGTTTCTTCCTGGCAGGTGTGGTTATTCTGGTGCTCTTTTACTTTTTGGAAAAAAGGCTGGAAGGCTCGCAACGTGAACCTGTCGTATCGACTCAACTTCTTGGCATTGCGTCCTTTCGGTGGACGCTGTTGATTGCCTTTTTCTCGGGAGCCATTCTGGCATCCGTGATCTTCATTCCAGGCTTCGTGGAGCAATATCTGGGTGTATCCAGTACAGCTTCAGGCTATTGGTTTACCCCGCTTGCCTTGGCATCAGGAATTGGCGCAGGTGGTGGTGGTTACCTGGTTGACCGCAAAGGACCGATCTGGACCTTATCAGTCGCCGGTGTGCTGTCTGCGATTGGATTCTTGCTATTCCCGCTATGGGTAGAGCATATCTGGCAGTTTGTCATTGCGAGTGTACTTGTGGGTATCGGTTTCGGCATGATGCTGGGGGCGCCGGTAAACGTGCTCGTCACGGAACAGGCTGGTGAGAACAACAAGGGCATTGCCGTAGCAACCAGTTCCTTGTTCCGCCAGATGGCGATGGCCATTGCGCCTACCATCTTTGCAGGATTTCTCGCCCGTTCGTTCTCCAACTTGGGCTCCAATATTCAGACAGGTCTCGCTGATCAGGGGATCCAGGTTCCGCCAGAAGTGCTTCAACAGTATGCATCAGGAGCAGGCGGAGCATCGGGAAGTGATGTGGCGAGTCTGACGGAAGGATTGTCCCAAATCCCCGACCCGGGTATTCGGGATGTGCTGCTCCAAGCCGTTCATCAAACGACCGGTCAAGGTTACAACGGGCTGTTCTGGTCTGCTGTTATCTTCAGTGTGCTGACCCTGGCCGCTGCCCTGATCACGGGACGTTTGCGTACACGAGAGAAAAACAAACGTGTGGATACAGTATCCACCAATTGACCTTATAGAATAGATATACGTATAATTTGAAGAGAACAGTCTTACCTTTGAACAAGTCAAAAAGGAAGTCTGTTCTTTTCAATTTAACCGTATTGTAACTTTTCGTCCTGTAGCAATGTTTAAAATAGAACGAGCGTGAGCGTTGTTCCTGTCCGAGATAGAGAAAAGTTCAGTGAGCACCGTGTCATAAGCAGTTTCAGACGTTTAATGATATGTAGTATCGAATTTCATTTTGACAGTGAAGAAGGAATCGATGAATGAAAAGCAGAACTAAAGAAAAGAAGAAGAAAAGAAGAAAAGGCATATATATTACTCTCGTGTCGCTCGTTGTTTTGTTAATTGGCGGGTATTTGTTTCGCCAGCAGCTCGCTGTAGCTGCATTTGACCTGTTCCTGGCGGGCTCTGTAGAGGGCCAGTTGTCCAAATCGTATGTTCCGCAGGAGGGCAATAAAACGCCTGACCCGACAGTCTATCGCAAAGAGCCGTTTTCTGTGCTGCTGCTTGGTTCTGACAAACGTGCTTACGAGAAAACGCGTGGCCGCTCGGATACGGTCATTTATGCCGTGGTCAGACCAAAAGAATCACGTGTATTGCTCGTATCCATCCCCCGTGATACTTATGTACAGATTGTTGGACGTGATGCCGACAAGGATGGCGTAGATGATTACGACAAGCTTGCGCATGCCTACGCTTTCGGAGGGGAGAATATGTCCATCAATACGGTGGAGAAGTTTCTGGATGCGGATGTAGGCTACTATGCGACGATTAATTTTGACGGAATCAAAAAGGTCGTGGATGCGCTTGGTGGGGTGAAGCTGCCGATTGAAGAGGATATCGTGAACAAGGATCCGAATCACGTACAATTCACGATTGAAGGGGGCAAACCGATCTATGATGGTCAGGAAGCCCTTTATTATGTAAGGTACCGCGAGGATAGTGATTTTAATCGTACCAAGCGGCAGCAGATCTTTCTGAACGCCATGGCGAACGAAATGCTGAGTTTGAATCAGATCACGAAAATTCCGGAATTGATTCAGATTATGGGAGAGAACTTCCAGACAGACATGCAGCCATCATTTATTACGGATCTGGCCAAACAGGTCATGACCCAGGATAAACCGCAAATCTCGAGCTTCACCATTCTTGGTGAAGGGATGCGAAAAGACGGTATCTATTATGGTCAAGCGGATGAGAAGGATGTCCAATATGCCAAAGAGCTGATTAACAACTGGATGGATGAATCGACCCCAGCCGGTGAAGTCATGGTTCCAGACCGGCAAGCGATCGACTAATGAATTCCATACAGACCATGTGTATGACAACAATCAGCAGTACGTTAATGAGCGGGCTGCTGATTTTTTTCATTGGAGGGCATTTCAACCTTTTGGAACATCTTGCGTTGTGATCCGTATAATATAAGTTGAGGCGTAACTTGAAGTAGAATTACAAGGAGGATACGTAAGGGTATGAACATCGCATTTTTTTTGCTGCCTAAGCAAGAGGTTACCTGTGTAACGTCGGATTCTACTCTGCGGCAAACGTTGGAACGGATGGAATTTCACCGGTTTACGGCGGTACCCATTTTGAATAAGGAAGGCAAATATATAGGCACGGTCACCGAAGGTGATCTATTGTGGTATATGAAAAACGCTGAGGGAAAGATTACATTTGAAAACGCTTCAAAATTTCTGCTCAAAGATGTACCTCTTCGCCTCGATATTAAGCCGGTATCCATTGATGCCAATATGGAAGACCTGATCAATCTCGCCAAAGTACAGAACTTTGTGCCTGTAGTTGATGATATGGAACGTTTTATCGGTATTGTACGGCGCAGTCAGATCATTGAGTACTGTGAAGGCATTGTCTCCAAAGAGTCCATGAAAGCCAAGTAAGAAATCATTAAATGTAATTAAGCTTCAGTCAACGCGGATAATCAGAGCCTCTCAGTATCATGTTAAGCATTAGGAAGCATAAGAAGAGCGGGCATTTTCCTGCCATGGGGGATGATTTTGTGGACCCCCTTTTTATGCTATAATGGAGAATAAAGCTTTTTCGGGGAGAGTGACTTTCGCCAATATGCCTAAAGAACTGGATGTAGCCAAACGCGCTAAAGTGATTGAATGGCTGAAAACCGAAGTACTTGACCAGGTATCCCGATTGTTTAAAGCGTTATGGGAAGGCAGTACATCCCGCATCGGGGACAGTCTCGCCAGTCTGATGATGAGTAGTTACATATTGGGCCGTAGGCTCGGTATTCCTTTCAAGGATCTGGATGCATTGTTAATTGAGAAGTTGAGAAAGCACAAATCGGAAGGTCACCAGCTTGAAGACTGGTACCAGGATATATCCGCGCTAGAAGATCATATGCGTAAGAGGTGAATTTGTTGAAATTTAGCTTGAAGTCAGCCGTCTGGAGCGCAGTATACCTGCTCTTGCTGCTTTCGCTGTTAACTCCTTTATCGGTTCTCGCCATATTTTTCATGATGGTACCCGGAGTTATTTTGTATGCTTCCTTATCTGTAAAATCATTTATATGGCACCTTGTTCCGGTAGCGGTCATATTAGTCTTGTTTCATCCGATCTATCTATTACTGCTGCTGCTGTTCACCCTGCCTGCGATCATTATTGGTAATGCCTATAAGAAAAGGAAATCGGCCTTGTTCGCATTATTGGCGGGAGCCGGAGCCATGCTGGCAGAATACCTGCTGCTCTTGCTGATTGGAAGTGTCATCTTCCAATTCGATCTGTCGAGTTATATTGATGATGTGGTGAGACTTACGGTTGAACCACTAACGAATACGTCTAATCAAATGGTAAATGGCTTTGCGTGGACACCGGAAATGACTCAGGATGTCGCAAGGCAGACACAACTCATGATTCCGTTCGCTTTGGTTGTGACATCCATGGTGATGTCGCTTATCACACACCTGATTGCTCGTCCCATTTTGAATGTGATGGGTGTATCCGTATCGAAGCTGCCACCAGCGCGCGAATGGCGTATGCCTCGTGCCCTGATCTGGTATTACTTCCTGGCACTGCTCTTCGAGGTCATTTCCAGACAGAGCGATGGGACATACTGGACCATGATTGCGATGAACTTGTCGCCTTTGATTAATCTGGGCTTCATGATTCAAGCCATCGGTTTCTTCTTCTTCTTGGCACATGCGAAGAAGTGGAATCCTGTTATACCGTATTTGCTGGCGGTTGCGGTCTTCTTCATTGGGCCGCTTCGGATTATCGGGATTATCGATCTGGCGTTCCCGCTTCGCGAGGCAATATCGAGACCAAAACGTTAGGGTGATGAGTCATGCCTAAATTTCTGAAGAAACGCTGGCACGGCTACTATACCGTATGGGCGTTCATACTGCTGCTTCTGCTTGTTATGTTCGTGACCATCTATAACTGGGCGCTTGGTTTGATTAGTCTGATACTGGCTTCAGCGCTGGGAATCGTCATGATTAAGGCGGAGATGGCGTTCCGCCGCGAGCTTAACGACTACATTAATGGCCTGTCCATTCGCATCAAACGAATGGAGGGCGAAGCAATCAGCATGCTCCCATTCGGGATCGTGCTGTACAGCGAGGATCGTACGGTAGAGTGGCACAACCGCTTCGTCGGGGAGATGTTTCAGGAAAAGACGATGGTGGGCAATCCACTGCTTAATCTTTTCCCGAAGCTGCCTCAGCCGAAAGAAAAAAAGGATGGAACCAAAGAACCGGCCAAGGAACTTCATGATGAGTTCCAGTTGGATGACCGGTTCTATGGCGTTATTCATAACCCGCAGGAGCGGTATGTATATGTTTACGAGATCACGGAGCTTGCCATACTGCGTGATAAATATGAGAATGAACGCATTGCACTGGGTATTCTGGTATTGGATAATCTGGATGAGGCTTCACAAGGGATGGACGATCAGCAGCGAACTGCGCTTATCGCCCGGGTAACAAGCGAGATTACATCCTGGGCGAAGAGATATGAAGTTTACTTACGCCGTCTCTCTTCTGACCGCTATCTGATGATGCTGAACCATAAGTCGCTGCAGGAGCTCGAACAGAGCCGTTTCGTCATTCTGGATGAAGTGCGAGAGATGACGGCAGATCTTAAAGTTCCGATGACACTCAGTATTGGACTCGCATTTGGTTCGGATACGATCAGTGAGATGGGTGAACTGGCACAGTCCAGTTTGGATATGGCACTTGGACGCGGCGGGGATCAGGCTGCTGTGAAGTCCGGACAGCGCCTGTCCTTCTACGGCGGAAAATCCAATGCTGTGGAGAAACGTACACGGGTCAGAGCCCGGGTAATTGCCCATGCCTTGCGTGATTTGATGCAGGAGAGCGATCGAGTGCTGATCATGGGTCACAAGATGCCCGACATGGATGCAATCGGAGCTTCAATTGGCGTGTGGAAGGCAGCAAGCTTATACAATGTAGAAGCAAGAATCGTCCTGGATGGAATCAACCCATCCATTGAACGATTAATGGAGCAGGTGAACAAGGATGAGAAATTGTCCAAAGCCTTCGTCTCACCTGAACAAGCGACACAAATGATGACGGAGCATACGTTACTCGTGGTGGTGGATACCCATAAGGCATCAATGACGATGGAACCGAAGCTTGTGCAATCGGCCAATCGTGTCGTGGTGGTGGATCACCACCGCCGCGGAGAGGAATTTATTAACGATGCGGTATTGATTTATCTGGAGCCATATGCTTCTTCGGCTGCGGAGCTTGTGACTGAGCTCCTGCAATATATTCATGACAAGGTACAATTCACTCCGCTTGAAGCAACGGCCCTGCTGGCCGGGATTACGCTGGATACGAAGCATTTTGCACTGCATACAGGTTCGAGGACATTCGAAGCTGCAGGTTTCCTGCGCCGCAGTGGTGCAGACACCATTATGATCCAGCGTCTCATGAAAGAGGATTTGTCAGAATATATTGCTAAGGCAGAAATCATAAAGCATGCTAAAATGGTATACGGGAATATTGCGCTGGCGGTCACGGATCCCGGCAGCAAGATTTCACAGATGATGATTGCCCAGGTGGCAGACACATTGCTGAATATGACGGATGTGGTCGCTTCATTTGTTATTAGTGAGCGTCCGGATGGACTGATTGGCATCAGTGCAAGGTCACTGGGCCGCATGAATGTTCAGGTCGTCATGGAAAGACTTGGCGGTGGCGGACATTTGACGAATGCTGCCGTGCAATTGGAAGGAACGCTTGGAGAGGCAGAAAAACGGCTGATGAACGTACTGGCTGAAATCGAAAAGGAAGAGGGGCTGTTCGAATGAAAGTCATTTTTATAAAAGATGTTAAAGGTCAGGGGAAAAAAGGACAAGTGAAGGAAGTATCCGAGGGATACGCACAGAATTTCCTTCTGCCACGGGGAATGGCACGCTTGGCAACAGACGGTAACATGAAGACGCTGGATAACCAAAATGCAGCTGAGGAAAGACGCAAGCAGGAAGAGAAAGCTGAAGCGGAAGTACTCGGCAAAAAGCTGGAAGCAGAAGTAACTGAATTGAAAGCAAAATCCGGCGAAGGCGGCCGATTGTTCGGTGCAATTACAAGCAAACAAATCGCTGAAGCTCTGGCTGCAAAAGGTCTGAAAGTCGACAAACGCAAAATTGAGCTGGACGAGCCTATTCGCACACTCGGCGTAACGCAAGTAACCGTCAAGGTTCACCCTGAAGTGAAAGCTACCTTGAAGGTACAGGTAACGGAGGAGTAAGATGGGCGGCGAAATGTTATTCGACCGGATTCCCCCACAGAACCTGGAAGCCGAACAGGCTGTGCTGGGTGCAATCCTGTTGCAGGGCGAAGCCCTGATTACAGCGATGGAACGGGTGCAAACCGAGGATTTCTATGATAAGCCCCATCAATTGATATTTGAAGCGATGATTCAGCTTGGAGAGGAAAATCAACCGATTGACCTTGTCACGCTGACTTCGCGTCTGAAGGATAAAGGCGAGCTGGAGGACATTGGCGGCGTTAGCTATCTAGCGAAGCTGGCTCATGGTGTGCCTACGGCTGCCAACGTGGATTACTACGCACAGATTATCGAAGAGAAATCGATGCTGCGGCGCTTGATCCGTACCGCTACGCAGATTGTTAGCGAAGGCTATACGGGCGGGGAAGATGTTGCTGCGATGCTCGGTGAAGCAGAGCGGCGTATTTTGGAGATTTCCAACCGACGCTCCAGTAGTGGCTTTATCGCCATTCAGGATGTATTGATGGAAGTGTTCGACAAAGTCGAGACATTGCATCAGAACCGGGGAACCACAACGGGCATTCCGTCCGGATTTATCGATCTCGACAAGATGACTGCCGGATTCCAGCGTAGTGACTTGATTATTGTAGCTGCGCGTCCTTCGGTAGGTAAGACAGCCTTTGCCTTGAATATCGCACAGAATGTTGGCATTCGGGCACAAGAGACGGTAGCCATCTTCAGTCTGGAGATGTCAGCCGCACAGCTGGTACAGCGTATGATCTGTGCGGAAGCCAATCTAGATGCAGGGGTTCTTCGTACGGGTGAGTTCAAAGGGGACGAGGACTGGCAAAAGCTGACGATGGGCATCGCTGCATTAAACGAAGCAGAGATCTATATCGATGATACGCCAGGGATTACCGTAGCCGATATTCGTGCCAAATGTCGTCGACTCAAAAAAGAAAAAGGTCTTGGCATGATTCTGATCGACTACCTCCAGCTGATCAGCGGCCGCGGTAAAGCGGGCGAGAACCGTCAGCAGGAAGTATCAGAGATTTCGCGTACATTGAAACAGATTGGCCGGGAACTTGAAGTTCCGGTTATTGCCTTGTCCCAGCTGAGCCGGGGTGTAGAGCAGCGTCAGGATAAACGTCCGATGATGAGTGACTTGCGGGAATCGGGTTCGATCGAGCAAGATGCCGATATCGTAGCGTTCCTGTACCGGGATGACTACTATAACCAGGAGACCGAGAAGAAAAATATTATCGAGATTATTATTGCCAAGCAGCGTAATGGTCCAGTAGGTACGGTTGAGCTGGTGTTCCTCAAAAACTTCAATAAGTTCGTTAACTATGAGCGGGCACATAATGATGCCTTTGCCATGTAGACGATAGTTACGTTATATTTTGCTAGTTAATAGAGAAGATTCGGTACTCATCAACTACTAGTTAATATGAACTTATTAATCGATTCCAAATACGATATGTAGAGCCGTAATTCTATCGTGCAATTAAACCGGGGTTAGCCGTCAAGCTAGTTTTGACAGCCTGCCCCGGTTTTTCGCGTCGAAATATGGGGTTAATTCCGAACATTAGAGTAATGTGATTACCAATTGTTCGCCATTTCATTTGACTTTGAAAAAGGGGACTGGTACACTAGAATTGCTGCGTTAAAGCAGCGAAAACCTTCCTTGATATGTAACACGAGGGAGATTTTCACTGTCCGTTAGCACGCTTCTCCGCCGGTATTTTCACTTCGAATTCCTGCCGAGATAGAGGACGGACAGACCAATACAAAGGTGCGCAAGGCACCCACGGAGGTATGTACGATGTCAACGGTAGTTGTAGTGGGAACGCAATGGGGAGACGAAGGTAAAGGTAAGATTACGGATTATTTGGCTGAAAGCGCAGACGTGGTCGCTCGTTACCAAGGTGGTAACAACGCAGGACATACGATTCTGATCGACAACAAAAAATATAAACTAACGATGATTCCATCGGGCATTTTCTACACGGATAAAGCTTGTGTCATTGGTAACGGTATGGTTATCAACCCGAAGGCACTTATTGAAGAAATTAACTATATTCATGATAATGATTTTACGACCAAAAACCTGTTCATCAGTGAACGCGCACATATCATCCTGCCATACCACATGGTTCTGGATGCACTGGAAGAAGAGAGCAAAGGTCCAAACAAAATTGGTACAACCGGTAAAGGGATTGGTCCAGCTTACATGGATAAATCAGCTCGGATCGGTATTCGGATGGTTGACCTGCTTGATCCGGAAGAGTTCGAACTGAAGCTGCGTCATCTGGTAAAAGAGAAGAACCGTGTGATCGAGCAAGTCTATGGCGGTGAGCCAGTAGATGTAGAAGAAATTCTGAAAGATTATCTGGGATATGCAGAAATCCTGCGTCCATACGTGCGTGATACATCTGTTGTACTCAACGATTCCATTGATGAGAACAAAAAAGTATTGTTCGAAGGTGCACAAGGTGTAATGTTGGACCTTGACCAAGGAACGTATCCTTATGTAACTTCATCCAACCCTTCTGCAGGCGGTGTATGTATCGGTTCCGGCGTTGGTCCTGCTCGCATTCAACAGGTCATCGGAGTAGCTAAAGCGTACACCACACGTGTGGGAGATGGTCCATTCCCTACGGAGCTGCACGATGCAGTTGGTGATCAGATCCGTGAGACTGGACATGAGTACGGTACCGTAACCGGACGTCCGCGTCGTGTGGGCTGGTTTGACAGTGTTGTCGTGCGTCACGCTCGTCGTGTCAGCGGCATTACAGGACTGTCCCTGAATTCTCTGGATGTGATGACAGGTCTTGAAACGGTGAAAATCTGCACAGGATACAAATACCGTGGAGAGATCATCACACACTACCCAGCTAGTTTGAAAATGCTGGCTGAATGTGAAGCGGTATACGAAGAGATGCCAGGCTGGAGCGAGGATATCACGGGAGCGAAGAAACTTGAAGATCTGCCTGTGAACACACAGAACTATGTGAGACGTGTTTCCGAGCTGACAGGGATTCCAATCGCAATCTTCTCCGTAGGTCGTAACCGTGAGCAAACGAATCAAGTTCTTCCAATCTACGTATAATTTAATTGAATCATAGACCCCCAGTTATCGCCTCATAGGCGATGACTGGGGTTTTTCGCATATCTCCTGATATAATCCCGAGATTTCCGTCAATACTGAATAACAGTAGAATCACAGACCTGATGTGCTGACTGGCACAGACAGGTTGGATAATCGGAGGAGGAGAACAGGGATGAAGTTGCTTCAATGGTTTGCCAAAATCGTGCTTACCGTCATGCTGGTTAGTTCATTGACCCTACTGACAACCGGATTAATTGTACAGTCGTATGTGAAATCGCTGCTGGCGAGTTTTAATATTGAGTGGGAAGGTCAACCGCTGGGGTTAACATCCATGTTCCAGGGTGCACTCGGTGGTAAGGCGAGCGAGGAGAACAAACCGGGGGCAGGAACAACAGATCAGCCGACTGGTGCTGAAGAGGAACAAGTTCCAGAGGACGCCATATCGGTCATGGGCAATGGAACAGACCAAACTGAGACAAGCTCTGACAATGGTTTAGGCAATACAGAGAAGGGGTCAGATAAAACCGACCAGACAGCTTCTACCGGTGGAGGCGAGAGCAGCAACGGTGACACAGGCAGCATAGAAACAGATCCCAATAAGTCTACAGAAGGTGCTGCGGGAAGCGGAAACGGGACAGCAGCTGGCAATGGTACGGCTGGAACCTCTGGTCATTCTGCTGGTTCAGGTAATGATGCTATTGTGGTATCACCAGATGATATTACCGGAACAAAGGACAAGCTGCCTCTGGAGGAAAAAGAAAAGATCTTTAGCCTGCTGATGGCAAAGCTTCCTCAAAATGAAATGCAGCAAATCTCGGGTGCGATGGAAGATGGCCTGACCGAACAGGAATTACGTGACATTGAACAGGTGATATCGAAATATCTGACGAGTGAGGAATACGATAATCTTATGGAAGTGCTTCAGGCCGAATAAGTAACCGTGTAGAAATGCGCATGAAGTGTGTAGAGTTTGAGCTATCTATGGATTAAGAATTCACTCTTCAAAGCCTGAGAGCAACCGAGAAATATAGTAGGATAGCATGTTATATTCATACAACCATCCCTTGTCTGAGATCATCTGGCGAGGGATTTTTTTGATTGTGTTTTTATGAAAATAATGTCGCATTATTGCGGGTCTTAGAACCTAGTCTTAAAACTAGACCGAAACTACATAGTATACCTGAACCTGAGGCATAATGGTTAAGAATATTCGTCTGCCATGTTATGGATAATACAGGAAAACCAAGCGGGGCGCGACTTTGAGCTGTGACGCATAGAGTTGAAATGAGTGTAAAACCTGTGTTAAAGTATACGGGTGTGATTAAAGGTTAAATTTTTGACACTTTTATGAGCGCAGCTAAAGTCCTGATTTGCGGACACCCAGAACCAAATATCGACAAACTTGAGACAGACACGATGGGTGTGTCTTGACAGAAATGCGAACTGAGAAGTGCTGAAAAGGAGAGAATCATGAAAGGTTTCAGAGGCATACGCCAACCGGGCAAAAACCGGGTACACGAACAATCCGGAGAACACCGGACGGCCGAAGACAAAAACAACATGAGCATGTCCAACTTCAGTGTAAATAAAAAGCGCGTCCTGGCCTCGCGTAAATGGATCATTACAGCAGCATGCGGTGTGTTCATCGCTGCATCGGTTGGATTCGCAGGCAAGCAATACGTTGCTGCAAATACCGTTCCATACTACAAGGTCATGGTAAAAGGGAATGAGATCGGCAGCATCAAGGATGAAGCGCAATTACAGAAACTATTTGCAGACAAAACCGAGGAATACCAAAATAAATATCCTGACGCGGAAATGGTGCTGAACACAGATGGCATCACGACCGAAACGGTGAAAGCGTACAAACCTGAAGTGAACAGCGAAGAAACGCTGGACAAGCTGGATGATATGCTGACAGCATATGCCAAAGGCGTGGAACTCAAAGTGGATGGGGAAGTAATCGGCATTGTGAAGGATCAGGCAACAGCAGATGCCATTCTGGAACAAGTGCAGAGCAAATACATATCGGCATCGGCTGTGCGTAGTTCGCTCAAGACGAAGTCGGTATCGGCTAACTCGTCAAGCAAAGCGGAGGGGCCAAGTACAACGCTGAAGTCCGTGGACATCAAGGAAGATGTGGCGACAGAGTCAGTGAAGGCAGATCCGAACAAAATATGGGATGTGTCCGAGGCGGTTAAAGCATTAACCGTTGGTAAAGATGCGCCTGTAACCTACGTGGTGCGTGAAGGAGATACGATCTCTTCGATCGCAGCCAAATATGAGATTACACAAAGCGAGATTCGCAAAAACAATCCAGGCATCAAGGAAACGTCACTGCAGATCGGGGATGAGCTTACGCTGACGGTGCCTAAACCGGCAGTTACGGTGAAGTCGGTTGAGCAGGTCGTGGAGCAAATTGAAATCAAACCGCAGGTTGAAGTACGCAAAAGTGCTGAGCTAAAAGCCGGCATAACCAAAGTGGTACGCCCTGGACAAAGCGGATTAAAAAGCATGCAGTACCGTGTAACCAAGGAAAATGGTGAGGTCATCAAGGAAGAATGGCTGGGCCAGGAAGTCATCAAGGCAGCGGTTACTGAAGTGGTGCTGAGCGGAACCAAAGTGGTTGGTGAGGGTACAGGTGAATTTGCTTGGCCTGTATCAAACGCAACGATGAGCAGCAGCTTCGGACAACGCTGGGGTCGTCAGCATAAAGGTGTCGATCTGGTAGGTAACCGGGATGTGAAATCGGCCGATGAAGGCGTGGTTACTTTTGCAGGACAGAAGAGCGGGTATGGCAATGTCATTATCATTAACCATCGTAACGGATATGAAACACTGTATGGCCACCTGGACAGCATTGGCGTAAAGGTTGGACAAGTGATTGAAAAAGGGGAGAGCATCGGCGTTATGGGCAACACGGGTCGTTCGACCGGAACGCATTTGCATTTCGAGATTATCAAGAACGGAACGCCAGAAAATCCGATGACGTATCTTAACTAAGGGAAAGAAATCAGAAGCAAGGTTGGCTTAAATGCCGGCCTTGTTTTTTCATGCTGTAAAATATTTTCAATTTGTAGCATTTGGATCGTTGGATCAGGATGTGACTGTCCTTCAGGTATGTTAAACTATACAGTAAAGATACCTTTATAGATCAAACCTTAGAATTACGTTTGCCATAGAAGATAAGATGCAAAAGAGATAAAGACCGCTAGGGCGGATCAAGCAGGATATAGGGGTGAATACAGCCGATGCAGGGGAAGATTTTGGTGGTGGACGATGAACAGCCCATTGCGGACATTCTGAAGTTTAATTTGGAAAAAGAGGGGTACGAGGTCATCTGCGCTTTTGATGGCATTCGTGCAGTTGAACTGGCGTTATCCGAGAAACCGGATCTGATGCTGCTGGACTTGATGCTTCCTGGTAAGGATGGCATGGATGTGTGCCGCGAGGTACGCGCCCATCTGGAGCTGCCGATTATTATGCTGACGGCAAAGGACGGCGAGATTGATAAAGTGCTCGGCCTGGAGCTGGGTGCGGACGATTATGTAACGAAGCCTTTCAGTACGCGAGAGCTGCTCGCTCGGGTGAAGGCACAGATGCGCAGACGACAGAAGCCTGCGATGGCTGCCGAAGCTCCGGAGGACGACGAGAAACAGGTCATGCGCCTGTTCGATCTTGCATTTGATATGGACATGTATACGGCCTACAAAAGCGGTGAACCGCTTGATCTGACGCACCGTGAATATGAGCTTCTCTATTATATGGCGAAGAACTCCGGCAAGGTCATGACACGGGAACATCTGCTTCAGGCAGTATGGGGATATGAATATTTTGGGGATGTACGTACCGTGGATGTCACGATCCGTCGTCTGCGCGAGAAGATTGAGGAGAATCCGAGCAAACCGGAAACGATTCTGACGCGCCGCGGGCTGGGTTATCTCGTGCGCAGTCCCAAAAGCGTGGGGATATAATGGGGCGTTTCTCGCGATTTTCGTTCTTCCGAACGATTCAGGCGAAACTGATTATTATCTATGTACTGCTGATTTTGATTGCGATGCAATTGATCGGCGTTTATTTCGTGAGTGCGATGAAGAACTCCCTGACGAGCAACTTTACCGAGGATCTCCAGGCACGGGCGGAGATGCTATCCGTTCTTGTGGGCGAGACCATGGCAGGTGGGGAAGCAGAGCCTGGCGAGGACAAAACGGAAAACCTGCGTGTACTGGTAAACAATCTGTTCAACATTAACGGTGCCGAGATTCAGGTACTGGATGCGAGTGGCAAAGTGCTGACCACTTCCTTGAGTTCACATTCCGATTACGTGGGTCGTAAAAATACCCAGACCGTTGTCAGCCGGGCACTGCAAGGCATCCGGGATAACGAGGAATACATTGTGGACGAAGACAATGTCCGTAAAAAGGTCGTGGCCAAGCCGGTTATGTCCGGCGGCAAGATCATCGGCGCGGTCTACATCGCTGCCTCCATGAACGAGCTGTACTCCACCATGGAGGGAATCAATAAGATTTTTATTTCCGGCATATTGATTGCCTTGGTACTGACCGCAGTGCTTGGCGTCATTCTGTCGCATACCATTACGCAGCCCATCAAGGAAGTTACCCGCAGGGCAACAGCGGTTGCCGAAGGGAACTTTGATCAGCAGACACCTGTATTCGGTACAGATGAGATTGGGCAGCTCAGCCGGGCGTTCAACTATATGACCAGTCGCCTGCGGGACGCACTCTCCCAGAACGAAGAGGAGAAGGAGAAGCTGACGTCCATTTTGACGAATATGAGTGATGGTGTGGTCGCGACTGATGAGTATGGCAAAGTCATTCTAGTCAACCGCCGGGCCAGCAGCATCCTGGGCATGCGCCCTGGGGATATCGAAGGCAGGCATTTTGCCGTATTGCTCGGCATTGATCCGGAAGATGCAGAAGCACTAGCAAGTGGCTTTACAGGCTCGACACTGCTGCAGATTGCACCTGCCGGGCAGGAGGAACCCGTGGTGATTCGTATGACATTTACGCCGGTTCATCGGCGCGAGCTGGGCATTACCGGAACGATTGCCGTGCTTCAGGATGTTACCGAGCAGGAAGAGCTGGAGGCATCCCGGCGCGAGTTCGTTGCCAACGTATCCCATGAGCTGCGTACACCGCTGACGACGATCAAGAGTTATGCAGAAGCACTGGACGATGGTGCGCTTGAAGACCCGCAGCTGGCGGGACGATTCGTTGGCGTTATTCAGAATGAGACAGAGCGCATGATACGGCTGGTGACGGATCTGCTGCATCTCTCCAGGCTCGACTCCAAGGAAGCACTGCTGCGCAAACAGCCGACGGATATTATGGACATGCTGGAGGAGGTAACGGATCGATTCTCATTCCAGATGCATCAGAAGGATATTCAGCCCGTATTGTCGGTCGAGAATGGCATTCCTGAGGTACCTCTTGATCGGGACCAGATTGATCAGGTCCTGGATAATGTCGTATCCAATGCACTGAAGTATACGCTGGAGGGCGGTACGATTACAATTGCAGCCAGACGCAATGATGAGCATACCCTTGCCATTTCCGTGACAGATACGGGGATGGGTATTCCGCAGCGGGACCTCGATCGTATCTTTGAACGGTTCTACCGTGTGGACAAAGCTCGTTCCCGCAGTATGGGCGGTACCGGACTCGGACTATCCATTGCCCGGGAAATTGTTAGGGCGCATGATGGCACCATTTCTTTGGAGTCTGAAGTGGATGTCGGCACTACCGTAACGTTCACACTGCCTATGCGTGAAAAAGGAGGTGAGCACCTTGAAGGAACGGATTAAATCCCTGGTGCTCGCTTCTCTCGTTGCTGCCAGTCTGGTGCAGAGTTATTTTCTGATCTATCGTTTGCCCGGAGGCGGGGATTCCATTGTGACGTCTGAGACGAACTATGTGAAGACCGAGAATATGGGTCAGGAGCGAGATATTGAGGAACTGATCTTCCCCGATCAGATGATGATTCATCTGGGAGAGGACAAACATACCGTATTTTACCCAGGCAATACCTTCTACCAGCTGATCTATTCACGTCTGCAAGGACGGACATTTGATGATTTTCAGCGGCGGACGGTACAGTCCGTGAACTGGGATCAGATCCGCAAGGATAACCCGGGCATTGAGCTGTCGTTCAAGGAAGGCATTCCGGTAGCCCTGCTGCAGCGAGTGATGCGGCTGGGTACGGATTCCCTGTTTCAGGGGGAAACCATTAACCGGATAGCGATCTATACCGCGAAAAATGAAACCAAAGCCCATGCCCTGTTCTTCAGTGCCAAGGGTGATGTAGTCTATGAAGCTGCACAGGCGGATCTGACGGTCCAGGACGTACAGCAGCATGTCGACTTCGGTACCAACTGGACACCATACACACTGACGGATGGCGGATATTATATTCCGGCAGAGCCGCTGGATGCGGTGGAGGCCGATGTGCCAACCGGGCAGTTCACGGTGGAGCAGATGCAGCGCAGCCTGTTCTTCGATCCCAGCATGACCCGCAATATTCGGGAAAAGGATGGGTCGGAGATCTATACGGACAGCAAACGAAGTCTGCAAGTGAAGCAGGATCAGCGCTGGATCAGCTATACGGACCCGGCTGCACCGCCTGCAGGGCAGATTGATGCGGCGAAGGACGCGCTGTCTGCGGTGGATTTTGTGAACCAGCATGGCGGCTGGAAAGGCCGTTCACGCATGATGCTGGATACCGTGGATAACAAAACACAGCTGGAGTTCCAACAATACTACGGCAGTTTCCCGATTATGGATTCGGTGCAGTTCCGCTTTGGCACCATCAGTATGGAGATGCAGCAGGAGACCGTGTCCAGCTATGAACGCTCGCTGGAATACCTGAACGAGGGTGCCGATACGAAGAAATCAGTGAAGTTATCAGGTGGAGATAAGCTGAAAGCCCTTATCGAGAAGGTGGCTGGAGAGAGCCGCCAAGTGGTAGACGTGTATCCGGCGTATCGTCCGTCCACAATTGAAGGCGGACTGAAGCTGATCCCTATATGGGTGATCCGCTTCAGTAACGGAGAGGAAACCACTGTTTCTTGATGATTTTGTAGGGTGCCGGAGTCATTCGATTTGGCACGAGGTGTAGGGTCACACGATAACGGAGAGGGCAGAAATAACCTGAAGAAGCGGAGCGTTCGCTAAAAGCTTTCTGAAAGAAAGCTACTTCGGAAGCATAGGCTACCACCGGATTTCCTCTTGAGAAGAGGGAATTCATGAAATCCGGGGGTAACAGCGATCGGAAGGTTGTTCTGACCGCGTAGTGGTCCAGTGTGAGATTAGTCGTTTTATATCAAATAACGGAGGTGAATGGTTTGGATTGGGGACGGGCGAAAAATGTGTTGATCTATGCCTTCCTGCTGCTCAATCTGGTGCTGGGTTACCAGATCTGGATGGATGCACGGGAGACGGCCGGAGCCAATCTGGACTTCACCTCGCTGGCTGATAATACACAGCAGGCGATGGAAGAGAAGGGTATTCAGGTGCTGGCACCAATCCCGAACGAAACGCCGAAGCTGCCCAAGCTGTCCTATGAGTTTATAGAAGAGGACAAGACGGGAATTCAAATCGATCTGGACAAGCCGGTGGACAGCAAGCTAATCTTCTCACAAAGAGAGCTGGCGGACGTGCTGGCGGACGAAATTCCGCAGATTGGCACGTATCGGCTGGATCAGCTGATGACGGAGGATGGGGCGTTTGTGCTTCATCCGCTAGTCGATGGGAAATGGCCGCTCTTCAATGTCAGTCTGGAGCTGTTCTACAGCGATCAGAAAATTACGGGTTACCGTCAGACTCCGGTGCGGATTACAACCGCGGAGGAGAGCGATCAGCAGGTGCTTCCGGCGCCCAAGGCGCTGGGCACGCTGATCGAGAACTTTTTGCCGAACGATGCAATTGTCAAAGACATTCAGCTGGGCTATTACGGCCAGTTGTTCAATTCCGATATACAGGTAGCGATGCCGGCATGGCGGTTCGTGCTGGAAAGTGGCGAAGTGTTATACGTGCAGGGCATCAGTGGGGATGTATTCAGTCCCAAGACAGACAAACCAGGGGAGTAATGCGTTATGGGGATATATTTTACCGTGTTATCCAGCGGTTCGACAGGGAACGCCACAGTTATACAGCATGGGGGCACGTCCCTCATGATTGATGCGGGCCTTAGTGCGAAGCGTCTGGAAGCCTTGTTTCTGGAACGGGAGATTTCAGGAACAGAGCTGGACGGGATTCTGGTTACACATGAACATTCCGATCACATTAAAGGACTAGGCGCGATGTCTCGGAAATATAATTTACCAATCTATGCAAATACGAATACGTGGGCGGCACTGGAGAAGTCGGTTGGGGCCATTCCAGAGGAAAACCGGAGAGTGTTTGAGACGGGTGAAAAGCATGATTTTGGGTCACTGCGCGTGGAATCTTTCGGGATCTCGCATGATGCGGCTGAGCCAGTAGGGTATACGTTCGATGATGGCAGTGAGAAGCTGTCTGTTGCAACAGATCTTGGATACATGAGCGACAAGGTTCGCGATGCGATCTCCGATTCTGACGTGCTGGTGCTGGAGGCGAATCATGATGTCGAATTGCTGCGCATGGGGCGGTATCCATGGAACACCAAGCGCCGCATTCTGAGCGACATTGGGCACTTGTCGAACGAAGCGGCAGGGGCAGCGCTCAGTGAACTGATGAACGGACGCATCAAGCGCACGTATCTGGCACATCTCAGCCGGGATCATAATATGATGGACTTGGCAAAAATGTCGGTGCGCGACGCGATGGAGAGCCGTGGATGCTTCTATCGGGATCATGAGTTCAAACTCTGTGATACGTATTACGACCGTCCTACGCCATGGGATAGGGTGGGTGAGCCATAAAGCTGTCGAGTTCGGCGGCTTTGCGCTCGACCTCCTCACGGGTCAGAATGCCTTTATCGATCAGCAGCTCGATGATCGTGCTTAATGCTAGGGTATTACGATAATGTTCTTCCTTGAGATCGGCCAGCTTGGCCGCCATATGAACTTCATCCATAGCTGTGAGAGTACGCGTGCGTTCCATAATTGAATCCTCCTTCTATGAACCTTCGAATTGGTCTTTTTACTATTATTGTAGTCAGGCTGGATGGAAAACATTCCTCTTTTTGCCGCTATAATTTGTGTTGCGAGGCGTGTATGCTGAAGTCTGTGGCTTCCTGAACCGAAAAAGTTCTTGGGAAATTGGAAAAGTACGCTTAGCGAACCGGGTTTTGTGGTGATAGTTACTATGGACGTTTTATTGTAGGTCCGTTATTGATAAGCCTGCTTTAGCAGAAATTTGCGTCAATCTTCGTAATGATGCAACTTTTTTGAATTTGGCGTGTTTAGTATATATGGAGCCTTGAAAGAGAGGCTTGTTTGCTCGGGAAGTTAGCATGTCGTAGAATGCGAGAACGTTGCTGGTAGATTCATAGACAGGATGGGAGTGTCTGTTCTGCTGTACATAGACGCTTCATTTCGGGATAGCGGAGATGCAGCGATATGCAAAACAACCTTGAAAAATGCTAGAAAGCATGGAAAACCGTTGGGGTCTTCACGTAACGGAGACGACAGAATGAACTTGGAGAAGCGATCGAAAGGTTCATCTGTCGGCGGAGTGGGCTATGTGAGAACACCATCGTTGGCCATGCCACAATGATCAGGCGGCAGTCAGGATCTGGATGCGTGACAACGAAGGGGAGAGGATCACGATGGGATTGTTCGGAGACGATTTTTATTCAACCAAAGTATCAAGACGCGCCGAGCCTGTACAGAAAGGCAAACTTCAGATTATCCGCCCCGGTGGACGGGATCGCTGGCAAAATCCTCGCCGATCGCGCTCGGGCATCAGCTCCACCGTGAAGGTGGCAGTCATTAGTTCGGTAATCAGTTCCATCGTGACCGTCACGCTGTTTAGCTTCATTATGCAGCCCGCATCTGTTCCTCTGGCCAATGCTACAGGCAATGGCGGGAACGGAGGTAACCTGCAGGCCGCACAGGCGGCTGATCCATATGACCGGATTATCCAGGCAGCAGCCAAGGTGCGTCCTTCGGTCGTGAGCATCGTGAACCATAAGACGGGTAGCAGTCTATCCATAGAAGATTCGGCGCTTGGATCAGGTGTCATTTTCAAGAAGGAAGATGGCAAGGCCTATATCATGACCAATCATCATGTCGTCGAAGGGGCAAGTGATCTGGAGATCGTGACCGTCGAGGGCGAGACACACAAGGCGAAACTGGTCGGGAAGGACCGCGTAAGCGACATCGCAGTGATGTCTGTTGAGGATGACAAAGGCATTGGGCCAATAGCGGAGATTGGCGATTCCAGCAAGCTTCAGCGTGGCCAGACGGTACTCGCCATCGGGAATCCGCTTGGCTTGGGTGGTACGCTGACATCTGGTATTGTCAGTTATACGGATCGAATCCTGCCCGTGTCCATTAATCAGGATGGTGTATACGACTGGGAGCAGAACGTAATCCAGACAGATGCAGCCATCAACGAAGGCAACAGCGGTGGCGCACTCGTTGATCTGAACGGCAAAGTAGTCGGCATCAATACGATGAAAATTTCGGATACAGGCGTTGAGGGCCTGGGCTTCGCGATTCCGATGAATGAAGTGATGAAAACCGTCGATTCACTGCTGCTGAGCGGCAAAGTGTCACGTCCATATCTGGGCGTGTACACCGTTGATCTCAGCAATCCATATGCACCACTGGATGATGAGCAGCGTAAGGATCTGAAGCTGCCTTCTCACGTCGACAGCGGTGTGGTCGTGCTTGAAGCGTCCGGTCCGGCATCCGAAGCGGGTTTGAAGCTCAATGATGTCATCACGGAATTTGATGGGCAAAAAATTACCTCTACGCTGGATCTGCGGAAGTATCTGTACGATAAGAAGAAGATTGGCGATACTATTGAAGTCACCTTTTACCGGGACGGCAATGCCGAGAAGGTTTCCGTGAAGCTGACCGATAAACCGGAGTAAGGTAGTCGAGAATTAATTTAGGCGAGAAGTCCCCTGCTCGTGAAAGAGGCAACACATCATTCTTTTTGGAATGGTGGAGCCTTCTGACATGAATCGGGGACTTTTTTTGTTTTCTTTCCAAATAAGCGGATTGAACCAGAGCCAAAGTCTCAGTTACAGAAGGGATAGGCTATGATAGACTGTTTTTAAATGTACCAAGGTGCACGATTGTGCGAGTAACATGCATTTGTCGTGGTTGGGTTGGAAGATCAATTGGCAAGAAGAGGAGCTTATTTAATGAAACATTTGATGAAACACTCGCTCGGAGGAGCGGCTTTACTACTATCATTATCCGTACTCTCTGCATGTGGATCTGAGGTATCTTCCTCTGGGTCTGCGGATAACAGCGGTTTGGAGGGACGAATTGCAAGTCTGGAGAAGCAGCTTGCCTCACAAGGTGAGAAGAGCATTAAGCAGGATGAGAAGATTGCTGCGCTGGAGAAGAGGCTGGAAGAGCTGAATAGTACGGTAACAGCAGTAAATGAATTGGGTGGGAATAGTTCTACTTCTTCAGGTAATAACGGATCTGCCGGCAAGGGGGATGGCATACGGATTACATTTGCTCAATATGAGAAGCTTGATGTGGGCATGACGTATGATGAAGTGAAGGAGATCGTCGGCGGGGAAGGCGAAGCCCTGAGCGAAGCGGAGAATACGGTCGTCTACAGCTATAAGGGAGCTGGCGATACGGGAGCCAATGCGATTCTGGCGTTCCAGGGTGGCAAGCTGCTGACAAAGGCACAATCAGGGTTGAATTAAGAACGTTGAACTGGAGATTGAATGCGTTGAAACATAGATAAGCGTTGTTGTATGGAATCATTGGAGCGTTCTCTAAGGACATGGAATAGTGTCGAACAAGAACGCTTTTTTGGTTTGATTTTTTGCCGGTTGGGGAAGATTATTGGGGGTTAAACACGATAAATGAGGGATAGGGGTTTCTTTTCCACCCCAGGTGTGATAGAACAGAGAAGTGGCTATCCTATATGGATAAGCGGTTGTGAATCGGGAGCATAGCTGGTTACAGAAAGGATGCTTGAACGGATGTACGTTGTATGCAAAGAACACGTGGACATTGCCATCGACATGTTTGTCGATGAGTATGAGGACGCTCCGGATATTGTTGATCTGAAGGAGACGGAATTTGCCGATTGGGACCCGCCTGCGAAGTGCGCCGAGTGCGAACAAAAGGCTGAGTTTCTCGTCGTCTAGCGTACTGTGTAGGCATCCGCAGCAGAGGCGTCCCTTATGGACGCACTCGCTCGCCTGCCATCCGGTATGAACATCAAAGGTAAGAAGCAGGGAGAGCGTGTCGGAGCGCTCTTTTTGTGTTTGTGGAAGAATGGGGAGATGGCGGTATGTGCTGTCTGCTGTCTGTGGGTGAAGATGGGTAGGGAGAGTCATTTTTTGAAGCGTAATGTAAGGAACCTAAGACGTCTTAAATGGTTGATTTGGGCCGATATGTGGGTTAACGAACCGCAGACACGTTATTTGCCAGAAATGATAGGTATAGAGCCCTTACTTCCTCGTATTAAGGTGAGTGAGGTTCACTAGCCTCGCATTAATGTGTACTTGAGGCTGCATAAGGTGCGTGAGGTTCGCAAGAGGATCTGCGTTTAATAAGTGAGATTATAGGTGTGGCGAAGCACCGTTCATATAAATAGATACATACAGGATTGCGATCATGAGGAGGAAATGGTTTTATGTTCATTCAGATTATTGGCGTAGGCAAATTGAAGGAAAAATATCTGACGCTCGGCATTCAGGAATATGCCAAGCGTCTTGCCCCGTACATCAAGTTTCAGATGATCGAGGTCGCAGACGAGAAGGCGCCCGACACCCTGAGCGAAGCTGAGGTGCGGGCGGTGAAAGAGCGCGAGGGTGAACGCATCCTCGCGCATGTGAAGAGCGAGGCGCATGTCGTCGCGCTCGCATTGGACGGCCAGCTCTGGAGTTCGGAGGAGCTGGCAGCAGAGATCGACAAGCTCGGCACGTATGGGACGAGCCATGTCGTGTTTGTCATCGGAGGAAGCCACGGGCTCTCCGATGAGGTACTGGGCCGCGCGAAGCAGCGACTGAGCTTCGGGCGCATGACCCTGCCGCACCAGTTGATGCGGCTGGTGCTGGTGGAGCAGATTTATCGCGCGGTGAAGATCAATCGGAATGAACCGTACCATAAGTAGGGGCAAGTTTTTTGCGGAAAACTCGCAGTAGCCTGTATTTACAGCCTATCGACGATAGGAGCACGATTGTGTTTAAACCCAGTCCGTTTGCGCCACTGACGGCAGCGAAGGTTGCAGAGATTATTGCGAGTGAGTTCCCGGCTGGTGTAATCAATGTCGTTCATGGTGATGCGGATGTGGGCGTTGCATCGTACAGGGAATGTAGATGTGAAATTGAATGTAGGCTCTAACTTTGCGCTTTGTTTACTGATCTCTAAGAATCAGTAGACAAGGCGTTTTTTTGTCAGATAAGTTTGACAGTAGCAACTTTTTGGAGAAAAAAATAACACATATCTGATGGAGGTGACCCTGAAGAAATAAAGAAGCCACTCCAATTTTATGGAGTGGCTTTGTACTCAGCTATTATACGGTGAACGGCAGCTATTTTCTACCTAGTGTCTCCCAAATTCCATGGAGCCAGGAGTCGAACTCAGCATCTTTGTCGCCCTCGTAAGTATCATAGATATCCAGACGTGTCTTTTGCAGTTTTTCCTTAAATTGCTCAAATGTGTGACCTTCAGGAAGGCTTTTTTTAATCCGTAGCAAAATTTTGTTAAGACCTTTAAACAGATCGCCTTTGTTTTTGGCAGGCATCTGTACATCTTCATCCAACTGCTTGAGCTTGAGATATGCGGCTTCGCGCACTTGAAACACTTGATCATTTTTCAAAACATAATGAAGCAACTGTATGGTAGGGACGGTATCCCAGTTTCCCAATTCATTCACCGCATTCAGTCTGTCTCTCCAGCTTGCCGACCGATTAGCCGCTCGTTTGAGCTCTTCAAAGTTTTCCGGTAGTTCGTTAACTGCTCCAATATCATGGTTGTTCGTCAAAGTTCAATCTCCTTAATCATCGCCATCTCGGCAGAATGATGAATGTTAATCAGGTAAACTCCATTATAGCACGAACCTGGCTAAACTACTTCATTTAAGCCGATTGGTTAGCTAAAAATCACATTCACCATTTCATAAAGATGTACCAATCTATCTAATCTCTTTGACAATCATTTTTCCTTAATGAAGCCTATCATATACACCCAACCAATTAGTCCACATAAGACAAATCCAAACGCATGCAGAGATCCATAAATGGGAATGAAATCGAGTATGGTCAAGGAGTACATATTTTTCAGTAACGGATAGAAGATGGAAATGACAACAACCGTGTAAAAGGCTAGACAAGAAAGGCCTAAGAAGAAGGCTGCCTTAATATCCAGAGCGTTTTTCCTCATGTAAGCAAGGAGATAAGCGGTATAAACCACAATATTACATGCGAACAAGGTGACACCAATGTACTCAATCGGCTTGGAGAAAATCATACCGAAAGCAATCAATATGGGTCCGATGATATCGATGGCAACAACCCAGGGATACCAGCTTTTTTTCGTCATGATCCGTCCCAGTGCGCCAATAAAAATCGGAACGATTGCAGATGAAAAATGAAAATGGACCGAGCTTAACGCGTGTGTTGCCACATTAGCTTCAAAGAGGTCAAATTGATATTGATATAAGGTAAACCAAATGCCCCCGATAAAAAAATAAACAAGCCCTGCACCAATTGCTATTTCCGCTGCTTTTCCTTTAGAAATCATAATAGTGCTCAAGCCATAGATGCCAAGCAGTAGTGTAAACAGTAGCCACCCAAGGGAGAGAATCCCTGGTATTGCGGTGCTTTCTAATCCCCACATCTTACTGCTCATTACCGAGGCCAAGGTAAGAAGCACAGCGGGAAATTGAAGCCATTTCATAGCAGCATAAATCATTCGTTGATGTTTATTCCTTGCGTCATGGTTCAAAAGTAAGATTACAAGAGGTACAATGACGAAAGCCGCAAAAAGTAGAAATTTTTCAACAAGTTCGAATTGAAAGTAATCAAGATAAAATATCAGAATGCTTATGATTCCACCTGGAAACGCGGGTGCTAATAATGATTTCATTAGTTGCCTCAAGGAACTATTCATGGGGTTTCCTTTCTAACCTACGTTTATCGTAATAACTGCCTGCATCCAGTTGTGTAGAGTTCTTTATTATAGATCGGTAATTCTTCTTTTTGTAGTCTAACACATATAATTGTCAATATATGAAAATAAGCATCTTACTGCGAGAAGGATCGTGTGAAAATAGTCTCTAGAATCTTTCTCGAGGAGAGCTCCAATGGAGGCACTTTACTATATTGTTAAAAAGGAGAATGGAGATGACCGCAAAGTTAACCTTGAATTATACGGATGGAGATTTCATAGAAAAGATAGAAATACCCATTTACGATGAGTATCGCAAGAATACCTCTTTTGGGCTGTATCATTTAAATCGTAACCCCGCCCTTACGGTTCACAAAGAGTTATTCGTTATCGATGAATCAGGGATTGCCCCGCAATCGATGTTTCAAAGTGTTACAGAATTTTGTGAGAAAATTATTCCTTATTTATTGAGTAGGAAGAATGAGTCCCTATTTCTATATGGGGAGTACTACGATGCAGAAAAGGATAAGATGATCGAGATTGATGATATTGAGATTCTCTGTTTCATAGGCGGAGAAGCCATGGCACAAGAAGAAAAAAAGTAATCCTGGATAAAAGTCAGAGACGCTGGAGAGATGTCCACGTCTCTTTTTTCTGCGCTCAGAAATTGTAAACTTGAAGTTCGTCATCTTCCAATAAAATAGACCAGCTTCCTTATCTATCAATCTTTCAAAATTTTTACATCCATTTGATATAGTTCGCGATTTTTATGACTTGATTTATGTTAAAATATCTCAGGATCAGAAATTGGAGAGGGGTTTTTTAACTCATGTCATGGAAAAAAGTTTTGGGGAAAAGCACCATTCGTGTGGCAACTACTGCTCTATTACTTTCTCAACTATTCGGCGCGGTAGGTCCTGTTTCTGCTGCAGGCACAGATGTAGAAGTACACTTGATCGGAATTAATGACCTGCATGGTCAGCTCGATACCACATCAATGGTTGGGGATAAAAAGGCAGGAACAGCTCCAATTCTAGCTACATATCTGAAAGAAGCTCAAGCCAAATATGAAAACTCCCTACTCTTCCATAATGGAGACTCTGTTGGTGCATCTGCGCCAGTTTCTTCTTTGGATCGGGATGAGCCTACGATGGAATGGATGAACATGATGGGCTTCGATGTAGGTTCTCTTGGCAACCATGAATTCGACCAAGGGATCGCTGCATTGAAAGCACAAATCTTTGGTGGCCTTGATCCAAAAGAAGGCAAAGTGACTCATGCTGGTGCAAAATTTGATTATGTAAATGCAAATGTCATCGAGACTGCTACTGGCAAAACGTTAATTAAGCCATATGTGATTAAAGAAGTGGGCGGCGTCAAAATCGGATTTATCGGATTGGTGACGAAATCTACACCGGCTAAAGTTTCCCCATCGGGTACAGCAGGCGTGCGTTTCTTAAGTGCTGAGGAAGAAGTGGAAGCGGTTAATAAATATTCAAAAGAATTGCAAGATCAAGGTGTTGAAACGATCATCGTTCTGGCGCATGATCCAGCAACAACCAAAGAAGGCGTAACGACTGGAGAAGCAGCTGATTTGGCAAAAGCTCTGCCAGCAGACTCTCCTGTTGATGTTATCGTTGCAGGTGACAATCACGCTTTGGCTAACGGTGAAGTGAATGGGAAATTGATCGTTCAAGCGTACTCTTATGGTACAGCATTTGAAGATATCAAGTTGATGATTGACCCTACGACTGGGGATGTAACTGAAAAATCTGCAACAGTGACAACAACTTTCCAAGAGGGTGTAAAAGAAGACCCTGAATCTTTGGCAATTATAAAAAAATCATTGGACAAGCATCCTGAGCTAACCAAGCCAGTAGGTACAACCGATGGTTCTGTCACTCGCACAGATGCTTACAATAACGAGGCACCTCTAGGAAACCTCATTGCAGATGCAATGCGTCAAGCCGACTTCGGGGATAACGCAAGCGAAGCTGACTTTGCATTTATGAACCCAGGTGGTATTCGTGCAGATCTACCAGAAGGCGATGTGACCTTTGCTGATCTTGCTAAAATCCAACCGTTTGGCAATACGCTAGTAAAACTGGAGCTCACAGGTGAGCAAATTCAAACCTTGCTGGAACAACAATGGGGAACCAATGCGGATGGTACGCCAAACACCAAAACACTACAAATCTCTGGTTTGAAATACACAGCAGATTTCAATAAGCCAGTTGCAGAACGTGTGACTAGTCTTAGCCTTGAAGATGGTACGGCTATTGATCCTGCCAAAACATATACAGCTGTGGTGAACAACTTTATGGCAGCAGGTGGAGATAACTATAAAGTGCTGGTGGATGCTAAATCATCCCTGGCTGGTCCTATCGATCTGGATGTATTCTATCAATACATTGTAGATGCATATAAAGGCGGCGCGATTGAAGCGAAAACAGAAGGGCGCATTACGAATATCGCTGCAGCTGCAGAGCAACCAGAAACACCGGTAACAACAGAATTCATTTCCCGTGCTGAATTTGTAAGTGCGCTAGTAGACATGTTGAAACTAAACGAAGTTGCTACAGCACCTGCGTTCAAGGATGTGGCTGCTGACGCGGCATATGCAGATGCTATCGCTGAAGCTGCTCATGCTGGACTCATTCAAGGCTTTGGTGGTAACTTCAACCCTGACCGTATTATCACTCGTGAAGAAGCAGCTACTATTCTTGCTAAATTGTTGAAAAATCCAGCTTCGGATAAAGATGCTGCTGCGATTATTGCTGGTTTCAAAGATGGTAAATCCGTATCTGCCTATGCAGTTAAATCCTTGGCACAATTGATTGAGCAAGGTATTCTTGAAGCGGCAGAAAACAATTCACTCGAGCCGAAACAAGGCCTCTCCAATAACGATGCCAAAGCTCTCATTCAAAAAGCAGTTGCGGCAAAAGCTTCATAATATAGAACGTATTCAAACCATATTTTAAGACAGGAAGACACATCCTTTTTGGACAATAGTTCTTTTCTAATGATAAACCTCGAATCTTTGAAAGGTTTTATCTGGGAGAGTACTATAACCCCATGAGGATGTGTTTTTATTATGCCTCTATACGAGCAAATCGGAATTTTAAGAGATAAGATCACTTCAGAAATACACTCCTTCAAGCCGTAACTCTCCTTCAATTCATCCCAAATGAATCACTTTTCTATTCAAATGTCACCTCGATCAGCTCGTTTCTCATGTTCTAGTTGTCTTTGTTGAGATTTTGTAGAGACTCTTTTTTTAAACTAAACAAGAAAGAGTGGAAACTCGGACCAAAGTGCATCTTCACGAGCCATCGATCTATGAGGGCGAACAGGAGGAATCTTCGCAAGATCTCATTTGAGGCAAAGGTCTACTAGAATCATACATACAGAAGAGATTCATTAGGATAAATGTGATCAGGCTGGATCCTCCTACTGTTGATGGATTTTGGCAATTTAGGGAATGGAGGAGAAAGGGATCTTGAAACGAAAACGCAACATAGGTAAGGCTATACTCTCTTGCTTCCTGGCAATGATGCTTATTTTGCAGACGGTAGCGTTCTCTGTCACTGCATATGCGGATAGCGTGCCAAATGATTCCGGTGCAGTGGCTATTAGCGAAGCCGATTCATCGAGCACGGACGAACAGCCGTCAGTAACGGAGGCGGTGTATGATGAGCCGGCCTCGGCCCCAATAGCCTTAACGGCTGGGCCAGCGGATAAGACGAGTTTATTGATGGGTAAAAATACCCCTTTTCCGCTGGCGGTTTCCCAAGGAACTCCTGCGAGTGAGATAAAGTCTACTACAGCCCCTGGATACGATCCAGAAGTTGACAAGATCAACGGCAGGCAGACTTTTTCAATCACGTCGGAAAATCTCAGTGTGCCAATGCGGAGCGATAGTGACACGGATGCGAACGATCCAGACACTTACATCCAACAAGGCGACTTCATTGAGTTGAAGCAAGCGGATTACTTTCAGGGAGTAACTCTGACGAATGCTACAATACCTTTAAACGTTAATCTGTTTGGGGTGAACTACAAGCTGGGAACCGCCTATTTTACCGGAAGCAGCATTAAGATCGTTTTTGACGGTGAAGAAAGCTTGTTTCTCCAGGGGACAAACGTTAACTTCCGCTTTGACACCACCGCAAAGGCCGATGTAGCGGGAATGGACTACGGCACAACCGCGCCTCTCAACCTATTCGGGAGCGGATATATGCTGGAAAATCCGGATGTTGCAGGGAAGTACAGCATCAGCTTGCGCTCGAACAGTAACACGGACAGCTTCGTTAGCTATACCCAGCAACGAGGCAGGGTGGAGATATCGAATGCCGATTTTCAAGCAGGCAAGGTGAAATGGCAAGCGATCGTCACTGCTACTGACATGGATGACGTGAACATCAAGCTACCGCTGGACAAAACGATATTTTCCAATGATTTGACTAATGTAGGTAATTATGTGGCAGGTTCCTTCGAAGTAAAGGATGCGGCCAACAATGTTGTGGCAGGAGCAACGCCGACCTATAATGGGAACGGGCTGACCTACACCTTCCCTGACAATATCGGCGATACGGCAACCATCAACTTCGAAACCTGGATTCCGAAGGAAAAATACTACGCACAGTATCGCTATAATGATAGTAGCTGGGACTTCTCCAAAACACAGCAAGTAATCAATGGCACGGACACAAGTGCAGTAAAACTGCTGAAAGCGGACAATACGGAGCTGACAACAGGTAATACGTGGACTGTTGCGCTCAAGCCCGTTTGGATTCAGAAGGATGGGGTGCAGAACTACAAGGATAACACCATCACATGGACCATTACGGTTAACCATAATGCCAAATACAACAGGAACCCTCTGCAGGACTTGGCAATAACGGATGTCATCCCTGCCGGACTCAGCTTCAAGTCTGCAACGTTTCAGAAGTTTGAAGCAAATGTATGGTCGGACATCAATTCGATTACGATGAAGCCCGCAGACGATGCCTATTCCTTCGGAACCGTGAACGGCCCGGTGAGGTTGGTCATTGTCACCGACATTACCGGCACGCAAACCAGCTTTACTAACAAGGCTACTGCCAAGTGGAATCTGGATCAGACGGACGGCAACGGGCAAAACAACGACATCGGGGTAACAGATCAGGCAACGGTCACCAAAGCGACCATTAGCCTGAGCAAGACAGCCAACGGAGGCGATTTAGCTACAGGCATTTTAGGATGGAAGGTGTCCTTTAAGCCGCTGGACGCGATGCCGGACGGAAGCATTTATGACCTGTTCGTGTACGGAGATGGAAGCGACATTGACTGGAGTAAGGTTACGGTCAGTCCGTCCATCGATTCGGAACTCTTGACAGCAATACGAACCAAAAATGCGGCAAATCCAAGGTATTGGCAGCGGTATAAGCCAGATTCCTTTAGCTCTGCCGATGGGTTAACCGAAAAAGTCTATACGGTTACCCAAAACGGCAAGGCGGTCGCCGACATCCTGGCTGTCACCGGTTTTACAACCGGAGAGAAAGTATATACGTATAACATTAATACATTTTTGACGAACTGGAAGCATTTTGCACATAATTACGCGAATAATTTTTATAACCAGGTATCTCTGTTCGATGGCGGAGATTATGTAACAGGTGCAGGTTCGAATGCTAACGCTGTCAACAGCGGTATGCTGACCAAGGGAATGCTCTTTGCGTCAAAGCCGGTGAACCCGGCAAGCGGGGTAGAGGATAATGTTGCGCCAAATCAGGTTAACAGTTTTATCTACTCTGGAAATGAGAAGGATTATTGGACAAGAGCGGCCTATGACCGGGCGACCAATACGGTAACTTTCCGTCTGTCGGTCAACGCCAACGGAATCAATACCGAGGAAATGGCCAAGCACGGCGGCACGCATGTCGCACAAAATATTCAGGTGGTCGATATCCTCCCCGAGGGCTGGGAGTTTAAGTCTTATTCGGAGGGGAAAGCATTTGAGATTTACAAAGGGGCAAGAGCCGATTATGGGTTGAGGGTGGACGCCACCGCACCTGTTGCGCCTATTACCGATCCCGACAATCTGGTAAGCTTTTCTGCTGCTGGCAACGTGGGGACGTTTAGTTTTACGAAGCTGGAACAGCCATATGTGATTTTGGTAAAGGCGGGCCCCACGGCTGCAACTCTCAAGCAATATGCCGATGCCGGTCATACGGAACAGACGGTATATAACAAGGCTGAGCTGCGCATCAAATGGGGAGACGAGGATACGGTAGTTGATGTCGAGCGGGATAACCAGACGCCCGTGCAGCGCAAAGTTATCGTTCCTCCATCAAAATCGATAAACAAAACGGTTAAAAAAGCAGCCCCTGGCGTGCTGGAGTGGACCGTGGAATATGCCACGCCATTTACAGTGAAAGATACTGCCTACTTGCAGGATACGTTAGACAAGGGACTTAAACTGCGCAATGATGAATTTGACCGACTCTCTCTCCGGGCTCCCGATATGGCGATCTATCCTGCCAAGTTAACGGCTAGCGGAGCTTTGGCCAAAGATGGTGAGGCTCTTGACCTGTACGCTTCTGATAGCGAGGTCAAGGTTACGGCGAACAAGGAGGCAGACGGAACAACGACACTGACCTTCAAGATGGCGAACCCGAACAAGCTCTATCTGTTCGTTTACCAGACTGAAATCGACGGCACTGTACTCGGTGTCGGCGACAAGGCAGGCAACAACGTGCAGATGATGGGCGATGATGCCGCCAAGGATGTCAGCAGCCATGCGGAATACACGGTAGAAAGTGCAGACATTAGCGGCGGTGCTGGATGGCAGCCTATTCTGAAGCTAAGAAAGGTCGATCCTGACGGAAAGCCGCTGCAGGGCGTAGAGTTTACGCTTTACAACAAGGATGGTACGGTAGCTGTTGATAAGAAGGGGGTTCCCATCAAGGGAGTTACCGACAGCAAGGGCGAGTTGATTTTTAACGTAGAGGTAGGACTTTACGATCTGAAAGAAACCTGGATCGACGAGACAACCTATCTGCCTACCGAACGAGTTTATAACGTGCGTGTGTCTAGTACGCCATTTAACCCTATCTGGGTGGACGGCAATCTGGTAGAAAGCACTAATCCGCTGGTTGTTCCTACTCCAGCACAAGGAAAGCTGACCATCACCAATAAGGTGGAAGGGAACGGCAGCGACCCTGCCAAGGATTTTGAATATACCGTAACTTTCGAGGGTGAAGGAAAGGACGGAGAGTATACCTATAAGAAGCCGGATAATAGGTTCGGTACCATTAAGAGCGGAAACAAGATTATCCTCAAGCACGGGCAAGCTGTGACGCTCCCGACATTGCCTGCGGGTATGACCTATACTGTAACCGAGACTGATTATACAACCGTTGACGGATACACGACTAACCCGGAAACGAGAGAGCTGACCGGTACAATCGAGAATAAAGGTGATCACAAGGCAGACTTCGTCAATGAACGAACCGTTAACAAACTGACAGTCAGCAATACCGTCATGGGGAACGGTGGCGACAAGACGAAGGACTTTGAGTACACAGTCATTTTTGAGGGTACGGGTAAGGATGGAAGCTACTCCTACATGAAGTCGGACGGCAGCACAGGTACGATCAAGTCCCTGGATATCTTCAAGCTTAAGCATGGAGAGACACTGGATATTTCCGATCTGCCTAAGGGTCTGAAGTACACCGTTACCCAGAAGGAATACACAGCCGATGACTACACGACCAATCCTGAGGAACGGGAACATACCGGAATCATGGAAGGCCAAGATGAACTGGCCCCGTTCACCAACATTCGGGTGCTGAAGGGCGGCCTGCTCATCAGTAATACAGTCAAAGGCAAAGACGATGACAAAAAGAAACTGTTCAAGTACACCCTTAACTTCACAGGAGAGGGCGAGAACGAAGCTTACACCTATGAAAAGTCAGACGGAAGCAGCGGCACAATCAAGAACGGGGAGACCTTTGAGCTTACAGATGGTCAGACACTTATTGTGCAAGGACTTCCAACGTATCTCGAGTATAAGGTGACCCAGGTTGATTATACGGAAGATGGTTATGTAACGGATCCTGAAACTTTCGACCACACAGGCACTATTCCAGAGAAAAAACCGGCCGAAGCCCATTTCATCAATACTCGCCCATATCTGGAAGGCGTTCTACGTAACAACAACACAGGAGAAGTTATTCCAAATGCACCTATTACGATAACGGACCTGAAGACCGGCAAGGAGATTCAAACGGAAACGAATGACAAGGGTGAATATGCGATCCCGGCCACAGCGGACACGGACTACACAATCACATATACCAAGTGGTATCAGGTAGGCGGAAAAGATGTTCCTGTCGAGTTCACGCAAAAAGCCAATGTAGACGGCAGCGTGACGGACGAGACCATTCCGGCTGACATTACAGCTGTAGGGATCATTCTGTTTAAGCAGCTGGATGGAACAACAGAGCTATTCAGTGAGTCATTAACCAGTCAGATGTACATTTATTTGAAGGATATGGCCGGCAAGTATGTTGAGGAGAACGGTCATCCCAAGGCATTTCCTATGGCTTCGAACGGTACCTTCTCTGTGGAGGGGCTGAGCGAGCAGAAGTATACCATGGAAGTTCGCTATAAGGCTGAGACAGGGGAGGAACTGCTCTTCAAAGTGACACAGCTGAACGTGAAAGCGAACGGGGAGCTGAATATATCCGAGGCATTGGTCGATCCTTACGGTACGGTTTATGACGAAACGACAGGAGATGCGAGCACAGGCAAGAAAATTGAAGGAGCCAAAGTTACACTCTACTATGCCGATACGCAGCTTAATCGAGATAACGGACGCATTCCGGGTACGAAAGTTACGCTTCCTCCGGTTCCTAATTTTCCGCCTCATGACAACGAGAGCCCAGAGCAGATGAGTGATGCCAACGGCTTCTACGCGTACATGGTGTTCCCTGAAGCGGATTACTACCTAATCGTAACGAAAGATGGATACGAAACGCACAGGAGTGATACGATTTCTGTCGATTTTGACATTGTAAAATACGATGTCCCAATGAAACCGATAAACACCGGCGGCGTACCGGGTCCTGTCAACCCTGCACCAGAGCCAGTGAATCCGGGCCCAGTCAACCCTGCACCAGAACCGGTGAATCCGGGTCCTGTCAACCCTGCACCAGAGCCGGTGAATCCAGGCCCAATCAACCCTACACCGGAGCCAGGGCCATTCAATCCTGTACCGGAGCCGGTGGATCCAAGCCCTGTCAACCCTGAACCAGAGCCGGTAAAGCCAGGCCCTGTTAGTCCTGTTCCTGAGCAACCGGGCACTTCCGAGCCTAACAATGTCGACAACGTGACTGATAACGATGACCATGAAGTTGGTCATGTCAGTGACTTAGCCGATAAGGATGCGGGCAATGAATTGGACGATGCTCCGCAAACCGGAGACAACAGTGTATCGCCAATCTTGTATATGATTTTGGCGATGATGTCCTTGGTGACGATCGGACTCTGTCTACTGGGCAATAAGAAGAAAAAGCATATTTAGTAGATTGGAAAGGCGGTAAGGAAAAATGAGCATAACTAAAAAAATTCTTATCGCCGTTTCCTCCCTTTTGTTGGTGTTTTCTCTCGTCAGTATGACAAGAATTTTTTTGCGGGATTATACGGAGCAACAGAAAATTGAAGAGCTGACAGAGGTTTGGGAGGAAGGATCAAACCAAGAAGGAGGGGATACAGTCCCCTCCTTTTTGTCCAATAAGGCGAATAAGCAGGTCATGCTTCCCGAATTCCGGAATCTGTATGAGAGGAACTCGGACATTGTTGGCTGGCTGAAGATTGATGGCACCCGGATTGAGTATCCGGTCATGCAGAATCCACAGGATGCGGAGTACTATCTCAATCATGATTTTGATAAAAGGGAAACTACAGGTGGGCTTCCTTTTTTGGATAAGGATAGTCAGGCTGACACTTCGAACATTTTGTTGATTCATGGACATCACATGAAAAGCGGTTGGATGTTCAAAGACTTAATGAAATATAAGAACGAGAGCTTCTATAAGGAGCATGCCACGTTTCAATTCAGCACACTTTACGAGAAAGAAGAGTATGAGATTGTTGCCGTTATTTTGTCAGAAGTCTATCGGAAATCGGATGACGTTTTTAAATACTACCAGATTGGGGAGATCAATACGCCCTCCGAGTTCAATTCCTATGTACAGAGTATTAAGAAGCTTGCTCTCTATGATACAGGTGTAACAGCCCAGTATGGCGATAAGCTTGTTGTGCTGTCCACCTGCGAGTACTCGACTGAAAATGGAAGGCTGGCCGTGGTCGCGCGAAAGCGTTGAGGTGATGCTGATACAAGAAATGATACAGGAAATCAATCTGCTTCATATTGCGTTCTCCGTTTGGAGGACGCGATTTTTTTGTTGCCAAAACAATGAGGCTACTTATTCCTTGCAGTATCTTTTCACCTCTTACACGATAGAACGATAATCGGACAAACGTACTTTTTGTTTCTTGTCCACTTTACAGTCATTCTAAGGTAAAGTAACGGTTAGCATAAGCGGCCATTCGTCTATATTTAGGATAATGCTCGTTCAACTCGCGTATATGGATTTTTTATACATTTGGTATAATAGAATGAATTCAACATGGAAGGGACTGAACTATGCGCAGATATCAATATCTTGAACCTACCCTATCAAAAAACAATGGAGGTGAAAGTATTGATTACAGAATTACAGACAGAGCGTCTGCAGCTGAGGAAAATGCAGGTATTAGATTCACCGGCTTTATTTAAAATCTGGTCTGATCCGGATGTTACTCGATTTATGAATGTTCGTTGTTTCACGGCTGAAAATCAAGCAATAGAAATGATTCAGCTTCTGGATGATCTATCACAGGACAATAAGGCCATTCGTTTCTCCATCATACACAAAGAATCGGGCGAAATTATAGGTTCATGTGGGTATAATGCCTTCAATTTTGTAAATGGAACAGCGGAAATTGGTTATGACCTAGCCAAATCGTACTGGGGAAAAGGTTATGCTTCAGAGGCGGTTTCGAGTTTGGCCGAGTATGCTTTCTCATCATGGAAGCTGAAACGAATCGAAGCAAAGGTAGAACCTGAAAACCTGAATTCCATAAAGCTCTTGCAAAAACTTGGTTTCACGTATGAAGGAATCCTTAGTCAAGATAAAAGCGCAGAAGAAGCAGCGAATGATCTCTATTTATACTCAAAATCAACATCAAATTAAGCTAATCTATCAGGATTACGATAGCAGCATAAACTTCAGTATAGCCGTACGGGCACGTGGACCGTACGGCTGTACTGCATTTTACGTAAAACAACAGAATTATATATTAAGTCGTTAGTCAAATAAGATACAATGAGATGTAGATTAGGGCATCAGGCGGGTGCTCTTAGGTTTGCCTGCGTACAAGGCTATATCGTATTGAAGATATTCGAAGATATTAAATTTGAATTGAAATGGTGGGTTCATGAAAGAATTATACAGTCAGGTGAATCGAAGAACATATTATATATCCATGTTAACGATCATTGTGCTTATGGTGTGGGGACTTATCCTATCGACGTCCGAGTTAAAGGGTATTACGATAGGATATGGTATTCATTTTATGTGTGTAGCAATTATATCGGTGTGTTTGCTGATCTATCCGAGGCATGAAACTTATTTTTTCAGAAAGATCATCATTATGATGGGGTTCGCTTATTTCTATACTCTTTTCTTTTTGTACCCGGATACCTGGACCACCTATATTCTGATATGCCTCATTCCTTCTCTTGCCATTTTGTTTTTTGATATGAAATTGTTTTACTTCTCCATGGTTTTAAATGGAATACTGATTCTGATGACTTTCGTTTACATTACTCTAATTGACCAGGGACAGGTGTATACATACTTACATTACGATCTTGTAGGCAATTTAATCAATATCATAGCCAGCCAAGTGATGCTGTTTCTCATATTTCATTTATCCTTTAGTCGGATGAAAAAGCAGCAACTCTATTATGAGCAGGTACAACAAGCAGAGCGTTTGAAGATGATCGCTAATTTGACCGCTGCCGTGGCGCATGAAATTAGGAATCCGGTTACGGTTGTTCGAGGTTTTTTGCAGTTATATCAGCAAGATCCCGCTTTTGACGTTTCGGACAAGAACAAGTTTAAATTAATTATCGATGAACTGAATACGGTTGAACACATCACTTCTCAATTCCTAACCCTCTCCAAGCCGAACGGAGATCTGAAACCGGAGAGAGTCGACGTGAAGGATGTCCTTCATGGTGTTACAAGTCTGCTAAGTTCATATGCCATGCTATCGGATAATCATATTGATATAGATGTTGAGGAAGACTGTACGATTCTCATTAATACAATTGAGTTCAAACAGCTGCTTATGAATTTAATCAAAAATGCAGTGGAAGCATCGGAGGCTGGCATGTCTGTCTCTGTCACGGCAAGGAGAAGTCGTCATGATATTGAGATAAGAATTATCGATCAAGGAAGCGGAATGTCAGAAGATGAGGTGAAGTCACTAGGTACTCCTTTTTATTCGTTAAAAAGTAATGGAACTGGGCTTGGGTTGATGATCTGTTTTAATATTGTCGAAAAGTATGGTGGAGAGATTCATTATCATAGTTTGAAAGGACATGGAACCACGGTTACTGTTCGCTTCTTAGCTGTAAATGAGAAGTAAACAGCCAGCGTAGAACGGTTCCTCTTCCTCTTGTTGAATGGGACTTAAGGGTTTGCTATAATGCACACATTACATCACGAAGAAGGGAGCACTGTATAATGAAAAAGGCCAAACATACCTGTCCATCCAACAGCAAGGCATTCGGCTTGGCTCTGCAGGCTCTTGTGTTCATGTCAGATAGTCCAAATCGTTACCCAAGCACCAATATTGCTGATCACTTGTGTTCGGAAGCGACGTTGATCCGCCGGATATTGGCGAAGCTGGCTCAGGAAAATATTCTTGAAGTCCGGGAAGGTCGCGATGGGGGATACCGGATGAAGGCAACGCCGGAGTCAGTCACACTGGCTGATATATATCAGGCACTCCAGACCGATGTATCTCTATGCGAAGGTATGCTTGAATCAACAGGTGAGCACGCATTCGGCTTACAGATGCATGATATGTTCAGCGATATCTCGGCTGAAATTAACAATAGTGTTCTGAATATTTTACAAAAATACACCATTGCCGATATGGCCAATAAAATGAACCCCGTAAAGGAATAATTGACAACGATCTATTCCGCATATATACTGTGCTTATATTAGCACAGTTAAGTGGTTTATTTTTTTGTTTTTAACTGTGCTAAATAATACACAGTATAGTTATGGGAGGCTAAACGGAATGGAGAGCACAAAACAAGAGCAAAGTTTCATGGGTGTTGTCAAAGAAAGACGTTCAGTACGGCATTACGATCCTGCCTTCAATATTTCCGAGCAGGAACTGAAAGATATTTTGACTGAAGCTACTCTTGCTCCGTCAGGTGCAAATATGCAGCCATGGAAATTCGTTGTCTTCAATGATCAGGCTTTGAAGGAACAGCTGCTTCCCATTGCGAATAACCAACAGCAAGTGGTGAATGCCTCGGCTGTCATCGCGGTGCTTGGTGACATGGAGTACATTAGACAGGTGGACTCTGTTTATGACGCTTCCGTAGAAGCTGGTTACATGACTCAAGAAGTCAAGGAAACACTGGTTACCAATATGAAGGGAATGCTGGCATCCATGGATCCTCAATATATTAAGGATGGTGTAATATTCGATTGTGGTCTTGTATCGATGCAGCTCATGCTAGCCGCACGAGCACGCGGTTACGATACCGTTGCCATGGCAGGGTATGACAAGGAGAAATTCACCCAGGCATTTGATATCCCCAATCATTATGTGCCCACTATACTCATAGCCATCGGTAAAGCATCACAACCGGGACATCCAACCACACGTCTTCCAATTGATGAGATGACATTTTGGAACGGCATAACAAGATAATGGGAAGAATGCTCCCGAGGATTTACCTTGGATAGGATTCTTCCAGCGATTGTAGGATAGGTAAAACATAAAAACGTTAAAGGCTGCCATGATGGCAGCCTTTTTCTATGGATAATACCTTATTCTACTTCAATCTCTTTCACCGTCTCACCCTCCACCAGGACAGGCTGGTAATAGGTGTTGGTAGGCAGGTCCTTTTTGCCTTGCAGCTTCTTAATGACCCAATCGGCAGCGTCGCGTCCCATTTGCTCCTGAGGATGGGTTAACGTGGTGAGTTTAATATTGGCGTTCTTGGCGATGTACGAATTGTCCTGTCCAATAATGGATAACTCATCCGGAATGGATATGTCCAGTCTTCGGCAGGCATGCACCACTTCCAGCCCCACCTCGTCGTTATAACATACGATGGCGGTTAGAGCTTCCCTGTTATCGTTCAGAAACGTTTCCAGATTAGCGGATAGATCCGGTTTCGAGGCTGTATCGAACGAAAGCACCTGCTCGGGATGGAACCGTAATTTGGCTTCGCCCAATGCTTTGATATACCCCTTCATCCGGTACTTTCCTTGCAAATCATCCATTTTCGCAATAAGCCCAATCTGGGTATGCCCTTTGGCAATCAATTCCCGGGTGGCCAGATAGCTGGACTGTACGTCATCCAGACAGAAGAAGGGAACCTCCAGCTCTTCGTAAAAGGCATTGATCATCGTGAACGGTACATCCTGCTCCTTAAATGACAGGTAGTACGCAATGTTGGGGTTATACAAATTGCTCTTGGTCGGCTCCACAATCAGGCCATCGACTCCGTAGGAGAGCATCATCTCCAGCGCCTTTTTCTCTTGGGCGACATCATTATTGGTGCTGGCTAACAGCAGTGAATAATTATCCTCGTTCAATCGGCTTTCAATACCGCGAATGATGGAGGGGAAGATGTAATCAGAGATGTATGTCGTGATGACACCAATCGTTTTCTTCATCGTTGTTCCGCCGGATCTGGAGCGGTATTGGTTGCTGACATAGGTGCCAGAGCCCTTCTCGCTTCTCAAAAAACCTTCGTTCGACAGCTCCAAAATGGCCTTCCGTACCGTCTGGCGACTCACATTGTAGCTCTCCTGCAGAGCAGACTCTGTTGGGATCTGTTCGCCCACGTTATATGTCCCCGAAAGGATATGGCTCTTTATATCATCAATAATGACTTGGTATTTTGGCTTCACACAATCCACTTCTTTCATGATTACTCATCTATAGAAACGTTATGGTTCAAATAGTTGTACGTACATATTTTAGCATGATTCTAGTCTAATGAAAATAAAACGGCATATTTCTCGAAATAAACCGTACAATTCTGGCTCGGTTACATGAAACTGTACACTACAGCATACCCATAAGCAAGCAGAAAAAGACATGCTAAACACTAATATCATGTTCTTTGTAAGTATAAATATTATATATTATTGACAGATGTACGTACAAAAATTATACTAAGGCTGTCAGAAAAGGAAAGCGCATTCTTAAATAAAGATTACTGCTGTTTATTCACCAGAAGTGTTCGCAACAGCAGTACACATTTTATACGAATTCATAAATTCATCCTAAGCCGTTGCAGCTGTGGTCCTTTAACGTAAATACCATCCTAGCGATGAAAACGGCGATCAGAGAGGGGACAACCATGGTTATGAGTCATGAGCAGACGAAAGAGGCGATTGCAAAGGGAGCCACATCCCTGGGCATCGAGTTCGGGTCGACGCGGATCAAGGCCGTATTGATTAACGAACGTTTCGACACCATCGCATCCGGAAGTTACGAATGGGAGAATCTCCTGAAAGACGGATATTGGACGTACAACCAGGAGGATATCATCACGGGCATGCAAACCGCGTACCGCGAGATGAAGCAGGATGTGGAACAGAAGTACGGCATCACGCTGCAAACCATTGGTTCCATCGGCTTCTCCGCCATGATGCACGGATATGTTGCTCTGGATCGTACAGGTGAACTGCTGGTACCGTTCCGGACGTGGCGTAATGCAACAACTGGAGTGGCGGCGAAGGAGTTAACAGATCTTCTTCAGTTCAACATCCCGGAACGCTGGAGCATCGCACACTTGTATCAGGCCATATTGAACGAGGAGGAGCATCTGCCTCGCATCGATAACCTGACTACGCTGGCTGGATACATCCACTGGTTGTTAACCGGCAATAAAGCGATTGGAATTGGTGATGCTTCAGGCATTTTCCCAATTGATGAGTCTACACATAACTATCATCCAACCATGATTAAGCAGTTCGACGAACTGATCTCAGGTCGAGGTTATCCATGGACATTGGAAGAGCTTCTTCCCAAGGTATATCTCGCGGGCGAGGATGCAGGTACGTTAACGGATGCCGGGGCCAAGCTGCTCGATCCTGCAGGAGACTTGCAGGCAGGCATTCCGCTATGTCCGCCGGAAGGCGATGCCGGAACAGGCATGGTCGCGACGAACAGCGTAAGAAAACGTACGGGCAATATCTCTGTTGGCACATCTGTCTTTGCCATGATCGTCCTGGAAAATGAACTGTCCAAAGTGTATCCCGAGATCGATATGGTCACAACACCGGACGGCAGCCCAGTGGGTATGGTACATGCCAATAACTGTTCCAGCGACATCAATGCATGGATCGGATTGTTCCGTGAATTCTCTGAGGCCATGGGATATGAAGCCGATAGCGGCAAGCTCTTCAGCGTCTTGTTTAACAAGGCACTTGAAGCAGACCCGGATGGTGGCGGCTTGCTGAGCTACGGCTACTATTCCGGCGAGAATATTACGGGGATTGATAAGGGCCGTCCTTTGTTCGTTCGTTCACCTGAAAGCCGGTTTAATCTGGCCAACTTCATGCGTACCCATCTGTTCACAGCTTTCGGTGCACTGAAGATCGGGATGGATATTTTGACCGAAAAAGAACATGTCGCTATCGACAGCATCTTGGCTCATGGTGGATTGTTCAAAACGCCAGTCGTTGGACAGCGGATCGTTGCAGCCGCGATGAATGTGCCTGTATCCGTCATGTCCACAGCGGGGGAAGGTGGAGCATGGGGCATGGCGCTTCTCGCTTCGTACATGATCAATAAGGATGAGCAGGAGAGTCTGGATGTGTTCCTGGAGCAGAAGGTATTCAGCGATGTCGCTGGAGAGGAAATAGCACCGGACCCATCGGATGTTAAAGGATTTGAATCATTTATCGAACGCTACCGGAAGGGTCTGGCCATTGAGCAGGCGGCTGTTGATCATCTGGTAGAGAACGGGAGGGACTAAGATGTTAGAGCAACTGAAACAAGAGGTTTACGAGGCGAATCTGGAGCTGCCGAAGCATGGTCTTGTAAAGTTCACTTGGGGCAACGTCAGCGCCATTGATCGCGATAGCGGATTGTTCGTAATCAAACCGAGCGGCGTCAGCTACGATGCCATGAAGCCAAGCGACATGGTTGTTGTCGATCTGGATGGCAACGTGGTCGAGGGCGAGATGAGACCATCCTCGGATACAGCAACCCACGCCGTTTTATATAAGCATTACTCCGAAATAGGCGGGATTGTGCATACGCACTCCACATGGGCGACCATCTGGGCGCAAGCTGGACTGGATGTACCTGTTATGGGAACAACGCATGCGGATACGTTCTATGGTGCGGTACCTTGTGCACGTTTCCTGAACCAGAACGAGGTTGATCGCGGATACGAAGCGGAGACAGGACGCGTCATTATTGAAACGTTTGAACAGCGCGGGATTGATGTTATGGCAGTTCCGGCCGTGTTGCTCCATGGTCATGCACCGTTTACCTGGGGAAAAGATGCGAAGGCGGCTGTGGTGAACAGTGTTGTGCTGGAGGAAGTATGCAAAATGAACCTGTATGCGCGGCAGCTAAACAACTTCGCCAAAGAACTGCCGCAAGGCATTCTGGATAAGCACTATCTGCGGAAACACGGGAAAGACGCGTATTACGGACAGAAGTAATGTGGTTATGTAGCGATCGGTTGATAATAATTCAAGCGAATAAGTTGTTTGTTACTACTACCAAAGAAGTTGTATAAAACTTTTACACGATAACGGAGAGTGCAGAACCAATCTGAAGAAGCGAAGCTAAAAGCTTTCTGCAAGAAAGCTACTTCGGAAGGATATACCTCGCGTTTATCACAGGATTTTCCCTTAAAAAAGGGAATAAAAAAAATCCGGGGATAACCAGCGATCGGAAGATGGTACTGCAATCGGAGTGATAAGTGTAAACCCATATGTTCAACTATAAAAAATGAAATGAGGATGATTACATGTCAGCAACAGCAGCAAAAGAATTTTGGTTTGTCGTTGGTTCGCAGCATCTCTATGGTGAAGAAGCACTGGGCGAGGTCAAAGCCAATGCACAGAAAATCACGGACGCTCTGAATGCAAGCGGCGTTCTGCCATACCCACTCGTATTGCAGGATCTGGCGGTAAGCGCAGATAAAATCACGAGCATCATGAAGGAAGTCAACTATCGCGATGAAGTAGCCGGTGTTATTACTTGGATGCATACCTTCTCTCCAGCGAAAATGTGGATTCGGGGTACAAAATTGCTGCAGAAACCGCTGCTTCATCTGGCTACGCAATACAATGAGAGCATTCCTTGGGCCACCATCGATATGGACTTCATGAACCTGAACCAGGCAGCACACGGTGACCGTGAGTATGGTTTCATCAATGCGCGTCTGAGAAAACAAAACAAAATTGTCGTTGGATACTGGGAGCGCCCGGAAGTGCAGCAGCAGGTTGCCGACTGGATGGACGTGGCGGTTGCCTATAACGAAAGCTTCAACATCAAAGTGGCCCGTTTTGGCGACAACATGCGCAACGTGGGTGTAACTGAAGGGGATAAAGTGGAGGCACAAATCCAATTCGGTTGGACGGTCGACTACTTCGGCATCGGTGACCTCGTACAGGTTGTGAATGCAGTGACAGAGCAGGAAATCGATGACCTGATCGGCCAATACGCGGAGCTGTATGAATTCGATTATGGTACAAACAGCAAGGAAGCTTGGGAAGCCAGTGTACGTGTGCAAGCCAGTTATGAAATTGCGATCAAACGCTTCCTCGACGAGGGCGGATACACTGCATTCACCACCAACTTCGAAGATCTGCATGGCATGAAGCAGCTTCCAGGTTTGGCTGTACAGCGCCTGATGGCCCAAGGATATGGATTTGCTGGTGAAGGTGACTGGAAAACAGCTGCACTTGATCGTTTGCTGAAAATCATGAGCCATAACGAGAACACGGGCTTCATGGAAGATTACACATATGAAATGGCTGCCGGACAGGAAGCGATCCTTCAATCTCACATGCTTGAAGTAGATCCTACTCTCGCCAGCACCAAACCGAGAATCATCGTGTCTCCACTGGGTATTGGCGATCGCGAAGATCCTGCACGTTTGGTATTCGATGGCAAAGCAGGCGAAGGTGTTGTCGTATCCATGGCTGACTTCGGCACACATTACAAACTGCTAATCAATGAAGTATCTGCATTTGAGCCAACTGTACCAGCACCGAATCTGCCTGTGGCACGTGTATTGTGGAACGTGAAGCCAAACTTCCAGGATGGGGTCAAAGCTTGGATCGAAAATGGCGGCGGTCACCACACCGTGGTTTCCTTGAACCTGACAACAGACCAGATCGTAACGTATGCGAAGCTGGTTAACCTGGAGTACGTCGTTATTAAATAAACATAAGATATTTTTATCGTGATTGGACTCATATCCATGATTGCCTGGCGGCCGAGGGATTCCCTCGGCCCTTTGTCGTGCTGTGATGCAGTGACAAGACAATCACAATCTGTAGTGCAGTCTCATGAAGTGCGTACCCTTGCGCACCTTAGAGTTTCCTTCATTTTGCTATAATAGCCCAAAGGAGGTTATTGATTCATTATGCATACACAACAAAGCTTGCTTGATCAGCTCCACCAGCTTGGCATTGACAGACGAGGTACGCTGCTTGTTCACTCTTCCATGAAAAGTATGGGTGAGGTCGAAGGTGGGGCGGATACCGTACTGGATGCCTTTACAGACTATATGAAGGACGGACTGCTTGTGCTGCCAACCCACACCTGGTCCACCATCAATGCGAGTAATCCAATGTTCCACGTGGAATCATCACCATGCTGCGTCGGGATTCTACCTGAGCTATTTCGAAAACGGCCAGGTGTAGTACGTTCTTGGCACCCGACTCACTCGGTTGCAGCAATCGGTCAGGATGCAGTGGCATTCACGAAGGACGATCACCTATATGACACGCCTTGTGCAAGAGGCTCAGCTTGGGGCAAGCTGCTGGATCGTAAAGCGACCATTCTCCTTGTTGGCGTTGACCTGAAACGAAACACGTTCATCCATGGCGTAGAGGAATGGGTGGACATTCCGGGGCGTTTAACAGATGAGCATGAGCAGCTCTACACCGTATTGCCAGATGGAACAGAGATTTCAGTACCTTCCCGCAGGCATTACGGGTTGTCGTGGTCGGAGCATTTCTGGAAAGTGGATGAGGTGTTACAGCGCAAAGGCGCGATGCGCCAAGGAAAGCTTGGCGACGCTGTTGTACGAGTATGTGATGCGGCCATGGTGGAGGAAATTATCACAGCGATGCTGAGGGCGAATCCGGATCTATTCTCGGATAACCTGCCGCTGGCGAAGGAGTAGGAGTAGACATACCCGAGAACCGCTCGGCAACGGGAGGGAGATGGTTCTTTTTTCAATAGTTAAACGTTCAAAACACTCACAAATCAGCAAAATAGATGCATAAATAAAACAGGGCTTGGCTGTATTTCCAGTGTATGGCCTACTCACCCATAGGGGTGTGTGATAAGATATGGTTAATTTAACCAAAACTTTAGTCAGGGAAAGCATTATATAGTTTCAATATAGCTTGAATTAGATTTACGAAAACAGCCTAGCTCAATGATATCGTAGTAGTCGCAACCAAGAAGGAGAAGATTTGTGAGTCCATTGGTATGGTATGATCTCTTTTTATTCGTCCTGTTGTTAGGTGTATACGTTTATGTTTTTGCTACCGCTAGAATCACGAACTTACATAAGGTTTACTTTCTATTTCATGGGTTGATGATGCTCTGGCCCTTCTGTCAGTTTGCGATCGTGTTGTCGGATAACCCGGGCTGGCAATTATTTTATGTGACCCTGTCTTTCGTCGCCGTCTCACTGCTTGGAAGTGGCTGGCTGCTGTTGACCATCTTCATTACCGGTTATGCGGATCGATTAGGGACAAAAAGAGTTATGCTGCTGTTCGTACCAGCTGTTATTGCAGCCATTGGTGTGGTTATCAACCCGGCTCATTGGTTTGTAACCCCGCTGGAGGGTGGTTATGTCGAACGGGCCTATGGCCCCTGGTTCTGGGTTGTCATGATTGTTTTGGTGAGCTACTTTATAGCTTCCCTCTTTATTTTGTTCGGGTCACTTCGCGCCTCCGATAAATCACCAACGATTAAAAAACAGGTGAAAATTACGCTGTGGGGCATATTCGTTCTGGCTGTTTTTGCAGCAATCGATGCCCTTCTGAATGTGGTTTTGCGAGCATGGATACCGTTCATCATTCCCGGACTGACGTCGCTGGGGATTTTTCTGTCGGATTTATTTTTTGTCTATGTCATCAAGCGGTACAACGTCTTCGATCTGGTTTCCATCGCCCATGAGGATGTGATTAATACGATTCCCTATGGCATTCTGGTTTTGGATGAGAATGAGACCATTATTGAAGCAAACAAGGCATCCAGATCCTTCATGGATCTGCATGTTGGGGATTGTTTTGATATGGAGGCATTTCTGGGATCGGTTCGTGTAGAGGGCAACAGTGTGTCGTTTCTGGATCAGTATCGGCAAAAGGAAAATACGCTGTCTCAGATTGAGGTCATTGTGGAGGAGCGCGACATGGAGCGTCATTTTATCCTCCAAACCTCTCCAATCATTGATCATTATCAGATGCCTCTTGGTCATCTCCTGACGTTTCAGGATGTGTCGCAAGAGCGCTACTATGTGAAAGAAATGAATCGGCAGAATGAGATGCTTCAGGAACGCAATCATGCCCTGGATCGCATTCGTCAGGAGCTATCCGAGGCTAATCTCAAACTGGAAGAGCTGGCGCTTACGGATAGTCTGACTCACTGCTACAATCGTCGTTATCTGACCCAGCAGCTGACGCATGAGGTCATTACGAATGTTCACTATAAGACGCCATTTTCACTCCTTCTCCTGGATATTGATTACTTCAAGGCAATCAATGATCGCTATGGACATGTCATTGGGGATGAAGTGCTGTACCGCACAGCTCATGCTGTGAAACAGTCCATCCGGGAGACCGATATCCTAACGCGCTACGGTGGGGAAGAGTTCATGATCTACCTTCCGCACACGGAACGCCAGTTAGCTCAAAAAATCGCAGAACGGGTGAGGCTGTCCGTGGAGTCTAACCTTATGGTGGTAGATCATGAGGTTGGGCAGGTATCCATTACGATCAGCATTGGGATTCTATCCATTGAGGATTTTGAATGTGATGAGGTACCGGATAATCCGGAAGGGTACTTGACCCAACTGTTTGCAGCAGTAGACAAGGCACTGTATCAGGCGAAGCAGAATGGGCGGAATCGGGTTGAGTTTGCGGAGCTGGAGCGAGGTGTTTCTTGATGAGGTGAGAATCACTTCTATAATATGTCTTACAAATGACACCAAGCCGATTGGTGTCATTTGTTTTTTTAACCTTTAACTTGGGTATATGCATATAGGACCATAGGACTGATGGGAATAGGGTTTAATGCTATTAATTAGGTAAAATCAGGATGTTAGCCTGATGTATTGCGTTTGAAACTTCTGCTAACATAGGTTAATCCTATATCAATGAGCGGAGATACATATGAGTACAATTAAAGTTACCCCTGAACAACTACATCACGTATCCAATCAGGTAGATCAGGCCAGACAACAAATGGAGAGCATTCGGAGCGATCTGACCAGGCAGATTATGTTCATCCAGGCGATGTGGATGGGTGCAACGCAGGAACGTTTTTACTATGAGTTTGAGCGATCCAAGCCTATACTGGAGAGAGCATTAGAGAGTATGATCAACACGTCCAAGGATCTGAAGGATATCGCTGCCCGTTTTCAGGAAGTAGATGCTGGGCAGGTTAGTTTGGCAGGTGCAACTGGAGCTGTTGGTGCGATGGCGATGACGACAAGATTGACCGGTAATGGAAACTCGGAAGATAAGGGTTATCGAATGGCGTATAACTCAGCATTTGGAGTATGGCTCCCTGTGAATGAGAAAGGCGTTACGGATCAGACAGCTCTCCAGGCTTATGAGAAGGATAAAGGGAATTTGGATGTAAAAGGTATGCAAGGTCCTATGAACATGGAGCCACCAGGGGAAGATATCTTCGCGCTCCAGATCAAGGCATTTGAGAATGGAATACATCCGTTTACAGGCGAGCCAGTCTCAGATAAATATGCTCAAACAATGGTTACGTCGCTTAAACTTAGTCAGATTTTTATGGCCGTTTCGATGGTTAAAGGAAGTATGCCGGGCAGCAAAGGTCCGTTCCGTTTGCCATCATCCAACCCAGCTGTGGCGAAGATTAAAAAGCATATTGAGGCTGCTAGTTTAGGCGCTACTAGTTCTGGCAATGTTGCACCTGCACAAAGAATAAATAATAGGTACCCTGCTGATGCTCAAGTTGGAAAAGAGTTTAGTTTTAATATAGAGAATGGACGAATCAAAAATGTAAATGGAATTAATGAGATGGATTTTGTTATAGACATGAACGGTAAACTTCACGTTGGGAGAGGGCACTCTTTTCTAGCGAATGGTGAATCTGTTCAAGCAGCAGGGAAGCTCAAGATAAACTCTGATGGACGGCTTAGAAGAATAACCAACTTGTCTGGACATTACACGCCTACAGTTGAGCAAGCAAGAGTATTTCCTCAAATTTTGGAGCAAGCTGGAATAAAAACTAAAAATGCATGGTTGGAAGTATTCTCTATAGATACAACGCCTTCAGGATATGTTAATACCAACGAACTTGTTAAAGTCTCAAGTACGAAGATCTCAGGAAAGTAGGGATAACCTTGGAACAAATAAAACAGATGAATAAAGAAATATTTAAAGAAAATCTATTAAAGACAATTCAAGAAATTTCAAATAGAAAAGGACTACAATTCAACGATTACAGATTCATTATTGAGCCTGTGAGAGAAAGGGATAAGCCTCTAAATAGTGCTGATGATATGATGCGACTAAATATTCTGAGCGAGGATAATATCGGTGGGAAGAAATTACCATTAGTCAATGCGGTTAACATCCTATGCGGTTTAGAGCCCATGGTGCCTATATGGATAAACGTAATTTTTGTAGGGTTTGATGAAGCTGTAGCTATTTTTAAATTACAGTGCAGTCTAAGGTTTAGGAAGCCTACTTTGTTGAGAAATGTTGAAACAGGACATGCTCCCTTTAAAGCAATCATAGAATGATTTTTTGGAGTGTTAGAATAAGCTAGATTTGGCAGGTGTCCTGGAGCAGTATAACGATTTAGAAACTAAGACTAAAACGAAAGATAACAATGGTATATTTATGAATCGTTTTTCCGAAGCTCTAGAAAGAATTAACAACATAGATTGGAGCATCTCTGGCAGTGTTGACGTACCGTCAAATATGGCACTAATACAAGAATATATCAGACGAGCAGCCTTATTAATAACTTCCTATGATTTAAAATCTCCATACCCTTTTTTTAAAGCTTCTCATGTAATCGGTCATGACGTTGATCTGGATTTAACAGAAAAATGCCCTGAGTTAGCGAAGCTGACCAACAGTTTTATGAAAGGGACCTGTGAAGCATATTTGGAGTGGGTATTCTTAATTGATTCAGGAAATGAAATAGCATTGAAGTTTAATGATTTGTACAAACCCCTCATTCGATTAATTGAAAGAGGAGGAACCGTTAGAAGACGACACGGAGACATTATTGCTGGGGGCTATGTGTTTCCATTAGCAAATGCTGACTACATGTCAAAACAAAAACCTATTAATATTAGTGATGAAGGCTTAGCAGCATGGGTGAATCAATGATTTTTGTAATTCACAGTACGTGTAAGTTTGTTTTAAGGCTATAATCAAAAGCGGGCAAAAAAGAGATTAATAGAATATTGTTCCAATACATCAAGATAAGATAACCCGCTCTCTTTTTGAGAGTCGGGTTTCTTTTGCGTTCCACCACTAACATATCTCTTGTCAAAACGTAATCATTACGATATGATAATACTCATTGTTTAAATAATAATAATTACGATTAAGTCAACGATTGATAGAGAGGGGCATTACCTTGAATAAAAAGACGCCGCTGCTGGTGCTGACCTCCCTGGTTCTGAGCGCCGGATTGTTGAGCGCCTGTGGATCTTCCGAAACGAGTCCCGCTGCGCAGCCTTCCACCGATAAAAACGTTCACTTCCTATATAACTTTTCCACAAACTCGCTTGACCCCCATGTCGACTCCAGCTACGTTCCGCTACGAGCGGGCATTACGGAAACGCTGGTTCGTCTCGATGAAGAGAATCTGACCGTTGCACCATGGCTCGCTGAGAGCTGGGAGAGTGAAGACGGTCAGCATTGGACGATTGATCTGCGCGATGATGTAACATTCCAGAATGGCAAGCCGATGACGGGTGAATCCGTTAAGGCATCGCTTGAGCGCGCATTGACTGAAAGTGCAGCCATTCAGAACGCACTTAAGATCGACACGATTGAAGCCGAGGGCGACAAACTGGAGATTACGACCACACAGCCGTTCCCGGAATTCGCATCCGAACTGGTCAATCCGAATACGGCCATTATTGACGTGAGCGAGCCGGACATCGTAAACAAGCCGATTGGCACCGGGCCGTTTAAGCTGAATTCATTTACACCGGGCAGCAAGCTAGAACTGGACCGCTACGATGAATATTGGGATGGAGCTTCACCACTCGATTCGGTAACGTTCTCGTTTAACGAGGATGCCAATGCTCGTACACTCGCACTTCAATCCGGACAAGTCGACATCGTATACCGTCCGGAAGTGGAAAGTCTGGAATCCCTTAAAGCAATCGATGGCATGACTGTGGAGTCTACCTCCACGTTCCGCGTTCACCAAATGACGATGAACATGCAGCGTGAAAGCATTAAGGACCTGAATGTGCGCCGTGCACTGGATGCATTAATTGACCGTCAGGGTATCGTTGATACCATTCTGCTTGGCTATGGTGAGTCGGCTATCGGACCGTTCCTGCCGTCTCTGCCGTTCGCACCTACCTATGACAAGTCAGCATCACAATCAGGTGAAGAAGCAGCAGTTAATTACCTGAAGGAAGCCGGCTACACGCTGCAAAACGGCGTTATGACCAAAGATGGCAAACCACTGCAACTGACGCTGCTTACATACTCGGCTCGCGCAGACCTGCCGCTCATTGCCCAAGTCTTCCAGTCTGACGCCAAGAAGATTGGCATCGATGTGCAAATTCGCCAGATCGATACGCCGGAGGATTATATGGCGTCCAATCGGGATTGGGATCTGGCAACCTATAGTAATCTGACAGCACCGCGAGGTGACGCTGGTTACTATCTGAATGCAACATATCATCCGAAGGGCGCACTCAACTTCAGTGGATCAGAGGATCCGGAGCTAACGGCGATCATCGATGAGCTGAATCTCACAGTCGATCCGGAGAAGCGCGCAGAGCTTGCAGAAAAGGCCGCCAATTACGTGCACGATAACGTGCTGAATTCATTTGTCCTGCATCCGGGTACGATCGTTGCTTACAACGGCAAGAAGATCAAGAACTGGGTTACCACACGCAGTGAGTATTACATGATTACCAATAAGCTGGATGTGATGTAATGTTTCGCATTTTGCTTCGCAAGTTTCTCGAAGTTTTTATTTTTCTACTATTCATTATGTTTGTGAGCTTCCTATTCATCCGTCTGGCTCCCGGCGACCCGGTGCTCACGATTCTGAATGTGGACGAACTATCTGTCAGTCAGGAGCAGGTTGAGGCTATGCGTGAAGAAATGGGCTTCAATGATTCACTGCCTGTTCAATTTGGCAATTGGCTGCTGGACTTCATCCGTCTGGACTTCGGCGTATCGTACTCGACAGGACAGCCGGTTATGCAAACGCTAATGAGGGCGCTTCCGGCTACAGCGGAACTTACGATCGGCGCTCTGCTGGTCATGCTGGCTGTGGCCATCCCACTAGGATCACTGTCAGCATTGCATCGTGGCAGCTGGATCGACCGGGGCAGCCGGTTGTTGTCCATTGTCGGTGCGGCGGTGCCCAGCTTCTGGCTTGGCCTGATTCTGATCGACCTGTTCGGCGTGCGCTTCGGCAGTCTGCCGACCATGGGGCGGGACGGATTCGCATCACTTATTTTGCCATCTCTGACGCTGGGACTTGCCATCTCCAGCGTTTATGTGCGTCTTTTGCGTTCCAGCCTGCTGGATTCACTGAGTCAGGAGTTTGTTCGGTCTGCTCGGGCGAGGGGGTTATCTGAAGGTCGCATCTTCTTTTTGCATGCCTTCCGCCACAGTCTGCCACCAGTCATAACCGTCTTTGGTGTCAGTCTAGGCAGCCTCATTGGTGGGGTTGTCGTCATTGAGGTGCTGTTCGCCTACCCGGGCATTGGCAAGCTCGTCGTTGATGCCATACGCCAGCGCGACTATCCATTGATTCAGGGTTATATTCTGATCATGGCGGTCGTTGTATTCTTTGTAAATACGGCAGTTGATCTATCCTATCGATATTTGAATCCGGAAATGAAACTCAAGGAAAGGGAGGCCCACCGATGAAAACGATGCTTCTGCGTCCACTGGCCGCTAAAAAATCGAAAAAACACAGCCTACAGGCGATCACCGCCTTGTTATTTGTGCTGCTGATCATCGGGGCTTCCATGTATGCCTTTGTTTATCTTAAGCATGACCCTACACTAACCGACCTACGCGGACGGCTGCAGGGTGCAAGTGCTCTCCATCCATTCGGCACCGACCATCTGGGTCGAGATGTACTGACAAGGCTGCTGCTTGGAGGCGGCCAGACGCTCGGTTATAGTCTGTTGGCACTTGGAGCGGCACTGCTCATTGGAATTCCGTTTGGCCTGATTGCGGGATACAAGCGTGGTTGGATTGATAAGCTCTTCATGCGAATTGCTGATGGCTTCCTTGCCTTTCCTGACACGATTGTTGCTATCGTGCTGAGTGGGCTGCTTGGAGCGGGTATCGGTAATTTGGTGCTGGCAATCGTAATCGTCAAGTGGGTCAGCTATGCACGCCTTGTCCGCAGTACCGTCCTGTCCGAGTCGCAAAAGGACTACATTCGTATCGCACGAACCAATGGACTGTCAGACACACGCATTATGACCAAGCATCTGCTCCCGCATATTGCCGGGCATGTGCTCGTACTGGCAAGCCTCGATCTGGGGAAGATCATCCTGCTCATTTCCTCGTTATCGTACATCGGACTTGGGGCCCAGCCACCCACGCCTGAATGGGGAGCAATGCTGAATGACTCCAGGCCCTACTTCCAGTCACGGCCAGAGCTTATGGTCTATCCGGGTTTAGCCATCGTAGTGGTAGTACTGCTTGCAAATATGCTCGGCGACTATCTGAGAGACCGCTTTGACGTGAAAAAGGAGGTGCAGCCGTGATTCTCTCCATTGAGGAATTGAGCATCTTCAGCCGTGAGCGTACCATTGTCGACAGCGTCTCTCTCGCCGTTCGGGAAGGCGAATTCATGGCGCTGGTTGGACAGAGCGGCAGTGGCAAAAGTCTTCTTTCACAGTCGATTGGTCAACTGCTTCCGTCCAACCTGCACGCATCGGGGCGAATCATTTTTGAAGGCAGTAACCTGCTCGAACATAAACCGAAGGAGATGCGCGCCCTGCGGGGAAGCCGCATCTCATATATTTTTCAGGATTATCAGGGGGCGTTTACGCCGTTTCGAAGTATTGGCGGACATTTCGATGAATATCAGAAAATCCATGGAGAAAAGTCTTCTGCTGTCCGGCATAAACGCGCCATCGAGGCGCTGGAGTCCGTTGGGCTTGGCGCAGAGCTGCTTCGGCGCTATCCGTTCCAGTTGAGCGGTGGTCAGCTTCAGCGTGCTTCCATCGCGACATCGCTCATGCTATCGCCAAGGCTGCTGATTGCCGACGAGGCAACTACGGCACTCGACAGCGTCTCGGGTCACCGCGTGCTGGAGCTGCTGGCGCGTAAGCAGGCTGAGACTGGCTGCGCCATTCTGTTCATTACACACGACTGGCGCCATGTGCGCCGTTACGCCAATCGGCTAGCTGTTATGAAGGAAGGACAGATCGTCGAATCGGGCGGGAAACACCGTATTCTTGACCATCCGCAGCATGAGTATACGCGTCAACTGATTGAAGCAGCTCCTGTTCTGAGCCGCTCGTTGAAATCGGGTTTGAAGGAGGCGGAAACGCAATGAAGACAACCGAAATGGAGTACCACAAGGAATCATTCCCGGTTGAGGCACCTGTCCAACAGGACCAGGGTCAATCCGAGCTGTCCGACCAACCCGTGCTGGGTGTGGAACATCTCAGCCGCACTTATGCTGGCGCTGAGCGTCCAGCTGTTAACGGCGTGTCTTTCTCCTTAAACCAAGGGGAGTGCCTCGGCCTGGTTGGCGAGAGCGGCTGTGGCAAGAGTACGCTCGCTCGCTGTCTGCTGCGGATCGAAGATGCGGATTCCGGCTCGATCATGCTTGGCGGTGAGGACATTACGCGGCTTAGCGGCCGACGCCTGCGTCCGCACCGCAGGAAGATCCAGATTGTATTTCAGAATCCGGCTGCAGCGCTGAATCCAAAACTGAAAATTGCTGATTCACTGATTGATCCGTATGAGCAGTTCGGGAGAGACATTAAGCTGTCTCACTTTGCCTATACATCTAAGGACGCCTACGTGAAGCAGCTGCTTGAAGCTGTTGAGCTTACAAGTGATTTGGCTGGACGTTATCCGCATGAGTTAAGCGGCGGGCAGCGTCAGCGTGTAACCATCGCACGTGCCATTAGTATTGAACCGGACGTTATCGTTCTTGACGAACCGACAGCCAGCCTGGATGTGATATCACAGGGCGCTGTTATGCAATTGCTAACCGACTTACGGACATCACTGGGGCTTTCATATTTGTTTATCTCTCATGATCTGGCTGCCGTACATCGTATGAGCCAGCGAATCATCGTCATGAGAGAAGGACAAATCGTCGATCGATTTGGTGCGGATGAGCTGTTCGCAGAAGAACGCCATCCGTATACGAAGGAACTCATCTCAATCTTCTGAGTAAACCCGAGACGTAGGGGATAAAGATATACCCGAACGAATAGGCCACTTTCAATGAGAATTGATTGTGGCTTTTTGATGTTACTTTTGTTTTTCTGTAAGTTTGAAAGCTCATACTTTTGCTGGTTTGCTTATTTAACGTAAGATATCTGAGAATATAATAAGTTGTGTTCCCTCCTTTTTCATGACTCCCGATAGTATGCATACATATTTTTTGTTGACAATCGATTAAAACAAAGGTAAATTTGTGATATCGATAATCATTATCAGTGTCACAATAAGTATAAATGCATAAATATACGAAAACATCATTCTCTACTTTTGCTATAGGTTGATTGGGCACCGATACATAGAGACTGAGTTTCAAGTGAGCAGATGCACGCCACAACAATTCGGGACATCAGCTTCATTCAACCGCCCAGGTTGATTGAAAACGTTCTCGCAATGATTCGTGAAGTAGTTACAGTAACAGCAAGACAGGATCGTTAATCATGATATCCAAAAATTTAATGGAGAAAAGGAAGGGTCTACACATGAAGGGGAAACAAAACATTTCATTAAAAGCACTAATCATCTCGATGATTCTGATCTTGGCACTGGTGGGCTGCTCAACACAGCAATCCGATTCGACGACAGGTTCAACTCCAGCAGCGAACAGTTCGGCAAACACGGATGAATCAGCGACAGAAACAGCGGTTACGCCAGATGAAAGTACACAATATCCAATAACCATCAAGCACGCTCTTGGTGAGACCGTGATCGAAAGCAAGCCTGAGCGAGTGGTTACCGTACAATGGGCCAACCATGACATTGCCCTTGCTCTTAACGTTGTCCCTGTTGGATTCTCAGCGGCAAACTTCGGTGTTCAGGATGATAGCGGGCTGCTTCCTTGGACCAAAGAGAAACTGGACGAGCTTGGTGTAACAGATCCGAACGTGTTCCAGGATACAGACGGTCTTGATTTTGAAGCCATTTCGGATGCTAACCCTGACGTGATTCTTGCTGCGTACTCCGGTATTACACAAGAAGACTACGATACATTAAGCGAGATTGCTCCAGTTGTGGCTTACCCAACAGCTCCATGGGCAACGACCTGGCGTGAACAAGTAAACCTTAATGCTAAAGGCATGGGCATGGAAGCGGAAGGTGAGCAGCTGATCAAAGATACCGAAGACATGATTAAGGAGAAACTGAGTGCCTATCCCCAGATTGCTGGCAAAAAAGTAGTTTGGGTGAACTTCTCTGCACAAGACATGTCCAAACTGCATATTTATACGCCAGTCGACTCTCGTGTCTCTTTCTTGGAAGAACTGGGATTGAGTAATCCCGAAAGTATCACCGAACTCATTAAGGATCCGAAAAGCTACTCATTGGAACTAAGTGCTGAGAATGCAGAGGCTCTTAACGATGCCGATCTGCTGATCGGATACGGCAATGATGAATTGTTAAAGGCCATTCAAGCCGATTCCTTGCTGGGTAAAATCCCTGCGATCGAGAGAGGCTCTGTTGCCTTCATCGATAGCGACACACCTCTGGTTGCTGCCGGAACACCGAACCCGCTCTCGATTGCGTATACCATTGATGAATACTTGAAATTAATCGGGGCAGCGATCGACAAGATCAATGAATAGTTCTTCGACTTCCCCAAACCATTCTTTAAAACTTCATATGCCTAAACATTTCAAGACGGTGCTGTTCCTTTGCATCGTCTTGCTCGGCGTTTGCGTGTTGGCATCACTCACGCTCGGTTCCCGGCTCGTGAGATGGAATGAACTGATAGATGGCCTGTTTTATTCAAATGTAGACTCCTACGGGGCAAATATCGTCCGCAAACGAATATCACGGACCGTGTTCAGTTTATTTTGCGGAGCTGCACTGGGCGTTTCCGGAGCATTGATGCAATCGGTCACGCGCAACCCGCTTGCAGACCCGAGTATTCTGGGTGTCAATACGGGTGCGTCCCTGTTTGTTGTTTTCGGCATTGCCTTTCTGGGCATAAATACGGCAGGCCAATATATCTGGCTGGCCTTGGTTGGCGCTGCGCTTACCGCTGTATTTGTATTCGCTGTCGGTTCCATGGGGCGGGGCGGCGCTACACCCATCAAACTGGTGCTAGCGGGAGCGGCCATAACGGCAGCCCTTTCCTCTCTGGTGACTGCCATCATGATTCCACGCGCTTATGTTATGGATCAATTCAGGTTCTGGCAAGTCGGCAGCGTCGGTTCAGGCGACTGGAGCGATATCGGTACGTTTGTGCCGTTTCTGGCCATGGGTATCATCATTGCTTTTATTACGGCTCCAGCACTGAATGCATTGGCACTGGGTGACGACGTGGCAACCGGGTTGGGTGTTCGAACGGGAGTGCTCAGGCTGATCGCAGCACTTGCGGCGGTTCTATTGTGTGGTGCAACAACGGCATTAGCCGGTCCCATTGGTTTTATCGGACTTTTGGCGACACATGTGATTCGGCTTATACTCGGCTCTGACTTGCGTTTTGTTATTCCGATGTCTGCGATTTCAGGTGCGATTATCTTGACGATATCCGACGTGCTTGGCAGGCTCATCGGCAGTCCGGGAGAGCTCGAGGTCGGTGTGGTTACAGCCTTCATTGGAGCTCCGATTCTTATCATTCTAGCAATCAAATCGAAAGTGCGTTCATTATGAGAAATAATACGATGGAATTGATTATATCGGGCAGACGTCAAAGACGACGTCGGTGGGTCGTTGTTACTGTATTACTTGCCATACTCGCGCTCGCGCTATGCTGTGCCATGCTTTTGCTGGGAAATACCATTTACCCGCTTGGTGATGTCATCCGGGTCCTTTCCGGTGAGCAGATCAAGGGGGCGACATTTGCAATCTATACCATACGTTTACCAAGGATGCTTGCAGGGCTGTTTGCCGGATTTGCCTTCGGTATGGCGGGCTATATCTTTCAGACCATGCTGCGTAACCCCTTGGCGAATCCGAATGTCATCGGTATAACCTCCGGTTCAAGCGCAGCAGCCGTATTTTGCATCACGGTCATTCATGCAAATGGAGCCGTTGTTTCCATTGCTTCGGTCATTGCCGGTCTTGCGACGGTGGTATTGATCTATGTATTATCCAAGGGAAGAACCTTCTCGATCGGAAGATTGATCCTTGTCGGAATAGGTATCCAGGCCATGCTGGATGCTGTCATATCCTATCTTTTGCTGGTCAGTTCGCAGCAGGATATTCCAACTGCGCTTCGCTGGCTCAGCGGCAGCCTCAACGGCTCCAAGATGGACGAGCTTCCGCCTTTAATCATTGCGGTTCTGGTCCTGTCTCCTTTTATTATTGTGCTAGGCAAACATCTTGGTTTACTGGAGCTTGGAGAACAATCGGCCACATCACTTGGTGTTGCTACGGATAAGACAAGAGTTGTACTCATCTTGTGTTCTGTAGGCATGATTGCTCTCGCGACAGCCACTACGGGTCCGATCGCTTTTGTTTCTTTCCTTTCGGGACCTATCGCGAAGAGGCTAGCCGGATCAGGCTTCTCAAATGCCATTCCGGCGGGGCTTGTTGGCGTTAACCTGGTCTTGGCTGCAGATCTCATCGGGCAATTTGCGTTCGAGGTCAGATATCCTGTCGGCATCATCACTGGCATTCTCGGAGCGCCTTATCTGATCTACCTGCTCATCCGAATGAACCGAAAGGGAGAATTATAAATGAAACCGACGCATGAGTTCCAAGCGGAAGACTTAGTGGCTGGCTATGACAATAAAACCGTTATTCATGGCGTAGACCTTGCGATTCCCAGCAACCAAATCAGTGTCATCATTGGAGCTAACGGCTGCGGGAAGTCTACGCTTCTCAAAACATTGGCACGGCTGATCAAGCCGATATCAGGAAAAATTACGCTGGATGGGAAGCCGATCAGCAAATTCCCACCCAAGCAGCTGGCCAGGGTGGTGGGGCTGTTACCCCAATCCCCTATTGTCCCGGAAGGGATCTCCGTTGCCGATTTGGTGGGGAGAGGGCGGTTTCCGCACCAGTCCTTGCTGAGCGGATGGACCAAGAAGGATTACGAAGCGGTAGCAGAAGCCATGGAGATCATGGACATTACCGAGTTTGCCAACCATAACATCGATGAGCTTTCAGGCGGTCAACGACAACGGGTCTGGATTGCGATGGCTCTGGCGCAGCAGACGGATATTCTCTTTCTAGATGAACCAACAACCTTTTTAGATATTACCTATCAGGTTGAGATTCTCGATCTGCTCACCGACCTTAACCGGAGGCATGGTACAACCATTGTCATGGTGCTTCACGACATCAACCTGTCAGCCCGTTATGCGGATCATATCATTGCGTTGGTGGAAGGGAAGCTTGTCGCAGAGGGCGCTCCTTCTGACGTCATTACCAGCACCATGGTGAAAGACATATTTGGCCTGGACTGTACCGTGGTAGAAGATCCGTTGTCAGGCTCCCCTTTGGTTGTACCTCGGGGAAGATACCATGTACATGCTAGCGAGTAACATGCTAATCGGACGTTTTGCTCTAAGAGGCCACAGTAAAACAAGCTTATTCCAGGAATTCATCATCTGGAATAGGCTTTTTCCTTGCCGAGGGCCGGCACATTCGATTTTTTTCCTCATGAGGAGAAGTATAAACCTATAAACCTAGAAACCTAACCTATAATGGCGTTATGGCTTGCCATGTTTTCTATTATCTTGAAAAAATAAATCTTTCACCCCTATAAGCGGGTTAGCGGTAAGGTTGAAACTAAAGTATACTAACAGGTAAACCAAGTAACTTAAAATTGCATATTTCAATCTAACCGTAATATTGATACACTATGACCAAGGTTTAATTTCGTTCAGAAGAGGTTTGGGCCAGTTCAAGAACGGGCTCGCTGCAAATGCCAAATCGATAACGCTTACATCCTTTTGGCAAATATAGGATATAAGGACGGTAGACATGAGCCAGGGACAAACGAGTACAGATGTTATCTTGATTGGTGCCGGAATTATGAGTGCAACATTGGGAACCTTGCTGAAGGAATTGGCACCAGATTGGAATATTAAGGTTTATGAGAAGCTCGCCAGTGCAGGAGAGGAAAGCTCCAACGAATGGAACAATGCCGGAACGGGCCACTCTGCACTTTGCGAATTGAACTATACCGTTGAACGACCGGACGGAACCGTAGATATCAGCAAAGCCATTAAGGTGAATGAGCATTTTCAAGTCTCCAGACAATTTTGGTCCTATCTCGTTAATAGCAATCTGATTCGTAATCCGCGGGACTTCATTATGCCGCTCCCCCATTTGAGTTATGTGCATGGAGAGAGCAATGTCCTGTTTTTGAAAAGACGTTTTGAAGCCTTATCGAACCACCCTTTATTTGAAGGTATGGAATTCTCGGACGACCCGGCAAAATTGCGGAAATGGATTCCTCTGATGATGAAAGGCCGCAAGGGGAAAGAACCGATCGCAGCTACCAAAATCGACTCCGGTACGGATGTTAACTTTGGTGCTTTAACGCGTATGCTGCTCGATAACCTGAAGAATCAAAACGTGGATATCCACTACCAACATAGTGTGAAAAATATTAAACGCAAGCAAGGCGGAGCTTGGGAATTAACGGTGAAGAATCTGAGCAACGGTGCAGTAGAGCGCCATACAGCCAAGTTTGTTTTTATCGGTGCGGGTGGCGGAAGCCTGCATTTGCTGCAAAAAACCGGTATTCCGGAAGGTAAACATATCGGCGGATTCCCGGTCAGCGGACTTTTCATGGTGTGCAAAAATCAGGAGGTTGTGGAGCAGCATCATGCCAAGGTGTATGGTAAAGCTTCGGTGGGCGCTCCGCCGATGTCTGTTCCGCATCTGGATACCCGCTATATTGATAATCAGAAGTCGCTGCTGTTTGGCCCATTTGCGGGATTCTCACCCAAATTCCTGAAGACCGGTTCGAATGCCGACCTCATCACGTCTGTCAAAACACATAACCTTTTGACTATGCTTGCTGCAGGAGTCAAAGAGATCTCACTGACCAAATATCTGATTCAACAGCTTATGTTGTCCAAAGAGCAGCGTATGCAGGAACTTCGTGATTTTGTTCCAAGTGCCAAAAGCGAAGATTGGGATATGGTTCTGGCAGGTCAGCGCGTGCAGGTCATTAAGGATACGGTGCAAGGCGGCAAAGGCACACTTCAGTTTGGTACAGAAGTCGTTACTGCTGCCGACGGCTCAATAGCCGCATTACTCGGCGCATCACCAGGGGCTTCCACTGCGGTGCAAGTCATGCTGGAGATTATGCAGCGATGCTTCCCGCAGCATATGGATTCATGGGAGCCGAAGATTAAGGAAATGATTCCTTCTTACGGCGAGTCCCTGGTGGAGAATCCGGATCTTCTTCGCAAGGTTCACACGACGACAGCCAAGGCACTTGGGCTGACGGATGAGAAGAAGGTTGCTTCGGTGTAAAGAGGCAAAGGAGATAGAACAACATGGCCTCATATTTACTGTAATTATTACAATGGATAAGAATAGAGTATAAAAAAAGCCTTTGCTGACATTAACGTCGGTGAAGGCTTTTTGACGTACTATTCTAGATTAGTGCACGGCACTCCCTCCGGAGCTACAGATAGATCCGTTTTGCTTCGTCCTCAAAGAACTGAGTTACATTCGGATACGTGGTTATATCGATGCGCTTCTGTCGCAATATTCGCTCCATGAAGATTGTGTCCATAAAGATCTTATTGATAATCGTTCTGCACCACTCAGGGGTGTCTTCGAAATATTCCACCAATGCATGAATCTCATCAAACCTGAAAAACAGGATATACGAAGCATAGTTCTGAAGCAGCGTCGTGAAACAGTGGTCCCGATAGGGAGTGGAACGAGCTTCCTTCAGGAAATTTTTCATCATCTCAAACAACGCAGGTTTATTATTGTCGTGCAGCTGCAGCATCTGATCCACATCATTGATGAGCCGCAGCACCGCTTCTAATCCTTTCTCCTCAGGCATGTTCAGCTTGGCCAATTTCCCTTCAATACACTGCAGAAGCTGCAGCGTAAGGTGTTTGCAGGCTTGGATATCGTGTGGAGCAATGGCGATCTGCTCGGTGTACTCCTTAATATTTGTACTATAGTGATCATGAAATGCCGTGAAATAACGCTCCAATGGAATATCGGTTTTGGTATGCACCAAGTTCTGACCGTCAAATGAACACGCGTAGAGCGTTTCCTCGTTAACCGGATGAGCATAAAGGTAGTAAAAGAAGAAAAAGTCTCTTACCTGGTGCTTCTGTTCCTCGTTTAAACGGGTGATTTCGCTCAAGTGAGACAGCTGCAGGAAGCTGTAGTTTTTCATGAAATCATTCATGGTGCTGTACGCGTTATGCGAGTTAACGGACAGCGTGGTGTTTAGGGTGAACAGAAGGTAGTACAGAACCAGTTCATCATATATATCCATCTGTTGAAAAACGTCTGCGAGGACAGGCTGCCAGTCTGGTGCAGATATATAATGCGGATCTCTTGGTATCAATTCGTACATCCAATTCGTGAAAGTCTCTTCCGGGTGATCCGTCAGAAACAAACCAGCACTGTCATCTGCGTATAAGCCGTATTCAAAAGGTTTCGTTCGTACAGGCGGTAATCCGCGTTTGAATTTGATATTCAGATACTCGTTATATAGTGTTTGAAGTTCCATCTGTCATAACCTCGATTCATGCGAAGATCTCTAGATAATTCTTATATATAGTGGTATTCGACGAATATCATTGCATTCCCTATTTGGCTGACTATCAAGCGAGCTGTATTCATTACGGGCGATATTGGCGAACGGTTAATGCAGTCGTAATACTTTCACCCTGTTGGGAGATCGTGGAATCTGAGATGATGGGTCTACCAAAGGTTCGGGTCACGAACTTCGGACCTCTGGCCTTCAGGCTATTGCGATCCTTCCTTCTAACTCAATTGGATGAATAGGGTCGCAGCTCTCCTGAAGGATTTCTATTCAAGAGAGGAGGCGCCCAGGCTATTATATTCCTTCCTTCTCAATCTAACCTTTCACGTTATATAGGGATATAGCTTTCCTGGACTCTTTAATCATGAACCATAATACCATTTATTTAAGGCGAACAAACAAACTGATTATCGAACATCAAGGGGAGGAACAACTGCCCAAGTCTTATCTGGCTACTGCCCTTAAAAATATTGAAACGCTGGGATACACGTTCTCCGATGAACTGATGCGATCCGTACGAAGATTATCCAAGGAACAGTTTGAAGCATTAGTTGTTCAGTTGGTGGCGGATCTGAGAGTGATGGTCGGGGCACATGTGAAGTACAAACCGATGTATCCGGGATTTCCCATGCAGGTCATGCAGGAAGATGAAGCGGAGCTGTATCTCAATGCCATCATTCACTACTTAACCCTTGTATATCCTGATCGTGAACCTGTTGATAGACAGCCTTTGTCTGACAAGACAGATCTGAAAGTGATCCACTTGGGAAGTGAGGAAGATTTCAGAACGCTCATCCTCCAGCTGATTGAAGCAAAGGGATCCATTTCGGAGACGGACAAGAATGACATCGATACCGTACTGGAACATGCGGAACCGGATGAAGTAGATGCGATACTGCCTACTGAAATTCCGTTCAAGGAGAATGTGGGCTTCGTGGTGGCTTCGCTGTTGAAACATGAAAAGGCGAGGTTGGAACGAATCGGTCCGTACTTCAAAACAGCAACCGACGTCCTGCGTTTGGCTGCTGCCTGGTCGAACGGTGATGTCAGTCTGGCTGCGCCTGTACGCTTTCGCAAGTTCAAGCGTCGTGAGAGACGTCTATTGCTTGGTCTACTGGAGCAATGCGGGCCGATCACCGAGGACATGCTCCGGTATAAGGATCGCTGGGTTCGTCTGGGGGAGATTCTGCATCCTTCCGAATATAAGCTTCGGTATCCTCGCTGCGAAGAAGCCTTTGATATTCTGCGCAATAACAAGCCGTTTGCCACCTTCAACAGAAGCGTGGAGCTGGCGTTCCAGTATCACAACACCTGGAGCCTGATCGATCTGCTGTCGCAGCGTCCGGGTGAATTTGCCAGAAGACTGGATCATCTATTGCGAATCACTGAGGATGAGGCCTATGTACTGTTGGCATTTGGTGAGGTAACTTCACAGGTATCGACGCCGGTGCTGCTGCAGGTGAGACAACATTTTGCCCAGCGTAATGAACCCCAGGATCTTCGTGTCTTTTTCCCAAAAGGCAACGTGGCAAAGGCATTCGGCGTTCCGAATCAGCTGCCAGAGCTGGATGAGACGACGTGCCGGGAAGTTGTGCAATTGTGCGAGCAGGCTCTGATTGAACGATTCGCTGCTCTTCCTCCGCTGGGTAAGACGTATATCGATGAACAGCTCCATGACTATCTTGTGCCGTTTTCCCAACGTTCCGCGAGCAAGGCCCTGCGTACCCTCGTGAGAGGCAGCCGGGTACCCATGGGTGAAGGAGATACGATTCGTTTCTTCAACTGGTGGAAGGAAGGCATGGTCAACGGGCAGGACACAGGACGCGTTGATATTGACCTGTCTGCGGTGATGTATGACGAGAACTGGAATTATGTTGAGCACATCTCCTATACGAATCTGCGTTCCACCAAGTATAAGGCTGTTCACAGTGGAGATATCGTATCGGCTCCGCAGGGTGCATGCGAGTTCATTGACCTGCATATTCCGTCGATCGTTAATTATGGCGGCCGATATGTTGTTGCTTCATTGCTGTCGTTCACGAGTCATCCGTATTGCGATCTTCCGGAATGCTTCGCGGGGTGGATGATGCGCAAGAAGCCAGGGTCGGGTGAGATTTTCGAACCATCTACGGTGGCTAACAAAATTGATATTACAGCCGATACACAGATTACGATTCCTGTCATACTGGATCTGGTAGATCGCACGGTGATCTGGACCGATCTTGCCCTAACCAGCCACCCAAACTATTACAACAATGTAGAGGGCAATGAAAAGGGAATGGTCTTGATGGGCAAAGCCATGACCGGATTGCGCAAGCCAGATCTGTACGACCTGTTCATGCTGCATGCAAAGGCTAGGGGTGAACTGGTCGATACACTGGATCAGGCGGACACAGTCTATTCGGTGGAGCAAGGGGTTACTCCGTATGACATCGAGCAGATTATGGCGGAGTACCTGGTTTATTAAGAAAGAGAAAACCTGCAGATATACATTGAAGAAAGAGCAGCTGAACGCTGCTCTTTTTGCGGTATTATCTCATTTTATATTCACAGAGATCAGGTGGAACTATTGGTTAGATAACTGGGCACGTACGAATCTTCTTGGATTCTTCACTTTCAGCACCTTCACATTTTTAGTCAAAAGATCTCGATCACTCACAATCCATGTGTGATCTGCGGAATTCTTTCTACGGATCGCAAGGAAGTTGGATGGACTCCCCGCATAGATCCTGTAGCCTTTTGCCAAGCTGTCCGAACAGAATGCTACGCATTCTCCTCGATTTTTATCACGAAATCCAACCTCAGTGACCACCTGTCGTTTAACAAGAAGGGTTGCGCCCTGGATCAGGGGGACATATTGATTCGCCTTCGTAGGGTAACGAAGCAGAAGGAGTTTTCTGCTGTTAAGGTACATATAGTGGGCCCGTTTCCCTACAATATCTGCATTGGTTTTTACCAGGGTTCGCACACTATCCCTTAGATAGCTCGGTGCATAATAATCGTCGTCATCGAATTTGGCAATGAGGGTATATCTGGCCAGTGCAGTCCCGTGATTAAGGCAAAAGCCAAGGGATAGATTTTCCGGTAAGGAGATTACCCTTACGTTCTCATATGGACTAGCGGCCTTTATATAGTTGCTCGCCTTCAGCTTGTCATTGTTTAATATGACGATAAGCTCCTTATGCTTGTAATTTTGCCGCCCGTAGTTACGGAAAAGGTTGTCCATGCATTCTTGCCGTTTGGTACAGACAATGATGGAAACGGCATGTTGACCATGAATACGAACTGGAGCTGCCATCAGAATTCACCCTTTGGTTTTTTCTGTACATATCGCTTATAATGCTTCGCTGTTCGGATCTTCTTGCTTTTCGAGATGAGTTCGTGATCACTGATGATCCATGTATGGCCGGAGGAGTTTTTCCTGCGGATCGCGACAAAGTTATGCCTGTCTCCCGAGTATACTTTGTATCCCTTCCGTTTACTTCTTATGCAAAACAGATCATCTTCACCGACGCTTCGATTCGGAAACTGGACATGGTTGAATACATCCCGTTTAAAAACAAGCGTAGCACCAGGGAGGAGGGTTACGGGGCGATGTTCATCCTGGGGAAAACGAAGGAGCAGATTCCTGGATCCTCTTAAATATAGATAATGTGCCCGCTTGCCAATGACATCGGCATCCGTGCTCTTGAAGGTCCGCAGGCTTTCCGCCAAATAGTAGGGAGCATAGTAATCGTCATCATCAAACTTGGCAATATAGCTGTATTTTGTTTTCTTGATCGCATAATTGAGGCAAGCACCGAGAGAGGTACGTTCCGGCAGACGGAAAACGTGTACGTTCCGAAGCTTTTTGGCTAAGCTTTGATAAGGAGCAAGAGGAATATTATCGTTGTTGACGATAACGATCATCTCTTTCTTAGAGTGCTTCTGTCGGCTGTAATTCTTAAATAGATTATGGATATAGTTCTGGCGCTTGGTGCAGGCAATGATAGACACGCCTTGTTTGTTCTTGATTATTCCCGGGCTGGCTCCCATTCGATCGCGCTCCTTATCCGTGAGTTCAAAACTATCTTTCTATAAAATATGTACATGACAAGTAAGAGGAACGGCATTGTTATAAAATGGAGAATTCGCCGTCTATGTTGGACGTTCTGCGGATCAATAAAATGCTGCCTGCAGAATGGTGCAGGGAATGTCGGATGCCGGAAGAAAGGCTTTGTTATGCTTGGATCAATGGGGGAGGGAATGATGATGAATACACTGGCACGGCTGAATGAGGGTTTGGCCTATATTGAGGAGAATTTGACGGAGACACTGGATATGAAAGAGGTAGCTCGAATCGCGTGCTGTTCGGAATACCATTTTACACGAATGTTTTCCTTTCTTAGCGGTATTACCTTATCAGAGTACATCCGTCGCCGGCGCTTGACGCTGGCAGCAATGGAGCTCAGCAGTCATGACAGTAAAGTCATCGATGTTGCGCTCAAATATGGGTATACCTCGCCGGATTCCTTCGCCAGGGCTTTTCAGAGCATGCATGGGGTCACACCCTCGGAAGCGAGGAATCATGGCCCTTCGCTCAAGGCCTTCCCCCGGATGACATTTCAATTGACCATTCAAGGAGGAAGCGAAATGAACTATCGTATTGAAGAGAAAGAAGCCTTTCGGATTGTGGGAATCAGTAAAAGGGTGCCAATCGTGTTCAACGGGGTGAACCCGGACATTGCTGCGATGTATCAGCAGCTTACCCCGGAATTGATTGAGACGATCAAGGGGTTATCCAATGTTCAGCCGCTGGGGATCATCAGTGCTTCGGCTCATTTTAGTGAAGGACGGATGGAGGAGAAGGGCGAACTGGATCATTATATCGGTGCAGCCACGACCCAAGTGGCCCCCGATGGTCTGGCATGCCTGGAGGTACCCGCATCGACATGGGCTGTGTTTACTGCAGTGGGCTCCTTTCCGAGTACGCTTCAGGATGTGTGGGGACGAATCTACGCCGAGTGGTTTCCTTCATCCGATTATGAACTTAGCGAAGGACCGGAAATCCTGTGAAATGAGCACAAGGATGTTACCTTGCCGCAATACAGAAGCGAGATATGGATTCCGATCCGGAAGAGCTAATGCAACGTTTAGTATTCCTAAGATGAAGCAGGAGAATAGGCCGGATGCGTGGAAAGGGTAACCGACCTGTTTCCTGTTTCATAAACATTGGAAGAATTACATTCATTCCATCGTATGACATCATACCTGGGGGTGGTAACCATGGATCGTTTGAAAAACAGTGGATTTTATAAGCTTAAGTTTCTGGTAACTCCAGAGGAGGACAAGAAAAGCTCCATTACCACCCCCATTTTGTATACTCCACAACGATGAAGTTGGATGATAAGATCTCTGGTTTTTTTATAAAAAACGAAGGAATCAGCTTTTCTTAAGTATATCAAGAAACAGACGAAGCTGCTGCGCTGTTCAGTAGGATCTTCAACGGAGGATGTGCATGAGCAAAACCCTCTGTGTGGGTTAGTAGAGATGCAGCAGCCGATCTGGCAAACTCCTGGGTCTTCACAACCTATTCACTCGTGCTGAATATGGCATGAGGCCAACTTGAATACTAGTTAGGAATGGCATTGCTGGAGAAGGCAATCTCATAAATGGTATAATTTTCAGCAAGGTATATCGAGCGAATGATCAGGGAGGTAAGTAGGATGAGAGAAGAGTTATTGGAGCAGCTGGAAGAATGGCATGAACAGGATGAATTCGAAGAGATTGTGGATGCGATTACAGCGATTGATGTGGAAGAGCGTGACTATGAGCTGATCGGTCATTTGGGTAGAGCACTGAACAACCTGGAGCGTTACGAAGAGGCAGTTGAACAATTTCTGACGGTTGCCGAAGAGGGTCTGGACGACCCCTTGTGGCATTATCGCATTGGTCTGGCATACTATTACCTGGAGCAATATGAGAAGGCACGTGAGGCTTTTGAAACAGCAGACCGACTGGATCCGGGGGATGAAGATACACAGGAGTTTCTCGAATGGATTCGCAGTAAGACAGCCGAGAAGCCTGCTGAGGAAATAACTCAAGTGACAGCTCAGGAGACAGATCACTCCGTCCCGGCAATCTCCATGGAGCAGACCAGTGTTAGTGATCCGAATTCCACGGACTTCTGGGATGACAACGCCGAAGCTTTGCAGAACTGGGTTCTGCCTTCACCTACGGACGAGCAGGTTGAGTCAGTAGAGGAGAGGCTCGTTTTCAAATTGCCTAGAGCCTATGTCGACATGATGAAAATACATAATGGTGGGATCCCTCGTTATCGATATGTTCCAGTCAGCGAGGCGGGAGCTGCAGAGAAGAGACTCATTGAGATTTCGGGAATGCTGGGCATCGGCCAGGAGAAGAAGCATTCCCTGTGCGGTGAAGAAGGCAGCAGATGGATCATTGAGCAAGGTGGCTATCCGGAGATTGGTGTGGTTCTATGTAAGTCCCCATCCGATGCTGAGATCATTATGCTGGATTACCGTGCATCGGACAATGCGGGTGAGCCTGAGGTTGTTCATGTGGATAAGGGAAACAACTATAAGATCACATGGATTGCTCCCGACTTTGATACCTTTGTCCGTAGTCTGGTCAATGAGGACAATCGCCGTCCTGACCTTTCTGGTTCAATTTAAGTTAGTCTACCCAATACCCTGTCCGACTCTTTCATTCCAAATGAGAGCGTTGGACAGGGTATTTTAGTTCTCGGATAACCAAAATAAGTTAAATGTAGCCATGCCATTGCATATCGGTTAGTCTGGTGCTATTATTTAGACATCTAATAGTTATATATCTAAATAATAATCAGCTTAGAACCATTACAGGTTTCTTAAATATAAGGAGCGTGGTGAATATGGACAGAATGAAGGACAAGGTCGTGCTTGTTACCGGAGGAGCTTCTGGCATCGGCTTATCCGCTGCCAACTTGATGGCTGCGGAAGGTGCTAAAGTCGTCATTGCCGATTTTAATGTCGATGGAGCTATAGAAGCTGCCAAAGAAATTCAACTCCGAGGAGGCGATGCCGTAGGCATATTCGTTGATGCTGCGAAAGAAACTTCAATTCAAGAAGCGGTTGAATTTACGGCACAGCGGTACGGTAAACTCACATGCTTGTTTAACAATGTGGGCTTGACGAACCTCAAGAAGGATTTGGACGTGGTTCATGTAGACCTGGATGAGTGGGATCGACTGATGAATGTTAACCTCAAGAGTGTATTGCTGGGCTGCAGATTTGCCATTCCTCATATGATCGGTGCTGGTGGAGGGTCCATCATCAATACAGCATCCATGGCAGGTTTTACAGGTGATGCCGTTCGTGTGGCTTATGGAGCTTCCAAAGCAGGTGTGGTCAATCTTACAAAGTATATTGCAGCCCAATACGGGAAGCACAACATTCGTTGTAATGCTGTTGCACCCGGTCTGATTTTGACACCGGCAGCGCAGGATAACATGCCACAAGACGTGCTGAATATGTTTGCAAAGTATAATGCACTGCCTTATCACGGAGAACCGGATGATATCGGACATACCGTCCTATTCCTGGCTTCCGACGAGTCCAAATTTATTACCGGCCAGACGATTCAGGTGGAAGGCGGGCATTATATCGCTAATCCAACGGTTCCTGATTTCGAGCAGTTTATGCAAAGCGTATAAGCCTTCATTGCCGGTTTTATTCCTATAAAAAAACATTCAAAACAAAGTGAGGAGCAACGGACATGGGAAAATTGGAAGGTAAAGTAGCTATTATTACAGGCGGAGCTTCAGGCATTGGCGAGTGCATGGTGGATCTTTTTGCACAGGAAGGTGCCATCGTGATTGCAGCAGATATTAATGAGGCGGCGCTGGAGACAGCTAGCCAGAAGCAGAATGTATATGGAATGAAATTAAACGTGGCATCGGACGAGAACTGGGAGGCACTGGCGAAGGTCGTCAACGAGCGATTTGGTAAAATAGACATCTTGGTCAACAATGCAGGTATCTCATCCGAAAAACCATTTGAGGAGATCAACGCACAGGACTGGGAGAAGATGCTTTCCATTAACGGATTTGGCCCGTTTGCGGGCATGAAGCATGTGACTCCATATATGGCAGCTCAGAAGAAAGGTTCCATCGTTAATATTTCTTCGTATACTGCGATGATTGGGCAGGGCTTCAATCACTACTCGGCGTCGAAGGGCGCGGTACGTGCGTTGTCCAAAGCAGCGGCTACGACATTCGGACGTCAGGGCATTCGTGTCAATGCTCTTTTCCCAGGGATTATCGAAACGCCTATGACCCAATCCCTGAGCACGTCCAAAGAACTGCTTGGTCGGCTGATTCAGGCAACGCCTCTGCAGCGTCTGGGTCAAGCCATGGATATTGCCAAAGCGGCACTGTTCCTGGCTTCCGATGATTCCTCCTATATTACCGGCTCCGAGCTGGTTATTGATGGTGGATACTCCGCACAATAGTGTGTAGAATAATGACAGCTCTTAATTTTCATTAGGGGCTGTCTTTTTTATGAGGAGGCAGTTATGGAAGAGAAAACAATTTTTGAAATCATACACAATATGGATACCTTCACCAACAAGTTGATTATACAGTGGAACAAATCATTTAATGAGGACCTGGGCGTTTCTCATGTTCTTGTGCTTTCCCATTTGAAGCAAAACGGAAAAAGTCGACCATCGGATATTGCGAAAGTACTGGGGCTTACCCCGCCGACTCTCAGTTATTTATCCGATAAGCTGGTCGGGAAGAATCTGGCTGTCAGGGTCGTTGATGAATCCGATCGCCGCAATAGTTACCTGGATATCACCGATGATGGCTCCGAAGTTCTTGGCAGAGCATCCATGGAGGGACAAAAGCTGCGCAGAGCGTTATTTGAAAAATTAACTGCACAGGACCGGGAGAAGTTAGCGGAGATTTTTGAGAAGCTGAATCGCTAATGCTGTGTTGAGTTTTATATGTAAGAATTGAGTGAATGTTGACAGAGGGCAACTTTTTTTCTTATGATAAGTGGGACTGCACCATTATGCTCTGAAGGAGACTGAGCCGTGATTGAAACCAACACGTCAAGACGCAATGAATCTCTTTTGCAAGTGCTGAACGTGCAGCACAAGGTCACCACGGACAATATTGCCAATGCAGACACACCCAATTACAAAAAGAAATCGGTGGAGTTTGAAGAAGCACTGAGACGTATCGTTGAAAATGGTACAACCAGAGAGCTGGACATGCACCGGACACATCCGAAGCATCTGCCTGCCAAAGATCTCAATTCTTCTGTCGTTCCATACCGGATTGTGGAGAACACCGAAACAACGATGAACAACAACGGCAATAATGTGGACATTGATGCCGAAATGGCGAACCTGTCGGAGAACCAGCTCATGTATAACTACATGGTTGACCGGGTAAGCGGGCATTACAACAAAATGAAAAACATTCTGCAGAGCTTGAAATGAAGAATGTCCAGCGGCCCCGAGGGCTGCTTTTTTTATTGGATGATAACGATGTACCATGATCTATAATTAAATTGCAAAGTGATTGTATTGTAGACTAGAAGGGAAAATGGTGTAGAGGGAGGCAGGAGATAAATGCAGGAACCGATCAAAGTATATAATACTGCGGTCGAAGCTTTACTTGAAGTGATCGGCGGCAAATGGAAGCCAGTTATTCTGTTCCATCTTACTTTTGGCAAAAAACGTAATGGTGAATTGATGAAGCTCATGCCTGCCATTGCTCAGAAAGTATTGACCCAGCAGCTTGGTGAACTTATGGAGGCGGGAATCATATCCCGTATTTCCCATCATCAAATTCCACCGAAGGTTGAATATGAGCTAACGGAATATGGGTGGAGTCTTAAGGAGATTCTCCATTCGATGTGCAGATGGGGAGATACCCATGTTGAAAAAGTATACGGTAATCGAGCAAAAATTCTGTTTAAGCCTCCCACCTCGGATAGTTAACCGAAATTACCAAAACAAGCAGATTCCCGAGGTTTGGGAATCCGCTTGTTTTGCATTTAATATTCCATTACGGAATGATTCTGCGCTCACGCAAATTCGCGAATATATCCATAAACATCGATTCGGTTTCAACAAAATCATGAAAGCCAAAGCGGCGGGCTTTGGAACCATCTGCGAAGAAATCATAATCCCATGAGAATACAAAGTCGCCGAAGGCCCAGGAAGAGACATCATCATAGGAGGTTTCCATCAAGCCATATTTATCAATCATGGATTTCCACAGACTTTCTTTGTCTGCCATTACCGTTGCCAGCGAGAGCGGAAGTGGAGGTGCCGTTTCCAGTTCAAAAAAGGCAGCGATTTTGGGCCAAAGTTCATTCCAACGAAACAAATCGCCATTGGTAATATTAAACGCCTGATTGGCGCAGCGGGGGTCGGTTGCCGCCCAAACGGTAGCGCGAGCCAGCAGGGCAGCATCGGTCATTTCGAGCAGGGAGTGGTAAGCACCTGGCTTACCGGGGAAGCGAAGTGGCAGCCCAAGTTCCTTGGAGATGGACGCATATATCCCAATAACCATGGCGAGATTCATTGGATTGCCGAGTGCGAAACCACATACAACAGACGGACGCATTGCCGACCAGGTCCAGCCGCTTCCGGGCTGCCTTCTCTCAAGAAACTGCTGCTGATCCACATTGAATTCAGGTGGCATATGGTGTGCATCCGTTTCCCGTGCAGGTGTTTTGAACGGGCCCAGATGAGCACCATATACCTTATAACCTTGCATTAGACTGATATGCTGGAGGTTGGGGGCGATGGGCTCGGTGGCATTGACCACATTGACGAGCATTGCCAGGTTGGGTTGTACCAATTCGGACCAAGTAGGGCGATCCTGATAAGCAGCATAAAAAATGTGAGTGACCGTCGTCAATGGACTCAGCTTGGCCTGCGTATCGGCTTCATTCAATAAATCCACCGATATATAACGAAGTCTCGGAGAGTTTTGCCCTCCGCGGCGTGATACCCCAATGACATTCCATTCCGGAAGTGTCGTCAGATAATCAATAAGGTTACTTCCAATGACTCCGCCCGCACCAATAACGAGAGCAGTGTGGCGTGTAATAGGTTGATCGGGTTTCAATGGGCATGCTCCTTTCTTTTCCTGTACATTATTGTGAGCCAGCAAAAGAAAGGTGTGAAGTACGCACCTTGAAGTCATATACGCACTTGAAAGTAATATTTCGGCTGTAAAGCAGGTTCACGGGCTTTGGAAATGTAGTAAAAAACTCTCGGATGCTGCTATGCTACATCGTTCATTTTCTAAAGATGGATACGTATGTTACTATATACAGCATTAGAAGCCCGAACGGTATTTGCAAGCGCTAATCGGGCATGTAGGAGAAAGATATGCGTAATTGGCTTAAAAATGAAAATGTACAAATGACGGCAGTCGCCCTGGCTACAGCCATTGGTGCGCAATTTAAGATCAATCCTTTTCAGGAAGACTATTTTCGAATCGGTTTGGGCGTGAGTATCCTATTGTTCCTGCTTATGATCATGCCGCATCTGTCTTATGTGAAGACGGGGATTCTGACGGGGATCGTGAGCTTTATCGTGCAATCCGTAGATTTACTGTACGATGTGAATTCGATGTCGGTCCTGGAAAGTTTGCATGACAACATTGGAGCGGGCATCTATTATATTGTCTTCTCATATGGTCTTAGCAAGTTCAAGAACAGGTTTCACGAGATTCAACCGCTTCTCCTGGGTGGCTTAATTACATGTGTAGATTTCTCCTCCAATCTCATTGAGCTTTTCATTCGCGGTGTATTGAATGGGACCAGCATCTTCGATATGAGAGAATGGCTGTATCTGCTCGTTGTGGGTGGGCTGCGAAGTTATTTTATCAGCGGTTTGTACAATAGTATCGCGGTGAGACAGATGAGGCTCATGCATGCGGAGCAGGAGAAGCGAATGGAGCAAATGCTCAATGTCAACTCCGGTCTCTACGGCGAGGTCTTTTATCTGAAAAAGGCCATGAAGACAATCGAAGGCATAACGGCGGATAGCTACGACCTCTATCGGGATCTTAGGGAACAGGATATGAATCAATACAGTCAGCGGACACTGGGGATTGCTCAGCAGATCCATGAGGTGAAGAAAGACTCGCAGCGCATCCTGGCCGGACTGCTGAAACTATATGACAGCGAGAAGGCAGTCAACATGAGCCTGTCGGAGGTTCTGAATTTCGCCGTGAAGGGCAATCTTAAATACGCTGAGATGCTGGATAAAAAAATACAAATTCAAATGGAACAGCAGTATGATTGCGAATCGCCTTTTTACATTCCACTCTTAACGGTGATGAACAATCTGATCGCCAATGCTGTGGAAGTGATCGAGCTCGAAGGGACTATTCGGATACAGGTCTATGAACAGGATGAAGATGTACATTTTGCAGTCATCGATTCTGGCAAAGGAATACCTGAAGCCAAGCGAAATATTATTTTCGAACCTGGCTATACGACAAAATTCAATCAGGCAGGCATTGCAGCAACAGGAATTGGTTTGTCCCATGTTCGAGATATTGTCCAGTCCATGGAGGGACATATCACGGTCAAATTTGCTGAGAAAAGCGGGCGAGGGACCGCCTTTGATGTGTCGATTCCCAAAAGGAACCTGATTAAAGGTGCGGAACTCGAGAACACGATCCGTCCAGATCAGAATCTATAATAAACAGAAAGATAGCGACTGTACCCTACTTAAGGGAGAGTCGCTATTTGGCGTGTTTGATTTTAATCCAAAATGACTTCTTTGGTGGGATGATCGAGAAACTCAAACATGGTCTTCACCTGCTCTGCTGTATTTCTTTCAAGCGAAAGCTCAGGCAGATCATGCCTGTCGAAGAACTGGACCGCACTGGTTTCCACACCAGTTTCAGCTGTACCACCTGTAATCTCGCACCAAATAAACATCTTGTATATATGATAAGGTTCGGGTGGATGGCCATGGAATTTCTTGTCCAATACGGCCAACAGGCGCAAGGGCACGACATCGAAGCCGGATTCTTCCTTGATTTCCTTCACGGCTACTTCCGACGGAGAGAGACCGATGTCGCTCCAGCCCCCTGGCAAGGCCCAGGCTCCATCGATTTTTTCCTGCACCAAAAGGATTTTGTTATCTTTGAAAACAACACCTCGAATATCGACTTTGGGCGTTGCATATCCAGAATCACTCGCAAAAGTGAGTGATATCTTCTCCTTGTTTACAGAAGTATAGTTAGCCAAGATATCCACACTAATCTTTCTCAATTCCTCGTAGCGTTCGATATCATATACATCTTTGCCATAAGTTAAACCGGTCTGAGCAATAGCCTGAATCTGTTTAGCCCAATCGAGCCACTTCATGTCCATGGTAGCATCCCTCTTTCTTAGGCAAATCGCGAAATATAATTTCTATAGGAAATAAATCCATTATAGCAGAGGAATTCCAGCGAGTGATTACAAATAAGAAGCAAACCCAGGAATGTTGGAGGAGCGAAATGTTCCATATTGCTGTGAAATATACATTGCTTTTTGCGAAGGAAATGCGAGATAGTATAGGGAAATGAGATATGGAAGGAGCATGTGAAATGGATATTACAATCGATCAACAGGGCAACTCCAAGGTTGCTATTATTGAGAGTAACGACATCGTCATCAGCAAAGTGCAAGATGCACTGGATCTGATGGCGTCGGTAAATTATCTGAACGAGGCATACAAGCTGATCATCGACAAATCGAACATTACGGAAGAATTCTTCGATCTGAAAACGAAGCAGGCCGGTGAGATTCTGCAAAAGTACGTTAATTACCAGGTGAAGCTTGCCATTGTTGGTGATTTTGACGGCTACAGCAGCAAAAGTCTGAAGGATTTCATTTATGAGTGCAATAATGGCAAGCATGTGTTCTTCGTAAAAACAAAAGAGGAAGCGCTTCATATTCTACATGGCCTGGATTAATTATTCGTAGAGGAGGATTACAGGGTGAGAGAGAGTGACAAGTTACAGGTGCATGTTCTGTCTGAGATACAGAATCTGAAAGTACATGGCAGGACAACAGAGCAGCGGGCACCGCTGACGTTATTTTGGACAGGCAGCGCCATTGAACTCCAAGTCACAGGATCTGAACTCTGGGTGGAAGTGGAGTCGGACTACAATATCCATGAACCGTGGATCAGTATCCTGATCAATGGAGTTCCTGTAAGCAGGCAGATGGTTACAGCAGGACGGTATTGGATCTGTATCTTCCGGGGCATGAGCGAAGGTACAGTGAAGAACGTACGCATCGTCAAGGATGTGCAGGCCATGAGCTCAGACCCGGGCTGCTTATTGCAATTCTATGCCCTGAAGTCGGATGGTGCATTCCTGCCTGTGCAAGAGAAGCCGTACAAAATGGAGTTTATTGGGGATAGCATCACATCTGGAGAAGGTGCAATAGGGGCCAGAGCGGAAGAAGACTGGATTCCAATGTGGTTCAGCGCGATACATAACTATACGTACATGACAGCAGAGGCAATGAACGCAGACTACAGAGTGATATCCCAGAGCGGTTGGGGTGTACTTACAAGCTGGGACAATAACCCGAACAATAACATTCCTGATTATTATGAACAAGTCTGCGGTCTGCTCTCGGGTGAGAATAACCAGGCACTCGGAGCCGCGGACCCGTATGATTTTGAGTCCTGGCAGCCGGACGTGGTTGTAATCAACCTGGGAAGCAACGATGGAGGTGCCTTCCAGACACCGGAATGGAGAGATCCGGTAACTGGAAAGGTACATAAGCAGCGTTTAAACGAAGACGGGAGCTATCATGAAGAGGATTTGGCTGCTTTTGAGAATGCGGTAGACCGGTTCCTGGTCAAACTCCGTAAGAATAATCCAAAGGCTCAGCTTGTCTGGGCCTATGGCATGCTTGGTTTTCCTATGATGCCTGCCATCTACCGTGCGGTTGACCGTTATACGAAGCGGACAGGCGACCGAAGGGTATCCGTCCTGCAGCTTCCGGATACAACGGAAGAGACGATTGGGGCTCGAACTCATCCGGGCGAGTTATCCCACCGGCGGGCAGCAGAGACGTTAACGGACTACCTGCAAGGAATGCTGGCTTAATGAGGAATGCTGTACTGGTGCTGGCCTGAATAAAACAAAGACCACACTTCCCCTTTGGGGAAGCGTGGTCTTTTTCTCGTATTGGTTGGGTTATACCTGAACCTGATAACGGATGGATATGATCTGACCGAGTGTCTGTGTTCCCATCATCTTCAGATTACTCGGTACAATTCCCTCGGGAAATAAGGGAATGCCTTCTCCGAGAATTTTCGGAATGATGGCAACTTCAATTTCATGCAGCAGCCGTTTTTCCATAACAGCCTGAACCAGCTGACCGCCGCCAACGATCCATAGATCGGCATCGGATGCCTGCTGTAATCGGGGAATCAGGCTCTCCACTGGCTCGGTTGTAAACTGCACATGTGGGGCAGGTGGCTGCTCCGAACGTGAGAGTACATATGTGGGTCGGTCTGCATAAGGGAAATCTTCGGATAGCTTAAGCACGTCTTCGTACGTGGTTCGGCCCATGACTACTGTCCCAATCGTTTGATAAAATGCAGCATACCCGTTATCTCCACCGTCACCTTCCACGTCAAACAGCCAATCTACCGAACCGTCCTTTCTTGCAATATAACCATCCAGACTCATCGCAATGTACAGCACCACTTTATTGGACATTATAGATCGCTCCCTTCTGTTTCGTATGATACACTCTAACTATGACAAATGTTGACGTAGTTGGGTGGTGGAATCATGAATGGTCGAAAACTAGCCATAATGAGACTGATGGATTCAAGAAAAAAGTTTACCGCTCGTGAACTGGCAGAACGATTCGGTGTATCCGTCCGTACCATTCAGCGTGACTTGGATGCGCTGCAGGAGATGGGGTTTCCTTTGTACACGGAGGTCGGCGCGAATGGGGGTTACAGGGTTTTGCCTAATCGAATTCTGCCGCCCCTGCAGCTGACACAGAACGAGGCACTCGGTCTGTTCCTGATGATCGAATATTTGCAGCAGGTCCCGGATTTTCCGTATGGATCCATGCGAGAGCATTTGGCGGAACAGTATTTCTCCACCTTGCCGCAGGATGTGCAGGACCTGATTGTACGCATGAGAGAACATGTGACGTTTGTACAGCATCCGGGTGAGCACGCAGAGATGTTAACGACCGAAATCCTTCATGCTGCCGTAGATAAAAGAGAGATTGAATTTACGTATCATTCCCGAAAAGGGAGGAGAGAAACACAGGCCTATCCCATTGGCATCTACTATGAAAATGGATTTTGGTACATGCCCGCCCGCCATAAGGAGCATGTGTTGTTATATCGCGTGGACCGCATGCAGCAATTGAGAGTGCTTGATTCCATAGATGAGTCCATTCCCAGCCTGCAAGCATGGTTTAGATCCGAAGACGACAGGGAAGGCGTGGAAGTGGTACTGCATTTCACCGAGTTTGGTACAAGGCTCGCACATTCGGATGTGCTGTTCCAGTCGATTCAAGGCCATGAATGGAGAGGGCTGGTTCCCCTGGAGGAATTCCCATTCACTGCACGGAAGCTGCTTGCCTACGGTCCTGAAGTTAAAGTGGTCTCGCCAGAACCATTGCAGCAGGCTCTTCGGGAGATGCTGGAGAAGAGTTGGAGACAATATTCTTAATGTGGAGGCGATGGAATGAGGCTGATCAGGAGGATATCGCTGGGCGTGGATCGAATGGATTCATGTGAGGGATCAAACAGCGCCTACATATGGGTGCCGAATGGGGGGCTACCATGATTCGATTCATAAGAGGTTTCACGATCCGCTCTATGCAGAGTCCATGCGATGAACAACGGCGGTTGTTTGCATAGAGCCATGACTTTCCTTTCCGCCACATAGAACTCAGAAGTGTACGTCGTATGACTCTGCTGCCTTAAAGACTAATTTTAAGGAGCGGAGCAGCATGAATTATATTAATGCAGATGCGATCTTGCCGGAAGAATTATTAAAAGAGATCCAGAGGCACATCCCGGGTGGGCTGGTTTACATTCCAAAACCCAAGGAAGCTCACAAAAAGTGGGGCGAAAAATCGGGCAGCAGAGCCGTTGTGAAAGAGCGTAATGAGCAGATCCGGCGCCTATTCGCTGCAGGTGTAACTGTACAGGAGCTGACGGAACGTTTTTTCCTGTCCATCGACAGTATTAAGAAAATTGTGTATTCCAAAAAATAAGGATGAAGAGCCGCATTAGAGAAATCTAATGTGGCTTTTTTGTGTAAAGATTCGTTATTAAATGTGAAATGGCACATTCAGGGAGCCATCTATAAGAAATTTGAAGAATAGCGCTTAAGAGGTGAAAGAGTAGCGTGATACGATTCATCAAGATAATAAAAGGCTGCACTCTTAGATCAGATTCTAAGATGCAGCCTTTATAATAATGGATTCTTACGGATGAGATCAGCCTTCACAACGTCAAACTAGAAATTGGTTCGCCCGAACGTAGCATCACTTTTCACGGTTGAGCCGCTGGATGCGTTAATGGTATCGAGCTGCAGTACGTAGTCATAGTGCCGGATGTAATACCCGGGCTGACTGTACGATTGAAGTGATATTTTGGAGCTGTCTGCCCAGCCGGGGCTGCTCAGGAAGGTTGCATCTCCCTTATAAGCAGCTGTGTCTGCATAGGCTTCAAGCACAATTTTGTTGCTGCTGTTTCGCTTCAGGAAGTACCCCGGGAAGTTGACGGACTCCAGCGAAATGCCCGTAGAGCTGGCGAGACCTGGAACAACGCGGAACTGGGAATCCAGTACAGGCGAGACATTCGCATCAACACGAGCTGTGAAATTGGAATGCCGGATATAACGGTCCGGATAGTTATGTGAGCTGAACTGGCTGTAGCCTGTCGCTTCCGGGGCAGCAGGACCCAGCATTTTGACCTCATGCAGCGTTGGAGTGTACCAATTACCGGGGTTGTTCCACAGCACGGCATTCACCATATGGATACGTACATAGCGGGCCGTAAAGTGCACTGCATCTGTGGTAAACCCGTAGGTCAGGTTATTGGTCCGATCCAGTGTGGAATAGTTGACGCCATCGTTGCTGATCTCAATCTTGTATTTGTAATACCCCTCCGATCCTTTGTACATAAACCAGGAGATATCGATCTCGGTAATGGTCTTCGGCGATCCGAAGTCAACCTGCCACCACGCAGGCCATGCATTGGAAGAGGCCGTCCATGAAGTCTGGTAGTTGCCGTCATTCACATTGGCAGCGGAAGAACCGGAGGCTGTGGATATGGCCGCAGCAGTCTTGCCTTGAGCGTGATTGACGAGAGAGGACGGCGCTACCGTACCTGTAGCAGCATCGATACTCCAATCTTTATACCACTCCAGTGATGCCGTACCGTTGGTATCGTTCAGGGTTAGAGGGAGCCAGATATGCTTATGCTCGCCCAGATTCATTGGATTCCAGCGGTCTCCCATATAAATATAGGACGTGGTGCTGCTGCCTGTAATCGTGGCAATATCATGAATCTGTGATCCAAAGGCGGAAGGATTGCCATAGGGGGTAAGTGCAGACCATGGTCCAGTCATGGATGTAGCTGTCGCATAAGCCCCCTGATTCGGATACCAGCCAGCGGCCTGGGAGGTGAAGAGGTAATAACGGTTTCCCTTTTTCACAACGGCAGGAGCCTCACGGTAGCTGTTCTCAAACTGCCAGCCTACTAAGGATTCAACGCCTGTATAGCTTGCATTCATTTTGAAGATAGCCATCGTATCGTTCGCGCCGCCATTTTTGCGTGAGGCACTGATGAGATATCCCGTACCATCGGTATCCACGAACACCGTCATATCGCGGGACTCATAGTTCAGTGGCCGGAAGCTACCCTCATACGTGAATTTGCCATTCGGTGTATTGCTGGTCGCTACGGCGACACGTCCCAGATTATAATCCGTTCCGTTCTCATAATGTGCCCAGAGCACATACTGCTGCGTAGCGGGATTGTAGATCACTTTGGGGCGCTCAATTTTGCTGGAGGCAAGCTCTGTTGCGGAATCCTTGGTGAGGATGGCATTGCTGAATGTCCAGTTTCTCAGATCGGTTGAAGTATAGACGTTAACACTGTCAAACTTGCCACCTACCGCATGCTCGCCATACCAGTAATACGTGCTTCCCACTTTCAGAATATTACCGCTGTTCGCATGAATGGGGTTACCTGCGGTATCCAGCCAATCGGAGCCGTTGTTAATGGTCACACTTGCCGCGTCCGTTCGTTCCGGATGGAAGCCAAACATCGTCAGTGTCAGGGTCAGAACCAGAATCCATGCATACTTCCTGCTTCTCATTACATGCACCTCCCCAAGGTTATGAGCAAAAGTAGAGCGCTTTCACATATATTCTAGCTGGACTTCCATTCGTTTCAAGTGAACAATTCATCCATTGATGAACAAACAGTTGCTTTCCGATACAAAAGCGGGGGGAGCGAGGAGTTCTTTATAAGACGTGATCATTTACTTGCTGAAAACCTGCATAAATCAAAGAAGGAGTGCCTGAAGACACTCCCTCTTCTAAGATGTATTAAATTCGTATTCTCTGCTTACACATGCTTCCCTTTGCGAACCTTCAGCTGCTTCCCCTTGACCGTTGTGTTTTGCATCATTTCCAGTACAAGCGGGCCTTTGCCGTTTAGAATCTCCACATCGGTCACGTTATCGAGAATGGTAATAATCCCGATATCATCTGCGGTGACACCCTCCAGTTTGGCGATGGTACCTACGAAGTCCACGGCACGCAGCTTTTTCTTCTTGCCGCCGTTGAAGTTCAGCTTCATGATCTGCTGGTTCAGCTGTTCACGCTTGTCTTTTTTACGTTCAGGTACAATCTTCAGACGCTTCTCGAATTCTTCCCTGCGGCGATCGACGGCTTCTTCAGATGGTGCCGGAACAACCGGGATCTCGAATCCGATATAGGATTCAATCTCAGCTAGGCGTCTGCCATCCTTCGGCGTAACCAGCGTGATAGCCTTACCTGTCTTACCTGCACGTCCGGTACGGCCTGTGCGGTGCACATAGCTCTCTTTTTCCAGCGGAATATCATAGTTGATAACATGAGTGATATTCGTGATATCGATCCCGCGTGCCGCAACATCGGTTGCAACCAGATAACGGAATTGGCCTCTTCTGAATGCATTCATGACTTCGATCCGCTCGTCCTGCTCCATGCCTCCGTGGATTCGGTCTGCTGGGTAGTCCAGGTCAGCCATCACCCGGAACAGTTTATCCACGTTCTCCTGTGTACGGCAGAATACAATGCAGCTGTCCGGATTTTCCACGATAAACAGATCCTCCAGCACAGCAGTCTTGTTAACTTCGGATACCCGAACAACCTCGTGTTCTATTGTAGCGGTTGTGAGACCACTTGCTTTGATCTCGATCTCTACCGGATTATCCATGTACTTACGTGAGAGACGGGCAACATCCTCAGGGAATGTAGCGGAGAATAACATCGTTACGCGCTCGCGAGGCAAGGCCTGAATAATGGCTTGTACCGTCTCGATAAAGCCCATGTTCAGCATTTCATCCGCCTCGTCAATGACGAGATAGGCAATCCGCTCGAGCGGCAGCGTGCCGCGTTCAATATGGTCCAGCACACGTCCCGGCGTACCTACGGCGACATGTGTTCTTTGTTTTAGCTCTGCTTTTTGAATATAAAAAGGAGATTGTCCATAGAGTGCCGTGGCTTTAATCCGCTTATAGCGTCCAATATTGGTGATGTCTTCATTGACCTGCAAGGCCAGTTCACGGGTTGGCGTGAGAATCAAGGCCTGCGGTTTATTTTCATTCCATTCCACCAGCTCACAGATTGGAATACCGTACGCTGCTGTTTTACCACTGCCTGTCTGGGATTTGACCACGAGGTCTTTATTTTCCAAAGCGACCGGAATTACTTCAGTCTGAACCTCAGTTGGCGTTTCATAACCGAGACTATCCAGTGCCCGAACGATCTCTTCGCCAAGTTTATAATCTTTGAATTGTTGCTTGCTCATCGTTAACCTCTTTTGCATTAGTTTTGAGTAATCATACCCGAGACGTGCAGGATGCTTACTATAAGCATTACACCATACCAATATCGTATACCTGTTCATTATACTCTATATGCAGGAAGGCCAGTGGGGGAATTGATCTGAGCGAATGGGCAAATCAGGAAATTCATGCTGGAACCAGGAATTGGAATATGTTAGCATAGGGGTAACTTACTGAACGGAGGGATACGTGTGGCACATTTTTTCCGATTGAGATAGTAGCGAAACGTTTGTTTACGCGTTGCTGCTTGCTGCCTGTGTGCAGATAATCGGGAGAGGTTTGCCTATTTACACGTATGCCGTATTCATAGTGGACACTCTTTCCTAAGAGTGGTTCTTTGATGTACCACTATAAGACTGCACATGTTTAGGTATATCCCTTAATCCGAGATCAAGGCACAGGCGTGGATGTCTGTGTTTTTTATTTTTCCGAGGAAAAGGGGAGGAATGGGTATGACAGGACCAATTTCGAATGAACAGGTAAAACTTCAACAGGATATATGGCTGCTCGCTGAACAGAATGGGCTTCGAATCCGCAGAGATTCGATGGAAATCAATGAGTCCGGGATGGACTTCAGGGTGGCCTTTGCTACGGATGAGAGTGGGCAAAAGTGGGTTCTGCGCCAGCCAAGACGTGGAGATGTATGGGAGCGTGCCGAGAATGAGCGCAGGGTATTGGGGGTTGTGCAGGATAACTTGTCTGTTAAGGTGCCGGATTGGCGAATTTGTACACCGGAGCTGATTGCTTACCCCTTGCTGGACGGTGAACCGATTGCTGTAGTCGATCCTGCTGGGGGAGGATATGCATGGCGCTTTCCACAGGAAGACCTATCGGATGTATTCTATGATTCGCTGGCCGCTGCACTCGTACAACTGCATGGCATTGATGCCAATGAAGCGGTACAAGGCGGAGTGCGGAGCAAGACGCCTAGGGAAGTGCGCCAGGAGTTTGCTGCCAATATGGAGCAGATTAAGCAGAGCTTTACGGTACCGGAGCGACTCGCCGAGCGGTGGGAAAAATGGGTGTCTACAGACCATTTCTGGCCTGAGCACGTCACATTCAATCATGGTGATCTGCATCCACCGCATATTATCGTCGATCATACACAGCGGGTAACCGGGCTTATCGACTGGACGGAAGCGGAGATCGCTGATCCAGGGAAGGATTTTGTGATCTTGTATGGGCTTTTCCAGGATGCCGGATTGCGCGATCTGTTAAAGCGGTACGAAAAGGCAGGGGGAAAAACATGGCCCCGGATGTTTGATCATATTCGGGAGCAGTGGGCTGCTTACCCGGTACTGGTTGCACAATTTGCTCTAATCACAGGGGAAGAGTCTACGATGGAGATGGCGAGAGGCATGCTGACTAGCTGGGATGTGCCACAGGATTAAACCGACTGTATAAATAATAAGCCTATCGCACGTAGTTCATACAAGAACCTGCGATAGGCTTATTTATCGTAAAACCTTTAAGATTCTACACTGTTGTCCACCTGTTTATTCTCAAAAATCAGAATCGTTTTGCTTCGCCCGATATATCCGACTGTTGTATTAAGCTGCTCCGAAACAAAGCGAACAGGTACAAAAGCCGTACCATTTTCGATCAACAAGGGAGCATCGTTCATCAGGAGCGAATCGTCTACAACCACCTGTTTGTTGCCGGCAGTCCAGCGAATGGTTTTATCACCTTGTGTGATTACGGCCTCCTGCTTGTTGCGATTCCAACCCACCTGGGCATTCAGTTGTTCGGACACAAATCGCAGTGGCACATACGTACGCCCTTCATGGATAAAAGGTGCAGCTTCCAGGGTGTATGTGCGATCACCCACATAGGCTGTGGTCGATCCTTCGATCAGACGCTGGAAACGGCCTTGCGGTGTGCGTTTCTGTTCCCGCACATTCATCTGGTTAAGGAGACTCATGGTACTGCTGCCACTCGATACGTCTAGGTAGTTATTTTGCACAGTCAACCCGGCGGATTCCCCTTCCGTCGTCGGGGTCAGTACGTTAGGAGATACAGAGGTGGAAGCTCCGATGTCCTGTACCGTATTCACGGGAATAGCCTGTGTAAAAGTAAAATCGGCAAGCGGCGTTAGATCCCATACACGATTGTTCGCAAGCTTCAGCACTTCCAGCTTGGTGAGCTGTCGTAATGGCTCCAGATCATAGATCTGATTGGATTCCGCATTAAGCTCGGTTAACCGCACCAATCCTTCAAGTGCCTTGAGGTGCTGAATTTGGTTACTCGAGATGTCGAGCCCCTGAAGACGCGTCATATGCTGCAACGGGGTTAGGTCCGAGATTGCATTGCCTGCCACGTTTAGTCTCAATAATGTATTATCCATATCAGCCAGTGGGGCCAGTGATTGAAGCCGATTATTTGCTACGTTCAGCTGCTGCAGCCGGGATTGATTAACCAGTGGAGTCAGATCCGCGATCTCATTGTTGGAAATCTCCAGCCATTTCAGATGATCTAGTTCCGACAAAGCGGAAAGGCTGTAGATCTGATTGCCACTGGCATAAAACGTATGTAATCGGGTGAAGCCACGAACCACTTCTATGGAAGAGATAGAGTTGTTGCTGATGTACAGCCGTCCCAGTTCCTTCAGGTCAGCGAGTGCCTCAATGGATGTAATATAATTGTTGCTTACGTCGATTTCCCGGAGCTGGTCCAGATGCTTCAGCGGGGTCAGATCCTCAATCTCATTGCCGTATAGGCGGAGATGTGTCAGGTTGGTTGCATATTCGAGTCCCGACAGGCTCTGTATCCCTGCATTACTCAGATCAACAACGGTAAGCTGTTCCAGGTCGGAGGAAGTTAAGGGTGAATCTACCGGTTTGTTCAAGATGAGTTTAAGTCCGTTTTCCAGTGCAGGATCTTCTATGATGCCTTTGCCCGAGTCCATCGTTGCGTAGGCCATGGCTTGCCCGGACGCACCGATACTTAGAATGAATATTAGACATAGTAGTGCGATTCTTTTCATTGCATGCATTCCCTCCGATATTCAAAAGTTCTTCTAGCTTTTATGTAATCCACGCATTGTAAAGGTCAGGTCAACAGGAATGAATCCTCAACATTTCTCTAGTTATTAACCCGTCAGCCGAGAAAAGGAACATCAATTTCAGGGACAGGTAACAGCTCTACTTCTATTCTATATGAAACAAGCCTTGATCTGTACTCCTCCAGGTGAACTTTACCAAAAAAAATCTTTTGGTCTGCCAGCCTTATTCATCCTCCCCCGAGAAAGGGTATAGAAGAAGTAAATATGTGCAGGTGGAGGGGAGAGGCGTTTATGCGTCAAGCCATGATCATTAGCAATCCGTCATCGGGAAAAGAAGAGGCTCAGCAGTACGTGTCTGAAGTTCAGGCGATTCTGGAATCGCAGCAATATCAAGTGATGATTAATGAGACAGCCGGGGTGGGTGATGCAACCAGTTACTGTCTGGACGCCTGCAAAGACGGCTGTGATCTGGTCATATCCATTGGGGGAGACGGCACACTGCATGAGACCATTAATGGCATGATGGATCAGAACCATCGTCCCAGGCTGGGTATTGTGCCACTGGGTACAGTGAATGATTTTGCCCGTGCGCTCCATCTGTCTCTCGATCCGGATGAAGCCATTAAGCAGCTTGGCTCAGATCAGGTACGTAAGGTGGATCTGGGGAAAGTTAATGATCGTCTCTTCGCCAATGTGGTGGCAGCCGGTTCATTGGCTGAGGCGTTATCTTCTGTCTCATCGGAAGACAAGTCGAAGCTGGGCTCCCTGGCTTATTTGAAGGAAGGATTGAAGGACCTCGTGTCCTCGCCCGCCTATCCTTTGAAGATTGAATACGATGGGCTGACGTGGGAGGGGGAATCCCCGTTGTTTCTAGCTGCGCTAACCAATTCGGTTGGCGGATTTGAGAAGCTGTCTCCGGATGCAGTGGTGGACGATGGACTGATTCATTGTTTTGTAATCCGCAATATCAGTGTGTTTAACAGCCTGACACTGGGAACCTCCTTATTGTTTGGGCATCTGAAGGGCCATAAGGATGTGGATTATTTTACGGCAAAAGAGGTTCGGGTAAGCTGCACTGAATCGGTTCGCACCAATGTGGACGGGGAGGGAGGTCCTGCACTGCCTATCGAGATCAGTGTTCTGCCTCAACATATTGAAGTGATCGTGCCTCAAGAAACGTAAGCCTGTCGAGAAATGGAGAAAAAAACGACCATTTTTCCATATAAGATGTCTAAAAATCCATTGAAACCGATTGCAGATCTGTGTCACAATCAAAGCTGGAAGACAAGTATATACCAATATCCGAATATGGAGGGAAATCACCTTGAGAACAATAAAACTTGGCAGCAGCTCACTTGAAGTACCAGTTGTGGCCGTAGGCTGCATGCGCATCAATTCACTCAGCAACAAAGAGGCAGAACAATTTGTTCATTCCGCCATGGAAGTCGGTGCGAACTTCTTCGACCATGCAGATATTTATGGAAACGGGGCATGTGAAGAGATTTTTGCAGAGGCGGTACAGATGAATCCCCAGATTCGTGAAAATATGATTTTGCAATCCAAATGCGGTATCCGCAAGGGCATGTTTGATTTCTCCAAAGAGCATATCCTGAATTCAGTGGATGGCATTCTGCAGCGTCTGAAAACCGAGTATCTTGATGTTCTGCTGCTGCACCGTCCGGATGCTCTCGTGGAGCCGGAAGAAGTGGCAGAGGCGTTTGATCTGCTCGAGCGCGAAGGTAAAGTGCGCCATTTCGGGGTATCCAACCAGAATCCGAACCAGATTGAACTGTTGAAAAAGTACGTGAAGCAGCCGCTGGTAGCCAACCAGCTTCAGCTGAGTATTACCAACACAACAATGATCTCCAGCGGGATCAACGTGAACATGGAGAACGATGCAGCCGTGAACCGTGATGGCAGTATTTTGGATTATTGCCGTTTGCACGATATCACGATCCAGCCATGGTCTCCGTTCCAATATGGCTTCTTCGAAGGTGTATTCCTGGGCAGCGACAAGTTCCCGGAACTGAACGCCAAGATCGATGAGATTGCAGCCAAATATGATGTGAGCAACACCACCATCGCGATTGCCTGGTTGCTGCGTCACCCAGCTCAAATGCAGCCTGTAACTGGCACAACGAATATTGAACGCCTGAAGGACTGTGTGAAAGCCGGAGATGTTCATCTTACACGCCAGGAGTGGTACGAAATCTATCGTGCTGCTGGCAACATCCTGCCTTAAATCTGATTCACAAACAGAGTTGCAGAGTCTACTCTCTTATACGAAAACACGAGCATTTATTCGGCTCGTGTTTTTTGTTTTTTTCCTGATTTGATGCGCGTTCATTCCCGGTATAAAATAGGGGGACGGGGTTTATTTTATCAAAAGGATTAAATTGTAATTAATACAAATTAGTTGAAATTATTATGTTGACCCTTTCTTTTGGATTACATATAATTACTTTTGCAAACCGTTAATCCTGTATATGGCTTTAATTTGGGAGGGTGGTGTTCGTTTGGAGCCGACAACCACGATTCGCGATCATTTAGAGAATTATCTGAAGCGCGAGCAGATGTCCATCAGTTTTTTTTCGGAAGCATCGGGTATTAATTCGGGTACGCTGAGCAATATTTTGAACAAAAACCGCCCGATTGCGATGCAGCAGTTGGACCGAATCACTTCAGCCATGAAGCTTGAAGAAGGCCATTTCTATGAATTGTATATAGATGAGTGTTTCGTTCATGCTACCCCCGATTGGCGAAGACTGGGCCCCTTCCTTCACCGTTGTGCGGAGTTAGACAAGCTAAATTGTATTGAAGAGGTTATCCAATTGATGATGGATAATCTATCGTATATTCCCCTTTTATTTGATCTGGCTGAGGAATTCTACCACGAAGGTAGATTTAAACCAGCCATCCTCTTATATGAAACGATCGCTGAGAGTGAGAAAATGCAGCATTCGGAGCGTCTTGCTCTATGTCAGTATCGGCTGTTCAAGTTGGGTCTGACCAATGACCAGCAGAGAAACCTGATCATCGCAGCCAAGTTCGAGTATTATGTCGATCGCCTGGATGAACGATATCAGTTGGACGCTCTTAATGAACTGATCAATGCTTTTGGAGCACTACACCGATGGAGCAAAGTGCAGGAGTTGTCCGAGAAGCTAAAAGTGAAGGCAACCATTCATTATGAATTGAATGGCAGAAAAAAACAGGAAGAAACCAAAAAGCCTATTGTTTTCTATGTCCTTTATTCCGATTTGGCTGCTGGAAGTGCATGTTATCATCTCAAGGATTACGATAGTGCTTTAAAATATGTCTCATTATATGCAGATAACAGCTGGGTTAAGGACCCCGATCAGGATGAGATTGTGGTTATTCATCAGTTCCAGGAATGGGCTGTAGCAAATCGTTATATCTATCAATTGATGGCGGGGCAGTTCGAGATACTGCCTTCCTATTTAGAATATATATCTACCAAGGAAAATGAAATTTTTCCTGCGCTTTGCGATATAGTCACCGCCGCTAATCGTTATGGTGAAAATATCGATTATGTTCTTGAACAGTATCAATCCTATTTTACGTATCAGGAACAGAGTAATCGAATTGGAAAGGTTAGCAAGCAGGTTACAGATGATCGTTATTTACGTCTTTTAGCTGATCTCGGAGCGTATTATCTAAAGAAAGATGATTATCATAAAGGCTTTGGATTTGTGCTTGATAGTTTAAGATTTTCTATTGAAATTAGCAGCGGCAGGGGGATGCTAAGGGGTATCGGCTTGTTTGAACAGTATAGGGATTATGCGACCGATACAGCCAAGCAGCAGTACAAAATGATTATTAGTGAGGTGCAGAAACTCAATGAAGAGAAAGTTGGCTTTGCTGATAGCTACATGTAGCATTGTGGTAAGCATACTAACTCCTGCAAGTGAGCTTGACTTAAGTACGGATGCTCCAAACCCCGCAATTATGAGAACCGCTGATCATGGTTTCGGCTCTTAATCCCATTAGGAAATTGGAACGCTTCTGAATTTTCATTCAGAGGCGTTTCTTTTGTTTGCTCTGATCATGACAAAGAAGGAGTGTTCATTGTTTCATCTTAAACGGATGAACTAACTCGAACCAGCAGATTCAAAAAAATGAAGATACGGGATAGTTGGCTATTTACTTTTGGATATTTGTGTACTATAGTTAGTTACACAAGTAACTAACCAATTAACCTAAATAACGAAAGTTGGATTGGCATGAAATCGACTTTGGATGAATCACAACCCATATTTCATCAGATTGCCATGATGATTATGGATGATATTGTGGAAGGCAGATTACAAGCGGAAGAGCAGGTTCCATCGACCAATGAGCTCTCACGGTTCTACAATATCAATCCGGCAACAGCACGCAAAGGGCTGCAGGAGCTTGTGGACAGAGGAATCATTTATAAACAGCGAGGTGTTGGGATGTTTGTCGCCAAAGGAGCAAGAGATGCACTGTTGGTCGAGCGAAAGCAGCATTTTTACGAAGAATACATTATGCCACTGCTCGAGGAAGCCAGACGGATTCATATGAATGAAGACATGATTATTGATCTGATTAAAGGCAAGAGAGACAAGGAGAGTGAGTCATGATTCGTATAGATCAGGTAAGCTACGGTTATCATCAGACACCTGTTTTGGACCATGCCACATTGCATGAAAGTGAGCCGGTCATTAGTGCAATCTGGGGGAGGAACGGAGCCGGGAAGACAACACTTATGAGTTTGCTTGCTGGACACAACCGTCCTGAACAGGGCAGCATTCAAGTCATGGGGGAGGACCCCTATAATAATCTGGCTGCTCAGAAGCATCTCTGCTACGTTCAGGAGAATCACCCGCTGGGCAGGAATTGGACGATAAGTGACCTGGTACGATTCGGTCAGTATTTCCATCCGGAGTGGAATCAGGAATTGGCGGAGCGGTTAATTGATCTGTTTGAGTTGCCGTCCAAAAGGAAGATTGTCAAATTTTCTAAAGGGATGAAAACGGCTGCCCAGATGGTTCTCGGCCTCGCAAGCCATGCGAGTGTTACCATTCTGGATGAGCCGACCAACGGGCTGGATGCAGAGAAGCGCAAATTTTTCTATAATGCCTTGCTTGAAAGTTATGAAGAGCATCCCCGCTTGATTCTGGTTTCTACCCATCATATTGAGGAGATTCAGCCGTTATGTGAGTCACTCATCGTGCTCCATCAAGGTGGTGTACTGTGTCATGAACAGATGGAGCAGATGCGCGAGAGAGGAATTCTGCTAACAGGGTTAATTCGTGATATAGATCAGGTTACCCAAGGTGAGAAAATCATTGAGTCTGCACAGCTCGGGTCAACAAAAAAGGTGATGATCGATGCCTCTTACTCCAAGGAGTGGAGAGATATAGCGCAGGCGCATGGTCTTTCCATTGAAAAAGCAACCCTGCAGGACTATTTGGTTAACCTGACGCGGAAACAGGAGGTGCTTAAGGGATGAATGCAATAAAAGGTACAAATCGACTGATTCTGGATGATATGCGTTGGTATCTGATGCTCTTCTCACTCATTACACTTATGCTTACGGCAGTATATCTGGCAGTGGGCTTCATATTTGATGTTGCTTTTACCACTCAGCTGTTCGGGCCCATGTACGGAGGGATCTGTGCATTTGCCGTGGCAGGCCTCATTACGCTGTACCCTGTTGCAATTGGACTGGGGAGCACCCGGATTCAGTTTCTGAAATCCTTCTATCTCATCTCTGCATGGATGGTGGTTGGTACCATTACCATTCTGAATGTGATCTATCTAATTATGCATCTGCTTCATGAAGCGGGATGGCTTGGTGTAACCTTTTATCAGTTGGGTAGGCTGCACTCAAGTCATTATCAATTCCTGTCTTATCTCTGGATTGACTTGATGATTGGATTTCTTGTCCTCGGGTTATCTATCTTTTTGACGGTTTGCTGGATACGACTGGGGATGCGCAATTTCCTGATCCTGTTCTTCGGCTTGGGTCTAATTCTTACACTGGCTTTCGTTTTGTCCGACCTGAGTGCTCTCGTACAATGGTTCACGAGTATCAACATCCTGGTGTTTGCCACGGTCTTGGGGGCTTTGAGCTGGGGATTGATTCTATGCACCTATCCCATGATGAAGAATGCGCCGCTTACGATGAAGGGCAGAAAAGAGTAGCAGAGTTACCGGTATACGTTAAAGACTGTATGGATCTATGAAATCAAACGTAAACAAACACGAGTGCATGACTGCCTCGTGTTTTTCTGTGTATATAACCTGCACCTGTAATCTTCTTAGCTTGTTTCGAGTAAAATGCTTCGACCGAGTTCCTTCAGGTGTTCCATGGCACTCTGATAAGGATAAGGTCCATAGCTTACCCGGGCTACCCCGAGCCTCGCGAGCTGTGCTGGTGTTGGCTCGTTAGATGTCACCATCACGTTTACTGGAATCGGGGAGCGTTCACATACTTCCAGAATGAGTTGTGGATCCTGTAGACCTGGAACGAATAGCCCGCTGGCTCCTGCCTCTGCATAAGCGTGGGACCGTAATAGGGCTTCTTCCAGGTGGGATGAGGTATGCTGCGATGGGGCCGTTTGCAGAAATATATCCGTGCGAGCGTTAATGAATAGGGGAATGTCCATCAGTTCAGCGGCTTCCCGAGCGGCTCTCAAGCGCAGAACGAATTCCTCAATGGCATAGAGACCTGTTCCACCAGGAAGTTGATCCTCGATGTTAATGCCGACAGCACCGTGTTCAATTACCCGGAGGACGTTTTCCTTCACTTCTGACGCATACCTGCCATGCCCTCCCTCAATATCAATGGTAACAGGCAGTTTAGTGCTGGATGTGATGCGAGCCAGATTGGAAAGTACCCATTCAAACGGCATGACCTCTCCGTCCTGCTCACCATGAGCCGCGGCAACAGACCAGCTTCCGGTGGCTATGGCTGCGGCTCCAATCGATTCAATGGCTTGCGTGCTTCCGGCATCCCACACATTGACTAGCACGAGTGGATTACCTTTGATGTGCAGCTGGTGAAATAGCTGTGCTTGTTCTTTCAGGGTCTGCATAGGATGATTTTCCTCCGTTATATCGTTATATATGGATTTACTTTCACTGACGATGTCTCAACGAATTTGTTCATAAGCAGTCTTCTCATGGGTTAACAGCCAGTTCTTGCGAGTGAGGCCACCGCCGTACCCACCCAGATCACCACTTGCATTAATGACCCTGTGGCACGGGATTACAATGGCCAGTTGATTGGCTCCATTGGCCTGTGCGACAGCACGGCATGCGGACGGTTTACCCAGTGCAACAGCGATATCCTGATATGACCTCGTCTCGCCTGGCGGAATCGCCATAAGCTGCTCCCAGACGCTCTTCTGGAATGGTGTTCCTAAACAGAACAACGGGGTGTGAAATGCTGTTAAAGTCCCGTCAAAATATTCCGCAAGTTCTCTTTCTATGGACCGAATGGGTTCAGTTACTCCAGGTACGATGGCGGACTTGGTTCGTTTCCGAAGGCGCTCCACTTCCCGCTCCAGACCTCTGCGATCCACAAATTCAAGCAAATACAGGGCTGTATCATCTGCCACGGCCATCATGGGTCCAAGACGTGTATCGATCCAGGAGGCCTTCAGCACTCGCCCGTCATCCACTTGAGTAGGAGCGGCGCCCATAATTCGGGAGAAAGCATCCCGGAAACCGCTGCTGGATTCGTAACCTGTCGATAGCTGAGCATCGATAATGGTGCGGCCTGAGCGGATATTCTTCAAGGCCAGTCCCATGCGGCGTGCGCGAGCGTACTCCACAAAGGTCATGCCGAACCGCTTTTTGAACTGGCGGCGTGCTGTGGACTCATCAATGGACAAATCCTTGAAATCCTGACCTTTCCAACGCTTTTCCGGATTGTTCTCCACGGCCTCGACCAGTATTCGGACTATATCGGATACCTGGTTGGGGTGGGATAATGGACGGCAGCGCTGACAGGGGCGAAATGAAGCGAGTAGTGCCTGCTGTGCGGTCTCATAAAACTCACAGTTCTCAAATTTGGGCTTCCGTGCAGGGCAGGTAGGGCGGCAGAATACCCCCGTTGTTTTGACACCAACATAGAATAAACCTTCGTATTCCGAATCTTTGGCAACCAGAGCCTGATAATATTGTTCTTTCAGTTCAGCAGAGATCATTAAACGCACGTCCTTACGATTTTTGTTCCAGCCAGCAAGATGCAGTTCTTTCGGAAGTCACATCTTTCCTCGTTATTATAAAAAAACGATGCGCATGGCATCGCCGAAAATCAGGCATGAATATTTTTTATTTCAATGCAATATGTTTCTTTCCTCCAGTCCAGTTTACCAAAAAGATCCCCAGGAATATAAATAACCCGCCAATATAAACGTAGCTCTGGATGACCTCCCCAAGAAGCAGCCAGCCGGATAGTATGCCGAAGAACGGGGCTAGAAAAAGAAAGGCGCTTGTTTTGCCAGGATCGCCTTTGCTCAGCAGGTAGTACCATGTAGCAAACTGAACGATGGAGCCAAGCAGTGCCAGGTATAGAACAGCACGAATGGAAATGGCGTTAGGCTCCAGATGTGGTGTCTCCACCGTTAAACTGAGCAGTAATAGGAGCAGGCCGCCGAATAACATCTGATAAGCGGTCAGTACCCAGGTGCTGAAGCGGGTCCCCCATTTTTTTACGAGTAAAGTAGCAATGGCCCACGACACAGCGGAGCCTATGCCCAGCCACGTTCCTTCTGATAACTGCAAGTGAAATCCCAACGTAACAAACACGCCTGCAATACCAATAACGACACCTATCCACTGATAAAATCGGTATTTCAGTTGGAGAAACAGACCTCCCAGAATAACGACCAACAACGGATTGGTAAACGTAAGAATGGAGGTCTCTCCAGAAGGAATGGTACGCATACTAAGAAAGATGCAGGCCATAACCCCGGTCGTCTGGAACATACCAATAACGAATAGGCGGGTCCAGTCCGGTAAGGTGGAAGGGAGATTTTTGTTCCACACCCATAATGCCATGAGTCCCCCAGCCAGTGTAAAGCGGATACCTACGAGAAGAAGTGGAGAGATATAAGCGAGCCCGATTTTGCCAACAGCAAAAGAAGAACCCATAAGCGAAGTAGCAATGATGACAAGTATGATGTAAACCAAACGATTCAATATGTTCCCCCCTAAATTCGGTAATGCTTTTGTCTAACCAAGATAACACGTCAATAGTTCAGAACTCATCGAAGTGTGGCTGTAATGATCAAATTCGGAGGGTTTACATATTATGGAGCTTCATGAGGGACGATATGGTGTAGTGATTAATAAGGCATGTGTCGTTTACATGGATTAGACCACGATGGAAGGAGTACCAATGATGAAAAAGAACACGAATACATTTGCTCTTTGGGCATCAGTGCTTTGCATTCTACTGCTGATCAGCGCCTGTGGCGCGAAAAATAACAATGAGTCGGTTCAGGAACACGCTTATCCGCAATCCAAGCAGCCTATCGAGGAAGCGGGAAAAGGATCCATTCCGAACTCGGATGCCAAGCAGGGCAATGAGGATCAGGCGAATACGGCGGATGGCGATGAAGGAAAGTTGTCGGCTCAATCCGATTCATCAGCAAATGAAGAACAGATCACCATTCAAATTGACCAATCGGACAAGCCGACAGAGAATAACAAAAGCTTTGACTTCTCCGTGAGTCAGGTGCCAGAGGGCTACACCCTCTCTGAATTACGGTGGACATCCAACCAGATTACCATTATTAACTCGCCTGCAGAGGCCATTCAACATGGTGGTGACGGTAAAGAAGGCTTCTATATTAGCGGGAACGGACAGTTCTCCGGCTTTATGTATTCGGATGAAATGAAGGGTGAACGGGGCAAAATCACACTTGTCTACAAGAATGAAGCGGGTAAGGAAATCCTGGCTGAGCAGGAAGTTCAGTTGAAAAAATAAAGAATAAGCAGCCGATATTGAACTGCACCCCAATTGTTGGACAACATCTAGCAATTGGAGGTGCAGTTTTTTTCTTTGGCACGATATCCAAAAATGCATCTTGCGTTAAGCGTTGTCTGCTCTACATGAAATCGAAGAAATAACGAACGACATGAAACATGACCGGAGACGTATAGGTCAGGCTGTCGACCCGGCTCAGATAGCTTTTTTTGAGTGCATCGAATTTGTTGTCGTCCCCGATTAACAAGTCGCGCTTGAGCACAGACACCGTCAGACTTCCGAAGAAACCGGCAAGGCTGATCAATACACCGATAAAGATTCCGAATTGCCAATCGAACGGAGTCAGATAAGGGTGAATGAAATAGGAGGCTGCTGTTGTGATCACGAATGCACAGGCGAATCCTTCCCATGTCAGAAATGGATTGGCTGTGGGCACCACTTTACGTTTGCCCAGATAGAGGGAGACCAGATAGTGGACCACATCGTTAAGTTGTGTTAACACTACGAGGAACAGGACCAGCTTCGACCCATACTCCGGTGTTGCGAACGGAAAGTAAGCCAGATGGCTAAGCCCGAATACCATCAGCATCAATCCCCACTGCGTAGAACTTACACTTCGCAGGAAGCCGACTGTTCCCTTATTAATCAAGCGGGGAAGCGGCAGCACGAGGAAGACATACAGCGGAATAAAGACGATAAACATTCCATACCATCCGATATAGATCCAATAGAACTGTACCGGTATAGCGAGATAAGCCCATAGGAACAGCCGGCGGTCAGCCTTTCGGGTACTGCGGATCATGGAGAAATACTCTTTGAGCGCGAAGAACGCGAGTACCATCAACGAGATGAGGGAAACAATCGGATTGAAGAGCGTAGCCAGACAGAAAATGACGAGCATGCCCCACCAGGTCTTGATTTTGTTGCCGATGCCCGAATAATCCTTATCCGGCTGAAGCTTGGCAATGATTTTATACACGATATGTATGACGAGTAATGCTGCAAAAATGAGCGTTAGTGTGAAGAGCGAGCTGCTCACGAACCAATCACCTGCTTATTCCAGAAGTAAGATCCCATAATTGGGTACCTATGTTATTATGAAGGAATAGTGCCAACTTGATAAGGGGAAATTTCGTTATGACAGCCGACCGTTCAATCTACATCCTGCTTACGAATACAGGGACACTGTTTACCAAGGTTATTCAGAGTTACACCAGAGCACCATACAATCATGCCTCGATCTCTTTCAACCGGGAATTATCCGAGCTGTACAGCTTCGGCCGCAAGCACCCGAACAATCCGCTGAATGGCGGGTTTGTGAGGGAGGATATTCAGACGGGTACATATAGCAAATATCCAAATACAACTTGTGTCATTTATGAGCTTCAGGTTACAGACCGCGAGGTGGAAAAAATGAAACGCGTGCTGCAGATCTTCATCCGCAGCCGTCAGAAGTACATGTACAATCTGCTGGGGGTCATCGGCATTACCCTGAAGGAGCCCGTGGAATTCAGCAACTCCTACTTTTGCTCCCAGTTCGTGGCGGAAATCCTTCAACGTTCAGGAATTAAGCTGTGGAATAAGCTGCCTGCACTGGTGACCCCCGATGATTTTAGGCAAAGTGACCGCCTGAAGCTGGTGTACGAAGGAAGGTTAAGCGACTATAAGCCAGTCACCTAAACGCTGAACAGCCTGCTGCCTCGAATCATTGGGCAGCAGGCTGTTCTTGTATATTATAGGGACGATCTCGCTGACTGATCAATGTCTAATCCTTCAATAAACTCAAAGACTTTACAGTTAGGGGTATGAACCAGAGCATTTTTTACGTTTACCTGTTGTGCATATGCACAATGAATTTCGTCCTTTCATCAATATTTATTTAATGCGCCAGCCTCTATAATGAAAGCGTGTTCAACAAGAGCAAGGGGGCAATCACAATGGAGGCTTTAACTATTAGTTGGATTGGCGCACTGGCAGGGCTTGCTATTGCCATCATATTGATCTTAAGGAAGCTGAACCCGGTCTATTCGTTATTTCTGGGGGCAATTGTAGGCGCTTTAATTGGTGGAGCAAACCTGGAAGAGACCGTAAACATATTGGTGAATGGCACGCAAAGCGTCATGGGCACCGTGCTCCGCGTCCTTGCGGCAGGGGTTCTGGCAGGTGTCATGATGGAGTCTGGAGCGGCAGAGACCATAGCTCAGGCCATTGTGCGAAAATTTGGCGGAAGCAAGGCAATTCTAGCATTGGCACTGGCCACGATGATTATTACAGCTGTTGGGGTATTCATCCCCGTTGCCGTACTCATCGTGGCACCAATCGCACTGTCTGTCGGTAACAAAATGGGCATTTCCAAACTGGCCCTGATTCTTGCGCTATCTGGCGGTGGTAAGGCGGGTAACATTATCTCTCCGAATCCCAATACGATTGCAGCGGCACGTGGATTCGATCTGGATCTCAGCAATGTCATGCTGGCAGGTGTGATTCCGGCCATCTGCGGATTAATTGTAACCGTTATCGTCGCTTCAATGCTCAAAAATAAAGGCGTAATGGTTACTGATCAGGAAGCAGAGCAGGGTGAAGTGGATACCTCACAGTACCCGCCGCTGAAAAAAGCAATTGTTGCACCTCTGGTAGCCATCATTTTGTTAATGATTAACCCGATTGGTTCAATAACAGGGGTAGAGGTACTATCGACGTTCAAAGTGGATGCGATGTATATTCTGCCGCTTGCCGGCATCATCGGCATGCTGGCGATGGGACAAGGTAGAAACATTGTGAAGTATACAACTTCCGGATTAAATAAAATGACAGCAACCGTGCTTATACTGATCGGCGCAGGCGGGATTGCGGGTCTGATCTCTGCATCCGACCTGTCAGGTCAGGTGGTTAGTTTAATTGAAGCATCCGGCATCTCAGGCACCTTCCTGGCGCCGATTGCGGGTATTCTGATGGCAGCAGCTACTGCCTCTACATCAACCGGTGTCATTCTGGCAACGGGCTCGTTCGGTGACGCAATTCTGAACATGGGGACGGCTCCGCTCGCAGCAGCGGTTATGGTGCACACCGGGGCAACCGTCATTGATTCTCTGCCTCAGGGGAATTACTTCCACGTTTCGGCAGACAGCATGAAAATGACGATCCGGCAGCGGATGGGTGTCATTCCTTATGAAGCGATTGTAGGTGGGACGATGGCGATTGTAGCCACATTACTATACGGATTTATCCTCTAATATCAAGGATGGGGTGAGAAGAATGGGAGAGAAGACATTTGTACTGGCACCGGATTCATTCAAGGAGAGCATGACGGCGAAGGAAGTCTGTATTGCGATGGAAAAAGGATTGCGTAAAATCTATCCGGACGCCAGTTATATCCATGTGCCCATGGCAGACGGCGGAGAGGGAACCGTACAATCTTTGGTCGATGCTTCGAACGGTGCTATTCACCGGAAAGAAGTAAGTGGGCCGCTTGGCCAACCGGTCATGGCGCAGTATGGCATTCTGGGCGACGGCACAACGGCAGCCATTGAGATGGCATCAGCCAGCGGCATTCATCTGGTAACCCCGGACAGCCGGGACCCGCTCCGCACGACTACTTACGGAACAGGAGAACTGATTCGGGCATGTCTGGATCTGGGCATTCGCAAAATCATTATCGGGATTGGTGGCAGTGCCACCAACGATGGCGGTACAGGTATGGCTGAGGCGCTTGGGGCGAAGTTTCTGGATGCCCAAGGGCAACCACTTGCTCGTGGCGGCGGGGATCTGAACAAGTTGGCCCATATCGATGTGTCGGGTCTGGACCCGCGTTTGCAGGAAGTGGAGCTCATTGTAGCCTGTGATGTGACCAATCCGTTGTGCGGAGAGCATGGTGCTTCAAGGGTATTTGGACCGCAGAAGGGGGCTACACCGGAAATGGTGCAGCTGCTGGATGCCAATCTCTCTCATTATGCGGAAGTGGTGAAACAGCAGCTGGGCAAGGATATTCGGGATGTTCCAGGCGCCGGAGCAGCAGGTGGACTGGGTGCAGGACTGCTGATATTTACCCAGGCTGTTCTGCGTAAAGGTATTGAGATTGTCATCGAATACACAGGTTTGCAGGGCAAGCTGGATCATGCAGATGTGGTGTTTACAGGTGAGGGCGGAATTGATTTTCAAACGAAATTTGGCAAAACCCCTTACGGTGTTGCACAGGCCGCCAAGGAAGCAGGCAAACCGGTCATCGCCATCGCAGGGTATGTTGGTGAAGGGATTGATACGCTGTACACGGAAGGTATTGATGCTGTATTCGGTATTGTACCGGGCGCAGCCGATCTGGATAGGCTGCTTCGTGAAGGGCCGGAGAATGTGGAGCGTACCATGGAGAACATTGCAAGAGTGCTGAAGTTGGGTTTGTGATCTTGATGATCTGTAGGGATGAAATGATAATTTAAAGTAAAACGGAGACGGGTTACGGATCTGCCAGGGCGCAGATGCTGTATGCCCGTCTCTTTGCTGTGATGGCAAGTGTCACTGATGGAGTGAGAGCAGGCCATGGGTAAGTTCGATCAGTTCGAGCCAGTTGTGAGGGTCTCTGCCCGTAATACTCTCTATGCGTTTGAGGCGATACTGCAGCGTATTGCGATGAATGTTCAGATCGTTAGCTGTCATGGTCATGCTGCCGTTATGGTGGATGAAGCTGCGCAAGGTTTCCAGCAGATCTGCGTGATCTTCCAGCCTGCTAATGATGTTGGCTTGAGACGTCAGGCGAGCCTTACTGAAGCTTACCAGAAAGTGCACATCATCATAGTGAAGGAGAGGGGTAGCCGGCTGAAGTGCCATCAGAATATTCATGACGGATCTCGCCTGCTCATAACAAACGGCGACGTTGGGTTCTTTTCGGCTGACCGAAATAAAGCAGTGAGGCTGTTCTTGACGCAATCGCTCAAGGAGTGAATCAAGATCTGCTTCACTTTGAATCATGATAATCTGTGCGTCACCTTCGTCTTCCATGGAGAACGAGGGGAACTGCAGCAATATTTTGCCTATACTTTCATTGAATTCAGGAGCATTTCCAGTAGCCTTGATGTGGAGGAGGACAGTTGGCAGCTGCAGATCCAGGTTGTATTGCAATGCTTCTTTCCTGATCTTCAAGGAATAGGAGCCGTAATGATTCAATAGGCGTTCCAGAAAGGCCTTCTTGCGCGAGGTTTCGTGAGCCAGACTCTCCAATTGGTTGCGTTGTTCAATGAGGAGTGCAACCGTTGTCCGTACAATGTTACAGAACGGGCGAACCTCGTCCGGATGGCCGGAAATCCCGATGACTCCCACATGCTGCTTGTTGATCGTAATCGGTTCATTGGTGCCCATTTTTTCTAATTTACCGTCCTGCCATACCTCAATTCGGCTTCCTGTTGTCAGTGCACGAACAGCGCCCTGATGAACAGTTCCGACCCGCTCTTTCTGGCCGCTTCCAATAATAATGCCCTGTTCATTCATGATGTTGATGTTATACGGGATGTCCTGCATCATTTTGTCGACGATTTCCTGTGCCTGTTTCTCGGTGAGCTGCAGCAACGCTATTCCTCCTTCCCATGTATTTTGTGTAATATAGGCGATCTGTTATTTGGAATGATGGCCTATCATCCACATTGTGCATATGAACGAAATTATAAATGATGGATAAGGCTTACACAAATTCTTCGAGTTATTATGAATGTGCTCAGTCATCATTTTGAGGAGATGGTTGCACGTGTAATTCTTTACTGGCCGAACCTATAGTTCCTTTAAATAGTCCTTATGTGCCTTCCCCCAGCCGCACATGCCATCCAAAAGTGACCCGATCGTCTATCCGTGATCGTACGTTCAAACGGATAACCAATTGACCCGGGCAGAAGCGGTAAAAGTATTAAATGTATTGTTCCAGCGTACGCCGGCTGCGAGTACAGGTTCACCATCGTTCTCTGACGTACCCGCGTCTCACTGGGCATACGTAGATATCGAAGCTGCAGCACAGCAATAATGATCTGTACAATTGAAAATAAATAAGGCTACCCGAAGGGGTGGCCTTATTTGTATTTAAAGAACGGAGGGCATCTTATTAGTAAGATACAAAAATTCTACATATATACAGCTTTAATCATGTTCAACTGGAGCATTGCCATAAAAACCACCATCCCGCAGCTGGTTTACAAATCCCTGCAGCCACTGATAATACTGCTCCGCATGCTGAAGTTTATGCAGGTCCCGCAAAGCTTCCTCCCGCTCCTCTGGCATAGTTGTTCTGGCGAGGATAATCTCGGATAACTTCGGGATGACCTCCTGAAGACTCTCCTGCATAACGTCAATTTCCCGTTGGAGTTTGGCGCCAAAGAAATTTTGAAATGTACGGAAAAAGTCTGTTTCCGCCAAATAAAGATCCTGCCGCTCGCGCTTCTCCTCCAGTTTGTAAACCATCTGTGATTCCGTAAGAGAACGGACTGCATAGCTCATATTGCTTTTGCTCATGTTCATGGACGTCTTCATTTCTTCCAATGTCATGGGCCGATCCTCGAAATACATAATGCCATACAGCTGGCCAAAGGAATGATTAACTCCGTATAAATCCATGGTATGGGCAATGGCGTCTATGACTTTCTCCCTGAGTTCCTGCCGATAGGACACCACCGTAGGCTCCTGTTCCCCGGCCAATTCTTTTCCCACAAACTCACCTCTAGTATATGGATGGGATTTCCTTTTACGTCTTCATATTTTACATGACTTCCTGTGATTTTAACATAACCCGGAAATTGATTTTTCAAATGTATTATACAATCATTTTTGTACAGAAGAGAATAGAGAGCATTTTTAACCAAGTTTATTCCTAATGTTAAATAAAAATTGAACGACGAGGAGTGTGTGAATTGCGTGTGAAATTATGGAGGGAAACAGAGGCAGTTCTGTTCACCCTTCCCGCTCTGGTCCCGCTGCTTGTTTTCTGGATGGGGCCACTGGGATACATCGTTTACCTAAGTTTTACGGATTGGGATTTTATGAGTCCGGACAAGCTGTTCGTTGGTTTGGAGAACTACAGTTATCTGCTGACCAACTCCGAGTTTTACAAGTCGCTCAAGGTGACCCTGCTGTTCGGATTAGGGAGTGTGATCCCTACTATCGTTGGCGGACTGGCACTGGCCATGCTCATGAACAGCCGAATCAAATCATCCGGCCTGTTCCGAACGCTGCTGTTTTCCCCTTGGGTTACACCAACGGTAGCCGTATCCATTGCATGGTCATGGATTTTCGAACCCGAGGTGGGGCTTGCCAATCTGATGCTGGGCTGGGTCGGCGTATCTCCCATCGGCTGGCTTAGGGATGCGGACTGGGCACTTGTGGCCGTGCTTATTGTAACGCTGTGGAAATCCATTGGCTGGTCCATGGTATTCTATCTAGTTGCACTGCGTAACCTGCCATCCGATCTGCTGGAGGCAGCATCCATTGATGGTGCAGGAAGCTGGGACAAGTTTCGAAGCATTACACTGCCATTGATCTCGCCAACCACGTTCTTCCTGTCGATCATTCTGACGATACAGTCCTTACAGGCCTATGATCAGATCAATGTTATGACGCAGGGGGGACCTGCCGGATCAACGAGAACACTGCTCTATATGTATTATCAGTCTGCGTTTGAATCCTTCAATGTAGGCGAGGCATCGGCCATTGCTGTTGTCATTATTCTGATCTGCGTACTGCTGTCGGTTGTATCGTTCCTGCTCAGCAGACGCCTGGTGCACTACTAATGGACATGACCGCGATAAGTAAACAAACAAGTAAAGGTTCGAGTCGTGAAAATACACAAAAAGAAAAGGCTCCCCGCTCAGGAAAAGTACTAGGTACCGCCATCCGATATCTTCTGCTGGCGTTAATCAGTCTGGCGATGGCCTTCCCTTTTTACTGGATGGTGATCAGCGGCTTCAAGACCAATGATGAGATCTGGCAATTCCCGCCGACCTTCTGGCCCGAGACGTTCCGCTGGAACAATTATGTGGATGCATGGCAGTCGGCTCCATTTGCCCGTTACATGCTGAACAGTACAGGTGTTGCAGCTGCGATCTGTCTGTTCCAGATCATCAACTCCAGCATGATGGCTTACGCCTTGACTCACATGCGTTTTCGAATGAAGGGCATACTCACCGGACTTATTCTGGTCGGGTATATGATTCCGAGCACAGCAGTTTATCTGCCCAGTTATCTGGTTCTCAGCGAACTCAGACTGTTGGATTCCTATACAGGATTGATCGTATCCAACTGTGTCAGCGTGTTTTCCATTTTCCTGATTCGTCAGGCATTCATGCAGGTGTCTCATGAGCTTGTGGAAGCTGGACAGCTCGACGGTGCATCGCACTTCCGCATTTTGTGGACCATTATAGCTCCACTGGTTCGCTCGACATTTGCCGTAATGGTATTGATTACGTTCATCGACCAGTACAACAATTACTTCTGGCCGATGCTGATTACGAAAGACCCGAACCTGCAGCTGGTATCGGCAGGTCTGCGCAGTTTCTTTGTAGAAGGCGGAGCCTATGGACTGGCATGGCCACAAATTATGGCGGCGAGTGCGTTCACTATTGCACCACTGCTCATTCTCTTCCTGTTTACTCAGAAAACGATCATGCAAAGTGTAAACATGACGGCTGGCGTAAACAAAAACTGATTTTTACAACATATTTATATAGGAGGAATCATAATGAATTGGAGTCTGGCGAGTACAGCGTGGAGGAAAAAATGGAGACTCAGGTGGAAAGGCGGCATGTCACTGGTACTGGCGGCGAGCTTTGCCCTCATTACGGCGTGTGGTTCGACAGCGGACAGCGGTTCAGGTACAGGCTCAGATGCAGCAGCAAGCGGGGCGGATTCGTCGTCCAGCGGTCCGGTGGAGATTGAGTTCTGGTACGGCCTGGGAGGTAACCTGGGAGATAACATGAAAAAAACGATTGATGCCTTCAATGCCTCGCAGAACGAGGTTATCGTGAAAGGTATTGTACAAGCGGACTATACGGAGACGGAACAAAAGCTGCAGGCAGCAATTGCTTCCAAAAAGGTACCCGCAGCTGTACTCAGTGCCAATATGGACTGGGCTCGCAAAGGATATTATGCATCCATGGACGAGATGATTGCTGCCGATCAGGACTTCAATAAAGAGGACTACGTCCAAACCTTCCTGGATCAAGGGAAAGTGGACGGCAAGCAGTACTTTTTACCGATGTACGGAACCACTCAAGTCATGTATTACCGGATGGATACCCTGAAGGAGAGTGGGATCGACCCTGCAAGTCTGACAACATGGGAAGCGCTGGCGGAAGCTGCCGCGAAGATGACCAAGCAGGAGAACGGCAAAACGACCTTCTACGGCTGGGAACCGATGTGGGGCAACGAAAACATGGTTGATGCCGTACTGGGCAAAGGCGGGCAAATTCTGAGTGATGACGGCAAGACTGTGATGATCGATTCACCGGAGTGGGTAGAGACATGGGAACTGTTCCGCAAATGGATTCACGATGACAAGATCATGGGCATTCACTTTGGCGGACAAGGCTGGGAGTACTGGTACAAGACAATTGATGATGTCATGAAAAATAAAGCAGCAGGCTACACTGGCTCCAGCGGTGATCAGGGCGACCTGGACTTCAGTATCGTGGCTGCCATGGAGCAGCCGGGCTGGGAAGGTGTAGGACAAGGCAAACCGGTAGCAAGTGCAATCATGGCCGGAATCCCGGCTGCAGCAAGTCCTGAACAGCAGCAAGCGGCGTATCAATGGCTGACGTATTTCTCGGAGACGGCCAATACAGCGGCTTGGTCCATGAACACAGGTTACATCGCTGTTCGTCAGTCTGCGCAGGAAGATCCGGATTTCAAAGCGTTCAGTGAAGAAAATCCACAGATCAAGGTTCCTCTGCAGCAAGCAGCACATGCTTCCGCTCCATTCCAGGATCCGACGGGTGGCAAGATCAACGAAGCATTGAAGGATGCGGCAGACCAGGTGCAGATTAACAATATGCCTGCGGAACAGGCCCTTAAGGAAGCCAAAGAGAAGGCTCAGAAGGAACTGGATCGGGTGAAATAAGGAGCTTAAACAAGATGTCTGAATTAAACTTGGGAAACCTGTCTACCCCGATTGAGGCCATTCTGTTTGACAAGGATGGAACCCTGCTGGATTTTACGGTGATGTGGGGGTTCTGGACGGATTGTGTAATGGAGAACTTCAGGGAAGAACTTGCTGCACGTGGCTTTCCGTTCGCCGAAGATGAGATTCCCTATATTTGGGGGACGCGCCACGACGAACAAGGCCGGATGAATGGATATGATGTACGGGGGCCCCTTGCCATGGGCACGATGGAGGAAGTTTATGCCGTACTGACGTGGCATGGGTACCGTGCAGGGCTGAGCTGGGCAGAAGCCAAAATCATCGTAAGGGAGTGTCTTTTGCAGGCGGAATATGCCATGAATAAGGCTCGTCCCGTCCAGCCTCTTCCGGGAGTACGTGCATTTTTGGAGCAATGCCGAGACAAGGGGTTGAAGATGGGTGTAGTTACTGCAGATGAGACAGAGAGTGCTCTACGCCATCTGCAGTGGATGGGTATCGAATCCTTTTTCTCCGTAGTGGTGGGAACCGATCAGGTTGGACGGGGCAAACCATTTCCTGACATGTTATTGCTGGCCTGTGAGCGCATGGGTGTCTCGGTTAGCGAATCTGTTGTGATTGGGGATACGGACGGGGATATGGAAATGGCACGCTCTGCAAGGGCAGCATGGAAGATTGCCGTAGGTGATCCTGAACAGATCCGGCTCTCCGACCTGACGGTACGGTCATTTCATGAACTGCTCGAAGTTGGGGTGACTGGATGACGAGCCATGCCTATACAGGATGGATATTGCTCGCGCTGGCCATCGGACTGGAATTGAGCGGTACGATTCTGATGCGAGTATCCGATGGGTTTACCCGCCTGTGGCCTTCCATCCTGATGTTTGTCTGTTATGGGGCAAGCTTTACCTTGTTGAATTTTGCAGTGAAGTATATGCCTCTAGGGGTTGCCTATGCGATCTGGTCAGGGGTAGGCATTACGCTGATTGGAGTTGTAGGCCATTACTTTCTGGGTGAACGCCTGAAGGCGATGTCCGTTGTCTGGATGGGCTTCATCTTGATTGGCATTATTGGACTGAAATGGAGTGATTCCTGATGGGAAATGAACAACAACGTGAGCAACCGCTAGTCAGCTTCCAGGTCATCACGGACACTCATGTGAGAGATCAAGCTGATCATATCTACAACCGTCATCTGGAGAAGGCATTAGCCGACATTACATCGTATGCCAAGGGCAGCAGCGGGATCATGCATGTGGGCGATGTGACGGATCGCGGTCTGCCGGAAGAATACAAGGAACTGGAGCGTATTCTGGACATGTACCGGAATGTGCTACCCGAGATACGTTACACGGTGGGCAATCATGATATAGGAGCCATTCTCTGGCAAGATCCACCGATTAATCTAACCACAATGACATCTCATGAGGTCAGTGAAGTGTTGGGCCATATAGAGCATGCGGGTGAAAAGGAAAGCGGAATTACAGATATCCTCATGTCGACGGAAGGAATCTGGGAGAAACGATTGAATGATTTCACAGCCATCACAGGCATGAAGGGTTCATATCACGACCACTGGATTGAAGGTTATCATTATATCTTTTTGGGTTCGGAGCAGCCCCATCCGAAGGACTGCGATATGTCTGCAGAACAGCTGGATTGGCTGGAGACAACGTTGTCGGAACAGTCATCTCCTGACCAGCCGATCTTTGTTTTTTTGCACCAGCCGCTGATGGATACAGTAGCAGGTTCGATGAAAGATCAGGGGTGGTTTGGCGTAAACCAGGATGCTGAAGTGAAGGCCATTTTGAGTCGCTATCCTCAGGCGATTTTGTTCTCGGGACATACCCATTGGCAGCTGGAGGCACCGCGCACCATGTACGAAGGTGGTAGTCATCTGCCAACGATGTTTAATGCCGCATCTGTAGCGTACTTGTGGACGGATGAGGATGAGCATCTCGAGGGCAGTCAGGGTTTGCAGGTGGATGTGTATAGCGATCAGGTCGTCGTCAGAGGACGTGATTATGTAACCGGCACCTGGATTGATGGGGCAGAGTATACGATTCCCTATCCGGTGAAAGTACGGGGCGACATATAGGTTAATAGAGCATAGAAGGCTTCGCCCGATCCCTTGGCGGAGTCTTCATTTTGTGCATAAAAGTTCCACGTGAAACGTCTCAACCCGGCCTTTTTGGGTAAACTTGTAAATTGGTCAGGCGGGGCTCTATACTCAATAGTATGTATAACATTTGATAGCAGAGAGGATGTATACGCCGCATGAGAGAACTTCAAGTTAACACACGGTACGGTACAGTTGAGGGAGAACATCTGCATGGAACGAGTGTATGGAAAGGCATCCCTTATGCCAAACCGCCAGTTGGCGAATTGCGATTTCAAGCACCGATTCCGCCTGAATCCTGGGATGGAGTCAGGGAAGCGAAGAAGTTCGGACCTGAAAATATACAGCCAAGACATCATCAAGCAGAAGGGATATTCGGAGAGTCTCCTGCCGAGTCGGAGGACAGTCTCTATCTGAACATCTGGGCACCGGAAAAGGAAAGCCATCATCCTCTCCCCGTTATGGTATGGATTCATGGGGGTTCATTCACTTCGGGTGCGGGAAGCCAGCCATTGTATGATGGAACCCAACTGGTCCTGCGTGGCGATGTCATCGTTGTGACGATTAACTATCGTCTCGGTCCGCTTGGATTCATGCATATGGCACCACTTGGGGAAGGGTTTGCAACCAACGTTGGCCTGCTGGATCAGGTTGCTGCCCTGCAATGGGTGCAGGACAACATCGGAGCCTTTGGCGGTGATTCTGGCAATGTTACTGTATTTGGTGAATCTGCCGGCAGTATGAGCATTGCTGCATTGATGGCCATGCCGGCCGCCAAGGGATTGTACCACCGTGCCATTATGCAAAGCGGAGCATCGCAGTTCATGCCAGCAGAGCAGGCTGCCGAGATCCGGAACGGTGTATTGAAGGTTCTGGGCGTAACCCAGGATGATCTGCATAAATTGAAAGATATCCCGGCGGAGCAGATCCTTGCTGCTGGCGAAACGGTCAAAAAACACAGCGGTGCTGCCATGGCTCTGTTGTTCCAGCCCGTACTGGATGGAGTAACGCTCCCGCAGTCTCCACTTGAGGCTATACGTGCGGGAGCTGCCCAAGGCATCCCTGTATTGATTGGAACTACCCTGCATGAAGGTGCGCTGTTCATTCAGCCGCATGTCCCTTATTCGGAAGAAATCGATATGGTACAGGCTGTCGACTTCATGACGCCCGATCTGGAGAATCGTGCAGCGATTGCGGACAGCTATCCCAAAACGGCAGATGGACAGGCTCAGGTCATGACCGATCTGTTCTTCTGGCGCTCGGCGCTTCAATACGCGACTGCTCAACAGAAATATGCCCCCGTGTGGATGTACCGCTTTGATTGGGTCATGCCGGAGCATCCATTGCTGAGAAAGTCGATCCACAGCATTGATATCTTCTTTGCATTCAACACACTGCATGCGCTGAAATCCATGAACGCCGAACCGGATGCAGCAGCTGCAGAACTGGCGGGCAAGGTGCAGGATGCCTGGATCTCCTTTGCCAAGAATGGCCGTCCGGAAACGGCTGGTGTGAACTGGCCTCCTTATGAGGAGAATCGCGCGACGTTGATCTTTAATCATGAGATTGAACTTGCGCATGACCCAGAGTCATCCAAGCGGGAACTGCTTGGCGTGTAAACGAGCGAATTACAGTGTCATCATACACAGATCAAAGGCGTCTTCCGTCATGCTTGATGGAAGACGCCTTTTTTGTGGCCATTCATTACACTGCTGCTGACCAAGTGTCCGATGTACGGCGTAATTCATTTACGGGAGGCTCTGATATTGGATACATGATCACAATAGAATGAGCGGCTGCCTCTAGAGAAGAGTACCAGTATGACGTGAATGAAGAGTGCTCCAAACAGGAGCATATAGAGACCGATCATACCGATCGAAATCCATACTTTATACGGCTCAAGCACCGAGTCATTATTGACAAAGGCATAATCGTTAACGAGCCGGATCATGGTAAAAATAAGCCAAGGCACATAAAGCGCGAGCCAGCGTTTAAACAGCAAAGGCATGGAAGGTTTCCCTGTCTGCCTGCGAACATACCGGAAGCGCATAAGTGCGGAGCCTGGTGTGTTACCGTCCCGGATACTCGGAATGAGAAACAATACAATGAGCATCGCAATGGTTGTATTAGCTGCGCTGTTGATAACATTGGTACTGGATAGACTGAAGATTGAGAGCAGATTCGATAGGAATACCACCACAACACCGTCGATGATGAGTGCAAGCAGCTGAGGGATCGGAAACACTTGGTTTTGCTCCACAATTTGCTCACTTTTCGCCTGAATGCTGGCACGTGACGGGAATAGAGCAAGCAGGATCGGGGCTGCGAAGAATCCGAGTACCGCTCCTGACGTATTCGACAGCAGGTCATCGACATCAAACAGTCGATAAGGGCAGTTGTAATAACCGTAGAATCCGGTGATTTGCGTAATCTCAAAAAACAGGGAAAGTCCAAATCCGCCAAGTAAGGCATATTTCCAGTAGGATCTCTTTTGGAAAAAATACCGGACATAGACACCCAGAGGCATGAGCAGCAGCACGTTAAACAGAATTTGCAGAAAGGCCCTGCCTTGGATCATCCCCATGTAGGTGGACGGCTGGGACCATACAATCGGTGTTTCTTTCATAATATCTTTTACAAAAGAAAAGGGAACGAGATTGTAATATACCGTATCGGCAGCCTGTTGGGCACAGGTATTGCGGGTTGTCGGAAAGGGCAGGATGACGAGACAATACGCAGCGAGAATGTAAAATATGAACGAAAAACTGATGGCAAAGCGTGACCAGCTGAAAAAGCCGTCTTTGCGATAGCCATAAATAAGCCAAGGAACAAGTAAAAACATGGCGATGACCACGAAAATAAAGAAAGCCGTTTGTACAGGGAAAACATAAGAAGACATGGACATAGACATGACAAGAAACTCCTTTTGAAAAATATATATGAATCAGAATCTGAATTTGGATATGTCACGGGAATCTCTCCCGGATAGGTATATCGTATAGGATCCGTTTTAAAGTAAGGAGAGGTGAACCTTAAATTTCGTTTAAATTCCATGAACCGAACGCAGAAAGGGGGCTAACATGGATTTAACGTGATCCTTTCGCTGGAAGGAACATGAGGAATCCCGTATACTTGCGAGAAGCCCAAAAAAGGAATGGAGAGTTTAAACAATATGTCCAATTTACCTAACTGCCCCAAATGCAATTCCGAATACACATACGAGGACGGTAATCTGCTGGTATGCCCGGAATGTGCGCATGAGTGGACGTTGGAATCCGAAACCGAGCGTGCAGAAGAAACCAAAGTAGTACGTGACTCGAACGGGAATGTTCTGAATGATGGAGACACCGTGACAGTCATTAAGGATCTGAAGGTGAAAGGCAGCTCGCTGGTTGTCAAACAGGGAACCAAAGTCAAAAATATTCGTTTAATTGACGGTGACCATGATATCGACTGCAAAATCGATAGTTTGGGTGCGATGAAGCTGAAGTCTGAATTTGTGAAAAAGATCTAAAAGATCTAGAAGGTTACATAGTGTATTTCACGAACGAAGTATCCGAAATGAATTGACAGGAAATATATGGATGATATATACTGTCTGAAATTTAACAGGCAAACGCAATGATCAGGAGTACTAAGGACTAAGGCTGGCTCAGAGAACTGCCGTATGGTGCAAGGCAGTCCAACCTGTCCCCAACTCGCCTATGAGCGGCAGGATTGAGCAGCAGTCATTTAGACGGACTGAGATCAGATCCTGACGGCTAACCCCCGTCATCAGGTTCCTGAGTTTCTGTGGCCCAGTAGATACAGAGAGATCTGTCTTTAGCATGGTTCATGGATGAAGAAGAGTGGTACCGCGAAGGTCATACCTGTCGCCTCTTAGTTGAGGTGGCAGGTTTTTTGCATTTTTTGACCCTAAATGAAAAGAGGCAGGTGTCGGATGAATGACGAGAGAACGCATTATTGACTATTATTCCGGGTTTGACGAGTGGGGAAGATTGGAGCGGGAACCGCTGGAGTTCACCATTAACATGCATTACATCAGGGCACATCTTCCTGCAGCTGGACGTGTTCTGGATAATGGCGCAGGACCAGGGAAATATGCGATGGAGCTTGCGAGGGATGGATACCGAGTAACCCTGTCTGACTTGACACCTGCTTCTGTGGATATCGCAAGGCAGAAGGCTGAGGAATATGAGCTGACGAAGCAGTTCGAGGGATTCCACGTACTGGATGCAACCCGTCTTGAGGGGCTGGCTGACAATACATACGATGCATCGCTGATGCTGGGACCGCTGTATCATCTCCAGACTGAACAGGAGCGGGTGGCGGCTGTAAGAGAACTGCACCGGGTAACGAAGCAAGGCGGGATGGTGTACATCGCGATGCAAAGCCGAATGAGAATGGGCATTAACTCGCTGCAGTCTCCCCAGCACTGGAAACCAAATGATCATATGAGTGCCATTCGTGCTTTTGTGGAAAAGGGGACATTCGACCATCAGGATCATGGCCGATTCACAGGGGCGTACTATTTTAACATTCAGGATATTCAGCCATTCATGGAGCAGCACGGATTCCAAACGGTGAATCTGATTGGATCATCCAGCCTCGGGGCCATGCTCACAGCAGAACAGCAGCAGTATTGGAAAGAGCGCGGGGAGTATGAGGAGCTAATCCAATTCATGATTGAGAAGGCCGAAGATCCTACAATCCTGGGGATTTCCTCTCACCTGCTGTACATCGGGACCAAGAAATAATCATGAATGTCACAAAAATAGAGAACAATATTCAAAATCATGCCCTCTGGAGAAAGAGGGCTCTTGTGTTTTTCTTCAAAATAGTTCAATATTAAGATACATAACAAAAGGTGATCTACTTACAATAGGTTAGATGAACGACGGATCGCTTCATAAACAGGGAGGAACAGAACATGGAAATCGGAATTAGTACCTTTGTAGAGACAAATCCAGATGTAACAACCGGAGAACTCATAAGTCACGCACAGCGTATTCGTGATGTTGTAGAAGAGATTGTCCTGGCTGACGAGGTCGGTCTGGATGTATACGGCGTAGGGGAGCATCATCGTGCTGACTATGCAGCATCATCCCCGGCAGTAATTTTGGCAGCAGCAGCTTCACAGACCAAGCGCATCCGGCTGACCAGTGCCGTAACTGTACTGTCATCGGATGATCCGGTACGGGTATTTCAGGACTTTGCAACGCTGGACGGCATCTCGAATGGACGTGCGGAGATTATGGCGGGCCGGGGTTCGTTTATCGAATCCTTCCCTCTATTCGGCTATGATCTGAATGACTACGACGAGTTATTCGATGAGAAACTGGATCTGCTGCTTAAGCTTCGTGATTCGGAAAAGGTAACCTGGGAAGGCAAGCATCGTCCTTCCTTCAATAATCTGGGCATCTACCCGCGTCCAGTGCAGGAGAAACTGCCAGTATGGATCGGTAGTGGTGGTAATCAGGAATCGGTTGTCCGCGCAGGTCTGCTCGGTCTGCCGCTGGTACTCGCGATTATCGGTGGTCGTCCGGTACAATTTGCTCCACTGGTGGAGTTGTACAAAAAAGCAGCAGCTCATGCAGGGCATGATGCTTCCAAACTGACTGTGGCATCACACTCTCACGGTTTTATCGCGGATACGATGGATGAGGCTGTTGAGAAATTCTTCCCGCCTGCTCAGGCTGTCATGAACATGCTGGGCCGTGAACGTGGCTGGGGACACTACAGCCGTGCAACATTTGATGCGGCACGCAGCCTTGAAGGAGCACTGTACGTTGGTGACGTAGAGACGGTGGCTCAGAAGATTATTTACCTGCGCAAGGAAGTCGGCATCACTCGTTTCATGCTGCACACCCCTCTCGGCACAATGCCGCACAATGAGGTGATGAGAGCCATTGAATTGCTTGGTAAAGAGGTTGCTCCAATCGTTCGCAATGAGATTGCACGTTGGGAAGCCGAAAATGGAGAAGCGCGCTAATTCTGCTCGCTCGTTGATCAGAAAATAGAAGGTCACTTATTTTAACGTAATAAAAGGAGTAGAGGCTCAGCATACCAAGCTGGGCTTCCACTCCTTTTTTGTTTTGGCGCGATAACTATCTTTTGCTGTCCGTTTCAAAGAGAGACTGTACAATCATGGACAGCGTATGATCATAGAGCTTTTTGGCGGAAGCTTCACTCTCCAAGTGACCTCCCAGATACAGATGAATGACACCATGCAAGGGGGCCCAGATCATTTGAACGGCAAGCAGGGGTTCTTTCTCCTGGAGCAACTCCTGCTCATTTGCAGCTTTTATTAAATCAATGAGTTGCTTCATTGCGGTTGCGGTCCCCTCCAGACTTTCCGCATCCGGTTTGAACTCGGCGAATGACCCGCCAAACATCAGCTGATAGAAGCTGGATTGCGTCATGCCGAAATCCCAGTAGGCATAGGCAAGCGCACGAAAATATTGTTGATATGAAGTTTGCTGCGGCACGGCTTCAAAGGACTGAGACAGGAGTATGCATCCCTCCAGATAGAGGTGTTTGGCCAGCCCCTCTTTCTTGCCAAAGAGGTTATATATGATCTTGGTGGAGCACTCCATCCGTTCCGCCACACGTCGTACCGTGACGGCTTCAGGGCCGTGTTCCTGTAATAATGCTGCAGCAGCATGCACAATATTTTGTCGCAGGTTTTCGGAATGCTGGAGTCTTGCTTCCTGAAAAGTCGTTACCGTATGAATTGACTCCTTAGAATGTGATTGGTGATCTTTCATTTATGTTCATCCTCGTAGCGTCATATTTGTTTTCTAACGGAAACCATGTTTCTTATGAGTATTCTACTGTTTTGTGCCTGATATCGTCAATTTTCCAAATGCGAATTGACAGGATCAAGAAATAAGGATACTATGTTTTCATTAGGAAACGTTGTTTCCGATAAAAAACGACTGTATAAAAGGCGGATGAAAAATGAAAAAAATTCAGAATCAGTGGGCACTAATCACTGGAGCTTCCTCGGGTATCGGAGAGGCTTTTGCATTGGAAATGGCATCAAAAGGAAATCATGTCGTACTGGTGGCCAGATCGGAAGCAAAACTGAAGCAGCTGGCAGATCGCATAGAACGATCATATAAAGTTAGAGCAGAGGTCATCGTAGCGGATCTATCTGAAGTGAATGCACCACAGCAGATCTATGATGAATGTAAAAATCGGGGCATACGGGTAGATACCTTAATCAATAATGCAGGCTTTGCAACACATGGATGGTTCGAGCAGGTGGATGGATTGCGCCAGCAGGAAGAGATCATGCTTAATGTACTGGCTGTAACCAACATGACCCATCTATTCCTGCCGGCGATGCTGCAAACGCGCAATGGAACGGTGATCAATGTCTCTTCCACGGCAGCCTTCCAGCCTGATCCGTATATGGCTGTATACGGGGCAACCAAATCATTCGTTCTTTCCTTCACAGAGGCATTATACGAAGAGAATAGACAGCGGGGAGTTCGCTTTTTGGCCATATGTCCCGGTGCGACAGAGACGTCTTTCTTTGATGTCGTGAACGCCGAAGAGGCCTCTGTTGGAAAACGGGATACGCCTGAGCATGTGGTAGAAGTAGCGATGAAGGCATTGGAATCGGGTAAGCCCTATGCTGTACCAGGAGCCTCGAATTACTGGACGGCTCAATTGTCCCGGGTTTTACCACGCAAACAGATCCTGCGAGTGGTTGGAGGAATGTTGACTCCGCGTCCTCAGAGTGGCAAAGCACAAAGGGCACGGGCCTGAATCTATAGGAAAAAACGTTGACAGCAAAGATCCTTGCTGTCAACGTTTATGTACTAACAATTTTAATAATGCCATATAGAAAGCTGGCTCCTGCTGCACCGAGTGCAAATAGCCGAACTTTAAGTCCCAATCCGTCAAAGCTGAATACTTTCGGTAGCAGCCAGAATAAGCTGATGGTTGTCCAGAGCGCGTACAAGATTCCTGCAGTTAGCAGTTGTCTCCCCGAGATTTCCCTGATCGCGGAACCCAGCATGCCAGGAAAGGTTGCATCACCAATCATTTTCAGATTCCAGTAAGAGAGAAGAAAATAAACAAGCGCAACGCCCATCGTCCCCACGATCATTAGTGTATCCTTGCTTAGCAGTAAACTGCTAAGGGTCCGTGACCTGTTTTTCATTTCCCCGAAACCGACCAGGAAAAAAACGAATCCTAATACCAGTCCTACACCGGCTCCTGCCGTGCACAGCGTATGCAGAACGATACCGAGGATGCCGATTCCCCATAACATGTCATCACCTTCTTCAACAGCCTTACGAACTTCCATCCGCAGAATATACCATGCTGTCCATTCTACGCCTGATTTTATGGCTCATCAATGAAGTGCCTACCCCTGTTATCTGATTCCCGCTTTTGATCAACGTATAGTGAATGACTTCGCCGCTTCAGAAATGGAAGGCCAGATCAATCTGATTATGCAGTTCATTGAGCCTATTCCGGCTGTAGAATCATTTGATTCGTTTCATAAGAAGGTGCAAATGTAGTCAGGAATTCTTTGTAAGGAGTCCAGTTCTGCGGAGCAGTGAACAGGCGTTATGCATTATATCAAAAGGAGTATCAGGATGAGCCATGTATTTTTTAACCAGATGCCTATTCGTTATCCGATTCATACTTTTCCCGGTGCTGCTTCTTCATTTCAATATAATCCGGGTCAGTCTTCGCAATCTCCCACTGCGCCTTGAAGATAGCTGCGGCTTCCGCTTTTACCTTATCATTCTGATAGGGGAGAATCGAGCCGTCCTCTTTGGAATATTTGCGTCCACCTTTATGGTTCGTATATCGCCGGGCCCGTGTATATCCCATCTGCAGAAACTTGCGCGCCATATCCATGCCAACGAAATCATTCTTTTTCTTATATTCCAAAAACAGCTCGTAGATCTTCTCCGATGATTCGGTCGCGATCTCGGGTGTCTTAAAGCGCCAATAGGGCAGAATCTCGCTCTTGTAGGGTTCCACCATCAGCACGCCCTGCTCTCCTCGCCCGACGGTATATAGCTCTGGATGTTTGCGCAGATCGAGCTCTTCGTAATTCAGGCTGTAATCGAATTTTTTCATCGGTGTGGTCCCTCCTTGAGATACCATGTATGGTATTGCCATGCTTGAACATGGGATTTTGTAATCGTAATATAACTTCTACCTCTTTTTACCCCGATTCTTTTGGAACATGCACGGTTAATGGGGAACAAGAGAAGTAAAACCATAGGAGGGATCATGATATGGGAATGTCCGGTAGGTATCTTGTGGTGACCGACGAGTTGCTTGAATCAATCAAGTCAGGCGAGATCAGTGTGCATGATTGTTCCGTCGATCTGGATATTGATAAAACGTGGCAGATGCTTCAGTTCACCTTAACCGGGAACTTGGCGGACGGAGAGGCGCCTCTCGGATATGTGGTGCCGATGTCAGGGGAACAATATTTGGGGAATTATTCGGACATGGATCTGTTTCTGCTCTCGAACGAACAGGTGCTGGAAGCCTATATGGCTCTAGAGCAGCTGGACCCCGATGAACTGAAGGCACGTTTTGACCTGGACCAAATGATTACGGAAGGCGTCTATCCGGTCATGGAAGGCTGGGATGCAGATGAGACGTTCACGGAGATTGTTCAGACAATGAATGATGTTCAGGCTCTATATCAGGCAGCAGCAGCCGCCGGGAATGGAATTGTCTTTTATATTTTCTGAAACGGTTCATAAAGACGACGCTCCTTTATGTTTAAGCTGCTTCGGTTCGGGTTATTGATAAAAATAAGGCGATTGCCTTGCCTTGATGATTATCACGAAAAATCCGGTAGAAGAGAGGGATTGCGATATGACACAGGACCAGAATGAAGAGAACAAAGCCATTCAAGACGACGAGCCGGATCAATTTGAGACCCCTGTAACGACAGAGGACAATGAACCGACTGAAGAAGTTACCGAGGAAACCAAAGAGTAATGTACGAGGTCGTTTAAAATAAATTTTTATCCAAAGGTCGGACACATTTCCGGCCTTTTTTTACGTTTCACTGGTTTACAACATTTACCTGGTGGCCTCATAATAGGAATGAACCACATTTTTCCTAAGGAGGAGATCGTATCAAAAATCGAAGGTTAGCCAAGTGGATCGCCGTACCACTCGTTTTGATGATGGTGGCGCTTACGGGATGTCAGGCTGTTGGTGGGGTGGATGTTAGTAAGGCCATGGCCAACAGTACAAACGTAAAATCCGGTGAATCGAGACAATCCATGCACATTAACATAGAGCCGGCTAAAGAATTCGTTACCGAGAAAGACAATGAGATGATTGATCTTATTAATTCCGTATCCCTGGACATTGAAAATGCCAAAGTGAAGGATGCCCAAACGGCATCGATCCAAGGCTCTGTAAGTTACCAAGGAACCAAACTGCCTTTCCACCTTTCCATGGACGAAACCCAAATGGTGATCGACCTGGACGGTGCGCAGAAGCCGCTGTACATGTCACTTGAGGCTCTGGAAGGCGCGCAAACACTTCCGATGATGGATACCGAGGCTCTGGAAAAGCAGATCGAGGAGCTCTCTCCCAAATTGCTTTCCTTTGTCCTGAAGCATCTGTCCAATCCGAAAAATATCTCCGTTACGCCTGTACAGGAATCGGTTAACGGTGAGTCCCTCAGCCTCTCCAAGCTTCACATGGAGATCACTGGAGAAGAGATTCTTGCCATGGTTAAACCGTTCCTGACAAGTGTTGCCCAGGATGAGCAAGGACTCAAGGATCTGATCGGAGATCTATATGAAGTGTTCTATCCACTGCTGACAGCAATCAACCAGGTGGAAGAAGTGGACACAGGAGCCTTGACCTCCTTAATGCCAGAATCCAGAGAGGCAGCTGTTGCAGCCATGTACCCGATGATCAAGGCAGGGCTCGACGAGCTTCTGGTCAACTATGATCAAGGGCTGAACGAATTGTTGAATGAAATGCCCGAACTGAAGACGGTATTTGGCACAGATACCACGTTTAAGCTCGATTTCTATCTCGACAGTGCACTGAACATCCGCAAGCAAAATGCTGAGTTGAAAGTGGCACTGCCTGCCTCCGAGGATCTGCCTTTGCAATCCGTGACGCTATACGCAGACAGCGAACAGTGGAATATCGGTGGGGCGGTAACCGTGGATGCGGTTGATACAACAGGTGGCGTAATCAATCTGATGAAGGAAGACATCACTCCGGGTCAGATGCTGCGCAACTTCGATTCCAAATCCGTCGTGTATCAGCTGCTGAAAGACGAAGCCGGCATCACTCGGAAGAGCATTATGCTGTATCCAGAAGATGAGATCTATGGTGCCATTACGGTGAAAAATACAACATTCGTTCCTCTGCGTTACCTGTCCGAGGAATTGGATGCTGAGGTGAAATGGACCAAGGGATCGGATACCATCGTTGTTATTGACGACATTACAGGCAATGAGATTGTCCTGACTGTGGGTTCCAAGAACGCAACGGTTGCAGGCAAGGAAGTAACCATGGTTGAATCCGCCTATGTGGGCAAAAACGGTAAGACTTACGTTCCACTGCGCTTCATGGCAGAGTCTCTTGGAGCAACCGTGGATAAGGAAAAAGAAACCGGCTGGATCTTTATCGATCGGCCATAAGTTATAACATCTGTACGACATTTTCGGGTGAAGCGCCGATTATCAATGGTGCCGTTATCCCGATCGATGGTGCGCAGCCAGCCAAATATTAAGTGTAATCTCCGTCATGAGAAAGCGCCTGTCCCAGCAAGTTGTTGGGGACAGGCGCTTTTATTCGTATGATGTGAATATTAGGCAGGCTGAAGAGCCTGCGGCTTTTTGCTGAATCCAGTACTCCCAGCGGTAAAGCCCATCTGCCGATAGAACTCATGAGCTGCTTCACGGTCGGGACGGTTACCGCTGTTTAAGGAGAGCGAGTCTATGCCTTGGCTGGCGGCCCATTGCTCTGCTGCCAGAATCAGCTGACGGCCTATCCCGGTGCCTCTGAACTGGTCATGCACGATGAGGGCCAGGATGCGGCAGTGCTGACCGTTTTTCTCATACAGGTAAGAGGTCTGCATGCCAATCAATCCGATCACACGTCCACGGACCTCGGCGACGAGCGTATTAAAATTTGCATCAGCCGTAATATGGGCATAACGCTCCTGCATTTCAGCATACGTTGTGGGATAGCCCAGTTGGTCCATGAGAATGACCATATCCTGCAGATCTTCCGTTGAACTGGTGCGTATTGTCACATCCTGGCTCATGATAGCTGTGCCTCCTTATTTCGTTCCTTCAGTGAGAGTTCAATGATGGTATCCAGCAGCTCCGTAAAGGAAATGCCTGCAGCGGCTGCACTTTTGGGCAGCAGACTGTTACGGGTAAGACCTGGAAGCGTGTTGACTTCAAGCACATAAGGCATGCCATCACGAATGATCATATCCACGCGGGCATAGACGCTGCATTTCAGCACACGGTAACAGGCAAGTGCGGCATCTTCCACGCGCTGATGGATGTCGGCAGGGAGCTGAATCACCTGTTCTTCGGCACCGCCGTCATTATATTTGGAACTATAGTCGAAGAACTCGGCACTTGAACGAATGGAGATGATCGGGAGCATCCTGCCATCTACAATGGCACAGGTAATTTCATCTCCTGCGATATATTGTTCAATCATCACCGTGTCATCCCATACGAGTGCAGCTTCAACCGCAGCTTGAAGAGATGAAGGCTCTTGAACAACCTGGGTGCCAATGCTGGAGCCGCCTGAGTTGGGCTTCACAACGACCGGATACGTCAACTGCTGCACCGCCGTAGATGACAGTTCTTCCAGATGGTTCACCTGCACCCACGCTCCAGTAGGTATGCCCGCATGGTGCATGAGCTGTTTGGACATATCCTTATCCATACATACGCTGCTGGACAAGACGCCGCAACCGGTGTATGGAATGCCAAGCGACTCCAGGGTCCCTTGAACTGTACCGTCTTCGCCGTATTTGCCATGCAGCGCGAGTAAGGCTACATCAATACCCGCCGACTTGTCGATCAGATCCCGTTTGCTGCTTAGCTCAATGGGAATGACCTCATATTTATCTCTGTCCAGATGGGCAATCATCTCCTGTCCGGTGAGCAGGGAAATATCCCGCTCGGAAGATGTACCGCCCATAATCACGCCAACCTTCATGTGTAATCCTCCCATGTTGTTATTCAGCTGCTTCAGCTCATCTGTGCCGCGGTCTCACCAATGATACGGATACCTTTGCGAATATTCTCATCGCTGACTCTGGAGAAGCCCAGACGCATCGTATTTAACCCCTGACCTGGTTCCAGATAAAAGGTATCGCCAGGCGTGAAGGTCACACCCTTCACCTTGCAGGCAGCCAGCAATTCCCGTGTGCGGTATCCCGGGGGAAATTGTACAAATAAATGCAAACCGCCCTCGCCGGAGATCTGGCACATGGGCAGATGCTTGCGCAAGCAGCGCACGACCAGTTCGTATTTCCGCTTATATTCAGTGCGGGCCCGCTTCAGATATTTCTCAAAATTGCCGTTGCTCAAGTATTGATAGAGCAGGGATTGGTCCAGTGTTGAGGTGTGAATGCTGCGGGCCCGTTTCATGCTTTCCAAATAATCAATCAGTGCTGCATCTGCAATGACCCAGCCTACCCGCAGCCCGGGGAAGAGTACTTTGGAGAAGCTGCCCAGATAGATCAGTCCATTACCCTTGCCCGCACTAGCGATGAGAGGGGAGACGTGGGAACCGGAATAACGCAGTTCCTCATTGAACCCGTCCTCGATAATGGGCACTTCGTATTGATTCATTAACCGGATAATCTCTGCCCGTTTGGCAGGAGAAGTCACCGTTCCGGTTGGATTGTGATAAGAAGGTACCAAATAGGCCAGATCATACGAACTTGTGACGAGTTCATGCTCCAACTGCTGCAGGTTCAATCCATCTGGCTCCATGTCCACGCCGGTGAGGCTGAACTCATGAAGCTTCAGATTTTTGATGGCCGTATGATGTGTAGGGTTCTCGCATAGAGCTCTGCCGCTTTGTCTGCGCAGTGCACCAAGCACCAGATCGAAGCCTTCCGTGAATCCGTTGGTAATAAGAATATCCTTGCCGCTCAGGTCAACGCCCTTGTTCTCCATGTACCGGAGCAGATAGTTCATCAAAGGACGGTAGCCTTGTGCATATCCGTAGTTCAGCAGCACTTCGCCTTCGAGAGACATGCGATCAAGGAAGGCCCGTTTCACATTATGCAGATCAAACAGCTTTTCATCCGGGGCAATACTGGTAAACGAGATCTCGCCACGTTCTGCACCGGAACCATGTTTCATCAGATCATATTGTTCCGCCTGAATCGCATAGTCGCTTACCCGGCTCTTCCAATCCAGCTGCCAGCCGGTGGTCGGCTCAGGCGCTTCAATCATGGGGCTGACGTAGTTCCCTTTGCCTTTCACCGCATAGATCAGACCTTCTTCTTCAAGCTCGGCATAAGCGAGCAGGACGGTGCTGCGGCTAACCTTCATCAGTGTACTGAGTTCACGGGTGGAGGGCAGCTTTTGCTTCGCTTGCAGTCCGCCTTTGAGCATCAATCGCTTCATATAATCTTTGACTTGTATATATACAGGGCGGTCCTCCGTCAGTTGCAGATCGGAATACATCCCATCACTCCCTCTGTTTGCTATCTTGCCATATTATAAACCCCACCGAAAGAACCACAATACCTCTGTTTCCATTACTAGGTGGTTGGAACCCGGAACCGATAGCTGTCGATCCGTCCAGTCGCCTTTAGTCACGGTAATTTATTTCCAATGCCTCTATTTTTCATGGCTTTTCTATAGTAACCTAGATCTTAACATGACCCAAAATGCTTTAATTCCAATATGACGACACCGGAGGAAATCCCGCATGGCAAGAACGCTTTTCCCGAGACTTCGCGGCAACAGCCGGGGCTGCCTCGCTTTCGAACCGTTTTTCTTGATTCCGTACAGCATGATGGCAACGTACGCTACGCTGTACATGTATGAGCTGGGCGTTACCGAGACCAATATTGGCTGGATTACGACGCTCGGGCTGATCGTGCAAGTGCTGTCATCATTCATGAGCGGGTATCTGACCGACCGCATGGGACGTAAACGCGCCATCCTCACCTTCGACGTGCTCAGTTGGAGCGTGGCGATGCTGATCTTTGCCTTTTCCCAAAACGTCTGGTTTTTCGTTATCGCGACATTCATCAACGGGCTTCAGCGTGTTCCGCATATCGCCTTTTACTGTCTGATCGTCGAGGATACGCCAAAAAAGGACCGGACTTACGTTTTCACGCTGCTTCAGATCATCGGCGTAGTCGGTGGTTTGTTCGCTCCGCTTGGCGGTCTGTTGGTCGATTATTACGGACTGGTGGACGGCACTCGGATCATGTATGTGCTGTGTTCGGTGCTGATGACCTTCCAATTCATTGGGCGGCACCTGACCACGAAGGAAACAGAGATGGGCTATCGGAAAATGAAAGAGACGAAGGAACTCGGGCTCAAAAAGAGTTTGATCGACTACAGCGGCGCGATCCGAGACCTGTTTGCCAGCCGCAGCCTGATGCTGATCTTCGTCGTTTATATCCTGTTCAACTTTCAAATGACGCTAAAAACGACCTATCTTTCGCTGTATCTGGCCGACTATCTGAAAGTGGACAGCGGACTAATCTCGCTCGTTCCTGCCGTTTCCTCTATCATTATGCTGCTCGCGCTGTGGTTCATCATGCCTAAGATTCCAGCCGAAGGAGAAACGCGCTCGATGATGGCTGGCTTCGTGCTGTCGTTGCTTTCGAACGTGATGCTGGTGCTGTGGCCGACGTCGAATCTGGTCTGGATTGGTTTGAGTACCGTGCTTGCCGCCGTCGGATTGATGATCAGCTCGCCGTACCTCGAAGCGGCCGTCCAGAACGCGATCGACGACGAAAAAAGAGCAAAGGTATTCTCGATGCTTTCCGTCGTGATTCTGCTGCTTACTTCCCCGGCTGGTATCGTGGGAGGCTGGGCGTACGCGCTCGATCCGCGGATTCCGATCTGGATCATTACGGCTTCTTTTGCTGCCGCCTTTGTGTTTTTAATGATTTATTTGAATCGGGGGAGAGAAAAAGCCCATTTGTAAGGGAATCGGGGGCTTTCCGCTATCGTCTCGTATTTATGAATTTATCTGGGAACGTTTAAGAGGTGCCGCTTGGTCGGCGTCTCTTTTTTCTTTTATATATACTGCGAACTCAAGATTCAATGAGGTTTGGCTTGAGTATACGGAGGTTGTTATAGATGGTTTAAGGAGGACAACGTAAAAAAGCCCTGGCTTCGTGCCGGGCTGTGGGTGTAGCTTGATCCAATTCTATATAGATCTGCTGTTATGAAGTTATGACTTACTAAGATTGCATGGCATGACCATTCTTCTCTTTTCTAGGATCGATAGCTATCGGTTCTTCTACGTGGATCTAGTTGTTCCTTGCTGACTGGAATTGCAGGCTTTCTAATTCAAATCCACTTCTTACTGCTACATCTACTTCTTTTTCTAAGTTACAATCTACAATTAATCTCTTTCTACATTGCTTGCTGCAAGGGTCGTATTGATGATGAATCCTAAAAGCTACAGACTTGCAATACGTGCTAACTGTCCTCTTGTTGTGGTGCGCACATTACAGAATTCAGTATGAAAAAGATCATGATTCATAGGGTACAATAGACTGAAGTAGATATAAAGACATATGTCTTAGTGCCCAATTTCTTCCTCATACCCCTATAGTACCACTTTGAATCAGGGAAGTTAACCTTTTTTTTGAAATTATTGTCGTAATAGTTGAAAAAAGCGTGAATTGTGCATCTTATAGGATGAAATGGTTTCCTGTAATAATGTATGATAGGATGTAAGCCTATAGATAATGAGGAAGTGAGCCCAATGATTCAGATTACCGTACCAACACCGGATGTAACCATCACAAAACAGGCTAACCCGCAGCTTAGCCACATCTATGGTTTCACCGATTTTCACCTGATTACGCGTGAAAAGGGTGGAATCTTCATGTTTTACAATGCCGATGGAGAGCTGTTATTTGTCGGGAAAGCAAGAAAATTGAGACCGCGGATCAAGAAGCATTTTGAGGATACCGTTTCTCCAATGAAGAACCACCGGGAAGAAGTAGCGACCATTGAAGTTTGTCTGGTGGAAGATGCCGTAGACCGTGAAATTTATGAGACCTATATCATTAATACGATGCGTGCGAAATACAATGTAGACAAAGTGTTCTACAACTAAGTCTTCTGCCTAGAAACTACAGCAACAACTAGCATGTAAATGTCTGTATCAAGCTAAAAAAAGGTTTTACAGCCTGGGACATATGTCCTACAGGGTTGTAACGATGGATAAGGATGTGATCGACCGATTGCATCCAAGTCTGTGCTTGAACATCGAAAGATATGAATAGCAGATCACTGGAAATGTAGTAGAACATGAAGAACGTAAAAATTGGTTTCAAAGATTGACCCAATACATAGAAGAGGTGATTGTTTTGATCGGACGCAGTGGTAACCCCACACTCAAGGACAGTACATTTAAAAATACCGGTGGATATGGAGATGACCGGTACCAGCGTTACATGACGATTAACGGCACAGTGAACAAAGCATTCATTACGCTGGTCATCCTGCTCGGCAGCGCATTTGCGACATGGATGATGTTTTTTAACGGTCAGGAAGTGCTTCCTCTCGCCATCGGAGGTGCCATCGTCGGATTTATTCTGGCACTGATTATCTCGTTCAAACCTGTGGCAGCACCCTATCTGGTTCCCATCTATGCCATCGCGGAAGGCATGTTCCTTGGCGCACTCTCCGCAACCTACGAGTCATTGTACAATGGAATCACTTTGCAGGCTGCTTTGCTGACTATGGCAGTGTTCATCGCCCTGCTAGTCGCTTACAAATCGAGACTGATCAAAGCTACGGAGAACTTCAAGCTGGGAGTGGTAGCGGCAACCGGCGGCATTATGATCATGTATCTGCTCAGTTTCGTGCTGGGATTGTTCGGTATTACCGTTCCCTATCTGCATGACAATAGTCTGATCGGAATTGGGATTTCTGTCGTGATCGTGATCGTGGCGGCGCTGAATCTGGTGCTTGATTTTGACTTTATTGAGAACGGCGCAGAACAAGGTGCCCCAAAATATATGGAGTGGTACGGCGCATTTGGGCTTATGGTTACCCTGGTATGGCTGTATATCGAGATTTTACGTCTGCTCAGCAAGCTGCGGAGCCGGGACTAGAAACGAATAAATATTAAGATAACGAATTAAATCGAAGAGCTAACGCGTGCATCGTCACGTCGTTGGCTTTTTTTGTTCATATGGAAGCTGATGATCATTTGAACGGAAACGGGTGCACATATTTCCATATATGGATTGACTGAGAGGAAAAGAATATGATACTTTAATTGATAATGATTATCATTGTCGATAAATGATGAATCAGTCAAACTGACCTCAACGTACGCTGTACGCTTTATATTAAAATGATCAAACAGATCGAGAGGAGTGGCCTCATGTTACTGGAGAATGAATTGCACCGTGCTGTGCGAGCCCCCGTTATGAGTCGCAGCCCCAAGACGGACCTTGCTGAAGTAAAAACCTATATGGACGAGCATTACAATGAAGCATTGTCTATTGCCGATCTTGCTCAGAGAGCAAATATCAGTCCAAAGTATTTTGTTGATCTATTCAAAAAAACCTACGGTCTCAGCGCAATGGAGTATCTGACAGATCTCCGCATTAACCGGGCCAAGCGTTATCTGAAGGAATCCGGATATAAACTGCGTGATATTGCGCTCAGAGTCGGATACAGCGATGAATATTATTTCAGCCGCAAATTCAAAAAGGAAGTCGGCGTGTCTCCTTCCGATTATGCCAAGAACGCCAGAAAACGCATTGCCACCTGCTCCTCCAGCGTCATCGGACAGCTGCTGGCCCTCAATGTGATGCCCATTGCTGCGCCCATCGATCCGAAATGGACAGCGTATTATTATAACGCGCACCGCACGGATATCCAATCCCATCTTAAACTAACAGATCCTTATACCAGCTGGAGATTCGAAGCGAACGTGGAGAGGCTTGTGCACATACGGCCGGACGCCATCATTGGTACCGATCAACTCAGTGAAGAGGACCAAGCTGGGCTTGCAGATATTGCGCCTTGCTGTTTCGTCCCCAAGCATCAGACCGATTGGCGTACACAGCTGCGCATGATTGCTGCGTTCCTGGAACGGGAGGAACAGGCAGAACAGTGGATTGGACTATATAACAAGCGGGTAGAGAAAGCGCGGGAATCGATGCAGAAGGAAGTGGGATGCGAGAAGGTGGCTGTGATCCGGGTATATGGTCAGCGCCTCTATCTCTATTGTAATCCGGGGATCGAGGAGGTGCTCTATGGCGCATTGCAGCTGGAGACCTTTCCCGATGCCAGTACCAATACACCGCTGACGCTGGAACAATTAAATGCAATGAATCCGGACCGGATCCTGGTCATGGTATGTCCCGAGGCCGTATCGCGGGCATACTGGCTCAGTCTGCAGCACTCGCCAGTATGGAGGCAGCTGAACGCTGTGCGTCAGTATCAGACGCATTTAATCACCGGCGATCCCTGGTTTGATTACTCTGCAGTAGGCGTTATGCGCATGCTGGATGAGGCATTGCTCATTTTCACGGGATATTGTCCAAATATATATCTGGATAACGTCCATGGTGATTCACGAGCGACATGACATATAATCCATCTATCTAAATGAGAATGTTTATCAAGGGGGATATATCATGCATCAGCAGGAAAAAGAGAACGGGCAGCGTTTCGCTCCAAGTAGGTGGATTAATCATCGGCTGTCAGCTTTGATTGTGCTCGTATTCATGGTGGGATTACTGGCGGCCTGCGGCTCCACATCAGAACATGAAGGAGCAGCGCAGCAGGAGCAGAAGACAACCGAAGCCTCCACAACGGCCTCATCAGAAACGGCCGTACAAGAAGAAGAGGCAGCAGAAACTACATCTGGCGAACGGACTGTAAAAGACGAAATGGGACATGATGTGGTCGTTCCTGCCAAAGTGGAGCGTGTATTTGCACCTTATCTCGAGGATTCCCTGCTTACACTTGGCGTCAAGCCCGTTGCTCAATGGGCCAGCGGCACCCAAGGCCATGTTTACTTGCAGGATCAGCTAAGTGGCGTACCTACACTCGATTTCTCGAGTGGGCTGCCTTCGCCTGAAGCATTGATGGCTTACAACCCTGATTTTATTATCCTGCACACGGCGAATTATGCCGAGAACGGTGTATATGAGAGTTACTCCAAGATTGCACCAACCTATGTATTTAACAATGCATCCGGGGATGTAGAGAAGTCACTGGAGGTCATTGGCGATCTGCTTGGAAAAACGGTTGAGGCTGAGCAGGCAATCGAGACATATCACGCCAAGGTAGACGCGGCAAAGGCGGAGATTGCCAAGGTAGCGGACGGCAAGAAAGCGGCGATTATCCGCTTCGCTCCCCGCGGAATCAGCATGATGGGCGGCAACTATTTCAGCGGCTATGTCGTATACGAACAGTTGGGACTCGGCAAGCCTGCGCTCGTCGAGACGGAGAACAGTGCCATTGTCTCCTCCGAAGTGCTGCCCGAGATTGACGCAGATTATATTTTCACCGTGGAACAAGGACCAGGAAGCATGAAAGAGATGACGGATACCAAAGTATGGCAGAGCATGCCTGCCGTTAAAGCAGGAAATGTTTATGCAGTCGAGCCAGCACCATGGCTGGGCGGAGGATTGATTGCCTATGGTCATGTCATTGACGATACATTGAAGGCATTGACCCAATAATAGCGATGAATCAGCTCCTTCTCGGAGTGCCCCGAACCGGATATTATTTCTGTGTTCGAGGTGTCACGGGGAGGGGCTGTTGTTTTTTGCCAAGGTAAAAATGATCAAGAAAAATATGTAAATATGGAGATAATCAAAATGAATTCTGGATATCGTCCATGGGACAGCCGAAATCACTCTTTTATAATTGGTAATGAGAATCAATCTCATATAAATCGATACAATCTAATTACACATAGCAATATAAGTTGAACAACGAGGAGGATCCATCCGTAATGACGTTTCAGCCTAATCAATCAGCCTCAGGTACCCTTGAGCAGATGGCACGCAGTGCTGTTCCCATTCCCCGTTCAGAACAGTGGACGATGAAATCGAGAGCGGGCAATCATGCCTATCAGATCATGGTATATCAGCCTGCAGAGGCCGCCCCGCCGTCTGGATATCCTGTGATCTACCTGCTCGACGCTAACTCTGTGTTCGGCACGATGGTGGAAGCGGCTCGCATACAGGGACGCAGACCAGAGAAGACCGGGGCACTCCCAGCGATCATCGTTGGAATCGGGTACCCGACTGCAGGGGCGTTCTCGCCTCATCGATATTACGATTTTACTCCGCAGGCTACGACGGAATATACCCACAAGTCGGATGGAACAATTCTGCCTGAGCAGGGGGGAGCTGATGCTTTTCTGCAGTTCATTGAAGAGGAACTGAAGCCGGGCATGGAGCAGCAGTTCAACATAGATCGGAACAGACAGGCCATTTTTGGCCATTCTCTTGGCGGGTTGTTCGTTCTGCACACCCTTTTTACCAAGCCGGACGCTTTCCGTTACTACATTGCTGGAAGCCCTTCGCTTCATTGGAACCAGAAGGTGATGCTGGCCGAGGAACAGACGTTCATCGCAGGTCTGGAGCAGCATCCGGTCAATGTTAAGGTCTGGATTGGCATGGGCGAACAGGAGAAGAACCATCCTGCCCGCAACAATGACAAGGCATCGGGTTTAACGGAACGTCTAACTGCACTGAAACTGCCGGGGCTCGATATCCAATATACCGAGTTCGAGGAAGAGAATCATGTCTCGGTGCTGCCGTTTCTGATCAGTCGTACCATACGTTTGGCCTGCAGTCCCGAAGCGTAGGGACTCGAGGAGTGAGTATTGCTCGAGTCAGGTATGGGATTGGCCGCTTTTGGATTGGCTGAGATGTCATGGATAATCGGATTGATTTCAACAATCATTCAACGTTCAACAGGGCTTTAAGTCAGGGGAGGTACACAGCGTGAGTTATACAGGATTTCATGGAAAAGTGGCTCTGGTTACGGGTGCAGCACAGGGAATCGGCGAAGCGGTTGCCAGAACTCTGGCTGAACAGGGTGCAGTTGTAGCAGCAGTAGACATTCGGGAAGAGCAGCTGGATCAGCTGGTTGTGGATCTAAATCATCAAGGCCATCAGGCGGCTGCTTATCCTGCTGACATTGCGAATCGCCAAACGGTAGACGATACCGTACAGCGAATCGAGGCAACACTTGGACCGATTGGTATTTTGATAAATGCAGCTGGTGTGCTGCATACAGGTACAGTGGCAGCCCTGAGTGACGAGGAATGGACAAGGACATTCGACGTTAATACCCACGGTGTATTTTATATGTCACGTGCGGTTGTACGAAATATGGCGAAGCGCCAATCGGGAACGGTGGTTACTGTCGGCTCGAACGCCTCGGGCGTACCCCGGATGCACATGTCGGCTTATGCAGCCTCCAAGGCGGCGTCCACCATGTTTACCAAATGTCTTGCGCTTGAATATGCGGAGCAGCATATCCGCTGCAATATTGTATCTCCAGGGTCGACGGACACCCCCATGCAGCGCGCGTTGTGGCAGGATGAACAGGGCGCGCAGGCCGTCATTGCAGGATCACAGCAGGCGTACCGTCTCGGCATTCCTCTGAACAGGCTGGCATTGCCTTCCGATATCGCGGATGCCGTACTCTTTTTGGCATCAGATCAGGCGAGACATATTACCATGCATGATTTGTGTGTGGATGGAGGCGCCACGCTCGGCGTCTGAATCAAGATAAGGAGATGATGAATATGTCAAAAGCGGGTGCAATCACAGCAACCTCCGCCTTACACCTTCTGGAGCAATATCGGGAGGGGACGTCCTTTTTCTGGTCTTCACCGCAACATACCTTGCTCGCTCAGGGCGAACGACTGAGGTTTCCTGTCTCCGCTGTTCAGCAGCAGGTGGAATCTGATTCCTCAGGAAACATCGATCATGCGCATGGTAACCACGTGGAAGGAGTACATTTTGTTATTGAACAGGTTCGTAAAATGATTCAGGAAGCGCAGCAAACGGGCCTTCGGAAACCAATTGTGGTGGGAGCGATACCTTTTGATCCAAGTCAGTCCACTGCCGAGCTGTTGATCCCGGAAACGGTGCAATGGGCAGAACCTCCAAGCCATGCTGTGAACGGATCATACGAGAGACGCCCGGCGGCTACTGGCTGTGAGATTGAGGAAGTGCCTGGGGCCGAGACGTATCAACAAAGTGTTACTCATGTGCTGAGGCAGATGGAGCAGGGAGAACTCGACAAAGTTGTGTTATCCCGCACACTACGTGTGGTCTCAGATGATCTTGTGGACACACATCAGCTTCTGCGTAATTTGTTCAGGGATAATGCACACGGGTATACGTTTGCGGTTCCCATGAGGAAAGTTTGCGAAACGGAAAGTACTATAACAACGACATATCGCGACGATAATGAAGTGAATTACCAAGGAACACGTACGTTTATTGGAGCAAGTCCGGAGCTGTTGGTGACTCGAAAAGGCACCATCATACGGGCGAATCCGCTGGCTGGCTCCGCTGCTCGTAGTGATGACCCTGCTGAGGATCGCCGCCGCGCAGAGGCGCTGCTGGCTTCAGCCAAAGATCGGCATGAGCATGCTGTCGTTATTGATGCTGTTGCTGCTGCACTCCGACCTCTTTGCAAACAACTGATCGTTCCGGCAGAGCCCTCCTTGATCCAGACAAGCACGATGTGGCATCTGTCTACCGAGATTCATGGAGAATTGCTGGATAGAGATGTTTCGTCATTGGAGGTGGCCTTTGCTCTCCATCCGACCCCTGCTATCTGCGGCACGCCTGTAATAACGGCCAGAGAGGCCATTGGGTCACAGGAACCGTTTGATCGCGGACTGTTTACCGGCATGGTTGGCTGGTGCGACAGCGAGGGTGACGGGGAATGGGCTGTGACCATTCGCTGTGCAGAAGTGGAGGGCAATGAACTTCGATTATTTGCTGGGGCAGGCATCGTAGCGGGCTCCACACCGGAAGCGGAACTGGCCGAGACCTCCGCCAAATTCAGGACGATGCTGCTTGCCATGGGTCTGGACTCCACCGTATCCCGTTTGAAGGAGGAATAAAAGAGATGCTGCCAGGATATCAGGCTTGGCCTGAAGAGTTTGCAGAGCTTTATCGTCAGGAAGGTTGCTGGGAAGGCATTACATTTGGAGAAATGCTCCAGCAGCGTGCGGATGTATATGGCAATCGTACTGCCATTATTAGCGGTGAAGAGCAATTAACCTATGCAGAGTTGGATACACGAGTCGACCGGTTGGCAGCAGGATTGTATGCCAAGGGAATACGGCAATATGACCGCGTTATTGTTCAGCTGCCGAATATACCGGCTTTTGTTGAAGTGATCTTTGCCCTGTTCCGTCTGGGAGCACTGCCGGTGTTTGCACTGCCTTTGCATCGGAAAAGTGAAATCGAGTACTTCGCCCAATTCTCTGAGGCTGTTGCTTATCTGATCCCGGATCAGGATGGAGGATTCGATTACCGCAAACTTGCGGCAGAAGTGCAGGCTGGGGTGCCGAGCCTTAGACATATCATCGTGGCAGGAGAAGCCGGTCCATTTACTTCGCTTGAGGATCTGTATATTGATCCCGTTCAGCTGCAGGATGATCAACCAGTCTCTTCGGATGTAGCCTTTCTTCAGTTGTCTGGTGGAAGCACCGGACGGTCCAAGATGATTCCACGCACCCATGATGACTATATCTACAGTCTGCGGAGAAGCGTCGAGGTCTGCGGACTCAGCCCGGAAAGTGTATACCTGGCTGTTCTGCCTGTAGCGCATAATTACCCTCTGAGTTCACCAGGAGTACTAGGCACACTCTATGCAGGAGGTACGGTTGTGCTGTCACGGGGGGCAAGCCCCGATGAAGCTTTCCCGCTCATGAAGGAGCATCAGGTGACCATCACAGCGCTGGTACCGCCGCTCGCCCTGATCTGGCTGAACGCGGCCGCTGCAAGAGGAACCAAGCTGACATCCCTGAAGGTTCTCCAGGTTGGTGGAGCCAAATTCAGTGCGGAGGTGGCTGGACGCGTCAGACCTGTCCTGGGCTGCACACTGCAGCAAGTCTTTGGCATGGCCGAGGGGCTAGTGAATTACACTCGTTTGGATGATCCCGAGCATATCATTATTAACACACAGGGCAAACCGATGTCCCCGTATGACGAGGTAAGGATTGTGGATGACGAGGACATTGAAGTGGAATTGGGGCAATCCGGGCATCTGTTGACCCGGGGCCCCTATACCATTCGCGGATATTACAAGGCCGAAGAACATAACACGAAATCCTTCACCACAGACGGGTTCTATCGTACAGGAGATATTGCGAGCTTAACACCTGAGGGTTACCTCATTGTGGAGGGCCGGGCGAAGGATCAGATCAACCGTGGTGGCGACAAGGTGGCTGCCGAGGAAGTGGAGAACCATCTGCTGTCCCATCCGGCTGTTCATGATGCAGCACTGGTGTCCATGCCGGATGAGTATTTAGGCGAGCGCTCCTGTGCGTTTATTGTACCCAGCGGCGAGACTCCGGCTGCTGCCGAAATCAAGTCCTATCTGCGCAGTCGCGGCCTGGCGAGCTACAAAATCCCGGATCGGGTTGAGTTTGTCCACTCTTTTCCCAAGACGGGTGTGGGCAAGGTTAGCAAAAAGGCACTGCGCGACATGCTGACGATGAAGCAGCCCATATAACGACCATGATGCAGGGCTACGTTGAAACGGTATGAAATAAATAACGCTGAAAAGAGGGATATGGATGGCACTTCCAGTTATTAAGTCATATGCAATGCCTGCAGAGTCGGAGCTTCCGGTCAATAAGGTAGCGTGGACACCGGATGCGAAGCGTGCAGTACTACTCATTCACGATATGCAGCAATATTTCGTGGATGCTTTTACGGCCGGGGAATCGCCTTTAGTGGAGCTGATTGATCATATTGGACAACTTCGTGCAAAGTGTCATGAACTGGACATACCCGTGGTGTATTCTGCCCAGCCGGGTGGACAGACGCCGGAACAGCGCGGACTGCAGCTGGACTTCTGGGGAGCGGGCATTAATGGGGGACCTACGCAAAAGCAAATCATTGAACCACTGACACCTGCTCCTCAGGATACGTTTATGACCAAATGGCGATACAGCGCCTTCCAGAAGACGGATCTGCTTGAATTGATGCAGAAGCAGGGACGGGATCAGCTGATCGTATGCGGCATCTATGCTCATATTGGTTGTCTGATGACCTCCTGTGAGGCGTTTATGAACGACATTCAGGCGTTCCTGGTAGCCGATGCAGTAGCCGATTTTTCAGCCGAGAAGCACCGTATGGCTCTTACCTATGCGTCCGAGCGCTGCGCAGTAACGCTAACCACCGGGCGATTGCTTGAATCGCTCGATGTCTCTGCTAAAGGAAGCGATTCGATCGGGGCAAGCTTCTCGGAGGCAAGATCACACACTGCTGCAGCGATGGAGTCTGCTGAGACGAGTACTGGCAGCGGTGCTCAGGCGAGACTGGACGCGCTGCGAGTACAGGTCGCCGAACTGCTGCAGGAGCAACCATCCCAGATTGGGGAGCATGATGACCTCATTGAGATCTGGGGGCTCGATTCCATACGTATGATGAGCCTGGCGGAGCGTTTTCGGGTGGAAGGAACAGAGGTAACCTTTGTCGATCTGGCCGAGCAGCCTACGCTAGCCGCGTGGGCGGTGCTGTTGAGTGCACAGCCTCATAGGGTCATGCCAAACGGAGATTACTTTTGAACGGGGCGGTGAACTTGTCGCAGCGTCGGAATGGAACGTGGCCCATGTCGGCTGCCCAGTCCGGGATCTGGTTTGCTCATCAATTGAATCCGGACAACCCCATGTACAATACAGGCGAATACGTGGTTATTCACGGGCATGTTGATGTACAACAGTTTGAACAGAGTGTTCGTCAAACCGTCGAGGAGGCCGAAACCTTAAACATGGTTTATGGTGAAAATGAACACGGCCCTTACCAGACCCTCAACCAGGAAGGCGATCATTGGACGTTTCATATACTGGATGTTCGCGGCGAACAGGATCCCCATGCGGCCGCTTTGGCCTGGATGCACCAGGATCTCGCCAGCCCCGTCAACCTTGCAACAGGACCGGTATTTACAGAAGCCCTGTTCCAAGTGAGCGAAGGGCGCTACTACTGGTACCAGCGCGTGCATCATATTGCAATTGACGGATACGGCGTATCGCTAATTACCCGTAGGGTAGCAAGTCTGTATACTGCCAGGGTTAAGGGTGGATCAGGTGAGAGTGTCATAGAAACACGAGCATTTGGCCCGCTGTCCTCTGTCATTCAGGAGGATGAGGCTTATCATGAGTCTGCTGCAAGGGAGCAGGATCGCACGTTTTGGCTGGAACGTTATGCTGATGAACCGGACGTCGTAAGTTTGGGCGAAAAGGCTTCGCGCACAGCGGACCATTTTCTGCGGCAGAGGTTTGAACTTGCACAGTCCGATCGGGATCGCCTTCAGGATGCGGCGGCCCGGTACGGGGTGACCTGGCCTGATCTGTTTATTGCAGCAGCAGCCATTTATGTGCATCGGATCACCGGCACGCGAGATGTGATACTGGCTTTGCCTGTCATGTGCAGGCTGGGATCGATAGCCTTGCGTGTGCCAGGCATGGTTATGAACGTGCTTCCGCTGCGCTTGAAAGTTGAGTCTGATATGCGTGTATCTGCCCTGGCCGAACAGATTGTGCGGGAGATCCGGGCTGTTCGCAAGCATCAACGTTACCGTCACCAGGATCTGCGGCGTGATCTGAAGCTGCTGGGGGAGAATCGCCGACTATTTGGGCCGATGATCAATGTCATGCCATTCCATCATGAGCTGAATTTCGCGGGTCAGCTCGGGATGATCCATAACTTGTCTACGGGTCCGGTCGATGACCTGTCCATCCATGTCGTGGACCAAGGGCACGGTCATGGACTTCGGATTGACTTTGATGCCAATCCATCCGTCTACAGTGAATCGGATTTGCTGAGCCATCAGCTCCGTTATATGCAGCTGTTGAACCTAATGATGCAGGAAGGAATGGAAGAGCAGTACGTAGGTCAAATGGAAGTGCTGTTACCTGAAGAACGTGACCGGGTCCTGAACGGGTGGAATCAGACACAGCACAAGGCTCCTGAGCGGAACTCGGCGGCCATGTTCGAACAGCAGGTTCGGCGTACCCCGTCTGTCATGGCCGCAACGTTTGAGGCTGAATCTCTGACATATGCCGAGCTTAACGAGCGTTCAAACCGTCTTGCTCACGAGTTGATCCAGCACTACAAGGTGGGACCGGAGCAGATTGTAGCCATTGCTATGCCGCGATCTCTGGAGGTCGTGGTTGCCATTCTGGCTGTTCATAAGACGGGAGCAGCTTACCTTCCGCTGGACCCGGATTACCCTGAAGAGAGACTAACCTACATGCTTGAGGATGCGAGACCGGCATGTCTGATTACGGTGAAGCACAATCTGTCCCATTTGCAGCACATGTCCGATGTCCCCATGTTGGCCTTGGATGAACCGAAGGTTGCGGCGAGAATAGGCCGTCAGTCCGGAAGCAATCCCGAACCAGAGGATCTCACAAAAGCTGCCTCGCAGCTGAATCCCTCTTATATCATCTATACCTCCGGATCAACAGGTAAACCGAAGGGGGTTGCCGTTACCCATCTCGGCCTGTCCAATTTGCTTGAAGATATGAAGCTGAGACTGAAGGTCGGTCCGCAGGATCGCTGGTTATCGGTCACGACAATTGCTTTTGACATTTCTGTTCTTGAGGTATTCCTGCCTCTTACGACCGGAGCAAGGCTGGATATAGCCCGCAAAGAGACTATTCTTGATTCGGTGGCTCTGGCTGGACAGATGAGACGGCAGGGAACAACGATTATGCAAGCTACGCCAACGTTATGGCAGTCTTTGGTGACCAGCAAGCCTGGGACATTTGACGGTTTGACGGTCATTACCGGCGGTGAAGCCCTCTCTGAGGAATTGAAGCTTTCCTTGCAGGAGATGGGATGTCACGTTCATAACCAGTATGGGCCGACAGAGACCACGATTTATTCAACGGCTGCTGCCATGGTGGCTGAATCAACGGGTAAACCCTCTATTGGCGGACCGGTTCGAAATACGCAGCTATACGTGCTGGATGGGAGTCTGAATCCAGTTCCTCCGGGTATTGTCGGAGAATTATATATCGCGGGAGATGGGCTGGCACGAGGTTATCTGGGAAGACCCGACCTGACCGCCGAGCGGTTTGTTGCGAATCCCTTCGGACAAGCAGGCAGCCGCATGTATCGTACAGGAGACTTGGCGAAGTGGCTGCCTGACGGATCGATTGACTATTTGGGCAGGGCAGACCACCAGATCAAAATCAGAGGATTCCGCATCGAATTGGGTGAGATTGAATCGGTCATTTCCAGCTATCCGGGCGTAGCCCAGGTTACGGTTATGGCACGCGAGGATCAACCAGGGAATCCGCGTCTGGCCGCATATGTCGTTGCAGCCTCCGAATACACGTCAGGCCTGGATCTGTCGCTGCTTCGGGCACATGTGGCGGAGGAACTGCCGGATTACATGGTGCCAGCTGCCTTCATGACCCTTGCCGAAATGCCGCTGACCCCCAATAAAAAGATCGACCGCAAGCAGCTGCCTGTCCCTTCCGTGCTGTCCCATGCCAGCGGACGTGAGGCCAGAACCCCTCAGGAGGAGTTGCTGTGCAGTTTATTCGCTGAGATTCTGGGTGTCGCTCGTGTAGGGATCGACGATGATTTCTTCGAACTTGGTGGTCATTCCCTGCTTGCAGGCCGTATAACAGCCCGGATTCGGGATGTGTTTGGAGCAGAGCTGAGCATTGGCAGTGTATTCGAGTTACCAACGGCAGCAGGCCTCGCCAAGAGATTAGATCAGGTGGGGTCAGTCCGACCAGTAATAGAGCCTGCTGCCCGTCATGGTGAGATTCCTCTCTCTTTTGCTCAGCGGCGGCTCTGGTTCCTGTATTGTCTGGAAGGACCGAGTCCTACGTACAATATTCCGCTTGTGGTGCGGTTAACGGGCAAACTTGATATTCCTGCGCTTCAAGCCGCCGTTCAGGACATTGTTGATCGCCATGAGACGTTGAGAACGTTATATCCGCCAGAGTTTGGTTCTGCAAGCCAGACCATTCTGGATGCCGAAGAGTTTCGTGTGAAATTACATGTAAGATACGCTGCAGTGGATGAGCTGGGGGAGCTTCTGACCGAAGCTTCCCGGTACAGCTTCGAGCTCTCAAGCGAGCCGGGTATCCGTACGGAGCTGTTTACATCCGGTCCGGACGAGCATGTTCTGTTGTTACTGCTTCATCATATAGCTGGAGATGGTTGGTCCCTGTCGCCTTTGATGCGGGACTTGTCCCAAGCATACAGGGCACGTGTTCAGGGGGCGGCGCCTTCATGGAAACCTCTGCGCGTTCAATATGCCGATTACGCGGTGTGGCAGGATCGACTGCTTGGTGACGAAGAGCAGCCGGACAGCCTGATTGCAAGGCAGCTGGACTTCTGGAGCCATCAACTGGAAGGCTTGCCGGAACAAGTGACGTTTCCAGCCGATTATCCGCGTCCGGTGGTCTCCAGCTACCGGGGTGGAACGATTCCTTTTACCATTAGTCCGAAACTGCATGAACAGCTCTTGGCTGTGGCGCGGGAGAACAAGGTCAGTCTCTTCATGGTTTTGCATGCCGTATTGACGGTACTGCTTACACGCATGGGAGCGGGTACGGATATTGCGATGGGGACCCCGATTGCCGGCAGGATCGACGATGCACTGGACGAAGTGGTGGGCATGTTCATCAATACCCTTGTGCTGCGTACAGACACTTCCGGGGATCCGACGTTCCGGGAACTGCTGGCACGTGTGCGGGAAGTGGATTTGGCTGCTTACGAACATCAGGATCTGCCTTTTGAGCGTTTGGTTGAAGTGCTGAATCCGTCCAGGTCCCGCTCCAAGCATCCACTCTTTCAGGTGATGCTGGTCCTGCAAAATACGCCAGACGTTCAGCTGGATCTGCCAGGTGTGGTATCCCAAACGAGTATGCAGGGCGTGGGTTCCTCCAAATTCGATCTGACTGTGGAGCTCACGGAACAACGTGAACAGAATGGCTCACCGGCGGGAGTCGAGGGCGTGCTGGAGTACAGTACGGATCTTTTCCGGGAATCAACGGCAGCAGAGCTTGTGGTCCGATTGATCCAGGTGCTGGAGGATGCCGTCCAGCAAACGGATGAACACATTAGCTGCTTTAACGTGGTAACTCCCAAGGAACGTGCGCTCTTGGAGCAGCAGTGCTTTGCCGCAGGGGATGATGCTTCTTTACCTGGAATGACCATTGCTGAACGCTTTGAAGTTCAGGTAGCGGCTACCCCCGATGCACCGGCTGTGAGCTTGGGAGACACGGTCATTAACTATCAAGAGCTCAATGCAAGAGCCAACAGGCTGGCAAGATTGTTGATTGCAGAAGGTGTGGGCCCAGAGCAGATGGTTGCTCTTGCACTGCCACGTTCCACTGAGATGGTGGTCGGTATTCTGGGTGTGTTAAAAGCAGGGGCGGCCTATCTTCCGCTTGATCCGAATTATCCATCAGACCGATTGACGCATATGCTGACAGACGCAGCTCCGGGCGTGATGATTACAAACGAGGAAGTAGCTTCCCTGCTGCCTCAGCTGGAATCCGTACAATGGTTGAATCTGGACGACTCTCAAACCATTCAGCGGTTGTCTGCTCAGGATGAACGAAATCCCGCAGATGGTGAGCGCAATGGACACGTATCTCCTCTCAGTCCGGCTTACATGATCTATACCTCGGGTTCCACAGGCAAACCAAAGGGAGTGGTTATTCCCCATGCCAATGTGATCCGGTTATTTGAGGCTACACAGCACTGGTTCCAATTTAATGCGAGTGATGTATGGACGTTATTCCATTCTTACGCCTTTGACTTCTCGGTCTGGGAGATCTGGGGACCACTGCTGCATGGGGGCCGGCTGGTCGTTGTGCCGCATGAGATTAGTCGCTCTCCAGGTGCCTTCCTGCAGCTGCTGGCAGAGCAAGAGGTAACGGTGTTGAATCAGACGCCGTCAGCATTCTACCAGCTGATGCAGGCAGATCGGGAGCATCCGGAGTGGGGGCAGAAGCTTGGACTCCGCTACGTGATCTTTGGAGGAGAGGCATTGGAGCTCGGTCGGTTGGAGGGTTGGTATGAGCGTCATCCAGATGATGCACCCAAACTGATTAATATGTATGGCATTACAGAGACCACCGTCCATGTCAGCTATCAGGAATTGCATGAAGGCAGTGCCGCAGAAGGAGCCAGCAGCTGGATCGGCTGTGCCATTCCGGATCTGCGCGTATACGTGCTGGATGATCATCTCCAGCCTGTGCCTGCAGGTGTGACAGGTGAGATGTATGTGGCCGGAGCAGGCCTTGCCCGCGGGTATTGGGGCAGACCGGATCTTACGGCAGAGCGTTTCGTCGCAGATCCATACGGTCCGGCAGGAACACGCATGTACCGAACGGGAGATTTGGCCAAAAGACTTCATGATGGGTCACTTGATTACTTGGGCCGGGCGGATCAGCAGGTGAAAATACGCGGTTTCCGCATCGAACTTGGCGAGATCGAAGCGGTGCTGGCCAGACATCCCGAGGTTGCACAAGCTGCGGTCATCGTCCGCGAAGACCAGCCGGGAGATAAACGCCTCGTGGCGTATATTGTGCCAAACTCGAAGAGGGGTTCCGGACCAGAATCGGCTATCCTTCGTCGTCATGCTTCAGCAAGTCTGCCTGACTACATGGTTCCGTCAGCGGTGGTCACCATGGAGGCTATACCACTCACGGCCAACGGCAAGCTGGACCGCAAAGCTTTGCCTGTACCGGAAATGCAGCTGACTTCCGGTGGCCGGGCACCGCGTAATCCGCAAGAGCAGATTTTGTGTGATCTGTTTGCCGAAGTGCTGGGATTGCGAAGTGTCAGTATCGATGATGGGTTCTTTGACCTTGGTGGACATTCCCTGCTCGCTGTTCGTTTGATGAGCCGAATCCGGGAGGCCATGGGCAAGGAACCGGGGATTGGCATTTTGTTTGAAACGGCAACGGTTGCCGGGCTGGCCGAACGGCTTGAAATGGATTCGGATACGGGAACAGGTTCGCTGCAAGTGCTGCTGCCTCTCCGGACTCACGGAGCCCACCTTCCGCTGTTCTGTGTTCATCCTGCCGGAGGATTAAGCTGGTGTTATGCAGGATTGATGAAACATCTGGGTATGGAATACCCGATTTACGGATTGCAGGCCCGCGGCATTGCCCAGTACGAGGATCTTCCGGCTACGCTGGAGGACATGACGGCAGATTATATCCGTCATATTCGCTCCGTACAGCCTGAGGGACCTTACCGATTGCTGGGCTGGTCCCTTGGAGGCAATGTTGCTCAAGCCATGGCTGTACAGCTTCAGTCGGAAGGGGAAGAGGTGGAGTTGCTCGCCATGCTGGATGCCTATCCGAGTCATTATCTTCCGATTCGCGGGGAACCGGATGAGGAAGAGGCGCTGACCGCCTTGCTTGCCCTTGGTGGATATGATCCGGACAGTATTGGGGAAGGTCCGCTGGATATGGAAGCAGCCATGCGTATTCTGCGCAGTGAAGGAAGTGCGCTGGCCAGTCTGGATGAGGAGACGATCATGAAACTGCGGAAAACGTATGAAAATTCCGTGCGGATTCTGGGGGCTTACACGCCTTCCCGATTCGAAGGGGATCTGATTTTCTTCCGTTCTACCGTGATTCCGGACTGGTTTGACCCCATTGAACCAGAGATGTGGAATGCCTATATTGGAGGCCAAATGGAAAGGCATGATATTGCCTGCCGCCACAAGGATCTCTGCCAGCCTGGACCACTGGCTGAAATATGCCAGACGCTGACGGCCAAGCTGGAGATGCTGAATCAGCGCCAAGTTCATCTTAAATAGGAGGATAAGCCGATGAGCAACCCTTTTGAACAGGAAGACAGCAATTATCTGGTATTAATTAATGAGGAAGGGCAGTATTCGCTCTGGCCTGCATCCATTCCAGTCCCTGCAGGCTGGACCCAGATGCTGGGCAAGGCAAAACGCCGGGTGTGTCTTGATTACATTGCGGAGCAGTGGACGGACCTGAAGCCACTAAGCCTCTGTGATGAAACGGGGATGCCCGGTGTGGTTCAAGAGGCTGGCGGATGAGACTCCGGCTGCATTCCAAGGCCATTGTCAGTATAAATAAATATCAAAAATCCCTGGCTTGTTTGCCAGGGATTTTGGTGTTTCTACATATTTACTATTAAGTATCTACAAGTTGAATCTAGAAAAAACGGTATTGCTAAGCTTCTTTCAAAGGATAGATTATGCTGCTGGGGCAACAATTTGAGTTCTCTCAAGAACGGCTTGAGATTCAGCATTTGCAGGGCGGTAGCCTTTTTCGAGCAATTCTTTAATATAAATTTTGTTGTAGACGAACGAGAATACGATTCCGCTAACCCAAGCCCCGATACCAAAAGTGAAGGCTCCGATAGCTGCAGCGATTAAAAACATAATAACAGCCCATTTCAAATCACCACGGAACAGAGCAGGGAGAAACCCGAAAAAGAATGTTGTCCAACTGAAACCAACTTTACGTTTTTGGTTACACCTGCACTGTTTTGCAAAAAGATATGCATTTGTCCACTTCCTTCTAAAATAATGAATCGGAGAGAGAATCGGGGATCGACAAAAGTATGTAAGGTATAATCTAGTTATAAAAGCCTGATCTGTTTTTCCTATTTCTCGTCCAAGTGGTTCTATAGTACCATTAATTGGACATGATGTAATCATTTTTTTTGAAAATTTATGTTTTAAAAGGTGAAAATAAAAAAAGAAGGAAGGAATGAAAATTCCCTCCTTCACCGTATTAATGAATATAACTCCTCAATAGTAATCACATCAGGCTGTGTTGGCAGTTCCATTGCGGCGGAACCGGTGGCTGCCAGCATATGCCCCTCATCCAGACGCTGGCTGAGGAATTGATACGTCGGTGCTTCGGGACAATACCAGAGTCCGTCCATGCCACGCAGCATGGAAAAGGAGTCTAGCGGCATGGATAACCCCATACCAATGGCCTTGATATAACTTTCTTTCAGCGTCCACAGCCGATAAAAGGTTTCCAGCTGCTGTTCTGCGGGCTCTGCTGCCAGAATTCGGCTCTCCAACGGAGAGAAGAAACGTTCGGCAATCGTCATGTCGATGGGGGATATTTTCTCTACATCCACACCGAGTGGAGCGTGACCTCCTGAAATTACTGCAACCCAATCACCGGAATGGGATACATTGAAGGGCAGGTCCGGGTGGCTGATAAGTGAAGGCTTACCGTATGTATTGCGGATAAAGGCAAGCTCACCCGGTCTCGCACCAGTCCACTTGCCCAATGTCACACGAGCCAGCACCTCCCCAAGCACCGAACGATAGGCATCGGCCTGATGGACAAAACGTGACGCTTGCTGCCGCCGCTCAGCCGAGACGTGCGCGAGGAGCGAATGCCAAACTTCATTGGGGATTTCTGCAGGAATGCGCAGAACTTGAATGTTTATCATCATTTATCACCTGACGAGATATTCGGCATGCTCAGCAGAATTCCCTTTATATTCCTTCGTACTCCCAATGAGTTATCGCCTGCTTTTACACCTGTTGCGTTCTCTTCCACTCCTCATGCCCAGCTCGAATGCGTTCCCACATCTTCACGCGCTCCAGTTCACTGTAGCGTACCAACGGTTCATGAAAGACTTCGTCCAACAACTCTCTCCAATCGGTATAGCTCTGTATTTCGGTTTTATGAATGCCTTCTGCGGTATGGGTTCGCAGCATGCATCCACGCAGCTCGTTGCTGGCCACAGCATCCCTCTGGCGAAGCAGGAAAACATTATGCCATGGTGATTCGGCCGATTGACTGTAGAAATGATGTTTGGGGATAAACTCATCGAGGGTAAGGAGCACCTCCGGAGCATAGTCTACGCCCTCACTGGGTCCATGAGGTTCGTATTCAAGCCGCCATCCCTCAGAAGCAACGCTGGATGAGGTTAAGTTGTAGGTGAAAGGTGCCTCTCCATAAACCTCATAACGAAGTGGCAAAGGCTCGAAGGGCATGCCACCCAGGCCAACATCGACGATCCAGCGTTCGGTCTCAGGTCCAGCTTCAGGTAGGAGTACGGACAGCCCAAGATGGAACGAATTCACACGCGGCTGCTCGCCATGGGGCTGCACTCCCGCGCGATGCCACTGTACTTCATAGCCGAGAGAACGAAGCAGGACACTGAATGCGCCATTGAGATGGAAACAGTACCCGCTGCGTCCTTGCAGGACAAGTCGGACTGAATTGGCAAGATCGATTGCTTCAGGGCGACCTGTAAAGATATCTATCGTTTGCCATGAAAGGTATTGTACATGTGCACGATGAAGTTCTGACAAAAATTCCAATGTTGGCGGTTTAATATCATCAATGTGGATTCGTTTCAGATAGGACTTCAGTTCTGAATCTGTCAATGTGTTCAAGCGGAATCACCTCAAATCGATTAGTCGGCCATTTTTAAAGGAAGCGAAATAGCCATGATTTTATTGTAGAAGTGACAAGTGAAAATGGATACTCACGTTTACTCGGATTGTACCGGTACAATTGAGACAGCATCTATATCGTGGAGGATGAAATTCTTTTTTCGGGGGTATGTTAACCGTTTGGAGTGGATATAGGTTAGAATATAGATAGAAAGCAGGATTAGGAGATGGAAAAATGGCTAATGATGAAGTAATTTTGACACAGGAAGGCTTGGAAAAGCTGGAGGACGAGCTGAGGGAATTGAAGACGGTGAAGCGTAAAGAATTGGCTGAGCGTCTGAAGCTTGCGATCAGTTACGGTGACCTGAAGGAAAATAGTGAGTATCATTCAGCCAAAGATGATCAGGCATTTATGGAAACCCGCATTTTGATTCTGGAGAAGATGCTGACCAAGGCAAGAGTGATTAGTTCGGATAATATCGACTCCAACAAGGTGAGCATTGGCTCAATCGTGCTGCTGAATGATATTGAATTTGCAGAAAAGATTGAATATCAACTGGTTGGCCCAGCTGAGGCCGATGTAGCGAATAACAAAATTTCCTACGAAAGCCCACTTGGCAAGGAGATTATGGGCAAGGAAGTAGGCAGCGTCATTCATGTCAATGCACCGATGGGTGTTATCAAATATGAGTTGCTTGAGATCAGATCGAACTAACTACAGATCAAATAAGGGTTACGTTGCTGCCAGGGGGTGGCGAGCGTAATCCTTTTTTGTAACCAAAAACAGTCATTTGGAAGGTTATCGGAAGTCTTCATGATGTGTAATATAATGCAAGGGGTTGGAGTGTCTGAATTTATCCCATACTGAAATGTAGGGGAATATTCAATAAAAATAACCTTTCTCTCGAATGTAAATAAATAACATTTCGATAAATTTCGATTTTCGAATGACCTGACACGAGGAGTGTTATATAATTACGGGAAAACTTTAAAGTGATGGAGTAGATACGATGAATTTTAGTAAGCCAAACCTGGAGCAAGACAATACCGGCAAAGGTGAGCGCTTCTCACGCGCCGGGTTTATCCTAGCCGCCATCGGTAGTTCGGTTGGTCTGGGTAACATGTGGAAATTCCCTTATATTACAGGGGAAAATGGGGGAGCTGCGTTTTTCCTGCTCTTCATCGTCTGTCTATTGCTGATTGGTCTGCCCGTTCTGCTTGCAGAGCTTGCCATCGGACGCAGTGGCAGAGGCAGCGCCGCTACGGCATTTATCAAGGCTGGTGGACATAAGGGCTGGCTTGCGGCAGGTTTACTGCAAGTACTGACACCGTTTATCATTCTTTCCTTCTACGTTATTATTGCAGGGTGGACGCTGCACTATGCTGTGACCACGTTTAGCGGTAGGTTGTTCGACAATCCGGATTATGCCGGGCAGTTTGGTTCCTTTGTAGGCGGATATCTGCCGATCATGTGGCAACTGCTTGCAGTATTGATTACGGGCTGGATCGTAGCCAAAGGGGTTTCCAACGGGATCGAGAAATTCAACAAGGTCCTGATCCCAGCCATGCTGGTTCTGCTCATTATCCTGATGATTCGGGCAGTGACTCTGCCTGGAGCCGGTGCGGGAGTTTCCTTTTTCCTGAATCCCGATTTCTCGCAGCTTACGACTGAATCAGCGCTGGTTGCACTTGGACATGCCTTTTTCTCCCTGTCGCTCGGGATGGGTATCCTGGTGACTTATGGTTCCTATGTAGATAAAAATCAATCGCTGGGTGCGGCAACTGTCGCTGTCGGCGCGGGTGACCTGATCTATGCATTTATTGCCGGTTTAATCATCTTCCCAACGACATTTTCGTTTGGAATTGCACCGGACCAAGGACCTTCACTTATTTTCGTGGCTCTTCCAGCTGCGTTCTCGGCTATGCCGCTCGGATTCCTGTTTGGTGGACTGTTCTTCATCCTGCTGGCAATCGCAGCACTGACATCAGCCGTATCCTTGCTTGAAGTTCCGGTGAAATACTTCATGGAACGGTTGTCCTGGAGCAGAAACCGTGCCGTATGGGTGATCTCGCTGGCTGTTTTCATCGTTGGCTTGCCTTCCGTACTGTCGCTGGGCTTGCTGCCTGAATGGACCATTGGTTCGAAAAGTGTGTTCGACTGGATGGACTTTGTAGCGTCCAACATTCTGCTGCCTATCGGCGGATTGCTTGTGACGATCTTTGCGGGTTACTTCTGGAAAAAGGCTGCCGAGGCTTCAGGCCTGAATGCAGGCTGGTTCCGGATTTGGTTGTTCATGCTGCGTTATGTAGCACCCATTCTTGTCGTTCTCGTGCTGCTGCACACATCCGGTATCATTCACTTCTAACCGTGAAGACCGGGTAAGAGGAAACGATGTGCATTGTGCAGATTTGCCATAGCTAAAACCTCTTGGAAGAAATGCAAAAGCCCTTGTGTTCCCTCGATAATTTTGGGACAATACAGAGTAGAGGTTTTTTGGTAGGACCGATAAGCCATATGCTTTTTGCGAAAAGAGGACTATACAATGAACAAATCATCCATTTATGGATTAACATTAGAGCAACTTCGTTCCTGGTTACCGGAGCATGGGCAAAAGAAATCCCGTGCTTCCCGGATCTGGGAATGGTTATATCAAGAGCGCGCACATGATTTTCCCGAGATGAACGATGTGCGTCAGGAATGTCTGGATGTTCTCTCTGAACACTTCACGATGAACTCGATGAGTGAACACGTGAAGCAGGAGTCGGCAGACGGTACGGTGAAGTTTCTGCTGCGTATGCAGGACGGCAACCTGATTGAGACGGTATTGATGCGTCAAAAATACGGTCTAACTGTCTGCGTAACGACCCAAGTGGGCTGTAATATTGGCTGCAGCTTCTGCGCGAGCGGATTGATTAAGAAAAGTCGTGACCTGTCCGCAGGAGAGATTGTGGAACAGATCATGCATGTACAGCGGCACCTGGATGCAGCGGGTCAAGGCGAGCGAGTAACCAACGTTGTCGTGATGGGGATTGGTGAACCGTTTGATAATTTCGAGAACATGAGTAATTTCATCGAAGTGATCAAGGATCGTAAGGGGCTGGCCCTTGCTGCCAAACGTATCACTGTATCCACAAGTGGACTGCCTGACAAGATTAAGGAATTTGCAGACAGCAGTTTGCAGGTTAATCTGGCGATCTCCTTGCATGCACCGAATAACGAACTGCGTACACACATCATGAAGATCAACCGGGCCTTCCCGATTGAACAGCTGATGGATGCAGTGGATTATTATTTGGCGACCACGAACAAACGCATCATGTTTGAATATATTTTGCTTCGGGATGTTAACGATCAACGGGAGCATGCAGCCGAGCTGGCTGAACTGTTGTCCAGCCGTAAGAGCATGGTCAGCGTCAATCTGATTCCATACAATCCGGTTGATGAGCATAGTCAATATCAGCGGAGTACGGAAGAATCGATTCTGGGCTTCTATGACACACTTAAGAAAAATAACATCAACTCCACGGTACGTATGGAACACGGTACTGACATCGATGCTGCCTGCGGTCAACTGCGCAGTAAACAGATGAAAAATAATGCCGCTGAATCACAGCCAGACCGTCTAGCGATGGGGTAACTACCCTTGAGATGATTGGTGCGGCATCGTTATAGTGCACGTAGGCAAAACGCCTCCGTATCTCACTGAAAAAGTGAGTACAGAGGCGTTTTTTAATATCTATTGGAGCTGTTTGGTCATTAACAGATGGGGAATGCCATCTTCCATAAACACATCGGAGGCTGCGGCATATCCAAGACGTTCGTAGAACCCCGAAGCTTGAACCTGCGCATGCAGTTTGGCCTTCTTCAGCCCTTGATCCAGAGCCATTTGCTCGAGTTTATCGATCAGCACCCGGCCGAGGCCATGTTTGCGATAATTCATCATCACACAGATCCGTTCCAGCTTGGCGACATTCTCGACAATACGCAATCTGGAGGAAGCGGCGGGTACACCGTCCACGTAGAGGAGAATATGACGGGCTTCAGTGCCGAGCGCATCATAGGCGTCGAATTCATCTTCGGCAGGAACCCCTTGCTCTTCTACAAAGATCGCGGTACGAATGGCGAAGCAGGCATCGAGTAGTTCCTGATTATCAACTTCTACAATAGTGGTATTCATGAATGTTTCTCCTTTGGCCGATAGTAATGTCATTCTGGCATGGTAAACTGATACAAAAGCAAAATGGGATCCTCAAAAGAAGCAAAATTTCATCGTTCACTTTTAAGATGAGTTAATTTTAGTTATATCACTAGTTATGTTGCGAATGCAACAAAATGATAAGGGGGTGTGCGTACAATGACTGAGAAAAAAGAAGTGCTGCGCGAGATCGGCATGATCGCACGTTGTTTGGATTCCATCAGCAATGTTGAATTTCAACATTTGAACCTCTCTCGTGGACAGTATTTGTATCTGTATCGCATATGCGAGAACCCTGGCATCATTCCTAACCAGCTGGCTGAGATGATCAAGGTGGACCGCACCACGGCAGCCAGAGCAATCAGCAAGTTGGAGGCGGACGGGTTTATCGTCAAGAAGTCGGCATTGGGTAATAAAAAGAACAAGCAATTATATCCAACAGAGGCCGGACTGGATGCCTGGGCTTTTATTCAAAAAGAGGGAGTGCACTCCGACCAGGTTACGCTGGAGGGACTGACAGAGGAAGAGATTGAGCTGGCGGTCAGCCTTCTGCGGCGGATGCGTCATAATATCGAAGTGGATTGGAAGTTTGTCAAAAAAGGCGGCCGCCGGGCCTACATGAACGAGTCCGAATGAGCAGAGCCCCTATCCTTGATCCCTACATCCCAGACCATAGCCGAGCTTATTTCAAGGAAAAGAATCAACATTCCACAGGATTAATCGCACAGGAGGCAATCATGAAGAGCATCAAGCGTAGAAGACTGACGTGGCTGTTGGCAATATCCATTATTGCAGTCAGTATTGTAGCCTGGTCGTTTCTGTACATGAAGGGGAGGTTTGTGATGAACGAGGTGTCCCCGACGGTGGCATTTGTCCAGAACCATATGACCAATCCGAATGGCACGCTGGCTTCCTATTTGCAGGATGCTAAATCAGAGCAGGCAGACATTGTTGCCGGCAGGGAGGCGTTGTCGGAATCACTTGGTTTGTGGATGCAATATGCGGTGGTTAAGAACAATCAGTCATTGTTTGAACAGAGCTATGGTCTGCTGACGACTTATTTTCTAATGCCTCAAAAGTATGTTGCCTGGAAACTGGACAAGGAAGGCAAGTCCCACGTAACGACGAATGCACTTGGTGATGATTTTCGAATTATAGACGCCTTATTGAAGGCTGCGGATCAATGGGAACAGGGCAGAGATGAGAAGTTGACCACGGCTGCCGAGATCTCCCGTACTTTGAGCCAATCTGTACAGAATGAAGGATACTTTGTCGATTTTCATGACTTTACAGGCGGGTATTCCCCCGATACGTTGAGCTTGGTATATGTGGACTTGCCGGCGCTCGAGCAGATGGAAGAGCACGAGATGCTGCAGCCTGGGACATACGCCAAGTATGAGAATTTGCTTCAAAACATGCCCGATGACGGAGTGTTCTATCCCAAAACATTCAACGTTGTAACCAAGGAGTATACATATGATGACAAGGTAAACCTTATCGATCAGCTCATCATAGCGAACCACCTAGCCAACACCAGTCGGAAACCGGACAAACTGATTTCTTTTTTGAAAAAGGAATTTGAAACCCGTCATCAGCTGCCCGGACAGTATGTTCGTAACAATCGTGTACCGGCAGTAAACTATGAATCGCCTTCCGTATATGGACTCGCCATCTTGCTTGCCTTGCGCTCCGGTGATCCCAAATGGGCCAAACAGCTGTATAACCATATGATCACGATGCGTGGTCAGGATGTGGCTTATCCGGGAGGATATGTGTTTAATGGGAACACCCATATGTTTGATAATCTGTTCCCTTTGCTTGGAGAGACTGAATTACAGAAGTTCCTTAAACAGTAATAGATTTGTATTCTTATTTGGGTATAGATATGGTAGGATACCATTGTCTAATGATGTCATAAATTGGCGGATTACTAGAAGACATAACTTAAACCATCGGAGAGAAGGAAACTATGAGAAACAAAGCACCTATCCAACGTATCGCATGGGGATATGCCAGTCTGATTGGATTAGCTGTTATTCAGCAGCTCGTCATTTATCTCAAAATCTACATGAATCAGAGTTTTACCACGCTTGATGTCATTTTCAGCATTGTGTCGCTTGGCGCGCTGGTCCTTGGTTTTGTGATACCTGTCGGAGTGTCTGTTGTTGCCGGGTTTGTATACCTGGTTTCTTATTTTGTATGGCTTGTGACCTACGCGAACGTGGATGTACTGACGTTCTCATGGTGGCTGTTGATCCCAGCCAATGTGGCAGTTGCTGCCTTCATTAAAGCAAGTCTGGTTCGAAGCGCACGTGTGATGGAGCGGCTGCAGGAACTGCAGGACCGCAATCCGGAGCTTGATCTGGATACCACCCTCGGCAATAAGGAAGCCCTCGCAGATACGGTTATCAAGCAGAGTAACCTGGCAAGAAGATACTCGGAGCAGTATGGATTCAGCATGGCCATGTTCAAGATTGAATTTCTGCCGCTGGTCCTTGAATCACTCGGATCCGTCCGGTATGCGCAATTTCTGCTTGAGCTATCGAACACCATTCAGAAGCAAATTCGGTTCGAAGATTATAAATTTTTTGTAGACCGGGGACGGTTCGTCATTATCTGTCCGATGACCAATGTGGAATATTTGCCTGTGCTCACAGCACGGATCAAAAAGGCCATGATGGATCTGCCATTTATCGATAAAAAGGGAAACGAGCTGCAGACGGTTATTCGCTCCGGGGCACTCGTTTTTCAGAAGGAACAGTTCAGTAAGTACGAGGATATCGATGCTGTAATTGCTGCACTAGAACGGAATACAGAGACAGATCTCATTGGAGAATACATCTAGATGCAGGAGGAGGCATAGTCCGGTGAATTATTTAACATGGTTTGTTCCGCTCTGCATTATCGTCAGCAGCTTCTTCACGATCACCATACTTATCTTAACCGTTGCGACACTGCGTTTTCGAGGGAAAATCAACAGGAAATATGATCGGAGGAAGTTGAATGGCTGATTTCCTGCTGCTGATGTCCATTCTTAGTATCTGGATATCGGTCACTGAATCTATTGTCATTATGGCCGGGGCGATTCGATTCATTAATAAACAAGAGAAAAAGGGAATTCAAATCCCAGAGAACATGGATGACTATCCAACGGTAACGGTTATGGTGCCTGCACATAATGAAGGCGTAGTTATCGTTTCCACGGTTGAGCATATTCTGCGTCTGAATTATCCCGAACATAAAGTTCAGGTCATTGTCATTGCTGATAATTGCACGGATGATACCGCTGAACGGCTGAAGACACTTAAGGCTAAGAGCAGCTATGCAGACCGGGATTTCACGATTCTGGAGCGGAAAGGCACTGGAGGGAAATCCGGGGCACTGAATGATGGCCTCGAACTTGCCTGGGGCGAATGGATCTGCATTTATGATGCAGATGCGGCACCTGAACGAAATGCATTAATGTTTCTGACACAGAAAGCACTGGAGAACCCAGAGAAGCATGGTGCTGTATTTGGACGTAACAAGGCTCGTAACCGGGGACAGAATTTTCTCTCCCGCTGCATTAATCTGGAGCTTGTTACCGTTCAGCGTGTTCATCACACAGGGCTATGGGAGTTATTCAAACTGGGGACGATTCCAGGCACCAACTATATCATTAAGGCCAATCTGATTCGTGAAATTGGCGGATGGGATCCCGACGCCATTACAGAAGATACAGCTGTGTCGTTTGATATTCTTACCCGTGGTCAGCTGATTGCATTAGCGCCGCAAGCGGAAGCCTATCAACAGGAGCCCGAGCAGCTGAAAGTATATATGAAACAACGCCAGCGCTGGTCCAAGGGAAATTATCAGGTGGTTATTGATAATATTAAGCATCTGTTCGACCGTACAAGCTGGAGAATTAAACTCCATGTCCTGTACTATGCTGCGAGTTATTTCTGGTTTATGATCGCCATTATTGTTTCGGATATTATCTTCGTCTCTAACCTTGTATACCAAGTTATCGCACTGTTTAATCCCAACGTTATTTCTCCATTCCAGTTCTCCGGGGACGTGTACGTGTACCTTGTGGTTGCTTGGGCACTTATGTATTACATTTATGTACTGCAAATTAATCTGGCACTCTCTGCGGATATTGGACAGAGCAATACCCAAAACTTCATTGTGGCCTGCCTTTCCTACTTCACATATGCCCAGCTGTTTCTGGTTATCTCCGTTAAGGCATTTGTCTCTCTCATTGGGGACAAGCTGTTCCGCAGAGAAACCAAATGGTATAAAACACAGCGATTCGGCTGAGTTCATTTATGTTCAAACAAAGGCTGTTTCTGACCTGTTCAGAGGCAGTCCTTTTTTTATGGAAGAACACGTGCACAATAGGTATAATCTTTCGGAGAATGGAAACGGAGGACTGCGTAGTGAGCGAACATGGATCGGATTTTTATGACAGCGGCAATATTTCGTGAATGAAGAAACCTATCTTCGCAGACAACGAATTCCGCTATTTCTATTCCTCTTGCGAGCAAATAACACACAGGTTGCTGTGGATAGATGGAATAACCTGAAGCAGCCAAAAAACCTATCCACATGTGGATAAGTTTTTGGCTTTTTAAGTACGTAGGCTGTGTACAGATGAGCCATTTTATTTATCCGCAGCTCTCACATACACACGATCCCCATGATGTTCCACATCTACAGGCGCTTCAAAAAAGTTACTCAACACTTCGGTGTTCATCACCTCAGAGGTTAACCCGCTGCTTACAACCTCACCTCGCCGCAGCAGGAGACTATGACTGAATACGGGCAGAATCTCTTCGGTATGGTGGGTCACGTAAATTAGAGAAGGTGAGTCTGGTCTCTGCGATAATTCACTGATACTCTCCAGCAGCCGCTCACGGGAGAACAGATCAAGCCCATTGCAAGGCTCGTCCAAAATAAGAATGCGCGGATTCGCCATCAGGGCTCTGGCAATAAGAAGCTTCTGCTTCTCGCCCTGGGAACAGGTTCGATATTCGCGATCCCATAAGTGCTGACAGCCAAGAGTGGTCATCAGTTCCCGGGCCTGATCCAGATCCTCATCGGATAACTTATCATATAGACCGATCGTGGCATGCTTGCCGCTAATGACGACATACTGAGTACGATCCGTCCCATGTAATTTCTCCTGGAGGGAAGAACTGACCCAACCGATGGTTTTACGCAGTTCACGCAGGTCGACCTCTCCATACGGATGTCCAAGCACCGAAATCGTGCCTTCAGTAGGCCAGAGATAACCGGTGATCATGTTAAGCAGCGTGGTCTTGCCGGAGCCATTGAGGCCGAGCAATGCCCAGTGTTCACCATCATTAACCCGCCAGCTGACATCATTCAGCAGGGTGATCGGTCCCCTTTTCCAAGTCACGTGTTGTACATCAATAATCATGTCGTATTCCTTCCTTCTGTTTAACCTCTGTCTCGATTATCCTGACCTTATTGTAGTCACAAAATGACTGTCGTTTCAATGTATTAGGCCGTTCTTGGCCGATCTCGGCGCAGGAATACAGCACACACCCCGAGTAGGGGCAAGAAGGAACATAGCTTGATGACAAATGAAATGCTGGTCACATCAATCAGCGAACCGAGCACAACAGACCCAAGTCCCGCCATACCGAACGACAAGCCGAAGAACAATCCGGACACCGTTCCGATATGACGTGGCAGTAGTTCCTGCGCATACACAATAATGACGCTGAAGCCTGACATGAGAATTAGTCCGATGATGCCGCATAATACCATGGATAAAAAAGGTCCGGCATAAGGCAGCAGTAATGAAAATGGTGCGGTACCCGCGATGGAGAACCAGATCATCGGTTTACGTCCGTAACGATCAGCCAGCGGGCCGCCGAGCAAGGTTCCGATCATCCCCGCAAATTGTAGAATGAACAGGCAGATCTGTGCCTGCGAAAGAGGCAGGTTATACGCATCCGCGTAATAAAAGGCATAGTACCCGGTCATGCCGGCAATATATACGAATTTGGAAAATAGCAGCAGGATGAGGATTCCCATTGTAAAAGCAATAAATCCCCGACTTACAGGCTGGGCAGTAGGCTGTCCGATGCCATTTGACTGTACAGGCTGTTGCTGACGGGTGTGATTTTCTGCCAGCTTGTGTCGGTACCAACGGCTGACGGAAGACTGGATAACAATCCCGATCAGGGCAAAACCCATCAACCATAAGAAACTAAGCTGCCCTTGTGGCAGAAGAATAAAGGCAACGAGCAGTGGCGCGAGGGCTTGACCCGTGTTGCCACCGACTTGGAAGATAGACTGTGCCATTCCGCGTCCACGACCAGCTGCCAGGTGGGCGACACGTGAGGACTCGGGATGTAGAATGGATGAGCCTATGCCAATCAATGCTGCGGAAACAAGCAGCATCCATAACTCGGAAGACAAGGCGAAGCCAAGAACACCAATCAGGGAGAATAACATGCCTCCGGAAAGCAGGATCGGCATCGGCTTACGATCAGACATATAACCGATCAGCGGTTGTAGAACGGATGCGGTAATATTCAATGTGAAGGCAATCCAGCCCATTTGAGCGAAACTGAGCTGCATGGTTTGCTGGAACAGCGGGAAGGCAGACGGAACAACGGTCTGCATTGCATCATTCAACAGATGGGCGAAGCTGACTCCGGCAAGCGCCCAGTTGGCGGAGTGATTGAATTGCATTTTGCTTACAGCGGCTTGAGCCACGGGAGATCACCTCGAATTATTTTTTTACCATGATAAAAGATTCAGACAGCTATTGTCTTTGTGAAAAGTGCTTGGAAAGTGAGCACGATTTGCTATAATGTCTGCAGGTGAGGAAACGATGGAATTAAACATGACGTTGAATGGATTGGAATTGTGGAAGGCTTCAGGTGGTTTCTCCAATGAACCCCATGTACATGATGACTGGTATCAGGTTACGTTGCCAGTAAGAGGCGAGTGTCATCTGGTGCAGGAACAGCAGGCTTATCCTCTGCAAGCAGGACAGGGCATAATTGCCCATCCCCAGATGGAGCACTTTTTCGAGATTGGTTCAGATTCGGCAGTTATCGTTATCAAGTTCCGTAATCCGCCAGGAGGTTGCTTGGGGGATTCAGATCGAGGAAGGGCGCAGACCGAATTTCGGCCCACACAAATCTTCGACCCTGCTGAAATCAGCAGACTGTTCCGAGGTTGGAGCGCCCTTTTGCTGGACGACGCGCCTCAACCGTTGCAAATACAGGAAATCGAATTAGCCGTAGAGGCATATCTTTCACAAGTGCTGTCTGGTGGACAACAGAATAGAGGTAGCCTGACGGTAGCAACCGCAGGAATTGATGCCACTGGGGGTGCCGTGTCGAATCTGGTTTGTGAGCAACTTCAAAATCTGTTTGAGCGAACAACCAGCAACGGAGGCGCGTTCATTGATCCCCATCTCCGGCGCGTGCTGGAGTATATACACAGTGACTATACAAGTTCGATGGACATTGATTCCATGGCTACAATAGCGCACCAGAGCAGATATCATTTTATGCGCTCCTTCAAAGCATTGACAGGTTCAACACCGTACCAGTATGTGCTGCATTTGCGTGTGGAGGAAGCCACCAGACGACTGCGTCTTACGACAGATTCAGTGACCACAATTAGCTTTTGGCTGGGATTCTCCAATGTCAGTCAGTTCTATAGAGTGTTTCAGCGAATAATGGGTGTAACACCGATGGAGTATCGGAACCAGATGTAGAATTGGAATACGTACAGGGAGTGGATCAGCATATGAATGGTTACCTGGTTGCTGCGGATGGGAGCGGTGATTTTGCCACGATTCAGGCTGCGATTGACGCCATACCGGACCATAATAGTGGTAAGTTTGTTATTCGTATTAGACAAGGTGTTTATGTTGAGAAGCTGCATATCGAGAAGCCGTGGGTTCATCTCATCGGTGAGGGAGCAGAGCAGACCGTTGTTACATATGACGACTATGCACTCAAGACGTTCCCTAACGGGGAGTTATATCATACGTTCCATTCATATACAACCTTTATTGGTGCAGATAATTTCACTGCAGAGGGGCTTTCCTTCGTAAATTCGGCCGGTCCCGGCAAGGATGTTGGCCAGGCTCTTGCGGTGTATGTGGATGGTGACCGAGCAGCTTTCCACAACTGCCGCTTTATCGGGCATCAGGATACGATCTTCACCGGACCACTCCCGGAGCAGCCGATCGACAGAAGTTCCTTCGGTGGTCCGCGTGACGGGGCAGAGAGGCGGAAGCTGCGCCAATATTATGAAGACTGTTATATCGAGGGCGATATCGATTTTATTTTCGGTTCGGCTACAGCCGTATTCAAGGGTTGTGAGATTTTTGCGAAGAAACGCTTGTTTGATGACCCTACGGCCTCTACAGAGGAAGTTCATGGCTGGATCACTGCGGCTTCTACACCAGAAGATGTCCGGTACGGTTATGTGTTCATCGACTGTTCCCTGACCAGCGATGCACCTCCGCAATCGGTATACCTCGGCAGGCCGTGGAGAAATCACGCCAAAGTATGTTTCCTGCATTGCTGGATGGGTGCTCATGTGAAGCAGGAGGGCTGGCATAACTGGAACAAACCTGATGCAGAGGCCAGCGTGGTGTTCGCCGAATATAACAGTAAGGGTCCGGGAGCAGGGAGCGGGGCCGGGCGAGTGCCGTGGGCAACCATTCTGAATGAGCAGCAGGCAATGGAATATTCATTATCTCGCGTGCTCTCCGGAGAGGATGAATGGCAACCCTTTGGCTGAAGGGTAATTATCCCTATTTTCTCAAGAGCAATGCTTTACTACCTGTTGCAGGAGCTTATGCAAGGCTGTCTTTCAAGTCCATTATGGGCTTGGCAGACAGCCTTTTTTTGCAGCATATTCAATTTTCGCCCTCGAAAAGAATATTTTATCCCTTATCTCATGTGCATTTTACTGATTAAATACAGAAGAGGATCTGTAAATTCCCTGTAAAATCTGGATGTTATTAATCTTAAACGTAAATGGAGTGCAGATCCAATGTCGAAGAGAGGGAGGGAAGTTGCAAAATTAAATATGGATCACGAATTAAATTCTTATCGTCGCAGATCACATGCCAGTGCACAGAGAAGCTTTTACAAGGTGAAAACAAGCTGAGTACAGGAGGGATTTGCTTGAATCAAGCTGTTCGAGTCCGCCCGGTTATCATAGTCGCTTTGGCATTTCTTCTGATCATTTTGTGGTTTGCACCAAGAGCAGACGCCGCTGCCCAGTGGCAGGCCGGCACCGCATACAAGAAAGGAGACCTCGTAACATATCAAAACAAAAATTATGAATGCATTCAGTCCCATACGGCTTTGAACGGCTGGGAGCCTCCTCTAGTTCCTGCACTGTGGACCTATGTTGGGGATGGTCCCGGGGAGGGAGGAGAGACACCTGTTCCGGATACAACCCCACCCTCCATTCCTGCAGGCTTAGCCTCATCCTCGATCACGGGAACCTCAGTCCAGCTTACCTGGAATGCATCCACCGATAATGTGGGGGTGACCGGATACGACGTGTACCAAAATGGGGCTCTCGTAACGAGCACCTCAGCTGCAACAACGACAATAAGTGGGCTAACCAGCGGCACTGCTTATGTTTTTACAGTAAAAGCAAAAGATGCTGCAGGCAATGTGTCTGCTGCAAGCAATCCCCTTAGTGTAACAACTTCCACTGGAGCTCCGAATCCGGGGCCAATCGGTAACAAATGGCTGATCGGCTACTGGCATAACTTCGACAATGGCTCTACCAATATCAGACTTCGCAACGTGTCCACAGCCTACGACATCATTAATGTCTCCTTTGCCGAACCGGTTTCGCACGGCAGCGGCACGCTCGCTTTTACTCCATATAACGCAACGACAGCCGAATTCAAATCAGATATTGCTTATCTTCAGAGTCAGGGAAAAAAAGTACTGCTGTCCATGGGAGGAGCCAATGGAACGATTGAGCTTACCGATGCAGGCAAGAGGCAGCAGTTCGAGGAGTCGCTGAAATCCATTATTTCGACTTACGGTTTCAATGGTCTTGATATCGACCTAGAAGGAAGCTCCCTCTCCCTGAATGCAGGGGATACCGATTTCCGTAATCCGACGACACCCAAGATCGTTAATCTCATCCAGGGTGTAAAGGCGGTCAAGTCATACTTTGGCAGTGAGTTCATACTTACAGCAGCACCGGAGACGGCTTATGTCCAAGGTGGTTATCTGTCCTATGGCGGTCCCTGGGGAGCATATCTGCCGGTTATTCATGCCTTGCGTAACGACCTGACGCTGCTCCACGTGCAGCACTACAACAGTGGCTCCATGGTCGGGCTGGACGGACGCTCCTACGCTCAGGGCACAGCAGATTTCCACGTAGCCATGGCCGAGATGCTGCTTCAGGGCTTTCAAGTAGGTGGAAGCTCGGGTTCATTCTTCAGTCCATTGCGTCCGGATCAGATTGCGATCGGTGTACCGGCATCCCAGCAGGCAGCCGGTGGGGGCTATACATCACCTGCCGAGCTGCAGAAGGCATTGAATTACTTGATCAAGGGTGTATCCTATGGCGGTTCTTATACCTTGCGCCAACCCGCGGGGTATCCGGGCCTTAAGGGCATTATGACCTGGTCCATTAACTGGGATGCATATACGAACCATCAGTTTTCGAACGCACATCGTTCGTATTTGAACGGGCTCAGCACGCAAACGACGAAGGAGGTTGTGTACTAATGTCATATAAAGCCAAACACATGGATTTCAAAAAAGTCGGTAAGGTTCTCCTCGGTCTGGTCCTGCTCTTATCTGTCATCATCCCTACATTTACATTTCAATCTCGAACGGCCGAAGCAGCAGATGCCTATAAAATTGTCGGTTACTATCCTGCCTGGGCGGCATACGGACGAAACTACAATGTAACGGATATTGATCCCACCAAGGTGACACATATCAACTATGCGTTTGCCGATATTTGCTGGAACGGCATTCATGGAAATCCAGACCCTTCGGGCCCCAATCCGGTGACTTGGAGCTGCCAGAATGAGAAGAGCCAGACAATTAACGTACCGAATGGAACGATTGTTCTTGGAGACCCCTGGATCGACACAGGCAAACAATTCGCAGGGGACACATGGGATCAGCCCTATGCAGGGAATATCAATCAGCTCAACAAGCTGAAGCAGGTCAATCCGAATCTGAAAACAATCATCTCCATTGGAGGATGGACGTGGTCCAACCGTTTCTCTGATGTAGCCGCAACATCAGCTACCCGTGAGGTCTTTGCCAACTCTGCCGTCGATTTCCTGCGGAAATACAACTTTGACGGGGTGGATCTCGACTGGGAATACCCGGTATCAGGCGGGCTGGATGGTAACAGCAAGCGTCCAGAAGATAAGCAAAATTATACCCTTCTCTTAAGCAAAATCCGCGAGAAGCTGGATGCGGCGGAAGCCGCTGACGGCAAAGAGTACCTGCTTACGATTGCAAGCGGAGCATCTCCAACCTATGCTGCCAATACGGAGCTAGCGAACATTGCTTCCATTGTCGACTGGATTAACATCATGACCTACGATTTTAACGGAGCCTGGCAAAAAATCAGTGCACACAATGCACCGCTGAATGCGGATCCTGCCGCTGCAAGTGCAGGAGTACCGGATACCAATACATTTAATGTGGCTGCCGGAGCACAAGGGCATCTAAATGCAGGAGTACCGGCTGCCAAGCTGGTGCTGGGTGTTCCATTTTACGGTCGAGGCTGGGATGGATGCGCACAGGCGAATAACGGCCAGTATCAAACGTGTTCGGGTGGTTCTTCTATAGGAACTTGGGAGGCAGGTTCCTTTGACTTTTATGATCTGGAAGCCAACTACATTAATAAAAATGGATACACACGCTATTGGAACGACACAGCCAAAGTACCGTTTCTGTATAACGCCTCCAACAAGCGCTTCATCAGCTATGACGATGCGGAGTCCATCGGACACAAAACCGCATATATCAAGAGCAAAGGGCTTGGCGGAGCGATGTTCTGGGAGCTCAGTGGGGACCGCAACAAGACACTCCAAAACAAGTTGAAATCCGATCTGTCAACCGGGGGCACAGTGCCTCCTGCCGATACGACGGCACCGAGTGTACCGGGTAATGCCCGTTCGACAGGAGTAACGGCAAGCTCCGTAACCTTGGCCTGGAATGCTTCAACGGATAACGTTGGCGTTACCGGTTATAACGTCTACAATGGCACTAGCCTAGTGACTTCCGTTACTGGAACAACCGCAACCATTAGCGGGCTTGCATCAGGCACTTCCTATACCTTCACGGTAAAGTCAAAGGATGCCGCAGGCAATCTGTCCGCAGCTAGTAATAGCATTACCGTAAGCACTACTGTTCAGCCGGGGGGAGATACCCAAGCACCAACCGTGCCGACGAGCCTTACATCAACTGCAAAAACCTCATCCACGATCACCCTTAGCTGGGCAGCCTCCACGGACAACGTTGGTGTAACCGGATATGAGGTATACAACGGAACTGCTTTGGTGACAACCGTTAGTGGAACAACTGCAACTGTTACGGGCCTAACGGCAGACACCTCTTATACATTCACAGTAAAAGCGAAGGATGCGGCAGGTAACCTGTCTGCTGCGAGCAGTGCCTTGACGGTGAAAACCGAAGTGGGTACGACGAATCCCGGCGTCTCCGCTTGGCAGGCAAATACGGCTTATGTCGTAGGGCAGCTGGTTACGTATAATGGAAAAACGTATAAATGCCTGCAATCCCATACCTCCTTAACGGGGTGGGAACCTTCCAATGTGGCTGCATTGTGGCAGCTTCAACCGTAACATACCTGTAAAGGAGGATGCTCCTGATGAACTCAGGAGTGTCCTCTATGTGATAAGGCTTTTCCTTGAGAAGGATTGCAAACCAAAACACACAAAAGCCCCCAACCCCCGCATATGCGAGGGAATGGAGGCTTTTTGCTTCATTTAAATTAGAAATCAAAGTTGTCCGGGTCTGGTCCAACACGAACATCTTCGTTGAGGGCGCTGATTCGATCCATCTCATCGTTGGACAATTCAAAGTCGAAAATGGAAGAGTTCTCAATGATCCGATTTTCCTTAGTGGACTTCGGAATGGTGATGACACCGTTTTGCAGATCCCAGCGCAGGATGACTTGTGCCACGGATTTGCCTTTGGCAGAAGCAATCTCGGTAAGTACCGGGTTGTCCAGCAGTTGACCCTGCATCAGCGGGGACCAGGCTTCAAGCTGAATACCATGTTTCTCACAGAAGGCTTTCAGTTCAACCTGAGTAAGGCGAGGATGGTACTCGACTTGGTTAACCATCGGTTTCACTTTGGCATCCTGCATCAGGTCTTCAAGGTGATGGATCTGGAAGTTGCTTACACCAATCGCTTTGATTCGACCTGCAGCATAGAGCTCTTCCATCGCTTTCCATGCACCTTTGTATTTGCCTGCTTTTGGCCAGTGAATCAGGTACAGATCCAGATATTCCAGACCGAGCTTGTTCAAAGTTGTATCGAAGGCTGCAAGAGTCTCTTCATATCCAAGGTCTGCAGTCCAGGCTTTGGATGTGACAAACAGTTCTTCGCGCTTCAGGTTGTTTTCTTTCAACGCTTCGGCAATCGCCTGTCCAACACCGGATTCGTTACCATATATAGCGGCAGTATCAATGCTGCGGTAGCCATGCTGGATTGCTTTTTTGACCGCTTCGATCAATTCTGCGCCTTCTTCTACCTTAAATACGCCTAGTCCAAACCAAGGCATTTGAACGCCGTTATGCAAAGCTACTGTAGATTGTAAGTGTTGCGCTGTCATGTGATGACCTCCTAAGTGTGTTCGTAATTCAAAAAAAGTAATTCTCAAATCGTTCAATCTGATCCCCCAAAATTAAATGAGAGTAGATTAAATAGGGTCCAATGTACTATAATACTATACCATGCGAAACCGGTTCCTTTAAATAAGGGCTTCATGAGTCGCTGAACGTGATCAGTCTGAGAATTTAAATTTTTTTCGGTGTAGCCCGTTCTCATATCGAATGCTTATGCAACTGATGATCTGCGTTCAAGGACTCTGGCCCATCCTGTCAGGAGAACGGCGGCAAGAACCATAATTGCTCCAACCCAAGTCGTATGCACAAGCCCAATGGAGTCGGTTATGACCCCACCCAGGTATGCGCCTATGGCGATACCCGCATTAAAGGCAGCGATGTTGAAGGCAGAAGCCACATCCTTGGCCTGTGGCGCATAGCGTTCTGCGAGCGTGACGACATACATCTGAAGTCCGGGTACATTCATGAAGGCAAGCAGACCCATGCCGAGAATGGTGAGCAGTGCTGCGAGCTTGAACGGTACGGTAAAGTATAGTATGCCCAGAATGACCGTCTGAACGATAAACATATAAAATAATGCCTTCAGCGGATTACGGTTGGCCGCTTTGCCCCCAATGATATTGCCGATTGCGATGGCGATTCCGTATAACAACAGAATGGCTGCCACGGTTTTCTCGGAATATCCGCTGATATCATGCAGAAGCGGAGATAGGTACGTGAAAACGACGAATGTCCCTCCATACCCGACCGCTGTGATTGCAAACGCCAGCAGCAGCCTTCCTCCCGTTACAAGCTTCAATTGGTCACGGAATGCTGTGCGTGTTCCGCGCTGCAGGGTGGAAGGAACAAGTACCATATTACCAATAAGGGCAATGATGCCGACAATAACAATGAGAATAAATGCAGCACGCCAACCTAAATGTTGACCGATCAGCGTACCGAGAGGCACCCCGGTCACGGTAGCGATGGTCAGGCCCGAGAACATAATCGCAATGGCACTGGCCCGGCGGTTTGCTGGCACGAGGTCAGCCGCAATAGTGGAACCGATGGACATAAAAACCCCATGTGACAGGGCTGAAATAATCCGGGCTATAAGCAGCATGGTGATGCCACTGGATAGCGCGGCCATCGTATTGCCTGCAATGAAAACAACCATGATGGCCATCAACAGTGTCTTGCGTGACACGGTTGAAGTTAATGAGGTCAGGATGGGCGCCCCGAAGGTTACACCGAGCGCATATAAAGTAACGGTCAGTCCCGCTGTAGTTACGGAAATGCCCAGGTCACCCGCAATGAGTGGCAGCAGTCCTACACTGATAAACTCAGTCGTGCCGATGGCAAACGCACTAATGGCAAGTGCGAGTAGGGCCCAGGTGCTGCGTTTTGAATCTTGTACCATGTTTCTTGTTCAACTCCCCGAATGTAGATTTACGTACCGGCAAATGCTATTATGAATTATTCGATATAAAATGAATAGTACGTACTTTTTAGTACCATACGTACTTTTTGGTGCCTATATAGCTAAGCTTGGCAAGTTCATCAGATGATGAGGGGAGGAAGCATATAATGAACAGAAAAAAATACAATATCTCGGTCGAGGCTACGCTTGAGGTGATCGGCGGCAAGTGGAAGTGTGTCATTCTCTGCCATCTCACACATGGCAAAAAACGTACCAGTGATCTTAAGCGTATTATGCCCGCCATTACCCAAAAGATGTTAACCCAACAGCTTCGGGAGCTGGAGGATGACGGGATCGTGAACCGGATCGTCTATAATCAGGTCCCACCCAAGGTAGAGTATGAGCTCAGTGAATATGGCTGGAGTCTGGAGCCAATTCTGAATGCACTATGCAATTGGGGAGAGCAGCACATCGTGAAGGAGTACGGAGACAAATCAGCGATGCTCGAGGACAATGGATTGAACCATTTTGATTCGGATGAGAACAAGGAGCTGATCAAGCAATGAATTATGAGATTTTGCATGAAGGTGCTTTTGCCATGCTCAAGGTTCGTTTGCAGCGCGGAGAGCGATTCAAGGCAGAGAGCGGCGCCATGGTATCCATGACACCGACAGTGCAGCTGAAAGGATCTGCGGAGGGCGGCATGTTTGCCGGATTCGGCAGAATGATCAGCGGGGAGAAGTTCTTTTTTCAAGAGTTAACTGCTGCAGGAGGGCCTGCAGAGATTTTGCTGTCACCTTCCACCATGGGCGGCGTGGAGGCTGTTGAGCTGGATGGCTCCTATTCTTTGTATGTGCAGAAGGATGGATTTTTGGCCGGGACAGAAGGCATTCAGGTAAATAGTAAAATGCAAAACCTGAAGAAGGGGCTCTTCTCGGGAGAGGGTTTCTTCATTGTAGAGATTAGCGGGAGAGGCACGGTATTTCTGTCTTCATATGGTGCAATTCACGCTATTCATCTGGCAGCTGGAGAAGAAGTCATTGTGGATAACGCTCACTTGGTTGCCTGGCCTCAATATATGGAGTATCATATCGAAAAAGCATCGCAGGGCTGGTTATCCAGTGTGACCAGTGGTGAAGGACTGGTATGCCGATTCAGAGGCGAGGGCACAGTCCTGATCCAGAGCCGCAATCCGCAGGGATTCGGACAATGGGTGAAGCAGTTCATCCCTTCCCGCTGACGATCAGTCAGCCATCCGATGATCTCTACAATGCACGGCATACAACCAGTCCCAAGGCATCAGTGATGGAGGAATAAATGAGATGAGTTCACAGTATAAAAACGCACATGAAAGTCCAGGACACCTGCTGTGGCAGGTCACAACGATGTGGCAGAAGGAAGTACGCAGGGTGCTTGATCCATTGGGATTAACCCCGCCGCAATTTGTACTTCTGCATGGCTGTTTATGGCTGAATGAGAGAGATACGGAAGGGAAAGGTGTAACGCAGGTTCAGCTTGCGCATTTTGCCAACGTGGATGTGAATGTCACCTCTCAGGTTCTTCGAGCGCTTGAAAAACGGGGATTGATCCATCGCAGTCGCCATCAAACCGATACCCGTGCGAACATTATTGCTACAACGCCGGAAGGCACGGAACTGGCCAATCGGGGAATTCAGCTTGTTGAAGAGGCTGACAGACAATTCTTTGACCTGGTAAGCGATCATAAGGAAGAGTATATGGACATTATGCGGAAGCTTATCAAACATAAATCGGAATAGTCGCTGTATGGCATCCCACAATTTATTGAACTCATAGATGATATACCCATCGAAGCAAAGTAAGATGAGTTGGCACCTGGCCTTCTCTACATACAGACATTGAAAACCTCCCAGACCATGAGCCGGGGAGGTTTTTTAATAGCTTCTATTCGAGCCGGTACGAGGCGAACGGCTCGCCATGACGGAACGAGTCACTAAGTTGATCCAACTCCGTGATCATGTCTGGCGTAAGCTCCAGGCTTAAACTAGCCAGGTTGTGCTCCAGCTGCTCGGTACGCGTGGCACCAACGATTACCGTCGAAACGGCTGGACGAGCCAGCAACCAGGCGAGCGACAGAACACTTGGAGAGCAGCCGTATTCTGCTGCTTTCTCGCTTACCTGCTCTCCTAATCTGACATTGTGCTCCAACAGGAACCGGTTGAAGGATGGATCCGTATCCGCTCGAGAGCCCGAAGGAATGCCAGCTTGTGCATTATATTTGCCAGTTAGAATGCCGCCCGCAAGTGGGAAATAGGGAATGATTCCGACGCCTTGATCAAGACACATGGGGACAAGTTCCAGCTCTGGGGTGCGGTCTGCCAGGGAGTAGCTGGTTTGAGTGGAAATATAGCGCACATGACCTTTCAGTTCGCTAATGCCGAGAGCTTTCATGAGTTCCCAGGCCGCATAGTTGGACGCTCCGATATAGCGAACTTTACCGGAGGACACCATATCGTCCAGCGTTCGCAAGGTTTCCTCCAGCGGAGTGTACGGATCAAACGTGTGGATCTGATACAGATCCACGTAGTCCGTCTGCAGACGCCGGAGGCTCTGTTCCAGTTCTTGCTGCAAATGATAGCGGGAGGAACCCCGCCCATGCGGACCATCATGCCGGGGAAGTCCGGCCTTGGTTGCAAGCACGGCGTTTTCACGTCGACCCTGCAGGGCCTGTCCAATAATCCGTTCCGATTCGGTTCCGGCGTAGATGTTGGCGGTATCGATAAAGTTGATTCCCTGATCCAGTGCTGCATGAATAATGCGGATTGAAGCCGCGTCATCTGCACGTTTACCAAAAGCATTCGTACCGAGCCCAAGTGCGGATACACGCAAGCCGCTGTTGCCCAAACGTCGATATTCCATTCATCATCGCTCCTTCTGTGTCAGTTCTTGTATAGCAGATTATAACGTAATCTATTGAAAACGTGTTATTAATATAGTTAAATGATTCTAAGAACCCGTTATTAAAGGAGATATGATGGAAAACAGTGCTGCACATTTAACCCGCCGGAAGCCGAAGAAACCGAAGAAGAGATGGAAGAAACCTCTAATCATTACCCTAAGCGTGCTGATCGTGCTGGGAGGACTCGGATATGTCTACCAAAAACAACTTGTAGTGCTGGCATTTAACCTATTTGCCTCAGGTACGGTGAAGGAAGCGCTTGATGACTCCTTCAAACCGGTTGGAGATCAGAATGCGGAAGTCCCTGTGGTACAACACACTGACCCATTCTCGCTACTGCTGCTGGGGATTGATCAACGGGATAATGAACCAAGCCGTTCGGATACGATCATCTATTCCGTCGTGCGTCCGGAAGACAATAAAGTGCTGCTGCTGTCCATTCCGCGAGACTCCTATACCGAGATTGTCGGGCGGGATGTGAAATCGAAGATTAATTCAGCCTATGCCCATGGCGAGGCCAAGATGGCTATGGATACGGTGGAGAATCTGCTGGGGAACAAGGTGGACTTCTATGCCGCGATTAATTTTAACGGACTCAAGGATATTGTCGATGCGGTTGGCGGCGTTGAGCTGCCGATCAAGAAAAATATCGAGAACAAGCTCAAGAGTCATGAGAAGCTGTTTGTGGAAGCAAACAAACCCATCTATAGCGGCGAAGAAGCGCTTGGCTATGTCAGATACCGGGAGGACTCCGATTTTAACCGGACGATGCGCCACCGGATTTTCCTGAGCGCGTTCATGAATCGTGCATTGGAGGTCAAAAATCTGACCAAGATCCCGGACGTCATCAAGATTGCCGGATCGAACTTTACAACCAATATGAGCTCGGATTTCATCGTGAACTTTGCCGAGTCCTTATATATGAAAGACAGCGCGCCAACAATCAGCAACTATATGCTGAAAGGTGAAGGCGCAACCCGCAGTGGAACTTGGTATTATGATCTATCGGAGGATGATCTGCAGCATGTGCATGGAATGATTGCCAGCTGGCTGGACCCGAACGCTGCACAAGTGATTGAGCCGGAGACAACAGATGAGAACGAACCAGCGGACAAATATTAGGACGGAAGAAGTAACGAGTTGTCAGTAGTATAGATATAGGGAAGTACACGGATAGTTAAACGTCCGTGTACTTTTTTTATGGAATAGAATATGAGATCAGAAGTTTTTGGCTCGTGTTTTCTTCGTTAAAGGCTAGGGCATCAAGATGACACAGCAGATAAAGGTAGGATCGACATAAGATGTCTCAGATCGCACTCTTCTGAGCTGTTATCTACGGTGATGAGTTCAATATTTTCCCACTTACAGATGTTGGCCTGCATTCCTTCGACAAAGGAATCCCAGTGATCCAGTTTCCACCTGTCTCGCTCTAGGCCCCGGTTTCTGAGCCGCTGCTGTAGAACCTCTACATTCACATCAACTCGTAATACGACAGGAATGACCTCTCTCCACTCATACTTGGAGATCAATTGATTAATGTAATCGCTTTTATGAAAGTAACCAACAAAAGGTGCGTCCAGAATGACCGATCTGCCTAACTGCAGATTGTCATTAGCCACATTTAATAACGTTTCATACTCCAGATCCATCACGATATCGCGGTAATAGGCGTTGCCGTCGCGCTCGTGAGGGGAATAGCCACGTGCTTCCAGAAGCTTTCCCGTAAAAGTGTTACATACGACATCTTTATCCAGATAACAAAGATGGTGTTCGGCAGCAAGCCTTTTGCCGATCGTCGATTTGCCAGAGCCGGCAGAACCGATTAGAAAAATCAGGACAGGTCTCATGAGCTTCCCCCTAAATGATAGTTAAATCATAGATAATCCTACATTCTGGGTTCGCATATACGAACCAGTTTCGTGTTGGTGAACATTCGCTTTTAGAGTATACCGTTTTCTTTCGAAATACAATCTTTTTTGTGGAAAAATAATAAATAAAAAAATTTGAGAAAGCGGTTGATATTTTTCGAGGCGCTGATCTATAATGAGGGCATCGTTCGGTGATGTGAAATAAGTTCACATATGCGAACTTCGACGTCGAAGAAATTGAAGGAGATAGCATGGACAATATTCGCATGAATAAATCTGCGGAACGAGTTGCTGATTTACTCGTTTTATTTGCCAAGAGTGGTGCTCCGTTAACACTGAATGAAATTTGCAAACAGATGAACATGCCAAAAAGCAGTGGGTTCGAACTCGTGCAAACTTTGCTGCACAAAGGGTTTATTGAAATGGACGATATACGTCTCAAGACATATCGGCTGGGTATCGCGGTGTTTGAAACAGGCATGGCTTATTTGTCCAACATGGGCGTTCCACATCTGGCTAGACCTTTGCTTCAAGAGCTTAATCGTCAGACCGGAAGCACGGCCTTTCTTGGCATTGAGGATAAGGGGAAGATTGTATATTTGGACAAAGCGGAGAGTTATTCGGTGATGCGTCCAACAGCTAAGCTGGGTTCCCGCCGATATATGCATACTACAGGTCTGGGCAAAGCGCTGTTGGCTGCCCTGCCGACCAGTAAAGTGTTGGAGATTTTGGGAGAAGGCGAGATTCCATCGCGCACATCCTACTCTAAAGTAACGATTCCTGATATTTTGCAGGACATGCAGGAGATTCGCGAGCGTGGTTATTCCATTGATGACCGAGAAGACCATCTGGAGATGTATTGCATTGGATCTGCTGTCTATGATCAGTGGGAGGAGCCAGTAGCAGCAATCAGTGTTGCCAGCATGTATTCCACGATGACTCCGGAACGTGAGGCAAGCATTGTAAAGCTGGTCAAGGAAGCGGCATGGAAGCTTTCAGGTCAACTTGGTTTCAGCGGTGATCGGTTATACCCGGGAAAGCAGGAGTAGACCGAAGTGAACCAAACCCAATATACATGGTTTTAACAATAGACAGATAGGGATGAGGAGGAAATTGATATGTGGCGAAAGTTGGAGAGTATGAACACCATTGCTGAGACTGGAATTGTGTTGATAATTCGATCAGACAGTGAGGAAGAGGCATTATCTGTCGCCGAGGCGGCAATAGCAGGGGGGATTCGGGCGCTCGAAATTACGATGAGTGTGCCAGGTGCACTGGATGTAATTAAGGTGTTATCACGAAAGTACTCATCCCAAGGTATTCTGATTGGTGCAGGCACCATTCTGGATGGCGAGACAGCCCGAGCTGCCATACTGGCAGGGGCTGAGATGCTGGTAAGTCCTCAGCTCAATCCTGACATGATCAAGGTGGCTAATCGGTACCAGGCGGTTACGATCAGTGGTGCGTTCACAGCTAAGGAGATCGTCGAAAGTCTTGAAGCGGGTGCAGATATCGTCAAGCTGTTCCCGGCAGAATCCGTAGGGCCACAATATGTAAAAGCGATTTCTGCCCCTCTGCCACAAGCGGCGATTGCCCCTACTGGCGGAGTTACACCGCAAAATGTGCATGAATGGTTAACTGCGGGTTGTATTGGAGTTGGTGTGGGCAGCTATATCACCAAAGCCGCTAAAGACTCGGGGGATTACGGGCGAGTAACGAAGGCTGCTGAAGAATTTCTGCAGGCAGTAGCGGCTGCACGCTAATTTGCTTCATCCGGCTTACGTTGACCGTGCGAAGTTCACAACGATCAAGGATAGATCTCCGGGCTGACCGTTGTGAACCCGCAGGGTACTGAATAAGAGCAGCTGTTGCAATAAAGAAATTCGTTACCATGTTATGAAAACGTATACTTAACTGGATGCTGCGGTATTATTGGAAAGCAGTAAGGTTTAGCTGTCGCCTTTAATTACCATATTTATTCATTATATATAATTTAAGTAATTGTAATTTATATATGTTGAGGAGAGTGAGTTCAATGGCAACGTTAAAAACATCAACATCCCCTGCCTCGGTTCCACAAGCTCCAAAAGTGGGTTTGAGATGGGGAATTATCCTGTTATTGCTGCTGGGTGCAGTCGTTAACTATTTGGACAGGTCCAACCTGAGCATTGCCAATACAACCATTGCAGCAGAATTTGGGCTGTCCTCCACGCAGATGGGCTTACTGTTATCCGCTTTTTTATGGCCTTATGCATTAGCGAATTTGCCTGCGGGCTGGCTGGTAGACAAGTTTGGCCCCAAAAAGATGTTTGCATGGGCTTCAGGCCTGTGGTCAATAGCTACCATTCTGAGTGCATTTACCAATACTTATTCTCTGTTATACGCTATGCGGATGCTGCTTGGTGTATCCGAGTCTCCTTTTTTTACTTCTGGGCTGAAGGTGACAGAGCGCTGGTTTGCCAAAAGTGAGCGAGGGTTGCCAACCTCTATTATTAATACCGGCTCACAGATTGCCAATGCAATCGCACCTCCACTGCTAACCGTTCTGATGTTAACGATGACGTGGAGAGGCATGTTTATTTTTGTCGGTGTAATCGGTCTAATCATCATGCTGATCTGGATCAAGGTATATCGTGACCCGACGTTTACCGAAAAGCAGATGATCAAGGGCGTGGAAGCTGCTGCAAACCAGAGCGAGAGTGTGGATGGAACAACGGTTGCAGAGGCACCAAAAGCAAACTGGGGTTCACTGTTCAAGCATAAAAGCACCTGGTTTATGATTATCGGAAACTTCGGTATTATGTTTACCATCTGGGTGTACCTGACATGGCTTCCGAGCTATCTGGAGAAGGAGCAGGGCTTTACGTTGAAAGAAACAGGCTGGATTGCATCTATTCCGTTCGTAGCTGGAATTATTGGAGTTCTGCTGGGCGGGTTGATCTCGGACTTTTTCATTCGAAAAGGGGTCAATGCGGTCACCTCACGCAAGGTTCCCATTGTTGGCGGAGCTATTCTGGCCGCAGCTTCAGTAGCACCTATTCCGTTCATCGATAATACAGTAGTGAGCATCGTATTGTTATCCATAGGTTACTTTGCTTCGCAGCTGCCATCCGGCGTGATTTGGACTCTGGCAGCAGATATTGCTCCTGGGGAACAAGTGGCCTCATTGGGAGCGATCCAGAACTTTGGCGGATTCCTGGGTGCAGCGCTTGCTCCCATTGTAACCGGATACATTTTGGATACCACAGGCAGCTTTAATAATGTATTTTTGCTAGGGGCGGGTCTGTTGCTTTTGGGCGCTCTATCCTACGGTGTATTTCTGAAAAAACCAATCTCTAAAGCAGTCCACTGAAGCTGTTGAGTAAAAACTTAACTTCTATATAAGAAAGCATCAGCATACTCTGGCATTTGTCATTTCAAAAACCAGGGTTGCTGATGTTTTTTTATTTGGCCATGTCTATTGGTTGGAAAGTTATAATTAAAAGCTCATTTCTGGATGCATATATAGTAAAATACAGGAAAATAGATTAACATCAACCAATGGAGGAGCCTTATGAAGGACTTCAAGGACCGACTTCGCCAGGTTCAGGAACAGCAAAGGCAGTTGGTGAAAGAATACAACACGCTGCTTCAGGACTATCAGTCCGATGACCTGATTGTGCAGAATGAACAGCTTCGTGAGCAGGTGGATGCACACGAGTTGAAGCTGCGTCAGATCGAGGCACGTGCACGCAAGATGGAGGAGGAGAATGCCCGTCTTCGGATGGCGTTGTCCGAACAGATGCTGGATGAGAAGCTGAATCTTATTCGCGTATCCCAGGAGAAAATGGAGACATATTTCCGCGGGAAAACAGCTGTACATAATGACCGGTTGGAAGCTCACGAACATCGTACCAAAATAAACATGAACGCTCTATTCAATAAGGCTTCGGAGGAACTTCAGGAAGATGCGATGGAGTTCAAGGAGAGGATTGCTTATCTTGCTGCAGAGGTGAAGGAAAGCATCGAACGGCGTAGACAAACGCTGCAGGAACGGGAAGAAGCAGTTCGGCAGCAGATGCAGCTTGGCTATGAGCATATGGCAGAGGAAGGTTTGAGTGAAGAAACCATTCAGCGCCGGATTCGTCAGAACCGCATGGAGATGAAGATTGGGCTAAGCTGGATCAACAAGGTTGCCATCCTGCTTATTATTCTTGGCGTTGGTGCAGCGTTCCAGTATTCGTACTCCACGTGGTTCAATGATGAGATGAAGGGCGGTGCGTTCTTCCTGCTCGGCGTGCTGATGCTTGCCGGAGGGGAGTGGCTGTTTCGGCGGAAACGTCAGACGTTTGCGATGGGATTGCTTGGAGGCGGAATCTCAGTACTGTTCGGCTCTATTTTCTACAGTTATTTTCTGCTCCATATTATCGGTCTATATACGGGTCTTGGACTTTCTGTCCTTGTATCGGCGGTGTCCGTCCTGCTATCGCTAAGATATCAGTCGAGGACGATCTGCTCGCTTGGCCTGGTGGGCGGTTATCTTCCCCTGTTCTCGTATATGGCCTATTTCGGACTCAGCGGGAACTCTGTGTATGTTGCCATGGTCTATTTGCTGCTTCTTAACGGCATTATTGTACTCATTTCCTTCGGAAAACGTTGGCCGATCGTGCATTATATCAGTTTTCTGTTTAATACACCGTCCATGTTAATCCTCCTGTGGCTATCGCCGAACAACGTTGTGGGCATGGTGTATTCAGTTGCTACGTTTGCATTATATCTGGGAATTACACTCGCGTATCCATTCAAACATCGGGTTAAATTGACCTGGTGGGACTTCGCCCTGCTGGCGCTTATATTCTCCCTGGTGTATGTTGGACTCGCCGGGTGGGTACACCGCAATATGGTTCAGGAGAAACAAACCATACTATTGTTCTATATCACATCCTTGACCTTTGCCATTCTGATGATTCCGTTCCAGTTTGGGGCGAAGTGGCTGTCCATGGGGATGGTTAATCGAGGGGATTTTGCTTGTTATCCTAGGTCATCTGAAACAGTTCAGATCAGTAGAACGTGCGGGGTGGGGCGTTGTAATCCTGTGTGTGTTCACCTTCGTATATTATGATGTGCTGGTGCTATACATGGTGGGGGAGCAATCCTATTTTATGCTGAAATACTCCTGTATTACGCTGGGTGCGCTTTTGATTACATCGTATTATGCCATGGTTGGCAGCGGGAAAGGGCTATTGTCCAAAACCAAAATTCATCATAGTGTGCTGGAGCTTGGCGGGCTGAATATATTCAAGTACGTTACCCTTGGCAACCTATGGATATATGTTCTGTACGAGTCTAATGAACTCTATACCCGAGCAGTTGATGGGACCTTCCTACTCTACTTGTTCTACAAATGGCTGATGTTTGCTGCATTAACCATCGCACTGGCGTATGCCTTAAGCCGAGCTAAGTTATTCCATGACCAGATGGTAAAGTACTACACAACCTTTCTGCATGCAGCAGGCTGCTGTATTGCACTTGCAGTAACGTTGTCCATGCCGGCACTCGATCCTGGAGCCCAGCAGCATACGGCTGCAGAGATAGTGGGATTGCTGGTTCTGATTATTTTTAATATTGGGGTGTTTTTCGCTGGAAGAGACTTGCTGATTGCGGGCATACGCGGACAGTTCAAGAGCGTGGAGTGGTACCCGGTCATTGCGGGAATCTACCTGTTGGGTGTCATCACAGTCTTCCTGACGGTGCAGTTTCAATGGGGAGACATCGGTCTGATGTTCAGCTTGATGTATCTGCTGCTTGCGATTCTCTATATTGCTTACGGATTCCGTAGAAGGTACGTCATGATTCGTCGTCTCGGACTCGGTCTGACCTTATTCTCCACAGGGAAAATGGTATTCTACGATGTCGGTTTGCTGACAACGGGCAGTAAAATCATCGCCTACTTTAGCTTCGGTGTGTTATTGCTGGGCATTTCGTATCTGTATCAGAAGGTATCCAGTCGGATGGAGGAAGCTCAGGCCAAGAAGACCCCACAGGTGGAAGAATCGGATAGGTCTGAGTAAGTACTTTTTTAAATATGAACAATCGTCAGATCGCATTTTCAATGGTACATTTCTAAGCAACGCAAACAGGCCTCTTCCCGCTGTGATGTCAGCGTGTAAGGGGCTTCTTCATGTGGTCTTATGCGATTATGCGGGCAGGGAGTTATGTTCTATCCAAACGTGATTATGACATTGGTGAAACGTTTATGACATGGATCGCGTTATAATAGAATAAGCTCACGGCTGGGTGTTCAGATGCAACCATGATGTTTCAGATGCGGGTGTGCCGTTCAATAATTCTCTCCGTTCGTCTGTTTGGCGTGATAGCACAGTAAGTGTGATGGACAGAGCAAAGGCGAGCAGTACGTATATGAAAATCTTCTTTTTGTTCATGATGATAACCCTCTCTTGTTGATTAGGCTGGATGAAAGATCGTTATGAGAAAAAAAGCACAACGTCTGGTATAGTAGAGAAACGAATATATCATTGCCTGTATACACTATATAAATAGCCAGGAATGCAAACAATGGAACAAATCTGATGAAGTTATCATTATTCATGAAACGTATAGAGCTAGAGTGAAAATCGAAGGTGGGAGATGAACATGCGGGAGACGGCAAAAATCGTCATTCGTACACCTGGGCAGGAGAGCGACGGTTCATTTGCTTACGTAAGCCAGGGACGCTCCATCACGGTGGGACGTTATACGGGCGGCGGTGAATCGGACTTGTCCGTGTATAATCAGTTGATATCGAAGCGGCACTGCCGCATTCATTATGATGCACAGCGTCAGCTGTGGGTTGAGGATCTGGATAGCAAAAATGGTACCGAGTTGAACGGGCAGCGGCTCGTTCCCTATGAGAAATACCCGTTTGCCGAAGGAGACATTCTGACCATGGTCAATGGTTTGATCCAGCTTCGGACGGAGGGTGATCTCGAAGAAACACGCGAATACCGTATATCCGATCTGCTGGGTGAGGGAGTCCGGGTGCATGATCACCTGCAGACTGTACAGATTGGCGAGGTGGAAATTCCGCTGTCGAAAAAGGAGTTCCAGCTGTTCAAGCTGCTGTACAGTCAATTGGATCATTTTGTGACGAGAGAGCAGATCGTTGGCCAGGTATGGCCTGAACGAAGCATGCTGGAGAGCGATTCGGTAGGAATCGATGAGATCAACTCGCTGATCTATCGGACCAATCGCAAGTTGGGTGTCCATTTTACAATTAAGTCCGTTTACAAAAAGGGTGTATACATGAAGTCACATGTGTCTGGCGTTATGGGCGGCATGATGTAAACAGTCTGTATGAACAAAGGGATGAGGCCATGTTGATCATTCAATTCATTCCATGGCTGATTGCCGTGGTGACGCTAATCGCCGTAATATCGATTGTGCTGGTCAGCTGGAAAAATGGAATCTCGCCCATGCCCACATCCAGAATGGCCCGGCAGGTGGTCATTCAGGAGGTCAATCGCATTCCGGGTTATGGGGATATCATTGAGGCAGGTTCCGGCTGGGGGACGCTGGGCGTGGATATCGCCCGCGATTGTCCGGGCAAGCGTGTAACGGGCATTGAGAATTCGGTCATTCCCTTCTGGTTTTCACAAGTCATGTCCAGCATGATGATTGGATTCAGGAAAGCCAAGGGCGGACGGAATTCCCTGAAGGGACGGCTGCGGTTCATACGCGGCGATATCTACAAGAGCTCCTATGAACACGCTGACGGCGTGGTCTGTTATCTGTTTCCTGGTGCCATGACCCGGCTCGTGGACAAGTTTAGCAGGGAGCTTCCACCGGGGGCGCGGGTTATCAGTGTATGTTTCGCGCTTCCGGGCAAAGTTCCTCTCCGAACGATCACGTGCAAGGATGCTTTGCGTACGAAGGTTTATGTATACACATTTTGAAGAGAACGATGGTTATACCTTTCCTCAACGGAAAGGAGTGTGATCCTGTCACCAAAAGATGACGAAAGAAGGCGCCGAACCCACTTCTACAGTGAATTCGGCGCCTTCTATTGTTATCCTGAACAGGCGATTTATTTTATGCCGCTCCGTTCCGTGCGTCATTACTTATTTTGCGGAGTTTTCGGAGTCTGTCGCGTTGGTACTTGTGCTGTCTGTCGTTGTACCGGACTCTGTTCTGTTTCGTCCGCCTCCGAATCCACCTTGGCCGCGTCCTCCACCAGGACCACCCATGCCGGTATTGGCAGTGGTTACACCAGATTCATTCACCCAGGTAACGTTGCTAGTGGATTGGAATGTAACCACTTTGGTGCCGCCACTGTACGTACCGTCTGTGTAGAGGCCATCCGTAGCTGTACCAGTCGATGTTCCGCCAGAGTAGATTTCATAAGAGCCGTCTTCTTTCAGATCAGGAGAGCTGATGACAACGGATTGATAATCTTTTGCTGGAGCAAAGGTTATGATGTTGTTGCCATCGCTGTCTTGTATGTGAACCAGTGTTCCTGCTTTTTGCGTTTCAGGGAATGTCATTACGATTGTGTTTTGAGTTGAACTCTCTGATGTACCTTGAGCCATACCGGAGCTGCCGGCTGCGATCAGGTAACCACCACTCAATTCAAATGTGCCATCATAGTCGAGCGGGCCGTTGCCATCATTGGTTGGACCATTCACAATTACAGTTCCGCCAGTCATGTAGATGGAACCATTGGAGTCAAGTCCGTCACCGTCTGCATTGACGGTAAGGGATCCACCGTTAATGTGAAGCTCACTGTTTCCGGCAGATTCACCCGGCATACCACCTGGAGCACCACCTTGTGGACGAGTATTGCCACTAGCGTCTGTGCTTTGATCCGTATCTGTAGTTGTTGATGTTTTTCCAGTCGTCTCTGTTACAGAGATGTTGGAAGCAGTAGTGGCATCAGTTGTTTGAGTATTATCTTCTTCTGTGGTAGCCGCAGCATCCGCAGTTGCTGCAGTGATGTCACCTGAAGCATTGACGCCATCATCTGAAGAAGTTACGTCCACATCACCATCATTCAGTGTAATGGTTGCTCCTTCAAGCCCTTCATAGCTCTTCGCAATGTTGATAGTTCCACCGTTAATGGTGAGCGCCAGATCAGCGTGAATACCGTCATCGCCGGATTCAAGGGTAATCTTGCCATCGTTGATCGTTACATTGCTATTGCTGTGCAGGGAATCATCCATGGAATCAATGGTGTACGTACCGCCGTTAACGGTAAGATCTGCCCCCGCTTTAAGTGCTTTGGCACTTGTCGATTCTGTTTCTGTTGTAGTTGTCGTCGCAGCATCTGCATCCGAAGCAGTAGTCGATGCCTTATCAGCGGAACTTGCCGGTGCTGTACCTGCTGCATTCGTTCCGTCCGCTGCCGGCATATCAGCAGGCGGTTCACCATCTGGTGGAGTCCCCATGTCTGTTGGAGGTGTTCCGCCACCGCCGCCAAATGGACCTTCTTCTGCTTTGGCTGGTGCATTGGCACTGCCGCCGCCAGTGACGATGTTAAAGGTTCCGCCATCAGTAACGAGCGCAGTCTCAGCCTGAATACCATCGTTACCACTTTGGATATCGAATGTACCACCGGCAATGGCTACGAATCCTTTTTCGGCATCGATATCGTTGGTCGATTTCATACCGTCGCCTTCAGCATCAACCGTAATGGTACCTTCTTGGACAGCAAGCATATCCTTGCCTTTGATGCCGTCATCTGCTGCTTTGACGTTAATGGTGCCACTTACAATGATGAGATCATCTTTACTTGTGATCCCTTCGTTGTAGTTACCTGTTACGTTGAGTTTACCTGTGCCGTTAAACGTCAGATCTGCCTTACTGAAGATGGCTGCATCGGGCTCATCCGTTGCATCATCAGCGTATACATAGGTTGTACCATCCGAAACGGCATTCTCCGTTCCTTCTTGCAGGGTAATCACAGCTTTGCCAGCTTCCTTAATGTAGATGGCCGCACTGTCGTTATCGTGAATGGTTGCCCCATTCAGCACGAGGTGAACGGTTCCTTTATCGGTTACATTAACTACAATCTGCCCGTCTGTCAGTTCCCCGCTAAGCACATACGTACCTGCCTCGGAGATGGTTACCGATCCGTTCGCCGCTTTGGCTCCGGAGCCGGTAACGGTTGCTGTCTTCCCGCTCAGTTTAATGGTTGTAGAGTCGGTTTCACTCCAGCTTACATTGGTATCGTCTGCATCCAGGGAGACCAGATCCGCATATTTGACGGAGGTCTGCTCACTAACGGAAACGGTTTTGGTTGTGCCTGTTGTTGACGTTGCGGCGTTGGCGGTTGAGTTGGTTGCTGCTGGAGAACTGCATGCCGCAAGCATTGCGGTAATCATCGCTACGGACCATAACTTGCTACCTGTAATCCATTTTTTATTCATAATATATCGTTCCTCTCGATTATAAAATGTCTAGCAATTAATATTCCGGCGTTGGTGCCATGTTGAGGGAGATATCCAGATTCCCGTTGCGTGTACGAACGGCATCAAGGAATTCCTTCTGATTGACGTGTTGGCCAAGGTGAACCAGATAGACCAGTTCATACAAGCTGCCAAGTTCGGTTGTTCTCACTTTGTTCAACTGGTACTCAACATTGAATTTTTTGAATACTTCATCAAAGGCTTCTTCATAGCTCAGGTTTTCAGGAATGGTGACTTTGAGCAATTTTTGTTGACTCTTTTTGGCTCCAAATTTGAAATGACTCAGAACAAACATCAGTACACACAAGATGATGGTGAACAATACCGCGTATCCAAATGCGCCGACGCCGCAGGCAAGACCGGAAGCCATGGTGAACAGGACGTAGGAGATATCCTTGGGATCACCAGGCGCGCTTCGGAAACGGATGATCGAGAAGGCACCGGCCAAGCTGAAGGCGCGGGCTACGTTGCTGCCGATCAGCAGGATAATGATCGCAACGATAACAGGCAGGACAACCATGGTTAATGTGAAACTTTGTGAGTATGTGTTTGCATTGGTTTTCATGTATGTGAGACTGATAATTGCACCCATAAGGATGGCTAGGCCAATCGTGATCACGGCGCTGCTGAATGTCAGCGTTGTGTCGGTTAGAGCAGAACTGAAAATGGAATCAAGCATATACTACACTCTCTCTTTCTATGATCGTTTGGTTTGGTTTCATGGCAGGATCGAAGTCGGTACCCGGAACGAGGATTCGTTCACCCTGGTAGTTCAGGTTCGTCGTTCTGACGAGGCGTTTGAATTCGTTGCCGTATTTGGAGAAGCCTACACGGTACAAGCCGTGTTCAGACAATAGCTGGGATAGCCAGAACGGAACGGTTTTTTCCGCCTTGACCTCCATCAGCCAGCGACCGTCCTCCACCAGTGGTTCACCGTAGTCACCCTGCTCCAGCTTCAGATCGTATCTGCGGCTGCGGATATTGGTGTCAAAGGTGATGCGGAGATCGCGGCTGTTCTTATCGAACAATGCTTTGCGTTCATAGGCCAGATACACTTTCGGTTCCAGGTTGTATAAGCGAAGGAAGTATTCGATCTCATCGACAACCTGCTTGTTCATGTAGTCTGCCAGCTCAGGCGCCTGTCCCGTACGAACGAATTCGTAAGCCTCATCCAGCATCAGGGCCGTTCTTCTTTTGTTTACCAGGCCAAACACTTTCTTTTTGATCTCCAAATACACTTTGGCATTCTCTTCAGGTACACCGTAAGCCCGTAGTCTCAGCTTCTCCTTATATTTGGGCTTGGAGAGGCTTGCGCGGATCAGGGAATCCTGCGGAGTATCAAAGTACAGGTTGCTGATGGAGTAGAACTCGTGTTTCTTGTTGTACGCGTCCAGTTCCATGTACTTCAGCAGATCACGGTAGAAGCGTTCATATTGCTCATCGGTCAGAAGATACTTGCTCTCATATCGGTTGAATACTTCAATCGCCATTTAAGATTCATTCCTTTCATTCATGGGTTGTATGTTTTATTTCATCGTGTATCGCTTCCATGTCTGTATCTTAGAGCGCCAACCTTGAATGAATCTTAAATGATTTTACATTCCGTTGATCTTTTTTTACCTTCCTATAATAGTTCTCGTAAAATAAATGAATTAAGATTGATTCAAGATTCCGCAGGTAGAATGATTGATATAATAAAAGAAAGTGGCGACGAACAATTCAAGGCAGAGGAATGAATAGATCATGAGAATATTAATTGCGGAAGATGAGGTTCATTTGGCAGAGGCCGTATCCCAGATATTGAAGAAAAACAATTACTCCGTGGACATGGTCCACGACGGCAGATCAGGACTCGATTATGCGCTAAGCGGTATATACGATCTGCTGCTGCTCGACATCATGATGCCGGAGATGGATGGGATCAGCGTGTTGAGGAAGCTGCGCAGTGAGGGAAACCACACTCCTGTCATCCTGCTGACGGCCAAGGGTGAGCTATCGGACAAAGTAACCGGACTCGATTATGGGGCGGATGACTATATTGCGAAGCCGTTTGCGACAGAGGAACTGCTGGCCCGGATTCGGGCAGCCCTTAGAAGAAAAGGCGAGGTTGTACCCGAGGATGGGTTGAAGTTTGGCGATATTGAATTGAATACAACGCAGCTGAAGCTGGCTGTGCAGGGCAAGGAGATTAAGCTTAATTTGAAAGAGAACGAGCTGCTGGAGCTCCTGATCACACGTAAACAGGCCATCACGTCCAAGGAACAGATTATAGAGAAGCTGTGGGGTTTCGATTCTGAAGTGGAGTATAACAATGTGGAGGTATACATCTCGTTTTTGCGCAAGAAGTTGACCTTCCTGAACTCCAAGGTCCGCATCAATACCATCCGGGGTGTGGGTTATGTACTTGAGGTGACGTCCTGATGTTTAAGAGACTGCGCAACCGGTTTTTGGTCGTCAATCTGGTATCGATCTCCATCATGATGCTGGTTGCTTTTGCAACGATCTATATCATTACGTACCAGAATGTACAGCGGGAAACCAATATGGAGTTATTCAAGGTATCGGATTTCTATCACAGCCCATATAATTCGTCCAAGATGCCGCGTGGGGACGATGCTATCACAGGTAATCCGCCAACGGATGGGCAGCAGAACGGACCCGGCGGAGATCCCAATTCGCCGCCAGGGCGTTCCGTCTCGTTCATGGTGAAGACGGATAATGAATGGAACATTACGGATTCACAATCCAGATTCAGCATGGAGGAACCATTTTACGCAGAGGCATTGGAGAAGGTGGACAAGGCTGATTATGCAGAGCGTAAGACCGGACAGTTTGCGCTAAATGGAACGAACTGGGCGTACGTCATTGATCCGAGCAGCGATGGACATATGATTGTGTTCATTGATGTAACTGCCCAGCAGGGCATTCTTACGAATCTCATCTATACCTTCACCATCGTAGGTCTGTTCATGTTAATCGTCATCTACTTCCTGAGCCGTTACTTTGCCAATCGTTCCATAGCTCCGGTCAAGGAAGCGTTCGATAAACAGAAACAGTTCATCGCGGACGCCTCTCATGAGCTGAAGACACCTCTGGCCATCATTAATACCAACACCGACGTGCTGCTTGCCAACCGGGATGATACTATTGATAACCAGTCCAAATGGCTGCATTATATCAAGTCGGAGACAGAGCGCATGTCCCGGTTAACGAGTGATCTGTTATATCTGACCGAGATCGACGATTCACGTTCCACGATGATCCACTCCAAGTTTGATATGAGTGATGCGGTGGAGACCATTATTTTGACGATGGAAGCTGTTATCTTTGAGAAAAATATATCTCTCGACTACAGCATTGAGCCGGAGCTCATGGTCCATGGCAATAGTGAACAGATCAAGCAGGTCATTCTGATTCTGCTGGATAACGCTGTGAAATATTCCAAAGCCAAAGGCGAGGTCAATGTTTCACTGAAGAAGCACAATCATGAGGTGGTGCTAGCCGTCTCCAATACAGGGGATGGTATTGCACCGGAGCATTTGGATCGTATCTTCGATCGATTCTATCGTACGGATGCATCCAGAGCACGCAAGCATGGTGGACACGGTCTCGGTTTGGCGATTGCCAAATCCATCGTGGACCAGCACAAAGGTCAGATCTATGCTCGTAGTGTAGTAGGAGAGGGAGCGACGTTCTATGTTCGTCTAACTTAGATCTGAATAAGGCATGTCTGTTATGGGTTAACCTATGCTACAATGGCAACAGTATGTATGAACCAAGGAGCTGAACTGAACGTGACGGAAGCGAATTCGATTAATGAGCAGGAAATGATGCAATATATCGCGGACAAAACCAAAGCGAGTCAGGCGAATATTTCGCTTGTGCTGAAGCATGAGCAAGCCTACATCAACAAAGCGCATGAAAATGCCAAAGGCGAAGTGGACATCGACGGCGATGATCTGGCTGACTATATCCTGAGCCGCAAAGATGTGAAGCTCGATGAATTGACGGTTGAAGGCATTCTGGATGCCGAAATGGACTATCTCATGGAAAAAGGCCACGCTGGATACGTGGATTAAGATCATTTTGCCCGTAGTAATCAATGTACCAGAAAAAAAGACCCCAACCTCCACGTTACAGTGGAAAGTTGAGGTCTTCTTTTATATTTCTGTGAAGGGGCTTAATGTATTACCCGATCGTTTTGATAAAAGATTCGTACAGCTTATTATTGACCCATCATGCCGCCATCTACAGTGTAGAGGGAAGCTGTTACATAGGAAGCTTCTTCGGACAAGAGGAAGTTCATTACGGCTGCCACTTCTTCCGGTTCGCCATAACGTCCCATTGGAATGCTGGCTACGGTAGCATCCTGATAGTTTTCCACGTCACCGGAGTTTGCTTCGATTTGACGCATCATGCGAGTGTTAATCGTTCCTGGCAATACCGCGTTTACTCGGATATTGAATGGAGCAAGTTCATTTGCTGCTGTACGAGTGAGACCAACTACGGCATGTTTGGACATAATATATGGGGATACGGCTGGGGCACCCATCAGACCTGCAAGGGAAGATGTGTTCAGAATCGCACCGGATTTTTGTTTTTTCATTACTGGAATGACATTTTGCAGACCAAGGAATACGCCACGAACGTTAACGTTATATACCGTATCCAGTGCTTCAACGCTGAGGTCTTCGATCAGACCGGTTGGACCTTCGATACCCGCGTTATTGGCAAAATAGTCGATTCTGCCAAAAGCATCGAGTGCTTTTTGAACATAATTTTTCACGTCGGCTTCTTGGGATACGTTTGCTTTAACCGCAATCACATGCTCTTTGTCGAGGTTCAGTTCAGTGATTGTTTTTTGAATGGCTTCTTCGTTCAGGTCTACCAGAACCAGATTAATTTTGCGTTCAGCCAGTCTGCGTGCCAATTCTTTACCAATTCCTCCGGCAGCTCCTGTAATTACTGCTGTATGTGTATAAGTACTCATGATATATTCGCTCCTTATTTATTATTGGCAGGTTTTTCTCTAAAAAAAGTTTCAACCTGCCGTCTATCTTTCCTGTCTCAATGTTAAGATATACATAACGGTGTGACAATAATCATTGACAGCGCATATGTCTGGTATCGGACACAGATGTAAGCGGTGTTCATTTAGGTTACAATAATGGACAAAGGAGGCGAAAATGTTGATTATCGAACACCCCCAGGACCGGAGAGCACGAAGAACGCAGGATGCAATCATCGCTGCGACGGTTTCATTAATATTGGAAAAGGGAGCCGACGCCGTCACCATCCGTGACATTACAGAACGTGCAGATTACAATCGGGGCACTTTTTATTTGCATTTTCCTGGCAAGCCGGAACTTCTTGAATTCATTTTGGAGGATTTTATGCAGGGAGTGGGCCAAGCCTATGCCAAACCGTATGCTGAATTAAAGGAAGTGGATATGACCGGATTACTTCCTTCGACTATGCCTGTATTTGAATATATCGAAGCTCATCAGGATGTCTTCCGTGCCTTGATCACCATGCATGGCGATATGGCCTTAAGACTGTGCAATATGTTCCGGACTTACTTAACCGAGGATTTCGTACTGGTAACTGAAGATAGCGAGTACACGATCAATTATGATATTATGCTGAGCTACCTGATATCTGCGACGGTGGGTGTCATCATGCACTGGGCAGAGATTGGATTCAAATATTCAGCGCATTATATGGGGGAGCAGTTGACGGCATTAATAAACATCAAACCGACCCGTCTGCTGATAGAACCAGGACAGAAGGGTCGGACCATTCATGAACGTATGCTGTTGGATTAAGAAAAGGAAAGCGGGCAGCTATCCCGTCATAGAGGTGTCTGCTGCTTGCTGGAGCTGAATCAATTGTTCGCGTACGAGAACGGCTTCGCCAACAATGATTAGCGCGGGATTGGTCACCTTTTCCAAAAGGGAAAGAGTGTGAAGCTGGCCCAGTGTACCAGTAATGATTCGTTCCTTCGCGGTGGTTCCGCGTTCAATTAAGGCTGCGGGTGTATTGCTGCTTTTGCCGGATTGCAGCAGTTCACGTTGAATGTGGGGTAATTGGCTGATGCCCATATAGATGACCAGAGTGTCCACACTATGGGCGAGCAGATCCCAGCGAACGGAAGATACACGGCCATCACTCCCTGTACCTGTGACACATGCGAAGGTCGAAGCCACTCCACGATGGGTTAGCGGAATCAGGGATGAAGCCGATGTACCCACAGCAGAAGTGATACCAGGAATGACCTCAAAAGGGATTCCGGCTTCAGCCAGCACGAGGGCTTCTTCACCGCCGCGACCGAAGATGAACGGGTCACCGCCTTTAAGCCGAACCACCTGTTTGCCTTCCGCAGCGTGAGCAACCAGTAACCGACCAATCATCTCCTGACTCATGGAATGCAGCCCAGGGGACTTCCCACAATAGATTCGGAGTGCTGCTTCAGGAGCTTCGGCAAGCAAGTCATCATTCACCAGTCGGTCATACATCAGTACATCTGCCGTTTGAATGCGTCTCAGAGCTTTCACCGTAATGAGTTCCGGATCTCCGGGTCCAGCGCCTACGATACTTACCAGGCCCCGGCTCATGATCGTGTCCCCAGTTTGGACCCAGAATCAGCATTTGCCAATCCTGAACGACCGCCATGGATGGTTGCGAGTTTGGATGCCATCGGAATGGGGTTTCCCCAGCGGTGTGCAGCGTACAGCCCTAACCCGGTAAATATGGCACCACCAATGAAATTACCAAACAGCACCGGAATCTGATTCCACAGCCACCAGTCGGCAATACTGATGTCAGCACCCAGCATCATGCCCGCCGGGATGACAAACATATTTACAACAGCGTGTTCGAATCCTTGAGCAAAAAATATCGTAATCGGCAGCCACATGGCCACGATTTTACCGAGTGTGGAGGTGGACGTCATCGCCATGACTGCACCTAGTGTCACCATCCAGTTACATAGAATAGCCTTAATGATGACCAAAACAATACCTGCGCCGCCCAGATGCTGATATCCGAGCGTCTTGGCTTCGCTGGTCTGAATCAGCGTTTGAATGAGGGGACTGCTCATATCGGTTCCCATCTTCGTCAGTGTGAGTTCATATAACAGAGCATAGAACAGGCATCCAAGTATATGGCCTGCAATGACCCAGAAGTAATTACGCATCATATCCATCAGTGTGACTCTGCGTTTCATAACCGCGAGTGGAATCATGGCGAAGCTGCCTGTCACCAGCTCAAGTCCGAGCAGAATAATGATCACGAACCCTGCAGGGAATATCAGTGCACCTGCCAAACCAACGGAAGTTTGAGATACAGCGGTATATGCCAGCGTTGTTGCAAAAGCGAGAATTGCCCCGGCCAGAAAACCACGGATTAACATCTGCACCCGGTTCATTCTGGCTTTATTCTCACCTGCGTCCACCATCGATTGCAGTACTTCTGCCGGTTTAACAAAATCCATCGTGCACGCCTCCCTGATTCATGATGTCAGGCATATCTTCTGGTTAAAGACTAACCTGCAATGGTAATGTAGATCTCACCGCTATGATCATCGACCTCAGTTTTATATGTGTTCAGACATCCATCGTCCGGCTCGTGTACTTTGCCGCTGCGGAGGTCAATTTTCCAGTCATGCAGCGGGCAATGGACAGCCGTTCCACATACCATGCCTTCTGACAGCCTGCCGCCCTTGTGAGGGCAGCGATTCTCTATGGCGTGCAGTGTTCCATCACTCAATTTGAAGACGGCAATCTCGGTGTCCAAGACCGTAAACGTCCGTGCTCCCTTTTCATCAATATCCGCCAGATGTCCAATTCGCAATCGATTCATCGCTGATCCTCCTCTTCTAGTGGGCTGCCGGCTGGGTGCCAGCAAGTGGGGTGAAGTTTTTACGCAATTTTTCGTCTTCAATAATTTCCTTCCATGGATCAACAGTGCGGCCCAGTGTCAGTTCAAGCCGTTCGACCAGAGCCAGGCGCTCTTCACGGTCTTCGAGTGCCTTCTTCACATGGTCCAGACCGACACGTTCAATCCAGGCTGCCGTTCTCTCATTCCAGCGTGCGTTTTCTCTATAATATTGAAGGTAAGCATAAGTCCACTCTTCAACTTCGGCATCGGTTTTCACGGTGCACAGTAATTCTGCTGCGCGGACCTTGACCCCGCCGTTGCCGCCAACGTGCAGTTCCCATGCACCGTCAATCGCGACAACTCCCAGATCCTTAATGGTGGCTTCCGCACAGTTCCGCGGACATCCAGAGACCGCAAGCTTCACTTTGGCGGGAGCAACCATTTTGTCGAGTTTCTTCTCCAGACGAATGCCCATCTCAATGGAATCCTGAGTTCCAAACCGGCAGAAGGTGTTGCCGACGCATGTTTTCACCGTTCGCAGTGCCTTCCCGTAGCCAAATCCGGAAGGCATATCGAGTTCTTCCCAGATCTTCGGCAAATTTTCCTTTTGTACACCTAGCAAGTCAAGGCGCTGTCCACCTGTGAACTTCACCATCGGCACATCATATTTCTCGGCAACGGTTGCGATCTTAATCAGTTCCGCTGGGGAAGTGACGCCTCCGTAAATTCGGGGGATGACCGAATAGGTTCCGTCTTTTTGAATATTGGCGTGGTAGCGTTCGTTCGTGAACTTGGATACTCGCTCATCTTCGTACTCAGCTGGCCAGATCATGCCAAGGTAATAGTTGAGGGACGGACGACATTTGGAGCAGCCTTCCGGTTCATTCCAGCCAAGCACATTCATGACTTCCTTGACGGTTTTCAGCCCCATCTCTTTGATCTGGGCAACGATCTCGTCACGGTCGTATGAGGTACAGCCGCAGATGCCCTCTTTCACCTGTTCCCCGACAGCATCCCCTGCATAATGGACGAGCAGCGATTCAACAATGGGCTTACATCCCCCACAGGAAGCGGAAGCTTTGGTACAGGACTTGATGGCACCAAGGGTGTTGCATCCTTTATTCAGCACCGCGTCCCCGATGGCAGCTTTGGTGACACCATTACAGCCGCAGACAATCTCATCGTCTGGCATAGCTGCCATCCGCTCGGCTACCGATGGGCCGGAACCTGAACCGCCGGCGGATACCCCGAGCAAAATTTCCTTTTCACGTCCACTGATATTCTCTCCGCTTTTAATGAGGGAAAAGAGGGAGGCGCCGTCTGAGGTATCTCCGAACAGTACAGCTCCGATAAGCTGTCCGTCCTTCAAGACCATCTTTTTGTAAACCCCGTCTACGTCATCCTGTATACGAATGCTGCGGGTATCTGCTGCATCCTTGAATTGGCCTGCAGAGAATACATCCACGCCCGATACCTTCAGCTTGGTGGACGTCACAGACCCTTCATACCCTTCGGTTGCTGCACCGGCCAGGCGTTTGGCCAGAACCATGCCCTGTTCATACAGCGGGGCTACCAATCCATATGCGATGCCGCGGTGCTCCGCACATTCACCGACTGCCGAAATGCCAGGAATACTGGTGTTCATGTAATCATCCACGATGACACCGCGGTTCACGTTCAGGCCTGCCTGACGGGCCAGTTCAACCTGAGGGCGAATGCCGACAGCCATAACAACCAGATCAGTCTCGAGCACCGTCTGATCTGTGAAGCGCAGTGATTTTACCCGATGTTTACCCGTAATTTCTTCCGTATGTTTTTTCAAAAGAAACTTCATGCCTTGCTCCTCAAGCTCCCGTTGAAGCATCAGGCCTGCAGGCAGATCCAGATTCCGGTCCATCAGATGTCCGTTAATATGAATAACGGTGACATCCATTCCCAGATTGAGCAGCCCGCGTGCGGCCTCCAGCCCAAGCAGTCCACCACCGATTACAGCCGCTTTGCGATACTTTTGCGAGGCTGCCATCATCGTCTCACAGTCCTTGATATCACGGAAACCGATGACACCTTCCTTGTCTGCTCCAGGTAAGGGCAGAATGAATGCCTGCGATCCGGTTGCCAGAATCAGCTCATCATATGAAGCACGGACACCAGCCTGGGACACCACTTCCTTGCGCTCGGCATTGATCCGAATCACGGGATCTCCTGGGTACACCCGAATGCCGTTATCCTCGTACCAGCTCCATTCGTTGATTACGATATCTTCAATGCTCGTGCCGCCTGCAAGTACAGAGGAGAGCATGATGCGATTGTAGTTGGGGTGCGGCTCAGCACCAAAAACCGTAATTTCATAAGCATGCGGAGCGAGTTTAAGAATATGTTCAATTGTACGAATACCTGCCATACCATTGCCGACCAGCACCAGTTTTTTCGTTGTACTCATTGTGATTAGCCCCCTTGGTTCCATTCTGCGAACTGCCTCGCTTTTTCGTTCCGGAAAAATAGAAAAAGCCTGTCATGCCTCGGAGGACTGCGCATATGCATACGCATGCCATGGATCCGAGATTGCAAAACAGGCTTCATTGCCGTTTCAACCAGCTACGCCGTTGTAACTGTGATCGTTTAAATATGGAGTTGTTATGGCCTAACTATAAAAGATCCTTCCTTTCATGTCAATATAGTTAACACAAAAAAGTATTTGAAATTTGAAGTTAATTATGTTTACATGTGTGTAATGGAAACAAGAACTGAACGAGGAACGAACAGCGTGTATCACCCTTTTTATGATTATGGAAATTAGCCCAATAGGTTACCGACATGCCTAATCAGTTTCAAACATGTATATTTTCAACTTAAGATATTGTTAGGTTATATAACATATTATCTTGATGAACCATTTTAGGTGCTTAAGCTAACCATTCTGCCTATGCATTAGGGAGGGATTGATCCATCATGCGATCATTATTGGTCATCCGTGTAGAACCAACGATAGCGGCCTCATCCGATGCAATCCCTCTAACTCCTGAGAGATTGCTGGGGGCAAACGGGTACCATGTGCAGGTGACAGACAGTGAGAAGGAAGCTCTGAAGCTGGCAGCTGAAGCAGAGGCATCCATCCTGCATCTGTCGCTGGCCGATGTGGAATATTGGGTACGATGCCTGGGAAAGGGGAAGGTGAACACCCCATTGATATGGTGGTGTGCACCGGATACAGCCTCTTCCTCAGTAGAATCCTGCGAGGTAGAGACCTCATTGGATGGAATACTGACCCCATCCATGATTGGGCCTGAAATTCACTGGACGCTGCACTTTGCAGCCAAGCGTTATATGGAACGCAAGCAGTGGGAGCAGGAACGGAAACAGCTGCAGTCCCGGCTGGAGGATCGAAAGTGGATTGATATGGCGAAGGCCATTTTATGTGATCTGAAGCAAATCTCTGAGTCGGAAGCCTATGACCTGTTGCGCAAGAGAGCCATGGATGAACGTAAACGGATGGTGGATGTCGCCACGGCAATCGTGAAGGCGCATCAACTGCTCCAGTCGTAATTGAAAGGAGGACGCATCATGGATATGTCTGAGATTCTCAGGGAGGTTGGACGTGGAAAACGCGGTTCGCGTGATCTGAATTATGCCGAGGCGCTGGCTGTAGCCGAGCACATTCTGAGCCAGGAGGTGTCGCCTGCTCAGACAGCCGCTTTTCTAATGGCGGAGCGGATGAAGATGGAGAATGTCGAGGAACTGGAGGCCTTTGTTCATGCATGCCGGAACAGTTCAGACCGCCTGTCCGTATTTCAGGATGGACTGGACTGTGCAGGTCCGTATGATGGACGGACCAAATCGTTCATGGCTACCTTCCCGGTTGCTTTTGTGCTGGCAGCAGCCGGGCTTCCGGTGACATTGCACGGGAGCGAACCTCTGCCGCCCAAGTGGGGGGTAACCCTGTCCATGCTGCTCAGGGAAGCGGGTATTGATACAAGGAAAATGGATCGGGAAGAAGCCAGAGTGGCGGCGCAGAGAACGGATGTCATGTACGTATCCTCCGAAGACTGGTGCGCTCCGCTTCGACAGCTAAGACCGCTTCGAGAAGAACTTGGCTTTCGTACCGTGTTTAACACAGCGGAGAAGCTGATTGATTTTAACCATTCGCCGTATCTTGTTTTTGGCGTATTTCATAATACATTTTTGGATCGGATCGCGAAGCTGCTTACTCGCTTTGAATACCGTCGTGCTTACGTGGTACAGGGAATGGAAGGTTCGGAAGACCTCTATATTGATCGGCCTACACGTGTGTATACAGTGGAGAACGGAGATACAAGACTGGAGCTGGTGGACCCTGCTGCTTATGAGCTGGATATTCCTGTACCCGAGATGGCATGGACAGCGGCGAAACAGCTTGAAGTGGCACAATCGGTGCTCAGCGGAGAGGGGCATATCGCTTTTGTGAATCAGGTGTTGTTGAATGGCGGCTTCCGTCTGTATGTAACAGGTCGCGTCAATTCGATTGAAGAGGGCATCTATACCTGCCAAGGTTTACTGGATAGCGGTGCAGCGTATCGGAAGTATCAGCAATGGACGGTCTCCATGGGCGGGGAACTACCGGATAGCAGAGCAGTGTCCACGTATCCGGCTACCTCCAGATGATGTTGTAACTACTCCCAAGGATAGGTGACGGTAAGGAAGTCAGCAAATTTCTTGCTCTCTTCCCGCCGCTGCTTCCGCATGGCCGCCCGATCCGGAGCGGTCTCATATAGTTTCTTCTCTTCTTCCGTTTCTGGAATGAGGCGGGGGACAATGAGTTTTCGATTATTTTCATCCAACGCCACAAAGGTCAGAAATGCTGTTGCCGCAATCTTTTTCTCCCCTGTCTTCAAGTCCTCACGGATTACTTTCACAAATATCTCCATGGAGCTGCGTCCCGTCCAGGTGGCAAAGGATTCCAGCGTAACGGAATCGGTTGGGTTAATGGGATACAAAAAGTCGACTGAGTCGGTTGAAGCGGTTACTGTATTGACCCGGCATAGTTTGGAAGCGGCAATGGATGCAATATCATCAATATAGGACATTAACTTGCCGCCGAATAAAGTGTTATGGTTGTTCACATCGGTCGGAAATACTCGTGCGGTCTTGAAGCAGCGCGTCTCGCGCACATATTTTTTCTCCGCCTGTTCGGGCCCCGTATCTTTAGGTATCTCTCTCATGTTTCTTCCTCCTGACCATCTGGCTGCTGCATCTCTGAAGCATGTGCCAGGTCTATCGTCTATTCATGTTATTCCTAGTATAGGTGCCCACCAAGTTCATATTCCGATGATTTCATGATTGCCAAAAAAACCGCCAGGCGCGGACCGGCGCGCGGGCGGTTTGGTGCTGCTGTATATTAAACCTTGGCTTTGAAGATGCCGGACGGTCCGCCTACGGGCAGGAAAGTATATCCGAAATGAGCGTTCAGCACAGAAGCTCCTGTGCCGTAGAGCGACACGATACCAATACCCATTTCAGCATATGCTGCGATGGTATGGAAGACGTGAGGAGCTACGCCGAAAGCATCAAACGTCAGGCCAAGGAACAGGAAGTCAATCAGAATGAAAATGATGAGCAGTACTTTATTGGCTTCCACAGCGCCCAGCGTCATGAACAGGGTGAATACGAGGTATCCGGCAAAAGCAAATCCGAGCTGCTTACCGTCAGCCTGTTCTGCCAAGGTGGAGCCAAACACGCCCATTTTGATCAGCCAGTTGGCACCCATCGCAAACCAGAAAAATGCGTATGCGCCAAAAGCAGTCGTGCCAAATGTGTTATTGCGTTTGGAATCTTGGATACAGGCGAACAACTGTGCAAATGCACCCAGGAAGATCGCCCATGGGATAGCATAGCTGAGTCCGTCCGTAATGCCAAGTTTCTGGGAGGAAGCGACCAGGGTCACAATAGCCAGCCCAAATAATCCCATTGCGCTGGGATCGGCGTTTATGATTTTAACTTGAGTCCGTGAATCGGTTTGCATGGTGTTGATGAGCCTCCAATGATATCAAATCAGGATGTAAACAAGAATACAATCCTCTAGTAACTTTCGTATCCGCCGGGTCCGGACACACACATCGCCCTATTGTACCTGAATGGCCCGGTTATGGAAAGGAATTTGTTCACCGCACGAATCCGATATCCCGAACGTTCAAACACCCCTTCCATAGCATGCAGAATGGCCTCTTTGCTCAGTTTGCCTGCCAAAGGGGTGTTTTTGTTGTTCATTTTCCAAAATACACAATAAAGACACATTCATACAAGAAGTAGGATAGGGGAAGAAAATATGGATGCCTAACATTCATCTCACTTCAGAAATGGCTTCGCAGCGCCACTTTTGCGGCATCCGGGTAAACATAGTTATTCATGACTTTCAAAAACTGGGGAAGGATACAAAACATCCATGCCGACTATGCCATATGTTAATCCAACTATAGATTGACAGTAAAAACTAAAATATAACACAGAAATAAGGAGGTCAAAGGCATGGTTATGAGTTTGGATTTAAAAAATCAAATCGAAAAAGCCAGACATAACCTTCATATGTTGGTAGAACATCACGAGGGTGGGCTTGGGCATCCGGATGTCATCAGGCAGTCCATGGCATTGGATGAATTGATTAATGAATATAATCGAATGAATCGAAGCCAGACAAGAGCTTGAGTGATTCATATAATAGTAGGACAACCATAGATGAGTACATACGACGATGCGGGCATGAACATAACCGGAAGGACAGCTTTCTTCTCGAAGCTGCTTGATTCCTGTTAATTCATGCCCGCATATGTTTTGGAAGCGTTTCAATGTAAAAGCCGTTTGGCTTCCATATACAGTACCTGAACGAATTTTTTGGTATTAATTCGCGTCTGGGATAAGGATGGCTCCACATTGTTCTGCAGCTCCAGCATTTTCTTGCGAATTTCTGTGAAATCGAAGAATTTAGAAGCATAGTTCTCGAATTTGGGATGTGTATAATCCGTTAATCCCAGGGATACCACATGACTTAACGTCTGAAATATCGCCCGGCGAACACGCTGCTCTGAGGCCTTGACCTCTTTGGTTATCTCGGTGGCCGAGGCATCCGTTCCCAGTTTGCGTATCGCAATATTCTGAAAAATATCCTTGAGCGACGGGAATGTATAAGGCGAGATGGTGTGATCTTCAGCTTCAATCTGTTCCAGATATTCCAGCATGTCCAGCAGATCCTTGCTGCCTGTCTCACCGATCATGCCCATCTCCGACAGAAGGAAATGTCCAGCAGTGGCAATCGTTTTGTTAGGGGCAGGTGCGGTATGGCGTCCGGCAGATTGAATGCCGGTCAATCCCTGCAATGTCCGCTGAATATCCTGAATGGACTGCTGCATCCGCAGACGTTCTTCGACCAGACGGAGAACGGATAAAATCTCCAGCCGATTAATCGGCTTCGTAATGTAGTATTCAATGCCTAGCGAATAGGCTTCACCAATCATGTTTTTCGATTCAATCTGGGAGATCATCACGATCTTGCCCTCGAATCTTCCTTCCAGTGCGCGTACGGTCTGTATTCCATCCCGATGGGGCATGAGCAGATCAATCAGCAGCACATCTACCTTCTGTAATTCCAGCAGCTCGGCATGAATGTGAGCCCCGTCCTCTGCTTCTCCGGCAATCTCACCCAATCCTTCATCTTCAATAATATCCATCAGCATGGAACGAACGCCAGGATCATCATCCACGATAAAATAACGCATGTTTTCGGTATCCTCCTCTCTCTTTAGCGGATGTAATGGGGCCAATGTATGCTGCAGACAGATGAACTGTCGCGAGTTGGGTTCATTTTAATTCCTATCTTACTTCGTTGTTTCCTTTCTGCATAGAACCAGCCATGCAGCAATAAGTCAATATGTCAGATAACGTAACAGAGTTTTGCTGAAAACGGCCTTTTTATAAAAAAAATCCAATGTTCGTTGTAGGAAAGTGTCGTTTTTCGTAGATAGGACTGTAGTATAAGTAACATCTGAATGAGCTGGCTATGAATTGTGTGGAATGGTACAAATGCCAATCGGAACGAAATATCATCATTCAGAGCTATGCCATGGATTCTATATGCAATAGTATGGGAATTTTACGCTCAGACATGCAAACGGAATGCTGTTTAACAATATATGAATAAAAGGAGTATTGCCAATGGAGCAAACAATACAAGATATTGTCGTTGTTTTCAACGATTTTTTATGGTCCAAGCTGTTGATCCTATTGCTGGTAGTATGCGGGATTTACTTCACGACCAAGACCCGTTTCATGCAGTTCCGCATGATCGGAGACATGGTCAAGGTGCTGGCTGAGCCCAAGAGCAAGGAAGCGGATAAAATCTCGCCTTTTCAGGCGTTCTGTATCAGCATGGCTGCCCGTGTAGGTACCGGTAATATTACGGGGATTGCACTGGCTATTGCCCTTGGGGGACCGGGTGCTGTGTTCTGGATGTGGATCATTGCAATTATCGGTTCAGCCTCCAGTTTCGTAGAGAGTACACTCGCACAGATCTATAAAGTGAAGGATAACGGGGGCTTCCGCGGAGGACCGGCTTATTATATGGAACGTGGGCTAGGCAAACGGTGGATGGGGGTATTGTTTGCCATTCTCATCACACTCTCGTTCGGCCTTGTCTTTAACGCTGTGCAGTCCAACACGATCACTGTGGCATTCCAGAACTCGTTCGGACTTGATCGGTTGACGGTAGGTATTGTAATGGCGGTGATCTTTGCCGGAATCATTATGGGCGGCGTGAAGCGGATTGCCAAGGCTTCCGAATACATTGTGGTGGTCCTTGCTGTGCTCTATATCGGGGTTGCTGCATTTGTTGTTCTGGCGAATATCACCCAGCTTCCAGCCATGATTGCGTTGATCGTAAAAAATGCATTCGGCATTGAACAGGTCGCCGGCGGTACATTGGGTGCTGCGCTGATGAACGGCGTCAAGCGTGGGTTATTCTCCAACGAGGCAGGAATGGGTAGTGCGCCTAATGCTGCGGCTACGGCGGATGCGACGCATCCGGTCAAGCAGGGACTTATTCAGTCTTTTGGCGTCCTGATCGATACACTTGTCATTTGTACAAGTACGGCCATGATTATTTTGCTATCCGGAGTCTACGAAGGCTCCAATCTGGGGGGCATCGAATTGACCCAAGCGGCATTGAGTGTGCATATCGGATCTTGGGCATCAGGCTTTTTGGCTGTTATGGTATTCCTGTTTGCCTTCAGTACACTCATCGGGAATTATTATTACGGGGAGACCAATATTGAGTTTATCAAGTCTAATAAGATATGGCTGTGGGTGTACCGGATTGGCGTCATCGCCATGGTGCTGTTTGGTGCAATAGCAAAAGTCCAGCTGGTCTGGGATCTGGCGGATCTCTTTATGGGGCTGATGGTCGTCGTCAATCTGATTGCAATCCTCATGTTGTCCAGAGTAACGTTTGAGGCGCTGAAGGATTACAAAAGACAGAAGGCTGAGGGGCGTGACCCTGTCTTTACCCGTGACCTTATCCGTATTCCGGGTGAAGTGGAGTGCTGGGAGTCTGAAGCGGGCGTAACAGGAACCCAAGAGATGAAGAATACAAAATAGGATTAGCGAAGCTCGGGTGGTAAGAGCCGGGTAGGATAAAAAAACAAAAAAACAGGACACCGACGAAGCCAATAGGGAACGCGGGGTCCTGTTTCATTATTCATATATTTTCAGCTACATATTGATCGCTCAGGATACCATTTTACTTTGTATGAACAGAGTAACTGATCAGTTGATCTGCCAGCATCTTCATGCGGTCGCCCGTTTCATTCAGTTTCTCAATGACATCAGTGAAGGAGGATACAAGGGTAGCTTGTTCCTGGGAAGAGGCAGCAATCTGTGAAACTTCTACTTCCATCTGTTTAATGACCTGTTGGACGTCTTTCAGACTTGCATCAATATCGGTTGTGGCCTGTTTGGCGTCCACGGAGAGCTTGCGCACTTCGGAAGCAACAACGCCAAAGCCTGCACCAGCTTCACCTACACGCGCTGCTTCAATAGCAGCATTGAGGCCGAGCAGGTTGGTTTGTTCGGAGACTTCCCGGATGAATCCGGCAACCTTATTGATTTGGGCGGAGTTTTGGACTGCAAGGCGTGTGTTCTCCAGAATTTGTTCACTGGTCGCCTGCAATTCCTCGGCATGAGCTGCCACATGCTGAACCATCTCCACCAGGTTGCTATTAATGGATTGATTTTCTTGTATAATGGCTTCTAGCTGATTCTGATTGGATTGATCGTAAGATATGCAGAAAATGGCGACAACTTCATTATTGTCATCAAAGACGGGAATGTTCAAAATATCCAGCTCGATCCCGTAGACTTCTGCGGGCAGTCTGGTGAGCGAAGGTTCGCGCCCGTTGGTCAGAGCTGTAAAGTTTTTATAATCATCCAGCAGTGGCTCTCCTTTTTGAAAACCGAGATTGAATCTCTCATTGGCAACGGCGTACAATACTTTCTCATGATCATACACAGTCAAGCCGGCTGGTTCTCTAAGAATCAGGCTAATATAAGGCATAACTTTCAGAAGTGCATCTACAACATTCATGGGTCAAACCATCCTTTCATATTCCCTATTTGCGATTAAATTCAAAAAACGTACATAATGCTTTAATTATCATCGGATAAGATTGCGCTATCATTAACTCCATTTTTAAATAAAATAATGACGAATTACGGACGAAATCTGAGGATTTTCCCATGTAAAATGATTTATTGGATATAAGTGTTAGTTGTAACTATTTTTATATCAGGATATTGGAGCAGTCTGATGCCGAAATTGGGACATATGTCCATTTCTATACGTTAAATACTTGGGTGGGGGTTACCTGGAATGAGAGAAATCATGGATTTTGGGCGAATGCGTCAGCTGGCACGTGAACATGGTCTGGATCAGGTGTTGGATGAGCCTGCACTTGCAGAATTAAGACTACTGGAAGCCTCCAAAGGTGAGATTATATGTGCAAAGGGAGAACGGCCGGAACGGTTCTATTTTCTCGTTGAAGGCAAACTGAAGATTTATACGACACTGCCAAACGGCAAGTCACTGCTGCTCCGTTTCAGCACGCCGCCAGCCCTCGTGGGCGATCTGGAGCTGGTCAATGGAAAGGAAGCCAAGAATACGGTCGAATCCGTCAACAAAAGTCTGCTGCTGGGCGTTAGCTATCGTTATCTTCAAAACACGTATGCGGATAATCCGAAATTCCTGCATTTCATGCTTAGTCATGTGACCCATAAACTGTATACGTTCTCCAATCTATCAAGCCTGAATTTGCTGTACCCGGTCGAAAGCAGGTTTGCCAGCTATCTGTTGTCAACGATGGAACAGGGCGAGCAGGTGACGGAAGAGATCCAAACGTCCAAGCTGACAGAGCTGGCAGATATGCTGGGGACGAGCTACCGACATCTGAACCGGGTAATCCATGACCTCTGTGATCGGCAGATTATCCGTAAGGAACAGCGCAAGATTGTCATCTGCCATCTGGAGCAATTGCGCGAGATTGCCGGAGGGAACATGTATGAATAATATCGGCTCCATGGACGTGAAAGTCCCAAATGTAACGCAAAGAGCACCCTATGCCTCAAGCAATGGGTGCTCTTTGCTATCTAAACAGTGTAATCGATGTACGGTGTACATGCCGATGATTAAATATCGCCGCGCTCTTCAAATAATTGAGCAATCTCCACGATAACCTGAGTGGCTTTCACCATGTTATCAACCGAAACATACTCGAATTTGCCGTGGTAATTTTCGCCGCCTGTGAAGATATTTGGTGTAGGCATGCCCATATACGAGAGCTGGGAACCGTCCGTTCCTCCGCGGATGGGGCGAATAACGGGCTCAATGTCCAGACGAGTCATGGCTTCATGCGCAATGTCAACAATCTGGCGCACAGGTTCGATCTTCTCACGCATATTGTAGTATTGATCATTCAGCTGCACGGTGATGCTCTTCTCTCCATACTTGTCTTGGAGCTCTTCCGCAACCTTCAATACATAGGCTTTGCGCTCTTCGAACTTCGCCCGGTCAAAATCACGAATGATATAGCTGAGCTGCGTTTGCTCTACATCGCCTTCAATGGATATAAGATGGTAGAATCCTTCGTACCCCTCCGTGAATTCAGGAGCTTCTTCCGCAGGTAGGCGGCGGTTGAACTCCATGGCGATTTTGGCCGAATTGACCATTTTGTTTTTCGCGGTTCCAGGGTGAACATTCGTACCTTTGACTGTAATTTTGGCTGCAGCCGCATTGAAGCTCTCATATTCAAGCTCTCCCAGTGGTCCGCCATCTACCGTGTAGGCATACTTGGCTCCAAAAGCAGGCACGTCGAACTTGTGCGGTCCGCGTCCAATCTCTTCGTCGGGAGTGAAGGCAACCCTGATCTTTCCGTGTTTGATCTCCGGGTGAGCGATCAGATATTCCATTGCCGTCATGATCTCGGCAATACCTGCCTTGTTGTCGGCACCCAGCAAGGTTGTCCCATCTGTTGTCATGAGGGTGTGGCCCTTATATTCACGCAGTTCGGGGAAGTCAGTAGTAGACAATACCACATCCAGCTCCTGGTTCAACACGATATCCTGACCATCATACTGGTCGATGACCTGTGGCTTTACATTTTTGCCAGTGAAGTCTGTCGCTGTATCCAAGTGAGCCAGGAAGCCGATTACGGGAACATCCTTATCCGTGTTGGATGGCAGAGTAGCCATGACATAGCCATTCTCATCCATCGTTACGTCCTGTAAACCAATGGCTTTGCATTCACCTACCAGGTATTCACCCAAGGCGAGTTGGCCCGGTGTGGAGGGGCAGGTTTCACTGTTTTCATCCGATTGTGTATCCATTTGAGCATAAGTTGTCAGTCGCTCGATTAAAATATCTTTCACCATCATCGCTCCTTCGGCTTGGGTTGGTTTCATATGGGGTATATTATCTCCTGTGTATGAAAGTATCATATCATGTTTTGGACCAACTTCGTGTAGGGGCTGTAAGTGCTGGCAGGGTAGTTCTAGGTATAAAAAAGGGTACTATGGCACAAAAATGTACGTACTTGCATTCAGGGAAGGCTCCTTCATAATAAAGAATGGTCGAAGGATTGGCGAGAGAGACTGCCACAAGATTGGGTAACTGTTTTTCATGCTGGAAAACAAGCGATTGCCTCAACATATATCAATATTATTGAATAGGAGATGTATCCATATGTCAGAGAAATTATTTTCCCCCTATCAGTTCAAGGGGCTTCAACTGAATAACCGTGTAGTAATGGCGCCAATGTGTCAGTACTCCGTAACGGCCAAGGATGGCATCCCGAATGATTGGCATCAGGTTCACTATGTAAGTCGTGCGGTTGGAGGTACAGGTCTAATTGTCATTGAAATGACAGATGTTGAACCAGATGGCCGCATTACCGATAACGACCTGGGCATCTGGTCAGACGAGCATATTCCGGCCTTTGCCAAGCTGGTGGATGGTATGCATGCCCATGGCTCGAAAGTGGCGATTCAAATCGCACATGCAGGGCGAAAAGCAGAGGATGCAGAGCAGCCGGTAGCTCCATCCGTGGTCACTTTCCCGGGTGAAGACTTTAGGGAGCCTCGTGCGCTAACTACTGAAGAAGTAGAAGCGATGGTACAGAAATTTGCCGACGGTGTTCGCCGCGCAGTGCAGGCTGGAGTGGATGCCATTGAGCTGCACGGAGCACATGGATACCTCATTCACCAGTTCCATTCCAAGCTGATGAATCATCGGGAAGATGTATACGGACAGGATCTGGCTCGATTCGGCGTTGAGATTATTCGTGCAGTGAAAAAGGAAATGCCGGAAGACATGCCGCTCATTATGCGCATCTCTGCAGTTGAATACGCTGATGGCGGCTACGATATTGAGCACACCCTGGATGTGGCTCGTGCTTATCAGGCAGCAGGTGTAGACATATTCCACATCAGCTCTGGCGGAGAAGGACCTGCTGGACAACGGAAACCGGGTAACTACCCAGGTTATCAAGTTCCATTTGCCCGTCGTTTCCGCGAAGAACTGAACGTTCCGGTGATTGCTGTAGGGCTGCTGGATGATGCAGCTCTCGCTCAAGCCGTTATTGGCAACGGCGATGCCGATCTGGTTGCAGTGGGCAGAGGCATGCTGCGCGATCCATACTGGGCTAACCATGCGGCTCTGGCGCTCGGTGTCAGCAAGGATAAGGCAGCGATTGCGGAGCAGTATTCCCGCGGTTATTAATTTTATCTAAAACATATAGAAATTCGTAAGACAGGTCGTGGCAAAGGTGAACCTTATGCTGCGGCCTGATTTTGCATTTTGATAGCCAAGCAGTGGTGGTTGGGATTCCATCGTTCGGTGCAGACTAAGACGGGAGTTACACATCTTTTATATATGCGTTTCAAGATGAGGTTCGTAGGGGGTCCAATGCTAGATTCGGTTGTTAAATGAATTCATTTGACACCTATCTTCTTATCCCAAACAATGAGTAATATCTATTTAAGGAGGCGATGGTTATGACATCATCATCGAGCGCACTGCCGGATATCCGGCAGCGATTGGTACTTCATGCACCGCTGGAAAAGGTATGGGAGACTGTATCCACGGCAGAAGGCATGGAAGCCTGGTTTATGCCAAGCAATCTGGAGCCGGTGGAAGGACATGAATTCGTGCTGGAGGCCGGCCCCTTTGGCAAATCACCATGCCGGATTACGGAGGTTCAGCCGCTTCATAAGCTATCCTTTCAATGGGGCAAGGATTGGACACTTACCTTCGAACTGCAGGAACAGCCCGAAGGTACGGCATTAACGTTGATTCACAGCGGTTGGGATGCCGATAAACTGACTGAATTCGGACAGGCGCATGCCATCGTGCGTGAGCGAATGGAGCAGGGCTGGTCAGGCATCGTACAGAAACTGGCACAGGTTGTAAGCCAATAAGAGAGGATTGTCAGTTGCGATCAGGGTCATTTCCTGATTGAACAGCTGGCAGTCCTTTTTTTATTTTGTAAGCTTTTAATGGAGAGTTCATACCAGACGGTGAACCGCCTTAAAAAATGTGATTCTTTTTAGTTTCCTTCTATTTCCGTTGGCAGCAGAAACGTGTAACATGGATCATGAAGATTAAACGACAAAAAGTGACGTCTATCGTCACAAGTCGGAAGGATTTCATCGATGAAAAAACACTGGATTATGCTGACGATTAGTTTCATTTGTATTGTTGTCTTCCCCGTTGGGTGGATTGTGCAGAGTATTATAACTGAGCGCGGGAATCCGGTCGTTAAACAAGGCATAATCGATTTGACCACATGGGATTTCACCAAAAAGGGTGCAGCCACATTGGACGGAGTCTGGGACTTCTACCCGAACCAATTACTGACCCCGGTTGATTTTGAGGCGGATGTGTCCGGACGCAAACCACTTGGGCCACCTGCGGCTATTCAAGTCCCGGCCAGGTGGAATAAGACAATGGGTGAGGCTCATGGCTACGGAACATACCACCTTCGTGTCAAACTCAGGCCCAGCTTCGAGAAGAATGACTATGGCATTCGTACACAGAATATTCGTATGGCACACCGTATTTTTATAGATGGCAAAGAGATCGGAGGCAAGGGACTGCCTGGCGAAACAAGGGAAACAGACCTCCAGTACAACTTGCCGTTTACCGGGTTTACCTCGATTGAGGGAGACCGTGCAGATATCATCATTCAGGTTTCCAACTATACATACTCTTCCGGAGGAATTGTAGCTTCACTGTTATTTGGAGATGAACATAGCATTCTGTACAGCCAGCAGTGGGACTGGCTCAAGGATCTGATGACCCTTTTCGGATTTATCCTTCCTGCGGCGTTTTTCCTGCTGCTGTTCAGGCTGCGCCGGAGTGAGAAGGAACTTCGTTACCTGGGTTTATTCAGTCTCTCCGGAGCCATGTATGCACTGACGCATGGGGAGAAACTGCTGGGCACCTTTGTACCGTTTCTACCGAATACTGAAATTCTAAGGCTTCAATTAATAAGTTCAGCACTGGCCTATTACTATTTGCTTCGCTATATGGATGCGCTTGTTCCGGGTGCAATTCACAAATGGTACGTACGCCTGGGAATTACGCTGGTGATTCTGCAATGCGCAATCGGCCTTACCTTGTCTCCGGTATTATTCTCGCAACTGGAGCCTCTAATGCTGATGGTGTCGCTTAGCGTCATTGTATACACTCTTCGAGCAATGTTTTATTGGTTGAAAAAGAGGCCCAATGACAGCCATTACGTGCTGATCAGCATGATGAGCATCCTCATGGTCGTTATTCTGTATACCATCGGCGCATTCACGACGCAGGATACGGCCTTTCTCGCCCTATATGAGCTATTGTTATTTGTTTTTGCTCAGATGATTCTTACGGCGATCCGGTTCGCGCAGTCCTTTCGTGAAGTTGAGGCGTTATCCGAGCGCTTGCTTGTGATCGACAACCTGAAGGATGAATTCATGGCCAATACGTCGCATGAACTGAGGACCCCGCTGCATGGCATCATTAATATTGCCCAGTCCATGCTGGAAGGAGCGGCAGGGGCTGTGACGCCGAAGCAGGCCAGAAATCTGTCCATGATCACGTCTACCGGTAAGAGGCTTTCACTGCTGGTCAATGACATCCTGGATTTCGCAAAGCTCAAGAATAGTGAGATCGAACTGAAGCGGGAGGCGGTGGATCTGGAGTCCGTTGCCCGCACAGTGGTTGAAGTTTCGGGATTTACCTTCGGGGATAAGCCTATTGTGTTAATACAGGACTGGCCTCCATCCCTGCCACTGGTCGAAGCAGATGAGGATCGGTTACGGCAGATTCTCTATAATCTGATTGGCAATGCATACAAGTACACGCAGCAAGGCGAGATACGGCTATATGCGATTGTGCAGGGGGATCAAATCCGAATGTCAGTGGCGGATACCGGGGTTGGCATTGCTCCAGAGAAACTGGAGGATATATTCCAGTCCTATGAGCAGGAGAATGGTACAAGTGAACGAATTAACGGCGGGACAGGGCTTGGTCTCAGTATTACGCGTAAACTCGTAGAGCTGGGCGGAGGCATGATCTGGGCCCAGTCAGAACCGGGTCAGGGGTCTATTTTTCACTTCACCCTGCCAATTGCCAAAACGCCGCTGCTTCATACTGTTTCCAGACCGACGGCAGCGAGCTACGTGCCTGCCGAACGTGCTAATCCATCTGGAGGGCTTCCTACAGAGCTCGATGAATCAGAAGAAGGCCCTGCAGCAGAGCATACGATTCTGATTGTGGACGACGATCCGGTAAATCTCCAGGTATTGTACAATCTATTGTCAACAGAGCGATACCGGGTCATTTCTGCCGATAGCGGTGCTGCAGCCTTGAAAATGCGAGAACAATACCCGGGAATCGACTTGGTGATTACCGACTGGATGATGCCGCAGATGTCCGGAATTGAATTATGCCGCAAACTGCGTGAGCATAATTCTCTGTCCGAACTGCCGATCCTGATGCTGACGGCGCGTGGATTGCCTGAAGATATCAGGCTGGGATTCCAGTCCGGTGCCAATGATTTCCTGAGCAAGCCGGTCGATGCAGGTGAGCTTCGTGCGAGGGTGCGCACCCTGATTGAAATGCGGGCCTCCGTTCAAGGCGCCATTCGCACAGAGATGGCTTTTTTGCAGGCACAGATCAAACCCCACTTTTTATATAACGCACTTAATGTCATTATCGCTACTTGTGCCGTTAACCCGGACAAAGCTACAGATTTATTGATCGAACTGAGTCACTATCTGCGTGGCAGCTTCGACTTTCAGAACCGGGATCAGCTGGTGCCGCTGACCAAGGAACTTGAGCTGGTGGAGTCCTATGTCCATCTGGAACAGGCCCGGTTTGAAGAACGGCTGGTGGTCAACTATGAAGTGGAACCGGACGTTCGGATCTATGTACCGCCTCTCAGCATTCAGCCACTCGTTGAAAATGCCATTCGTCATGGTGTGATGGAGCGGGCCGCGGGTGGAACCGTGACTCTGAAAATTGCCAGAGAAGACGATCGTATCATCGTCCAGGTTGAAGATAATGGGGTGGGCATTCCTCCGGAGCGTTTGGCCCAGGTTCATTCGGGAAGGACGGAAGGACCGGGAGGGGTAGGCCTGCAAAATATCAACCGGCGTTTAGTGTCCTTATATGGCGAGGGATTGAATATTCAAAGCCATGTGGGCAAAGGAACGCAAATTCGTTTCCGTATTCCTCAGCCCAGAGGTTAATTATTCCGGAATTGTGCCGAGACCGATCATAATGGTTAACAGACTAATAAGTTGATGCAGTCTATTCTGTAATTCCTTTGATATAGAACGAAGAAGAATAAGTAAGGGCAGGAGGCTGGAAGAACAGTGAGAGCCATTGTAATCGATGACGAGAAGCCGGCGCAGCTCCATCTGGAGCGCCTGTTATTGTCGGACGGACGGATTACACCCGTGCGATGTTTTTCAACAGCTCGTGATGGACTGGATTTTCTGGCAAAAGAGCGTGTCGATGTGGTGTTTCTGGATATTGGCATGCCAGAAATGAACGGACTGGAAGCGGCTGAGTATATACAGCAGCTGGATAACAACATTCGAATTATATTTGTAACAGCGTACGCCGATCATGCAGTCGAAGCATTTGAACTGCATGCACTGGATTATGTTCTGAAGCCGGTAAGCTCGGCAAGATTGGGCAAGACCATTGACCGGATTGCTGCTTGGAAGTCTGCTATGCCCGAAATGGCAGCGGCTGCGGAAGTAAAGGAACACGTTTCCAATGCTGCCGAGGATGACGCCCAGTTACCGGGACTGCTCACCTTCAAACATTTGGATATCTATAGAAGCCTGAAACCGGAGGCAACCAAGCATAAATGGAGGACGACCAAATCCCAGGAGCTATTCGCATTTCTGTTTCACCATCGTGGAGAATGGGTAAGCAAAGAGATTCTGCTGGATAAATTATGGGCCGATGTCACCTTGGAAAAAGGGCTAACCCATCTGCATACGTCCGTATACCAGATTCGAAAACTGCTCAAAGAATGGAGTATGACAGGCAAATTGGAATACAACATGAATCGTTACCGTTTGCTGCCGGGCAATCTGGTGAGCGACGTGGAGCAGTTTGAATTGGGGACGGGATATGCAGAAGTCACTTCTACCCATGTGGAAGAGTTGCGGGAGATCATGTTGTTATATCGCGGAGATTATCTTGAAGAGCATGACTACCCTTGGGCCCAATCAAAGGCCCGTGAGCTAAAACGCAAATATATACGATTGGTCATGGACCTGGCTGAATGGAACATGAAGCATGGAAGCGGCAAGGACGCCATTGAGCAGTTGCTCGACTTACAGGAAAGAGAGCCTTATGCTGAAGAGGTTTGCCGATTAATGATGAAGGTATATGCATCTATGGGTGATGGATCAGCCATACTCCAATTATATTCATCATTTGCCAAGACACTCTTGGAGGATTTGGGGCATCAGCCGGAACCGGAAACGAGCCGTCTCTTTCAGGAACTAACGGCGAAGTAGGCACAGGCCGGGCGGGAGGATTGTAGTGAAATTATTTATACATCGCAAGGATTTGCGTACGGAGGATCTGCACGCTTTTGATTATTTGCAGAACCAGGAAGATGAGAGTTTGCACCTATTTATCTACGACCCCTTTCTGCTTCGTCAGGGACGCGATAAGGAACACAGCGGCATTAACTTTCTGAGGCATGCAGCCGGGCTTGAGAGACAGTACCGGGAGGCAGGCAAGCTGCTGCACGTGGCACATGGCAAGCCAGCAGAAGTTGTGGATTACATATTGGGACACACGGAAGAAATTATCGATGAAGTGGTCGTTCACCGGGATATGACACCTTACGCGATCGAAAGGGATCGCAGTATACGCAAGGTTGTGGACAAACACCAGGCCAAGTTCACACAGCTGACGGATCATCTGCTGATCGATCTTCCGCGGTTCGCTGATTTTACAGGCAAATCGGAGCCCTATAAAGTATTTGCTGCCTTTCACCGGCGCTGGATGGAGTTTATGAATGAATTCCCTAATCCTCCTTCGGTACTAACGGTAGCTGATCTTAAGATCAGTAAGCTGTCCATCGAGTTTCCTGATTCGTTTAGGGTACCCGCAGCGCTTACGGATATCGAGCCGGCTGAAGAACCTTATGCACTGCTCGATGAATTCCTGAAGGAGCGTATTGCCGAGTATGGGGAGCATCGGGATGAATATGAAGCATACGAACCAAGCCATCTGAGTTCTTATGTGGCGGTAGGAGCCATCTCGATCCGCAGGATGTACGATGCCGCTTACCGGGCAGAACAGCCGGATGAATGGATTAGACAGCTGTGCTTCCGGGACTTTTATCTATATCGTGCAGTATATGAGAGTCACTATTTTACATATGAGAAGGTATACGATCTGTCACCGTTAAGTGATTATCACTTCGAACGCTGGTGCAAGGCAGAGACGGGAATACCGATTATTGATGCTGCGATGACCGAGCTGAATGAGACGGGGCGCATGCCCAATCGATTGCGTATTCTGACGGCGATGTTTCTGACCAAAAATCTGCAGTGTCCGTTTCCCCTGGGTGAGGCCTACTTCAGACGCAAGCTGCTGGATTATGACAACATTCAGAATCGGGGGAACTGGTTATGGTGTGCTTCACTTGGAGAAAATGCTGCCCCGTATTTCCGGGTAAACAATCCGGTGACACAGTCGGAGAAGTATGATCCCCAGGGAGATTATATCCGGAAATGGCTGCCTGATCTGAAGGATCTGCACAGCAAGGATATCCATCAACCACGCGAGGGTGCGATTGTGGATCTGAAGGCATCCAGGCAGGCGGCTATAGAGGTCTATAAACAAATTCTGTCGAGTCGCCAGAAGGATTAGTACCGTGCAGGGGAATGTGTATATGGATGCTGGAGGGAGGATCGGATGGCCGGATCTCCAAGGCATAGCCTGAAATGTCAGGCTCAAGGCCCTGCTGTCTCAGCTTGTCCATGAGCAGGAGAAATGTCTGATCAATCTCTGCCCGATCCGGAGCACCGAAATGGGTGTATACGGCGTATTCACGGGCTGGAAGGACTATGCCGACCATGCCTTCCGGCACTTCATGGAAGTGGGATACCTCTACTCCGGCAATATAGTGATAGAGGCGTGTACGGCTCAGGGATACGCCTGTCTTCACCCCCGTCCGGGTTTGGCGGGGGATTTCATGTTGTCTACGTTCTAATTCAATCCACAGCTTAGGAATCATCACTTGTGACATATATACAGCTGTAAAAGGAGCCTGAAATTCAAGGCCAATCACATATGTCTGCGGCCGAACCATCCGCTCAAATGAATGACCCTTAGCGATTCGTTGACCTGCCATATCGGCTACTCGACCGGCTGATTGCAGCAAGGTATATCCTCCCCGTCGTCCAGGTTCTGCATATAGGGGCACACCCATTCCACTAAGCTCATGTAAATACCGAAGCATGGTACGGTAAGAAACCCCGAATTCAGCAGCCATTTCTTCAGCGGTAAACGTAGGTTTGTCATACACTCGCATCATAAGTTCAATCAAACGCTGCGTTTTGGTCATGTTCCATCCGCTCCTGATAGAAATATCGATATACTGACAGATTTTGTCACTATATTAGTATAAAATAGAGTCAGGACTTACGGCAACAGGATCAACTTGAAGATAGGGAGAACATGAATGAAAGGGTGAGAGGGTATGGAACAAGTCAATTCTTCAATGTTGGTACGTAAGGAGGCTGCGACCATTATTGGACTGAAATGGGAGGGAACCTTCGCTGAAGCAGGGGCAGGGGGCATTCGTGAGGTGCAAATGGAGTTCAAGCGTCGTTTGCAGGAGATCAGTGATGTGCTTCACCCGCAGGAGCTTCTGGGATTGTCCTATCATACGACAGATACAGGATTTGTCCATTATGTCGCAGTCGAGGTTGGCGAAGATGGAGCATCAACCATTCCATCCGGAATGGTGAAGGTTGATGTTCCGGCACATGACTACGCCAAGTGCAGTCATGTCAAAGGACAGAGTGTGGAAGTTTCATACAATCGAATCTATACCTGGATTGCGGAACAGGGCCATGCCGCGTCGCAAGGTCCGCTTACCCACTATGAAGTGTATCCGATGGATCAGGATCCATATGATCCGGAGCCCGAGTTTACCATTTTCATCCCAGTGAACCAGAAATAAATACTGCTGAGGCAGCATTGCTCGAAGACCGCATTATAGCGGTCTTTTTTACATTTATAGACATGAAAATAGTGTGAAATCCACTGAAAATTTAGGAATTGTTAAGAAAATGGACTACCCATCTTAAGCATTATGCCTTTTAATAGATAGTGAGCTTATCGTACTAAGTCATATCTGACATATTGACGAACACATTAAGGAGAAACGCTAAACATGAGTGAGACATTGAAAAGAGAGCGAATACCGGAGCTGAACCTGGTACGTGCCATGGCGATTATCGGCGTGCTGTGTGTGCATTCCACGTCTTATGCGACGGTGGACATGACAGGTTCGGGTTACTACTGGCTGTACAACTTTATTAATATCTTCATGAAATATGGTACGCCAACTTTTATTTTCATGAGCAGCTTCGTGTTGTTCTATAACTATTATTCCCGTCCCTTGGACAAGAAATTGGTCAGCAATTTTTATAAAAAGAGATTCGTTTACATTCTGCTGCCGTATTTCCTGTTTTCCCTGTTTTATTTTGTTATTCTGCATTTCACCCATTATCAAGGCCGTCCAGTTGGTGAATCTGCCATCAGCTTCATTACCAAACTGTTCACGGGTAAGGCGTATACGCATCTGTACTTTGTATTCATCAACATGCAATTCTATCTGTTATTCCCGCTCGTTCTGTGGCTGCTGAAGAAGTATCCTACGGTGGTTAAGTGGTCTGTACCGATTGGACTGCTGATCCAGTGGGCATTTATCGTAAGTAACAAATACGGGTTCCAAGTGCCCAACAAGGGAAGCTGGGCCTTCTCATACTTCTCCTATTTCATGCTGGGAGCGTTCATCGGGGTCTATTTTCCAAAGATCAAACAATGGTTCGTCATCAGCCGTGAAAATGCGACCAAAGGCCGCGTAGCATCCTGGATTCTGCTGTGGGCCATCTGGATTGCTGCCGGACTCGGACATGTATATATTTATTACCTGCTTCGTATGAAGATCGCGACGTATAACACACTGTGGTATGAGTTTTTCTGGAATTTGCATACCTTTGCTTGTGCGCTCGTACTGATTCAGATTGCATACCTGTTGTATCGCAAGGGGCCTGCATTGATTGCCAAGCCGCTTAATCGACTTGGTGCGCTGTCTTTCGGAATTTATCTGATTCACCCATTTTTCTTGCTGTTATATCGGGAATTCCCCCCGCAAACCGGGGTGTCCTGGCTGGTTCACCTATGGTATGCCGGAGGCTTTGCCGTAGCGCTGTTCGCTTCATGGATTGTAGTGGGGCTGACTGCAAGGTTCGTTCCATTTGCCTGGGTCATCTTCGGGAATCTGCCGAAACCAAAACCACGGGTCATCCCGCAATCCAATTCGGGCCAGCTCGATGTTCGTTAATATTTAATTGCCATTATAGGAATAATAAGCCGTTTCTTGGTCGACCTTAGGGTTGAGCGGGGAACGGTTTTTTTCATGTGTTCCATGAGCATCAGTGGGAACGAATGTTTCTTTTGGAGCGGCCAGGGGTAATGAGAAGGCGGAACACAAATCAAAAATGCAGAGACTTATAGAACAGGATTAAGGTGAGATGAATGAAAACATGTGAACAATGCGGGAAACCGATGCAAGATATATTGGAATATGTAGAGCACATTCTTCATGAATGCAATGGACAGACAACAGAGTACAGCACAGATGGCTATCCGGCACAGACACAGGGGTATGAGTGCGTCCGCGAGCAGATGTGATACAATAGAAAGAAACCGGATTCATACGGAACCGAGGTGACAACATGGAGACGGGCTCAGCCCCTTTCCGGCAGGACATGACGGAACATGAAGCGCAACAGACCAAGGTATGCATGTATTGCGGGCAACAGCGTCCGTTGTCTGAATTTCGGCGCAGAACCGGAAAGAGGGCAGGGCCCGGTGCCAGACGAGGAGCCTGTCGTCGCTGTCGTCAGCGCAGTGGACAGGCTGACGTTAGCGACATCCCAGTGCAGCAGGGTCAGAGTCTGCACATGCGGATGCAAAGACAAGAGAAGATTACAAACGAATCAAGTGCTGCAGCCAATCAACGGGTGATTCAAGAGACAGCGGATGAAGGTTCGGAGAAACAGCACAGCAAAGCTGAACCTCTATCTTCATCCACCTCGGAGCCATCAGGTGATCGGAAGAAAAGAAGACGGAGACGAAAGTCCAAACGGCAGCAGGCACAGCCAGGCCTTGAGCAGTCTGAACGGATCACGGAATCAAGCGCCGCAGACCAAGCAGAACGTGATCCGAAGGATGGTGGACGCACCATAGCCAATGTGCGTGCTGAACAGGCCGCCGCGCAGGCTTCTGTAGCGGCCAGCGAGGCTTCGATGCCGGAAGATCCGCAGGATTCGGCAGCGGGAACAGCAGCTGCGGGTCAGCAGACCGCAGCGGGGCGCAAGCGCAAGCGGCGCCGCAAACGCTCGGCGCCGCCTGGCGCTGGCACTGGACCGGACCGCATCGCGGTCAAGTCCGAGGTGCCAGCGAGCGACCGTGGCGCTGCGGCCACGGTCGGCGGGCCCTTGGCGGCAGCTGCACAGCCTGCCGCTCCAGGGCTGGACCCGGGCCAGGCAGCTCCTGCTGCGACCGGGACAGCCGAGTCTGCTCCCATGCGGCCACAGGGTCCGCAAGGGAGCAGGGCGCGGCCAATGCGCAAAGAACGTGCGCATAAGGCCGCTAGTGAAGATGGCGCCCGGGCAACGACTTCCGGGCACCGTCCCCATTCCCATCATGCCCGCAGCCGAAGCGCGGGGGCAGATGGCCGGCCGCGCCGCCAGACTCCGGCGGTCCCGGCAGCCATTGATCCGGAAGATCCGTCATCGCTCCGTACGAACAGGCAGGGCATGGTCCGCATGCGTGGCAAGACGGATAAAGGCCGCCGCTGGCATCAAGAGATTGACATGGAGCTTGCGGTCACGCTGGTCAAGGAAAAAGCCGCAGTTGTTGTCAATCGGTATACCATTCGCCGATTATTCAGCAACAAGGATTTCAAACGGTACATCATGACCCGGGATCAGTATACCTGCTACTTCTGTGGATCATACGGTGATACGATCGACCATCTTCTGCCTCGGGCCAAAGGCGGTCATACAACTCCGCTAAACTGTGTATGTGCCTGCAATCTGTGCAACCAGTCCAAAGCTGCAATGGATGCAGACGAGTTCATGCGGTCCGGCATACCTGAATGGAATGCCGCTCATCAGGAGGAACTGAACGAACTGCAGATGCAGGAAGCGCAGCTGGAATAAAATATGTTTATTTCTTCTCCTGTTAGGGAGAGGGATACCAATATAGAAAAGCACACCAAGACTTGTTGTACAGGTCAGGGTGTGCTTTTTGCTATGTTGGTCTCATCTGTGAATATTTCTTCAAATTAACAACGGTTTGAAGTGAATTCGTACGTTATACTGTGAGAAGAAGATGAACTGTACCCAGATCATTCGAGGACAGTAATTGCGATGTAAACGGATGGAGACTGAATAGATTGGAAGGATGCACATGACCCCGGTACCTCTGGACATCATGTCCTATATTACGGAAGAGAATATTCGTTATTGGCTGGAGCAGTTTCGTTCCCTGGGGCCGCTTCCGGGTATACTGCTGACCTTTATGAAGTCCTTTGTGCCACCGCTTCCGACCCTGCTGATCGTGGGGGTTAATGGTGCAGTATACGGACTATGGGCGGGATTTTTGTACTCGTGGATTGGAATGGTGCTCGGTTGTACTCTGACCTTCTTGCTGGTCCGGGAGATTGGGAAATCTGCCTTCGTGGAACGATGGTCCAGCAAACCGCGTGTTCAGCGGAGCATGGTATGGATTCGGCGGAATGCGTTTAGTTATGTATTTTTGCTGAGCATCTTTCCGGTCGGTCCGTTTGTCATTATTAATGTGGCGGCAGGTATTGCCCGAATGAGACTCATGTCTTTCCTGCTCGCCGTAGGATTTGGTAAGGGCATCATGATTTTCTGCGTGACCTACATTGGCTCCAATGTGGCCCAATTCCTGGAGCATCCAGTAAGGTGGATTGGTGTACTGCTGTTTATCGCTGTATCGTTGTGGGCCAGTCGGAAGCTGGAGAGACACTTCACCCGTTCATCGTCCGAGGAGAAACGGAACGAATCCAATCCCTCTTCAGGGAACACCATTTCTTCCTGATCAGCCGCATGCAATACGGTTCTACGGTACCTGGTTACGCGCATAAGCTAAACAGACTGTTATCGAGGATATGGATTTTTCTCGTTAACAGTCTGTTTTTCTTTTTGGTTCACTCATATGCAGGCACCCTCTTATTTGCCTTTATTCCATAATTCCAACAATGGTCCCTCGTTCCCGTAGACTGGATCCGTATCAGGGATGGGCACACCCTGAATCTCTCGTAGCACTTCAGGACGTTCTCCCGGATCACCTGTACGGGTATTGTAGCTTGTGCCGCCAGGGTAAGCACCTGCTATACGAAAATCAGAGCTGGCTTCCAGACGCTTATGTCCTGTTCCTGCAGGAAGCACAACAATATCTCCCGTTTGCAGATAAACTCTCTGTCCCTTTTCCCCGCCCAGAATCAGCTGAACGAAACCGCTTACCACTGCTAGTGCTTCATGGGCATTGCTATGAAAGTGATGATAGTCAAACACACCATTAATCCAGCTGTTTCCCCAATTATTGTTGTTCAACAGCGACTCTGCTCGGGACGGGTCTTTTGCCCATACGCCCTTATACAGCAGAACTGGTAAGTTTGGGTTGTTCGGAATCACGCCATCGTCTTTGAAGTAAAAGGTCTCTATATTCTCTCTTGGTTCATTCATCATCATCACCTCACTATTTATTACCCGCATTCATGTCGTACTCCACAGCAAGACAAATAAAAAACGAATAAAAAATGAATGGAAAATGATACAAAACGTATCAATTTAAGGTTATACTCAATACATACGCTCGCCTTAAGAGCCTGCCTGAGTAAAATCCAAGGAGGAATGGTTTGGTGAACATTGTCATTACAGGGGCTTCCGGATTTGTGGGATTCAATCTTTCTCATTATTTGGCCCAAAAAGGCCACCGCATTACCCTGATCGACCGGGATGACTATTGTCAGAGACTTGTTCACAGCTCCCCGCTGCATGAGATGACCTTCACTTGTTGTGACCTCGCTTCAGACCGCTTCAGCTTGCCTCAGGGAACCGATTATATCATTCACCTGGCAGCCATGCCGCATGTGGATTATTCCTACCATCACCCAGGAGAAGTGTTTCGTAACAACACACTAAGCACGCAGGCCATTTTGCAATATGCAGCCGATCATCGTATTCCGGTTGTACTGGCCTCCTCGGTAGAGGTCTATGGAGGCGAGTTTGGCAGAGTGTACTCCGAATCAGACGTATATGCTCCAGTATCACCCTATTCGGCATCCAAAGTAGCCTGTGAGACGCTCGCTCATTCCTATGCCCAATGTTACAACCTCCCTATCAAAATCTTCCGTCTAACCAACCTTTATGGGCCATGGCAGCTGCCTGACCGAATCATTCCCCGCAATTTTGGCCGGATGCTGGATGGCTTGCGGCTGGATATTCAAGGATCTGCTGTACGTGATTTTCTGTATATCGATGATGCACTGAAAGCCATTGAACAGATTATGCTGCATGGACAAGATCGGCATACGTATAACATCTCGACAGGACAAGGCACAACGATGCAGGAGATTGGCGAGCTGCTGCAATCACTGCAGCGCTCCATAGGAGATGTGGAGATTCGGGATCAGGAACCGACTCAGTCCAGAGGCTCCAGTTTGGTCGTTTATTCGGGCAAATTAAGAGAAGAATTGGGATGGAAACCGCAGATTACATTGGAACAGGGGCTGGAAAAGACATACCGCTGGTATCATGAGCATCCGGATTGGGTACGACAATTCAGCAGACAGTATCAAACATCGAGAGGAAGTCATGAGTTTATCGTGGATATGGCTAGATATGCGGCCCCAGCGATTTGATACAGCTTACTGCAATCAAAAAAAGCCAGGGAAGGGTGATTGGAATAACACCTTCCTTGGCTTTTTTCTGCCCCGTAGGTATAGGCATGTTTATGCAGCTTGTCTACGGGCCGACATCATCACGTATATAGTGCACGACTTGGTCGTACGAAGCATATGAGACCGGATCCTAGTGGCGATCTTTTACATCGGCAATTTTATCTTGAACCGCGCCTTTCGCCTTGTCCTTTTTACCCTCAGCCTGAAGGGATCTGTTATTTGTTGCGTTACCGATCTGATCCTTCACTTCGCCTTTGGCTTTATTCACGCCTGCTTTGATTTTATCGCTAGTTGAATTACTCATATCGAACATCTCCTTCATTTCTGGTGTAGTCCTTATTAACCGGGTTTCTGTAATTTTAAACTTCGTCCATCATAAGAAGCTGTCGTAGGGGCCTGAAACAAAGTGAAGATTCTCATCAGGAAGAATTGAGCGAATAGGGAATAAGCCAGCATGACAAGCTGCATAATAACGATAGTGACCAAATTCGTTGCATGGAATTCATGGTTTTGGAAAACACTTCCTAAAAATAAGACTGAAAAAATCCTCTATATGTACTTTTTCGCACATATGGACGTATGTGATCTTGTCTTAATACCACATGTGGTAGGAACGCAGATCTGGAACAAAAGGATAAACGGTTACATTCCGAGCGCGAAGCTTGACAAAAAAATCGGATTTGTTACAATGTTCACAATATCTTCACAAGTGTAAAAAATTTCTTTTTCATGTTCATGTGTAAGAGGTGTAATATAAGGGTATAGAGTTCGGTTTCGGCCTGCTTGTCGTTTTGCGTCAACACATGTTGTCCGCAATAGACCCAATACAATACATGATCCGAGAGCGGCCCTTGGGCTTCGCTCTTTCTATTGTGTGAAATTTGGTACATTTCAATGTATCCCTTGTATTCGTGGTTCGGCTCTGCTTGACAGGCATCATGAAAGTCGCGGACTTCTATCCCAAAGTAAAGGAGGACTTTCTCTTATGTCACAATCGCCTACTCAACAAGAGGTGCCAGTTACAGAAGGTGCCAACGTTTCCGAGCGCCAGTCCTTGGACGTGCTCGATCAACTGATGAAACCTGAGGTACAGGAGTCTCTGACCGTTCTGGTTGAAAACCTGCCTAAACTGGCTGAAATGGTTACTGCCATGACCAAAGCTTATGACTTTGCACAAAGCGTAGCTACAGACAAAGTTCTGATCAGCGACACAATGAGCGCAATGGGTGAATTCGCTAAACCAGTTGTAGACAAAGCCAAAGGTGTAGCTTCCGCTGCAATCGAAGCAAGTGATCGTGCGCAAGCAGAGCAAACTTCGGTTGGTCTGTTCGCTATGCTCAAAATGCTTAAAGATCCAAACGTACAACAAACGCTGCGTTTTGCTCAATCATTCCTGAGCATTCTGAACGAGCGTCAACAACAGCAACGTTAAGATTAGAAGAACGGAGGATGGATATGTCGAAGCAAATTTTGATCTTGGGCGGAGGTTACGGTGGTCTTTTGACTGCGCTGACTGCGCGTCAATACCTGACACCGGAAGAAGCGACAATCACAGTCGTGAACCGTTACCCTACGCACCAAATTATTACGGAACTGCACCGTCTTGCAGCAGGAAGCATTGCTGAAAAGGCAGTTGCTCTTCCGCTTGAAAAATTGCTGCGTGGTAAAAACGTGAACTTGAAAATCGATACGGTGGATACAATCAAGCCGGACGAGAAAAAAGTTCTGATGACCAGCGGCTCTACTTACTCTTATGATGCACTCGTCGTTGCCCTGGGTAGCGAAACGGCATTCTTCGGAATTCCGGGATTGCAGGAGTACAGCTTCACGCTGAAATCCGTTAGCGATGCTAACCGCATTCGTGCACACGTTGAAGCACGTCTGGATGCTTACAAACAATCCGGCAACAAAGCAGACGCAACGTTTGTTATTGGTGGCGGCGGTTTGACTGGCATCGAGCTTGTCGGCGAATTCGCTGACCTGCTGCCAGGCGTATGCCAAGAAAAAGGTATCGATTTCAACGATATCTCCCTGTATACCGTTGAAGCAGGTCCATCCATTCTTGCAGGATTCCCGCCAGAATTGGTTGACCGTGCAAAATCAAGTCTCGAGAAACGTGGCGTTAACTTCATCGTTGGCGTAGCGATCACAGAGATGAAAGAAAACGAAGTATTGCTGAAAGACGGCAGCTCCATCCCTACGAACACACTCGTATGGACAGGTGGCGTACAAGGTAATGCGGTTGTTGCTAACAGTGGAATTGAAGTGGATCGCGGCCGTGCTAAAGTTACGGAAGTTCTGCAATCCACATCCCACAAAGATGTGTTCGTTGCTGGTGACAGCGCAGTTGTCTTCCCTAGCGAAGGTGCTCGCCCTTATCCTCCAACTGCACAACTGGCTTGGCAAATGGGTGAAACCATTGGTCACAATCTGAGCGTAATGTTCAAAGGTGGCGCAATGGAATCCTTCACACCAGTATTCTCCGGTACACTGGGAAGTCTGGGTCGTAAGGATGCTGTCGGCATGATCGGTGGCAACCAGACTCGTCTGAAAGGTCTGCCAGCAACCATGATGAAAGAAGCAAGTAACATCCGTTACCTGTCTCACATCCACGGATTGTTCGCACTGGCTTACTAATTTAGTAGCCATTCATAAAAGGGTGCCCTTTGGGGCACCCTTTTTGCGTTGCTTCAGCCAGGGTTAAACGCTAAGGAGCAAGTGAGGTTAAAAGGGCTGCAGAACTGGATGAGCTGGGTCAGGTATAGACAGTACAGGGTGTATGGTATATTAAGAAGTATATGAAGCATTATTTATGCGCTGACATGCGCTAAACGGATGGGATCACAGCAGCCGGCGCTTAGAAGCGCCGGCTTTCGTTTAAATTAAAGACAAGTCCAGAGAAGGATAAAGCTACACGGGGTTACCCGTTTAACCGAGAGGAGCATGACATATGAATGTATTGGTTATTGGAGCAAACGGACAAATCGGCAAGATGCTTGTGGAACAGCTCGCCCAGGGAGGCAAGCATCAGGTGACGGCGATGATTCGCAGACCGGAACAGGCGGATGCTTTGAAACAGTTAGGTGCAAATGTAGTCATGGGTGATCTGGAGGGCAGCGTGAATGACCTGGCTGAAGCGATGAAGGATCATGATGCCGTCGTATTCACGGCAGGGTCCGGTGGGTCTACAGGTGCAGACAAGACACTCCTTATTGATCTCGACGGGGCTGTAAAAACAATGGAGGCCGCACTGCAGCAGGGCATTTCCAGATACATTCTGGTCAGTGCTTTTGGTGCAGATCAGCGGGAGAAATGGTCGGATGCCATTAAACCATACTATGTGGCGAAGCATTATGCCGATCGCGCGCTGTTTGCAAGCGAGCTGAATTATACGATTATTCGCCCTGGTGGCTTGAAAAACGAACCAGGAACAGGCAAAATCGCGGTAGGAACAGACTTGAAACCAGGAAGCATATCTCGTGAGGATGTGGCCCGAGTTATCGCGGCATCCCTGCAAGAGGAGAAGACATATCGAATGGCCTTTGACCTGATTGCCGGGGACGACCTCGTGGAGGATGCATTGGGCAAACTGTAGAGTTCTATTGTAAGATATCGGGAGAATGGAACGAGGGGGAACTCGGTATGAATGAAGCCGTGCTGGTGATTGAAGATGAACCCAAAATTGCACGCCTGCTTGAACTTGAATTACAGTATGAGGGATATCAGGTGGGGAAGGCAGGGAGCGGTACGGAAGGGTTGGAAATGTATCATGGCGGCCAGTGGGATCTGATTCTGTTGGATATCATGCTGCCAGGTCTGAGTGGAATTGAGGTATTGCGGCGAATCCGTGCCAAAGATGCCATGGTACCCATCCTGATGCTGACAGCGAAGGATTCGGTCGAGGACAAGGTGTCTGGACTTGATCTCGGTGCCAATGATTACATTACTAAACCTTTCCGAATCGAAGAACTGCTTGCCAGAGTGCGGGCAGCGCTCCGGCTGAGTGCCGCAGCCGCTTCTTCATCCGGGGTAATACGACATGCCAATCAAGACACAACAAGCCATATGACTGAAGAAGATACAGGCTGGCTTACTGCCGCTGGATTGAAGTTGAATGAGGGTACAAGGGAGGTTTCCCGGGATGGAATACCTATCGAACTTACTCCACGTGAGTTCGATCTTCTCGTGTATCTGCTGCAGAATCAGCGTCAGGTATTAAGTCGTGACCAGATTGTACAGGCCGTTTGGGGTTACGATTATTACGGAGATACCAATGTCGTGGATGTGTATATCCGTTATGTGCGCAAAAAGGTAGATAACGGATTCACTCCACCCTTAATACATACCGTTCGTGGTGTTGGATACGTTCTGAAGGAGCAATCATGAGTCTGCGGAGCAAAATTTATGGATACTCCTCGGTATTGTTTGCGGTGCTGCTCATCGCTGTAAACCTGTCCGTGTATATCGTATTTGAACGAATTTCAATGTCTAATGAGATCAAGCGTGTCGAAGCTGAGGCCGGCTCGATCGTAACAGGAGTGCGCGATTCTGCCGAATCCATTCCTCCGGATGATCTGCTGCGTGCCTATGCGCCGGTGGAAGGAATGCTGCGCATTGTCAATGAGGATGGTACCAGTTCCGATCCGGTAACGACAGCGACAGAGCCTCAATTGAACGAGATGCTAAGCAAACTGCCCTATAAGTACGAGAGCCAAAAGAAATCGGAGTATACCCGGGTTGGACAGCTGGAGTATGTCTGGGTGTCTGTGCCCGTAATCTGGCCTGATGGTGAAGTGGTGAATGTACAAGTCACCGAAAGTGTCGCAGATACCGAGAATGGCTTGTCTGTGCTGCGTACGGTTCTGGTCGCTGTAACGATTATCGCGTTGATCCCTGCGATCATCTCCAGCCGAATTCTGGCGAACCGGATGACAAGGCCGATTCAGCAGATGACCCGTACCATGAGTGATATCCAGTCAAGCGGCCAGTTTAAGCGGCTTCCACTGGCTGCCCAATCGAAGGATGAACTGAGTACCATGGGGCAGACGTTCAACCGCATGATGGATTTGCTGGAATCCAACTTCGAGCGGCAGGAGCGTTTCGTTTCGGATGCCTCGCATGAGCTGAAAACACCGCTGACCATTATTGAGAGTTATGCCAGTCTGCTGCAGCGACGGGGCAAGGAACGACCTGAGGTGTTCGACGAGGCTGTTGAAGCCATACTGTCTGAATCCGTTCGCATGCGGGAGATGACTGAACAGCTGCTCTTGCTGGCCAAGCAGCCGGAGCAATGGAACGTACAGCTGGAAAGGCTTGATATCACACGTCTGGCTCAGGATTCCACTCGAGCCTTCCGGGAAGCCTATCACCGTGAAGTTTATTGTGATGATCCGGGCAGTATCTGGGTGATCAGTGATGAAAGTAAGTTGAAGCAGATGTTGTTTATTCTGCTGGACAATGCCCGCAAGTACAGCGAGGATGCCATTGAAGTCAGACTGGAATCGAAAGGACAGGAATGCCGGATATGCATCGTTGATTCGGGGATTGGAATGCCGGAGGAAGAGCTAACCAAAGTATTTGATCGTTTCTACCGTGTGGACCCGGCAAGAACCCGCAGCGGCGGAGCAAGTGGATCGGGCTTGGGATTGTCTCTCGCGAAGGACATCGCAGGGGCTATAGGGGCACGTGTTGAACTGAAGAGTGCAGAAGGTGTAGGCACTGAAGCTTCGATTATTTTGCCAGTATCCGTTCAGACGACCCTGTTCTCATGAAATTCTCATTCTTCTCTTGTATACTGATGCCAAGAGTCTCACGAGAGCAGATGCACTTGTGAAAGGGGGAGGCAGATTGGAAAAGTCACAGATACCACCGGAAATGAAACGGGAACAGCAGCAGACGAGCGGAAGGTCAAAGCGACCGATATGGTGGGGGGCAGGTATTGTGGCTGTGCTGCTTGTCGCAATCGTAGGCTGGTGGCAGCCATGGCAGTCCAGCCGTGTGATGCTTAGTGCGGATGCAGCGGCTCAGGCCGTATTGGAACAATACCCTGGAGAAATTGTGAATTCCACGTTGAAGGACGGTACGTATATCATGCAGCTTCGATCCGAAACTGGGCTATATGATGTACAGCTGGATGCAGTAACCGCTACAGTCAATGCCATTACGCGGCTGGAATCCAATCCTCAGGCTGAAGAAAAAACACTGCTCAGCCGGGAGCAGATCAAGACGGAGTTACGGAAGCAAACCGATGAGCAGCTGGTATCACTGGAACTGGTGGAACAGCAGGGAAGTCCGGTTTATCTGGCCGTATGGAAAATGAAGGATAATCGCCGGGAGCAGTGGACGGTTGATCCATATAACGGGGAGAAGCAATCTTCCCAGACGCTGGATGCTCCAGCTTCCGAACCGGGAAAAGAGAATGATACTCCGCAGTTTCTTAGTGAGAAGGAAGCTGAGCAAAAGGCACTTGCCAGAGTTCCCGGGGAAGTGGATGACACGGAGCTCCGCGGAACGAATAGTGGGAATCCCTATTATCTGGTCGAGATTGATCTGGAGGACGGCAGGGAAGCTATCGTGCAGGTGAACGCGATATCCGGAGCGATTCGGTCCGTGACATGGGATGAAGACGAAGAAGATTAAGTAAAGTCTCAACAATGGAGATGCAATGATGCTGTGAATGTTCATCTCATTTTCTCATCAAATTCTAATCTGACTCTCGCTAATCTCTCATACGCACAGGTTATTCTATAACTGTAGACGAGAACGAGAACAATAACGAGGAGATGAAACATGATGATGAACAAACACAAACTATGGATTGGCAGCATTTCGGCAGCAGTACTTCTTGGAGGATCGGCGGTAGCGGCGAGCAGCAGTGTAAACGGACAGTCGGTACAAACCACGCCATCATCGACTTCGCAGTCGGTCACACAGAATCAGAGCAACACTGGCAAATTGCTGACAGGAGCGCAAGCCAAAGCAGCGGCATTAAAAGCGGCTGAGGGTAAAGTGGACGATATCGATCTGGAGCGCAGAAACGGCCAAACGTTCTACGAAGTTGAAATCGACCGCAAAGGAAGCAATGACGTTGTGGTACGACTGGATGCCTACACAGGCAAGATCCTGGCGGTTGTGGATGATGAAGACTATGACGACGATGATGATTATAATTACAATGGCTCTGTTACAAGTACTTCTTCCAACCAGTCTGCTGCAAAACAGGTTAAACTGACCGAAGCACAAGCCTCTGCGATTGCCCTGAAACAGGTGTCAGGTGGAAAAGTAACCGAAATTGAGCTCGACCATGATGACGGACGTTATGTCTATGAGATCGAGATCAGAACCGCGGATGGGGAAGCGGATGTTGATGTGGATGCCAATACAGGTAAAGTGCTGTCCTTTGACCAGGATTTTGACGACGAGGATTAATGAAAGAACGTTAAGACACCCATTAAAATAAATACAAGTTAGCATGCTCTTACATCTTGAGAGAATACCTCTTGAAAGCTGCGTGCTCATAGTAAAGGACGCTTCATATGAAGCGTCCTTTTTGCTGTCTTTTCATCATTATCTTAGAGGTCTGTTGTTAATTATGATGTTCATTTCGGATCACAACATCCTAAACTGTGGTAAACTAGTAGAATTATAGAAATAGACAGAGACAGGAGCTGGATAACGAAGTGAACGAAGAACAAGTACTTTCCATTGAAGGCTTGCGGATGCGTTATAACGGACGTTATGTCCTGAACGGAATTGATCTTGAGGTGAAGCGGGGAGAGATGATCGGGTACATCGGTCCGAATGGAGCTGGCAAAAGCACCACGGTCAAAATTCTGCTGGGACTGGTTGAAGGATATGTGGGTAAGGTTTGCATCTTTGGCAAAGATATCGCAGATGGTGATACGGAATATAAACGCAGAATCGGTTATGTACCTGAAGTTGCAGAGCTGTATGAACAACTGACGCCAGCAGAATACCTGACATTTATTGGGGAACTGTATGGCTTGTCTTATGCGGATGCTGATTACAAGGCGAAGCAGCTGATGGATTGCTTTGGACTCGAGAAATCCTATCATTCCCGCATTGCCTCGTTCTCGAAGGGGATGCGCCAGAAAGTGCTGCTCATCTCAGCATTGCTGCATGATCCGGATCTGCTGTTTTTGGATGAACCGCTCAGTGGACTCGACGCCAATAGCGTGATGGTGGTCAAGGAGATTTTGTCACAGCTGTCGGCCAAAGGGACAACCATCTTCTATTCCTCACACATCATGGACGTGGTCGAGAAGATCAGCAGCCGGATCATTCTCATTGCGGAAGGAAGAGTGATGGCAGACGGGACATTCAGGCAGCTGCAGCAGCAGTCCATGGAAGGCACGCTCGAAGAGGTGTTTAACCAATTAACGGGCTTTAATGAGCATAAGGCGATTGCCGAACGCTTTGTATCGATCGTGCAGGAGGTGTATTGATATGGCGGAATCCTCCGAATTCCGTACGCTGAAGATCCTGGATCATTTTCGCCATATCATTACCAAGACGGGTGCGGATTATGATGTACTGCGGCTTATATTGAGAGTAAAATTTCAAATGGACCAGCGTAGGGTACCGACTGTATTGTCGGCACGCAGCGGTAATAAGGAGCAGAAGGAAGGGAACCTGTACCTTCGGTCCCTCTGGTTGTACGGATTGATGGGTTTGCTTCTGGTGCCATTTGTCGTCTGGGATACGGGTCATTATATGCTCCAGATGGGTCTGGTCAACGCTGTACTGATGTTTATCATCATGACGTCCATGATCTCGGACTTTTCATCTGTGCTGCTGGATATCCGGGATCGGAATATCATTATGACCAAGCCGGTGAATGGCCGTACGATTGGCATGGCCCGGGCCATTCATGCCGGAGTCTATTTGCTGCTGCTGACAGGTTCCCTGACAGCCGTACCACTGGTTGCGGGCTTAATCACACATGGCATCGGATTCTTCCTGTTATTCATCGCGGAACTCATTCTGATCAATATGTTCATTCTGGTCACTACATCTCTAGTTTACCTGTTCATGATGAAGTTTCTGGATGGAGAGAAGCTGAAAGACATGATCAACATGGTACAGATTTTGTTATCCGTTGGAATCGCTGTTGGATATCAGCTGGTGGCACGGTCATTCAGTATCATTGATTTTGACATGGTATTCACGCCAGCCTGGTGGCAGCTCTTACTTCCTCCCGTGTGGTATGCAGCTGTATATGAATGGCTGTTCGGTGGTGGTGGGGATGTATGGCTGTATACCTTCAGCGCGCTGGCTGTTGTTGTTCCAATGATCAGTTTGGTTATCTATGTGAAGCTGATGCCTTCCTTTGAACTGTATTTGGAGAAAATGGCCCATTCCGGATCAACCTCGGGGCGAAGAAAAGGGTCATGGGATCGCACGCTTGCCAGAGCGTTCTGCCGTTCCGGAGAGGAGCAGGCCTGCTTCCGGCTGTCAGCGAGCATGATGCGGAATGAGCGGGAATTCAAGCTGAAGGTATACCCATCCATTGGATTATCCTTTGTCCTGCCTTATGTCTTCTGGTTCACCCAGCTGCAGTCATCCACGTGGGCGGAACTTAGAGAGAGCTCGTTCTTTTATACACTGTACATCATGCTGATTATTATCGTTTCGGTGATCATCATGCTGAAGTATTCGGGCCAATACAAGGCATTTTGGGCCTTCCGGGCCGCGCCGATTGCGAGTGAGAATGTGCTCTATAAGGGTGCACTGAAGGCATTTATGAGCAATATGTTCTTGCCTGTGTTTCTGCTGAATGCCATTGTGTTTGCCTGGACATTTGGTCTGCGCATTCTGCCTGATCTGGCTGTGATCCTGCTGGTGGCTACGGCCCTGATTCCGTTAACAGGCAAATTGTTATTGCGCAAGCCGCCGTTCTCCCTATCCTTTAGTATTGCCCAGCAAAGTGATGGCTGGTTCGTATTCGCGGGATTTCCGGTGATTGCCTTGCTATGGGGGATGCATGTTTTCTTTCGTACGCTGCCAGGAGGCATCTGGATCTTCGGTGGACTTCTGATTGTGGCCAATGTGCTGCTCTGGACCATGTTATACCGTGACAAGCGGGTGCATGCTCAGGCTTGAAGTGAGTGGGGAGTAGACAAGGAACGGAACAACGCACGAAAGTACACCATAAGAACGAAGGCCAACCCGTTCATCTGAACCAGGTTGGCCTTTTGCCTTTGAAGATCATTCGGTAAAGAAAGAGGAGGGCAATTCATGGCTGAGCAAGTCGGGCCTCAGCCATCCGGTCTGCGGCATCGGCAGTGGAGATGCTTGATGCCGCAGCTAGTTGGTAGACCTGGGTGAGTGTATCCGCGATTTCCGCCACCCGCTGGCGGATCTGGTCCGGCCCCTCACCCTCCAGCTCGTAGGCGGTGCTGATGATGCCGCCTGCGTTAAGCACATAGTCAGGCGCGTACAGAATACCCCGCGCCTGCATGCGGCGAACAACCGGCTCCCGGTGGCTGAGCTGGTTGTTCGCTGCCCCGGCAACGATGGAGCAGCGCAGCTCTTCCACTGTTGTCGGGGTCAACACGCCCCCCAGTGCACAGGGGGCGAACACCTTGCAGTCAGCGGCGTGAATATGGGCCGGATCGGCCGGGGTAGCGCCGCTGAACTGCACAAGGGCACGTTGTACACGTTCTGGTACAACGTCTGCCACAATGAGCCGTGCCCCGGCTGCATGCAGGTGGCGGCACAGGGCATGCCCAACCTTGCCCAGTCCCTGGACGGCAACGGGAATGCCCTGAAGAGTAGTGACCCCCTGATGCTGCAGCGAGGTCACAATGCCTGTATACACCCCGTAGGCAGTCATCTCGGCGGTGAAGTCATTTTGTGCCCCCAGTGACCCGGTTGTATCCGTCACATAGGTGGTTTCCAACCGGATCTGGTCCATGTCTGCTGCCGTAGTTCCCAGATCTAGGCCTGTAACATAGCGTCCGTTCAGTCGTTCCAGGAAGCGTCCCAGCGTGCGAAAAATATGCGCACGTTGAGAGACACTCAGGTTCAAGCTGTTATTGCCGGACGGCTCCACTCCCGATACTTGTTCTGCCGCCGGCAGCTCCCAGACCACGGCTTTTCCGCCGCCATACGGCAGGTTGGATACGGCATTTTTGTAAGTCATGCCTTTGGCCAGTTTAATTGCATCGCGAACAGCTTCTTCCTCCGAAGCATAAGACCAGCAGCGGCAGCCTCCCAGCGCTGGCCCAAGGACGGTGCTGTGGATGGCAATGACAGCCCGCAGTCCACTGTGTGGATCATGACAAAATACGAGTTCTTCGAGGCCTTCGCGCTCCATTTCCTGCCATAGCAGCATGGCCCTTCCCCCTTATGTCACCTTGTACCCATCTTGTCGTCTGAGCGTTTGCTCTCCGTTCACTGCTCTTCATTCTATTCGCAAAAACCTGGTTTCGCCCCTGGGTCTTCGGCCGGGTTGATAATCGGGACAAACGGTTCTATAATGGCAATTCCAGCGTGTCATTCGACAAGAAAGCCCCGAGATTTGCTTTCAACCGTTTAAAAGGCTCGCATAATGTCCAATGATGGAGATATGGAAAAACGTACAGGATACGGACCGAAGCCCGGATCGTGGGCCCAACCGTTGTGCATGCCAGGAAAGAGGGATTGCCGTTGCTTAAAATATTGTTGTTTATCTTTTTGATCCAAATCGTGTATGTGTCGGCTTATACGCTTCGGATGATTCTGACACTCAAAGGACAGAAATATATCGCAGCCCTCATCAGCATGGGTGAGATCGTCATTTATGTACTGGGGCTGAATTTGGTCTTGAAGTACCTGACCCAACCGTCTGCATTGATCGTTTATGCCGTAGGCTATGGCCTGGGTGTATTGCTCGGAGCCTGGATTGAAGAAAAGATTGCGCTCGGTTATGTTACGGTTAAAGTCATCTGTAATCAGATGGGCGGGAATGTAGCCAATGCACTGCGAGATAGAGGTTATGGGGTTACGGCCTGGGTAGGCAGTGGACGTGACGGAGATCGTTTGGTCATGGAGATTCTGGCGAAACGGAAAAATCAGAAATTGCTGTACCAGACCATTCTGGAACTGGACCCGAAGGCATTTGTGATTACTGTAGAACCGAAGCAGTTCCATGGCGGATTTTGGACACGTTCCATCAAAAAATAGGATAAAACAGGCATGCCGCGCTGCAGGCCTGTTTTTTTGTGAGCAGTTTCGGTTTCATTGCTTTTCCTTATCCCTGAAGAACTTCCTTAGAAGTTAATTTCGTACGATTGGTGGTTGCCTAGAGTACACTCCTCGCAGCACCCATGCAGCTCCGACAACGATTATCAAGAACCCAAAATAGGGATTATTGTTGTAATCGCTTCCAGGATGTACATTGTGGACATGTCCTTCATGACATGCACTGGCAGGGTTGGACGGACATGCTCATTATAATTCAGGGAGGAATCGTTCTATGAAAAGCAGGATTCGAACATGGTGCAGTGCCGCACTGGCTCTTACATTGGGGCTGACCCTACTGTCTGGCCCAACAAGTGTACAGGCAGCAGGAAACGCAGATTACAATCTTACAGGTTTCTCCCAGGGGAACACGGGCGGGGGTTCCATCAGCGAATCGGATACGTCCAGGTATAAAAAGGTCTATAATGCAGCGGATCTGGCTGCAGCGTTGAAAAAGAACTCCGGTGTCAAAGTCGTCGAGATCATGAACGACCTGAATCTGGGGTGGAACGAAATTCCGAGCGCCGCCCAGACATCCCCTTTTGCGAAGCATAATGATGCACTGACTCACCCCGTACTGAAGCAGACGGGCGTAAGCAAGCTGACGATTGACAGCTTCAATGGACTGACCATTTTCTCAGCTAACGGGGCTAAGATCAAACATGCAGCCATCAGCGTCAAACGCAGCTCCAATGTTATCATTCGTAACCTTGAATTTGACGAGTTATGGGAATGGGATGAAGCAACCAAGGGCGATTATGATAAAAATGACTGGGATTATATCACCCATGAAGAGAACAGTAACGTGTGGATTGACCACTGTACATTCAATAAAGCCTACGACGGGCTTGTGGATTCGAAAAAGGGAACCAGCGGTGTGACCATTTCCTGGTCTCTCTTCAAAGGGGATGACGGCAGCGCGAACAGCTGGGTTACCCAGCAGATCAATGAGCTGGAAGCGAACAAGGCAGCCTATCCGATGTACAACTATCTGCGCAGCAGCGCGGTAGGGCTCAACAAAGCCGATATCATTGCCATTTCGTCCCCTCAGAAAAAAGGACATTTGGTCGGCTCAACGAGCTTCGAATCAGCGAACGCCAATCTGTCCATGACCCTGCACCATAACCTGTATAAGGACATTCAGGATCGCATGCCACGCCTGCGTGGAGGGAATGCACATGCCTATAATATCGTGATGGATGCGACAGGGGCGCGTGCAGCCAAATCCAAAATTACGTCGGCGATGGCTGCTGCGATCTCGTCCAAAGGCTATCATTTTGATATCATCAGCAACGGGGCCATCTCCACAGAGAGCGGGGCGGTGCTGGTGGAGAAATCGGTGATCCAGGACGTGCAGTTCCCGGTTCGGAATAATCAGACGGATCCGGCCGATGCTGCGTATACAGGCAAAATTCGGGTGACGGACACGATATATTCCCTGGATGGAAGCTCATTCCGCGGCAGCAGTGATACTTCAGGCAGTCCGCTCAGCCCGGTACCGGCTGCAGTGAAGAGCTTCTCCTGGAATGGATTTTCGTCCCTTCCTTACAGTTATACTACGGATGATCCGGCGACGCTGAATGCCCGACTGACGGGATCAAGTGGAGCGGGTGCAGGCAAATTAACCTGGTCCAAAGACAATTGGCTGAAGACAAGCTACTAGATAACCCAATGCAGCAGGTAATGTGATGATTGAATGAGGGGTGGGGGGATGCCAACCCGCTCCACCGCATTTTTTATAAACAAAGAGTGCTCCTGCAGCCACCATGGCCGGGAGCACTCTTTTTAAGCAACAGAAGTCCTTAGTTAAACCAATCCATCATCCTGAGAAGCAGGTGCAGCACTCACGGAATCACGATAAATGATGTTGCCCTTCACATGTACGCGTCCGAAGCTGCGGCTTGGGTTATCAATCTTTTTGAGCATGGATTGAACCGCCGTGCGCGCCATCTGTTCCACATCGACTTCAACCGTAGTTAGTTGGGGGTCGGAGAGGGTGGCATAGATATCGTTATCGAAACCAACCACGGAGCATTGTGCGGGCACCTGTATCCCCAAGGAGGTCAGTTTCTGAACGAGTAAATGAGCGACCTGATCGCAGTTACATACAAAAGCCGTCGGCAGCTGCTCGGGCAGATCGATCTCAATGAACGTACCCCGCTCATCCCTGTCGTTAAGCACAAGCTCCTGATTCATCGGCAACCGATGCTCCAGCAATGATTTGTAATATCCAAGGAATCGATCCTGAATGCTGCTTGTAGAATATAGATTCCCGACATAAGCAATACGCCGGTGTCCCTGCTGGACCAGAACGTTGGTCAGCTCGTAAGCAGCGTAAAAGTTATCGGTAACGACAGAATCGATATCCGCATGCTCGTCGTAGAAATCAAGAAACATTTTGGGAACGTCCATCGACTGCACCAGTTCGATATACTCTTTGCTGATCTGCCCAAGCACAATGAAACCATCCACTTTGCTGTCGCTGTATAGTTTGGGCAGTGTTAAATCCTCTTCGTCCTGACCATTCAGAATGTGCAGAATACCATAGTATCCTTGGTCCTCCAAATGCTTGGTGATGCGCTGGAATACGCGTACGTAGAACGATTGGGTAGGTCCGGTAAAACGCTCCGGGATAATAACACCTATATTATGAGTCAAGCCTTCCTTCATCGAGCGGGCTGCGGCATTATACCGATAGCCCATCTGAACGGCAAGCACTTTGATTTTTTCCTTCAATTCGCCACTGACGCCATCTTTATCATTCAATGCTTTCGAGACCGTCACACTGCTAACTCCGAGCTTATCGGCGATATCCCGCATGGTGATATTGTTCTTCAGCTTTGGTCGCCTCCTTCAAGCCGGTTTACATACAATGTGCTGTCATTATGATTAGCGCTTACTTAAACATAATAACCACCCATATCAGTATACATCGTTACCCACATGGAATAAAGAAATTCTGGCAGGATCTGCGCTAATTTTTCAGCATCTTGCGTTTTTGGGTTGAAGGCTGGTCTTCATATTAAACCGATTGTTTTTGCAAAAGTTCCAAGTTCCGTTCGATCAGATCACCACGCTGGCTGGCACAATCCAGGGAACGATACGGATCGGCCGGGGTGTTGAAGGTGTAATCAACCAGTTTATCCAGCGTCGTGGTGGCCACATGACAGCGGGTATCGCTGGATGCGTAATAAATGAAGACTTTACCCTGTTCATTAACCACCGCACCGTTGCAAAAAATAACATTGGATACATCGCCTACACGCTCGTCGTCATAAGGTGCAATGAAATGCCCGCCCGGCTTGGCGATGATTCGTGCCGGATCATTCAGATCCGTGGCGAATGTGTACAGTACATAACGCAGACCCGCCGCCGTGTTGCGTACCCCGTGCGCAATGTGAATCCAGCCGCGATCTGTCTTGAGCGGGGCAGGTCCCTGGCCGTTTTTCACTTCGTATACCGTATGATATTTGCGTTCATCGATGATGGTTTCCTTGGCAATAACCGGATTCAGAATATCATCACATAGCCCAAAGGCGATTCCGCCGCCGCTGCCGGTGGAGATGAATCCGTCCTGTGGGCGAGTGTAAAATGCATATTTGCCATCGACAAACTCCGGGTGCAGAACCACATTCCGCTGTTGTGGTGAGCCTGTCGTAATGTTGGGCAGTCGCTCCCAGCTAACCAGATCGCGTGTGCGCACAAGACCTGCCTGTGCCACCGCGCTGGACGTATCAAATGCCGGAGCTTCGGGGTCTTTGCGCTCAGAGCAGTATATTCCGTAGATCCAGCCATCTTCATGCTGAACGAGTCGCATATCATACTGGTTGGTCTCTTCTGCATCGATGTCTTCCCACACTAATGGCTTGCCCGTGAAGCGAAATCCGTCGATGCCGTTGTCGCTCTCAGCGAGAGCAAAGATCGATTTGCGGTCCAACCCTTCGGTTCGGATGACCATCACGTATTTGCCATTGAAGTAGATGGCCCCCGGATTAAGCGTAGCGTTAATACCCAGACGCTCCATGAAATGGGGGTTGGTCGTATCGTCCAGATCGAATCTCCAGTGGAGCGGCACGTGATGGCGAGTAAACACCGGATAACGATACCGATCATATACACCGTTGTAGAATGCAGGATCAATCTCATTTTGGCGTGTAAGCAGCTGCTCCTGTTGCTCCAGTAACTCCTTATACTTTGGGTGTATCATCGTTATCCCATCCTCTCAATTAGTTCAATACAAAACCTGCTATTGTGATACGGGCATTTCCATGGTCCGGCAATTTCACTCTGATCCGGAACGCCGTCTCCGTCTACCGACCAGTACCATTCCCCGCCAGCACGGCGATCGATAATATGTTCCGTCGTATATGCCCACAAGCGGTTCACTCTCTCCAGAAACATAGTGTCGCCAGTACGCTGATAGGCGTTATAGAAGCCGACCATTGCCTCTGCCTGCACCCACCATATCCGTTTCTCATCCACATGAGTTCCCTCTTGTTCGTTCATCAGAGAGCCGTCGGCCTGTACAGCCACTTTGGAGATGTTATAGGCAATATCCGTCACCATCGCGGAGTACTCCGGATGTTGATCCAGCCCCAGCACTCTCAACGCGTCGTCAATTAGCCAGCTGGCTTCAATGTCATGCCCGAAGGATTGCAGATCGATAATGGATTCCCATGCCTTGTTGAAAAAGACCCCGAGAAACTTCGTGTTCTTGTCATACACCCGTTCATACAAGATGCCGAGCAGGCGTTCTAGCGCCGCTCTCACCTGCTGAACCGGCCATACTCGGTAGAGGGTGGTGTAGGCCTCCAGCACATGGATATGTGTATTCATCGTATAATCCGCAATCACACCGTTCTCGCTCAGCATTTCATTCGGCTGTTCATTCCAGAAGCGGTCGAATTGTTCCTTATACGCAGGTAATTCTGCATTCAGGCCTTTATCCTCAATCAGAGCAAAAAGCGTTTTTGCAAGTTCCAAAGCAGAGGCATCCCCAGTAGCACGGTAGTACTCGCTCAGTGAATACACCCCGAAGGATTGCGTATACACATGTTTACTTGTATCGAGTGGAGCTCCCTCGGCATCCACCATCCAATACATGCCGCCATATTCCGTATCAAGGACATGGTCCGCCAGAAAACGGTAGGCGTGTTCTGCGTGATCACGCCAGATTTTATTTCCGGTTACCCGGTAAGCTGCTGCAAAAGACCACAGCTGTCGTGCCGTGGCGATTCCGCCTTTGGGAGCGAGAGGGTCGACCTGAAGATCATTGGCAACCCAACCATAGAATCCTCCGTGGGTATTGTCCTTGAGGGCAGACCAAAATGGCAAAATATGTCCTTCCCAGTGTTCTTTTATTTCAGTCCGGATGTCACTGCTGTTCGTCATAAGTAAGCGCCCCTTCGAATTACAGGATCAAGTTTAAGTTAAGTTATCGGTAACTTTATTTAATAATATTAGATTCGGATATAGACGTTGTCAACGAATCGTTTGAGAAAAAACTTTTGTTAAGTAATAAATAATTTAATTGACAGGTAAGCGTTACCATAATAAAATCCATTTTGTAACCTTAACGATAACTTAAATTAACTTAGCAAAGGGGTCGAATCGATTGAAGAAAAACAAAGGCTGGATGCTTCTGCTTACCATGCTGCTCATTACTTCGCTACTCGCAGCTTGTTCTTCCGGAGGCGAATCTTCACAGGCAGGGGAGGAAATCAGCACAGATCCTGCGGATATCAAAGGTGAAATTACCGTTTTGACACAGCGTACGGATATTGTGGATACCGTGTTCAAGGATTACGCAGCAGCATTTAACAAGGAGTATCCGGATGTCAAAGTTAACTTCCAGTCACTGGCCGATTATGAGGGCCAAGTGAAAATCCGGATGAGTACCAAAGACTATGGTGACGTGCTGATGATTCCGACCAGCGTACCTATCGCCGATATCCCGGACTTTTTTGAACCGCTGGGTACGTATGACGAGTTGAAAGACAAGTACACAGGGATTGAAGAACGTATGGTTGATGGCCAGGTATATGGTATCCCTACCGTCATCACATTCTCTGGAATTATCTATAACAAGCAGGTATTCAAGGATGCCGGCATTACAGAAGTGCCCAAGACACCTGAGCAGTTCCAGGCAGCTCTCCAACTTGTGAAAGACAATACGGATGCAATTCCTCTGTACACCAACTATGCGTCCGGTTGGGCTTTGACGCAGTGGGAATCCGATCTGGCGACGGTTGCAGGCAGCGTGGACTACGTTAACATTGATCAGCCGAATACGGATGAGAACTTTGTGGCCGGCAAGCCGCATTATGAATTGTACAAAGTGCTGTACGACGCTGCTAAGAATGGCCTGATCGAGAAGGATCCAACCACAACCGATTGGGAAAGCTCCAAGGCTGACCTTGCGAACGGCAAAATTGCAACGATGGCACTTGGATCATGGGCGATTACGCAAATCCAGGGCTTGACGGATACACCGGATAATATCGGATTCTTGCCATTCCCTACAAATGCAAGTGAGGTCGTCGTTCCGCTCGCCGCAGACTATAACATCGGCATGAACGTGAATAGCGAGAACAAGCCTGCTGCGAAAGCATGGATCGACTGGTTCCTCGCGAAATCCAACTATGCAGTTGAGCAGGGCGGAGGCATGAGCGCAGACAAAAATGCGGAGCTGCCACCCATTTTGGATCAATACAAGGACGTTACATTCTCCACATTAACCCCTGCCAAAGAAGGACAGGAAGGCTTGGTTGATAAAATCGACAATGAAGGTGAGATCGGCCTCTGGCAGCCGGACTTCAAAAAACGCATTATTGAAGCAGCCATCGGTAACCGCAGCGAATCGTATGACGACATCATGAAGGATCTGAATGACAAATGGGTGAAAGCGCGGGCAGAACTCACGAAGTAAGCAGTTTACAGCAGATGCATCGTTGTCACTGCAATACGTACGTCTGACCACCGTTGACATACAGCGAGGCATCGCACACGGACTGAAGGAAGAAGGGTTTCCCTTTTCATCAAGGCATTTTGCATCTGTTTAACGGATGTGAAATGCCATCTTCAGTAGTGTATTTATCAGCGTAATGGGCGGGAGTCTTTCGATATAAAAGCGGCAGAACCGCTTGGAGGTGTGGAGAGCATGAAATACTTAAAGATTTCGAATTGGGGTTATTCAGCGCAGCGCATATTTATCATCTGTGCCTTCTCAATTATTCCGTTGGCACTGCTGTTCACGTTTGCTTATTTACCTGTCATTAACATGTTCAAATACAGCTTCACCGACTGGAACGGGTACAGCAAAAGATTCGACTATGTTGGGTTTGAGAACTACACGCGGATCTTCAGTGACCCTGAATATTTCAAAGTGTTTATTGTCAGTCTCTACTATTTTGCTGCCACGTTCATACAGATGGGCCTGGCCCTATACTTTGCAACAATCCTGAGTTTCAAAATTCGAGGCAAAAACTTTTTCAAAGGGATATTGTTCTTCCCCTATCTGCTGAATGGCGTAGCGATCGGATTTATCTTCCTCTTTTTCTTCAAACCGGACGGTACCCTCGATACCCTCATGCAGGCGGTTGGACTTGGGCAGTATACCCAGCTCTGGCTGGGGAATCCGAACATTATTAACGTGTCACTCGCAGGTGCATCCGTATGGAGATACATGGGCTTCAACTTCATCATCTTCCTGGGTGCGATCTCTTCCATTCAAAAGGATGTCTATGAAGCTTCGGATATTGACGGGGCCAATCGCTGGCAGCAGTTCCGCCATATCATCCTGCCGAGTATTACACGTATCCTGCAGCTCAACCTGATCTTGGCGATTAGCGGCGCAATCAGTGCGTTCGATATTCCATACATTATGACCGACGGCTCCAACGGAAGTGAGACCTTTGTCATCCAGACCGTCCACTTGGCATTTAAGTACGGCAAACTGGGCTTGGCATCGGCAATGGCTGTTGTGCTGCTGTTCATCGTCATTCTCGTTACGCTCGTTCAGCGTGTGACCATGAAAGGGGAGGAATGAACGTGCATCAACTCAAATACACCCTTGCGAGCCTATTCAAATATGCCTCACTTATTCTTGCCGCGTTCATTGCGCTTGTACCCATCGTTGTGGTGTTGTTTGCATCGCTTAAGACCAACGCCGAATATGCAACGAGCAGTCCGCTTGCCCCGCCAGCCAACTGGCTGAACTTTGCGAACTATACCAAGGCTTTTGTGGACGGCAACATGCTGGTTGGTTTCAAAAATACGATTATTATCCTGATCATTTCCATCGTGGGTGCGACTTTAACGGGCTCCATGATCGCTTACGTGCTGGATCGATTCAAGTTTAAAGGTAAAAAAATCATGGTTGCTGCGTTCCTGCTCGCTACCCTGATTCCGAGTGTCACGACACAGGTAGCCACATTCCAGATTATTAACGCCCTGGATCTGTTCAACACCCGCTGGGCAGCCATTGTAATGTATCTGGGGACAGATATCATTGCCGTGTATATTTTCCTCCAGTTCCTGGGTTCCATCTCCAATGCACTCGATGAATCCGCCATGCTGGATGGGGCCTCCTACTTCACAATCTACTGGAAAATTATTTTGCCCTTGCTGAAACCGGCGATTGTTACGGTCATTATCGTAAAAGGGGTCAACATCTACAACGATTTCTACACACCGTTTCTATACATGCCAAAGACCGATTTGCAGGTCATATCTACTGCCTTGTTCAAATTCAAGGGGCCATTCGGTTCCCAGTGGGAGGTTATCAGTGCAGGCATTATGATTGCCATCATTCCAACGATGATCATCTTCCTGCTATTACAGAAGTACATTTACAACGGCTTCGCACAAGGCTCTGTGAAATAAGAGGCGAAGGTTGCATGAAATGGATATGAACATGCACAGGAACGGAGAGGGCAGTAAAAACCTGGAGAAACATAGTCGCCTTTATCACCGAAGGGAGAAATGAAACGATGACAGTTGTTAAACCGAAAAACGTACACATTGTTGGAGATGCCTTACCCAATATGCCTTGGGAGGATAAACCGGAGGGGACAGAAGGGCCCGTCTGGAGACATTCAGCCAATCCGGTCGTGCCGCGTAACCCGGTCAAAGGAGTTGCCCGTATTTTTAACAGTGCCGTTGTTCCTTATGAAGGAAAGTTCATTGGTGTGTTCCGCGCCGAAACGATTAATGGCCGTCCGCACCTGCATATGGGTTCGAGTGAAGACGGTCTTACATGGACCATTGAAGAGGAGCGCATTCCTTTTGTGGATGAGAATGGTGATCCCTTTATGCCGAACTATGCGTACGACCCGCGTCTGGTGAAGGTGGAAGACACGTATTATATCATCTGGTGTACTGATTTCTACGGTGCAGCGCTGGGCTTGGCCCAAACGGATGATTTCAAAACGTTTGTGCGCCTTGAAAACCCGATGCTGCCGTTCAACCGCAATGGTGTGTTGTTTCCACGCAAAATCAATGATAACTATGTCATGCTGTCCAGACCGAGTGACAGCGGCCACACACCATTTGGCGACATTTTCCTGAGTGAAAGTCCGGATCTTGTGTACTGGGGCAAGCATCGCCATGTCATGAGCAAAGGCGGTCAGGGCTGGTGGCAATCGGTCAAGATTGGCGGCGGTCCTGCTCCGATTGAAACATCTGAAGGCTGGCTGATGTTCTACCATGGTGTCACCGGAACGTGCAACGGTTTTGTATACAGCATGGGTGCAGTCATTCTGGATCTGGATGAGCCATCGAGAGTAAAATATCGTTCCTCCAATTTCGTGCTGACGCCTGAGAAATGGTATGAGGAGCAAGGCTTTGTGGACAATGTCATCTTCCCATGCGCCACACTGCATGATGCGGAGACAGGACAGATCGCCATCTATTATGGAGCTGCGGATACGTATGTTGGCGTGGCGTATACCACCGTGGAAGAGATCGTAAATTACGTCATTGAGACGGACGAAGTTATCGCGGGAGACCGTGAGGAAGGCAAGCTGTAATTGAACATTTCTATAGATTGAAAGGGGTTCTACAAGGCAATGCATATGGAGTACATTAAGGGATTTACATTTGGCTGGATGAGCGGCAGAGGGGAATTCCGTAAACCGGAAGCCAAAGAGTCTCTGCGCCTGATGGCTGAACGAACGGGCAGTTCACATGTCATCTTTGCGCTGGCGGCACTCCAAGACCACCCGCAGGCGGTGGAAGTGAAGTATCGGGGAGAGCATATGGTGGAGGATGACGAATTGCTGGACATGATTCGTTACGCCCGCACCCTTGGGCTGCGCGTGATTTTGAAACCAACCGTTAATTGCACCGATGGCACGTGGCGCGCACACATTAACTTTTTTGATATTGATGTGCCGTGTGAGCCGAAGTGGAAGGACTGGTTCCGCAGTTATGCCGCTTATCAGAAGCACTATGCAGCCATTGCGGAGCAGGAGAATTGCGAGATGTTTATCGTTGGCTGCGAGATGGTACAGTCCGAACGTCGTAGTGCGGAATGGCGCGAGGTGATTGCGGCTGTACGTAAGGTGTACTCCGGACTTGTGTCATACAATACGGACAAGTATCAGGAAGGTCATGTGACATGGTGGGATGCAGTGGATGTGATCTCATCGAGCGGATATTATCCCATCGGAGACTGGGAAGCGCAGCTGGACCGTATTGAACAGGAGATTGCACCCTACAAGAAACCCTTTTTCTTCGCTGAAGCAGGCTGTCCCAGCCGCAGTGGATCGGCACAGGTGCCGAACGATTGGGGGCTTGAGGGCGAAGTGAGTGCCGAAGAACAGGAGCGTTTCTACGAAGCCATGTTCCGGCATGCCAGCCAGCGGGAATGGGTACGCGGATTCGGTCTATGGGACTGGAGTGCGAACCTATATCAGGAAAAGAATGCCCTGACCGATGATGGTTACGGCGTGTATGGTAAACCGGCGGAGCGTGTTATTCGTCGTTTCTATGAAAGGTTGTCGGTCGAAGTTTAGCATCTCTGGCTATAGGAATTCCGAACAGCAACATTGATGATGAAGCAGAGCGAGCAATGACGAAGAAGACGGCGTACATGCAGATAATCGTGGATTATCCTCATGTGCGTCTTTTTTTGTTTTCCTTGGGCGAGAGTACTTCGTTTCACGCTTGCGGGCATGTGCGCAGCAACGTATGATGGATAGAACATATCAATGAGCAGGTACGGAAAGACGAATGGACGGTGTTGATCATGAACAAACATGCACATGGCTGGGTCACGGCTGAAGGGACCCTGAACGAACAGGCTATAACCAGCCGGGAACCGCTCTATAAGGGCATGAACGCCAGGTATGTGGAGCGATTTACGGTCCACAGCGGAGAGAGTTACATTTTCAAACCACTCACGAATCTGGGGCAGCATGGGCGTGAACGGTGGATATCCATGCATGTACTGTCCTTACTGCCCTCCATCTACCCGAAGCTAATAGATTCCTCAGACGAAGCCATTGCTCCGGAACAGAGCTGGCTGATCTACGAGGACCTTGGGCCGCTTGTGCATGATTTGCAGGAAGATACATTGCTGTCTGCAGCTGTACATATGGCGGAATGGCACACGCTCTGGGCACCCCAATGGGACGAGCTGCCCCGTGTGGGCCAGAAGCCGTCCATTGGGAACATGCTGCAGGAACTCCGGGATGCCCAGGAATCAACGGATGAATTGCTGTCCAAGCTGGGAGTGACGCTCAATGCATCCGATTGGGACGAGATCAGGGCGCTTATTCAAACAGCTGACAAAAAACTTCCGCTTGTCCTGTGTCACGGGGATCTGCATCCCGGCAATATGGCCGATGTGAATGGCAGACTTGTCATTATCGATTGGGAACATGCCCATCTGAATACGCCCCTCTGGGATGTATATCATCTGGTGGATCTGTCTCATCCGCTGTTTCCGAGACATGTTACACCACAGCTTCGGGAGCGGATCATTCAGACGTATCTGGACGAGCTGGAGCAGCGCGGGCAGCGGACCGAGAGAATTTCTTTTCGAAGATGGTATGCCGCGTATGCCGTTGTATTCTCGCTCTGGATGCTGCGCTTGATTGATTCGGATCTGCAGAAGGCAGACTGCGTATGGCCGGAGGAGCAGCTGCGCAATCAATGGAATGAGACGGCAACCACGCTGGAACAGTGCATGAACCAGCTATTTACCGAATAGACATGAGGGGGCAGAACATGCGTAAAGTAGGACTCGTTATGCGCAAAATTCAATTCACCGAGGCGCAGGGACCACGCGTATTTGCTGATCGGCTGAAGCAGATCGGTCTGGAGCTTGGGGTAGATATTGTGTTTATATCGCCGGAGCGCCATGTGAGCGGGTATGACTGGCTGCCCGGTTATGAACACGAGAAGGGGGATCTGGTGAACTACGATATCGTGCTGGACCAGATTTATAGCCAAAATATAGAGCATGTCATCTACACGGTATCCGGGTTTACATTTTTGAAGATGTTTTTGCCCAAAAGTGTGCTGTTTCCGCACAGCTTCCCTGACCCGGCACTGACAGGGTATGAGATGATGAAGCCATTCTATAGCATGGTGGATAAAGCCATTGTGCAGACGGAGTTTTTGAAAACAGAACTCGGACGCAACTTCGGCGTACATGACGTGAGCGTGATTCCGATCGGCTTCAATGAGGAGCTGGCACACCGCCATTATGACCCAAGTCAGGTCGTGCACAACCGCGTGCTCTGGATCGGCCGGGATGAAGCGAATCGTCGCCCGGATCTGGTGCTGGAATATGCCCGGCAGAACCCGGACAAGGACGTGTACATGGTATTTGGCGGATGGCGTTATGAGGAGAGCATGAAGAAGTATGACATACCGGACAATGTGAAACTTCAGTTTGCATTGACCCAGGATGAAGTCTTTACTCTGATGAACTCTGCCAAGGTATATTGGAGCTGCTCTGCGTTTGATACATTTGCGATGCCCCTGACGGAAGCGATGGCTATGGGCAAAATGATCGTGAAGCCTGAGCATGCGTGCTACGGCCATATTCGTTCTACACATGCCTTTGCAGGCAATGAGGATAACTGGTTTGAGCTGGTGAATATGGCTGCTGCTGCACCGCGCAATGTATCGGAGGACAACCGTGAGTATGCGTTTGGAGCCTTTTCGCGCACAATTATGAAGGAAGGGTACCGGACGTTTTTTGCAGATTGGTTGAAATAAGCTGATGAGTAGCAAACTCCAACTGTGAGGAGAGGATTTTGTGGATATCGTTATTCTTTGGACGCTTGGCATGTGGGCAGTACAGCTGTTAATGGAATGGCTTGTGTACCGGATCCAGGGCCGCCGAATGACATGGGTTCAGTCCATCCTGCCTTGTGTGACTTTGCTCGGAGGGGCTATTGTAATCATGATCAGCATCGATATTGGTGGATGGAACGGTATCGGATATGCACTGCTTGGTGCAGCTCTGGGTACATCGGGCTTATTGACGTTGATCACGGTCGCCATTACGGCTCTGGTGCTGCAGCGTCGGAGAAGGAAATGATCAGGTCTTGGGGAAAAGAGCCACGGAATTGATGCTAGGCGCATGACATGGTTGCAGAGATGCAATCGTCTGTGATATATTGGCATTAATTATGACAAGGGAGGTGAAGACAGGTGAATCACGAGATGCTTAACAACCGTATTAGCCAGCTGCCGATTGCTATGGCTGGCATTGTTCACACTTTTCGCTACAACGGGAGAAGTCTGTCCAATTTTGAATATACGGAAGTTAACCATTGCGAGAAGATGCCTGCCTTAACCTCATTCGGACGATAAGCGATTAAGCTTGAATTCTGAAGGGCCGCGGAGCTAACCTCTGCGGCTCTTTTTGTGTTGCAGTCAGGATCTTCCATACCATAGGAGGAACCTTATTATGATGATTATTAGCGCGCAACAACTGACTAAATACCACGGAGCACATCTGGTGCTGGACGGCATAACTTTTGAAATTATGGAAGGGGACAAAGTCGCCCTTATCGGCCGCAACGGAAGCGGCAAAACGACACTGATGCGCCTGATGGCCCGGCTGAATCAGCCGGACGAAGGGCAATTGATGATCAAAAAGGATACACGGATCGGTTATGTAGCCCAGGTACCGGAAGGACTGGATGATTATACCGTACTGGACGTGCTGGCTCTGGGATTCAAAGCACTTATGGAGTGCCGCAGCCGGATGAAGGAAATGGAGCAGCAGATGTCTGACCCGGACTATGCAGCAGATCCAGACCAATTGGAACGTTTGCTGAAACGATATGCCGCACTGCAGGAACAGTTTGAACGTGAGGGCGGGTATGAGATGGACGCACGGATTGATCAGGTGGCGGAAGGACTGGATATTGCCAAAGCACACTATGGCTGGAGGTTCGGCTCCCTCTCCGGAGGAGAGCAGACCCGCGTCGTGCTTGCTTCACAGCTGATCGTCCGTCCCGATCTGTTGCTGCTGGATGAGCCAACCAATCACCTTGATTTGGAGCGGGTGGAATGGCTGGAAGGCTATCTTCGGGAGTACACAGGCACGATCGTGCTGATCTCCCATGACCGTTATTTTCTGGACCGGGTGGTGACCCGAACACTGGAGCTGGAGGATGGCGAAGCGCAAACGTCAGCAGGCGGCTATACGGAATACATGAAGGTGAAGGAACAACGGCTGCTGCAGCAATTTGAGGAGTTCAAGGAGCAGCAGAAGGTCATGAAGAAAATGAAGGAAACGATCCGTCAGTTGGAGGAATGGGGACGCATTGGCGGGAACGAGAAGTTCTTCCGGCGGGCCGCTTCGATGCGGAAGGCACTGGAGCGGATGGAGCAGGTGAAGCGGCCCGTGCTGGAGCGGCGCAATGCTGATTTCGATGTGCGTCCTACAGACCGCACGGGCCGCCGCGTAGCGGTAATTGATCAGGTGGAGAAGGCTTACGGAAAACGTCCGATTCTGCGCGGCGTTTCAGCGCTGCTGGAGTTCGGAGACAAGGTTGCCCTGATTGGCCGTAATGGCTCAGGCAAGACCACATTGTTCAAGCTGCTGCTGGGAGAAGAGCAGGCTACTTCCGGTCAGCTTGAATGGGGAGCAAGGGTGGATGTTGGTTATCTGGCACAGCAGGAGGAGCCTTCCAATCCGAAGCTGAGCGTGCTTGAACATTTCCGCCTGGAGGCAGGTGTGGAAGAAGGCGAAGCACGTGGTATTCTGGCAAGGTATCTGTTCTATGGGGCAGATGTATTCCGCTCGGTTGGGCAGTTATCTGGTGGGGAGTGGACCCGTCTACGGTTATCCCTGCTGGTGCATCGCAAGCCGAACGTACTGCTGCTGGATGAGCCAACCAACCACCTGGACATTGCTTCAAGAGAAGCACTGGAAGAATCCTTGGTTGACTTTGAAGGCACGGTGCTTGCCATCTCTCATGATCGCTACTTCGTGAACCGTATGGCTTCACGTGTCTGGGAGCTGGAGAATGGTGAGATGACCACCTACCTCGGGGATTATGAAGCCTATCGGGAGAAAAAGCTTGAACTGCAAATGCGAGCAGGTGAAGCGGCCCAGCATACCGTTCCGATTCCGACTCTTCCTCGTGAGCGTGCCGAATCTAAGGAACAACGTAATTCTCGCCAAGGAGAGAATGGAGCGGGGAAACGACGGTCAGCCGAGCAGTTGGAACAGAAGCTGGCTCGTCTGGAGGCACAGATTCAGCAGCTCGACCACCAGCTTGAAGTGCAGGCAAGCTCTGCGGAACTGGAACAACTGTGGAATGAGCGTGAGCAGCTGTCGGGTGAATACAACGAGTTATTGGCCCAATGGGCTGAATTATGATCGTTCGTCAAAGCAAGGACGAACATGAAAGGTCGGAGAATGGTCTCCGGCCTTTTTGTTTTCATGATGGTGAATACAGTCATCCTGCACTGCAATAGGCTTCAAAAGGTGCATTGCGAATGTCCTTATTTACATGTCATAGGGAATAGTGTAACTTTTTCCCTTCTCATGCGTTAAATACGTTTGTATGATTTTGAAGCGGCTCATCTTAGAGCTACACAAAAGGGAGGTTATCGTTATCTATTACGCATTGACTTATCGAAGCTGGTCGGACGATCGGCAGGCCGAGACCGGGCAGCTGGAGCACGTATCTGTTACCCGGGATGAACTGTTTATGCGCAAACTGGTGGATGCAACCCTGATGAAAAACAAATTATGGGCCCACCTGTCCAACGAGTGCGAGGATCTGCGGGATCATGCCATCTATGTGACTGCGTACGACAGCCAGATGCCGGCAGATTACGGTACAGCGATTGCGGACGCTGCACTGGCCATGTGCAAAATGTCCTCGATGTACAGCGCAGAGTACATGCTGTGGAATGGAAAGGCATTTCAGGAGTTGGAACTCGCAGACTCGTCCTCGTACACGATGGAACTCGCCGAGCGTCTGCTGGACCATTATATGGTTCGTAACGGAACGACGTATGAATTCGTGTATTCGGTGCTGGATGCGGATCGCCGGAAAGTGTTGTTTTTTATGAAGGAGGTAGACCTGTAATGACAGAAGAAGAGCGGCACCATTCATCGAAACCCGGGTCAAAGGCGAAGCTGGTTGCCTTTTCCCTGATGCTGGCTGTACCTGCGGTATTGTCGGGCTGCGGCAGCAATGACGAGTGCGACCCGGATTACGACACCGGATGTGAGTATGATTCCAGCAGTGGGCATTATTATTATGGCGGTTCATACGGTGGCGGCAGCAGTAGCAGCAAGAGCAGCTCGTATAGTAGCTCGAAGTCCAAATCGAGCGGGTTTGGCAGCTTCTTCCGCAGTTCGGGAGGTTAAGGGGTATGAGGCATATCCACTCACTGCCATATGGTCACGAAGAGGTGTTTGCGGGCGAAGCAGGGCAGCATGTTCCGTATCACCGGATGTATGGCAAGCAATATTGTGTACCCTCACTAACCCTGTATACGCCTTACGAAATGAAGGAATTGCAGCATGCCGCTGCACAGGTTGATGGAATATACAGCAAAGTCATGCGGTTTATCCAGCAGTACATGCCGGATAGCTTTCTGGAGCAGCAGCTGGGTATTCATCCAGGGCTCATTGCGACAGCAAGGATGGAGACGGTGACGGGTGGTATTACACGTCAGGACTGGATCATCGGCGAGGCGGGGTTCAAGTGTATCGAAAACAATACCGACACGCCTACGGGCATACCCGAAGCTGCGGTGCTGGAGCGCATTATGGTGGGCATGGCCGAACGTGATGACTTCAGGGCGCCATCAGCAGACATGGATGCCTGCATCCGGGAATGCTTCCGCGGGTGGCTGGAGTCTTATGCCGAGCAAGGTCTGCGAGGACCAGTGACTTTTACTTCATTTGGTGAGCATGTGGAGGATCGGACCAATACGGAATATCTGATGAGACGCTGCCAGGAGGCTGGATATGAGGTGCGTTATGCTCCTCTGGAGGAGCTTGAGATTGTTCCCGGAGAATCACTGTATCATGATGGGCACGAGATTCAGCTGCTGTATCGTCTGTATCCGCTGGAGTATCTCGTTGATGATCGGGATGAGACAACAGGTGTGGACATCGGTGCAGCACTGCTTGCACTGGTACAGGAAGGCCGGCTTGGGCTGATGAACCCCGTACAGCATGTCCTGATGCAGAGCAAAGGCTTCATGGCTGCGATCTGGTCACTGTATGAGCGCAATGAACAGACACCAGAGTACTGCGGTTTTCGGTTGTTTACGGATGCGGAGCTTGAGTCCATTTCGCGGTATCTGTTGCCCACTTATTTTGAAGCAGGACCCTTTGAACTGGAGTCTACTCCCTATGTTGAGAAAAGCTATTGGGGCCGTGAGGGACGAGGCACACTGCTGTTGGGTGAAGGAACGGAGAGTAACGCATCAGGAGCAGGCCAGGACGAAGATGAAGAAATCGCTGCGTATTATAACAACCAACCGAAGATTTATCAGCAGCTGGTTCCGATGGAACAGGCGAGCATTCTGACAGAGGATGGGGAATATAGCGGCTATCTGCTGACGGGCGTGTTTGTCATAGGTGGGCGTTTCGCCGGTGTACTGCCCCGAATCGGGGAGAAAGTGACCGGAGATATGGCCTATTATTGTGCGGCTGCGGTCAATGAACGTATTGGATGATGAGGAGGAGTAGAAATGGATAATTTGGGATTGAACCTGCTGAATGTAGCGGTGGGTGTCGGCATTCTGCTGGTGGTATTGGTATGTGGGTATTTCGCTTTTAGCAAGCTGACCCGGTATAACGATAGTGAGGAAATTGCCAAAGGCAACGAAGCAGCAGGGATGTATATGGGCAGCAAGCTGCTGGGACTGTGCATTATTGTCGGTATGGTGTCCTTCTCCACGCATTCATGGCTGGATATGCTGTTATGGTCTGTGCTTGGAATCATTATTCTGTGTCTGGTCTATATTATATTTGATTTCCTGATTCCCAAAATGCGTGTATGCGATGAGATTGCAAGAGGCAATCTGGCGGTAGCACAGCTGCTGCGTTCCATTATCATCGGCGTTTCCATCGTCATCGGTACGTTTTTGATGTAAAATGTACCCTAGTGTTTATGTGGAATGAATATTAAACGGAAGAAGGAGCGCGGCATCATGAGAAAAGTCATCATTGATACAGATACAGCAGGAGACGATACAATTGCGATCCTGACAGCACTGCACCACTTCCAAGTGGAAGGCATCACGATTACGGGGGGTAACGTCCAGTTTGACCAAGAGGTTGAAAATGCTCTGTACACCGTACAGGTTGCTGGACATGGCGGCAAGGTCCCAGTGTACAAAGGGTGCGAACGTCCGCTGATGGCCTACGGGCAGGCGCAGCACCGCACAGTGGAAGATGTGCATGGTGACGACGGCATGGGCGGCGCGCATTTCCCCAAGGCAGATCAGCGTCCCGAAAGCAGCCACGCGGTTGATTTTATCATTGAGAAAGTGCATGCCAATCCGGGAGAGATCTCTCTTCTGGCGATTGCACCCCTGACCAACATTGCGATGGCGATTCAAAAGGACCCGACGATTATTCCAGAGATTGCTCATCTCTACATCATGGGCGGTACGAATAATGCACTGGGCAATATTACGCCAGCGGCGGAGTACAACTTCTACGTTGACCCTGAAGCTGCCAAAATTGTCCTGCATGCCGGCATTCCAACCACGATGGTTGGCTGGGAGATGTGTACCCAATATTCCGTTATGGATGATGACGACCATGCAGAAATTGCAGCGCTCGGAACATCCGGAGCCGATTTCTTCACAGCGATCAACAGAGTGGTTATGCAGTTCAACAAGTCAGTACATAAGCTGAATGGCACCACACACCCGGATACACTGCTGATGGCGGTAGCAGCAGACGAATCGCTGATGACGAAGTCTGGTCAATATTACGTGGATGTGGAAGCCGCAGGAGAACTGACGCGTGGATACAGCGTAGTGGATATCAACGGACGTTTCGGCAAAGAACCTAACGTGCGCGTATGTGAAGCCATCGATCGGCCGAAGTTTAAATCCATGCTGTTGGATGTTTTGTCGGCTATTCAATGAACCAAGGAATGATCTAAACACGGCAAGCCCACTTGGGTCCGCAAGGACCAGGTGGGCTTTTCTTGTTACATTTCGTTAGCCTTGCTGCAGCAAAAATGAACGGATTCCGGTGGTGACCAGGTCGTGGTCTTCTTCATCGGGCAGACCCGATACCGTAATTGTGCCAACCTGTCCCTGACCCTCCACAATCAATGGAAAGGCACCACCAGCCAGTACGAAGTCTGAGGAAGGCAGGCTGAAATCCTGCTCGAGCGTTTTATCCTCACTGCGCAGACGCAGGGCGGTATGCCATGAGCTGGAGGAGAAGTGGTTTACCACGTTGTTTTTACGCCGGATCCAATCCTCATTGTCCGGGTGGGTGCCTTCCATGGCATGCAGGAAAAGGCGGTGTCCACGGAGGGTAATGTCGATGGTTACGGCCTGTGAACGGCTTTTTGCCTCCTCGATCAGATGGATTCCAAGCTTTAGTGCCAGTTCAGAGTCGAACGTACGAAATACCAAATCCTTTTCTTCCTGCTGCATTTCCTTAAGTCTCTCTGTCATCGTTAGATTCAATTTACAGACAGCCCCTTTACATGTGTAGTTTATGTCTACATTCGACGTAAGATAGGGTGGTCCCTTCCGAGCTCCGGTTGGGTTATGGTTTTGCCTTCTGCCCTGCATTTCCACAACAGTCCATTTGGAGACATGACTTTAGCTGTGGTAAAGTGAAGGAAACGTAACTTTGGACATTCCACAGGTTTACATAGGATAGAGCAAAACGAGTTGGGCAGGAGGAGAGGCAATATGCTGTTTTATTTTATAGCACTGCTGGTTACGCTGGTGGATCAGGGAACCAAGATGGCCGTGAGAATGTATATGGAAGTCGGGGACATGATGAGACTCGGTGACTCGGGCATGCAGCTGCAGCACTATGAGAACAGCGGGATGGCGGGAAGCATGTTTCAGGGAAATGCGCGTCTGTTCGGCGTTGTCGCCATCCTGTTCATTGCCGGCATTCTGTATTATCGAAGAAAAGGTGAAATTCGCGGTTTCTGGATGCAGGCAGGAGCAGGCTTCATGGTCGGTGGAGCCTTGGGAAATGCAATCGACCGTTTTGTATTTGCAAAAGTAACGGATTTTCTAGTATTTCCATCTGGGCGGGGCATTCTCAACCTGGCTGATGTAGCAATTAACATTGGGGTGATACTCTTGGTGATCGGAATGTTAATCCGTGCATTGAAGAGCTACCGGGCCAAGCGATCACGCAATGCCTTGCCCAAAGTTGAACGTTGGTAATACGATATTAATCAAGTGTTGCAATCACGCACAATGGAAAAAAGAAGGACATCGGATATAGGCCGATGTCCTTCTTTTTGTTATACAGCCGTACAATCTGGAAAATACACCCATGATTCATTTTAACCGAAACCGTTTTAGAAATAGAAAAGGGTTGAATAACGCCATTCTGTATGGTGGATAAGGTGAAAGGATTAACCATATGGTTATTTCACCAGTTTAATGGGTAAATCTTTACGTATATAACGCTGAGGGAGGTACAACATGAGAACATCGCTTACCAAGGCACTCGGGACAATGCTGCTGTGTGGAATAATGGCTGTGCTCCTATCCTCTTGTACAAGTGGGGAGAGCGCAAACGGCAAAGTGCAGGTCGAATTTTTCCAGAACAAACCCGAAGCCAAAGCAACTTTTGACGAACTGATCAAAACTTTCAATGCGGAGCATTCCGATATACAGGTCACTCAGGTGAATCCGCCCGATGCGGAGACCGTGTTGAAGACCCGCGTCGTGAAGAACGATGTGCCCGACATTATGGCCATGGGTGCAACCGATACATATTCGATTTTGGCCCAAAGTGAAATTTTTGCTGATCTGACGGACAGCTCGCTGACCAAGACCATTGATCCGAATTACATACAAATGCTGAAGGATGTCACGGGTATGGAGGAAGTGACCGGTATTCCTTACGCAACTAATGCAAACGGCATCATGTACAACAAAACGTTGTTTAAGGAAATGGGACTGGATGTTCCCAAGACATGGGACGAGCTGATTGCTACCGCCCAAAAGATCAAGGATGCGGGCAAGATTCCGTTCTACTTCACCTATAAGGATGACTGGCAGACCAATCTCCCGTTCAATGCACTAGGACCCAACCTGGTCGGTATTGATTTCTATCTGGATCGTCGCGAGAACAAGGTGACCTTCAAGGAGAAATACCGCGAGGTGGCGGAAAAGCAGCTTGAACTGATGAATTACGGTCATGGCGATAACTTCGGTAAGGCCTATTCCGACGGTAACCGGGCTTTTGCCAACGGTGAAGCATTCATGTATATCCAGGGAACCTGGGCGATCTCCGAGATTCGCAAAGCCAACCCGAATGTGGATATCGGCTTCTTCCCTTTCCCGACCGGAAATGATCCAAGTGAGATCAAGCTGGTGAACGGCATCGACTCCCTTTTTACGATTTCGGCGGATACGCCAAACCGGGAACAGGCTGAGACCTTTATTGCATTCCTGCTGGAGCCCGAAAACATCGGGAAATACATTGAAGAGCAAACGTTATTTGCAGCAGTCGAAGGTGTGGAGCAGGACGACCCTGCGGTGCAGGAGCTGACGCCTTATATCGAGCAGGGCAAAGTTATTGATTTTGCCGATCACTACATTCCGGCTGCGGTGCAGCTGAATTCCATCGTACAGTCCTTTTTGCAGAACAAAGACATCGACAACTATCTGGATACACTCGACAAAGAATGGGACAAGGTAGCGAACCGGCGTTAAGCCTTGTCCGAAGGAGGATGGAGTATGAACAAACGTATGGCACCCTATTACTGGATGACGGTTCCGGCGGTGGTATTGTTCTTCGTGTTTATGACGCTGCCGGCTCTCCAGGGGATTTATTATTCCTTTACGAACTATAACGGGTTTGGGAAAAGCTATGATTTCGTTGGTTTCAAAAACTATTTCAACCTGTTTCAGGACGACAATGTAGGCAATGCTTACTGGTTTACATTCAAGTTTGCCATCGTGGTAACTATTCTGACCAATATTCTGAGCCTGCTCATCGCACTCGGGCTGAATGCCAAGATCAAGTTCCGCAACTTTTTCCGCGGCATTTACTTCCTTCCGAACATCCTGAGTGTATTGATCGTAGGTTACATATTTAACTACCTGTTCTCGAACGTTTTTCCAATTTGGGGACAAAATCTGGGGATTAATGCCCTGTCGACGAACATTTTGGGTAGCGAAAGCCTGGCATGGATCGGGATCGTTATCGTGGCCGTATGGCAATCGGTAGCACTCAATACGATTCTGTATCTGGCCGGTCTGCAAACAATACCAACAACGCTGTACGAGGCATCCAACCTCGACGGTGCAGGCAAATGGCGTGAATTCTGGAGCATTACCTTCCCGCTCATTGCCCCATTTTTCACCATCAATATGGTACTGGCTATGAAAAACTCTCTGATGGTCTTCGATCAGATCGTTGCCTTGACCAACGGTGGACCCGGCCGAGCGACACAATCCATCTCTCACCTGATCTATACGGGTGGATTTGAAGGCGGCGAATATGCATATCAATCTGCGAACTCGGTTATTTACTTCATCGTTATTGCGGTGATTTCGATTCTGCAAATCCGGTTCCTGCAAAGAAGGGAGATGGATCTGTAATGAGAAGCCGTACACGTACCAACTGGCTGGTGATGCTGCTCGTTATTCTGGGCACATTATTCATACTATTTCCGCTCTATATGACGGTTACGATTGCGTTGAAAAATCCGGAGCAAATGGCTCAGTCGGTATTTGCCTTCCCGACCCAATTGCACTGGGAGAACTTCGCAAGCGCCATCGACATGACGAACTTCTTCCAATCGTTCCGTAACAGTGCTGTCGTTACTGCATCTACTGTCATTTTGACGCTCCTTAGTAACTCCATGGTGGCTTACGCTATCGCCCGCAATATGGAGAAACGCAAGTTTTTCAAAGGGCTGTACTATTACTTCGTCAGTGCGATGTTCATTCCGTTTCCGATCATCATGCTGCCGATTGTCAAACTGACATCTTCACTGGAGATGACGAACCTGCTTGGCTTGACCTTATTACATACGGTGTATGGACTCGCCTTTAACGTCTTCGTGTATGTCGGATATATCCGGTCCATTCCGGTGGCACTGGAGGAGGCAGCTTTTGTGGATGGAGCGACAACCTGGGGCACATTCTGGAAAATTATTTTCCCGCTCATGGCACCGATCAGTGCTACGGTTGGTATTCTGACATGTCTGTCCACCTACAATGACTTCCTGCTGCCGCTCATCATTATCAGTGATCCGGCACAGTACACACTACCGCTGGTGCAATACGTCTTCCAGGGTCAGTTCAATACCGACTTTAACCTGGCATTTGCATCCTACCTGCTGGCTTTGCTGCCGATGATTATCATCTATCTGTTTGCTCAGAAGTGGATCATTAACGGGGTAACTCAAGGTTCTGTAAAATAAAGCATTGTGAGTATAGAGGGGCGGACCTAAGAGTCCTCTCCTCTCTTTTTTTATTCCAAGGACGCACTCCGAACATTTCGAACGGATTGATTAACCCGGGAAACTGTGCTATTTTTTATTCGTTAGTTTAATCATTAAACAAAGAGAGCGAGTGTCGTATTTTGCAAGCGCTTTAATTAAATAAGTGAATGAAACCAGCATCGGTGTACTCAATCTCAAGAGCAAGGGAGTAGGATGGTGGTTTTTTTACATGCAGAAAGGAGAATGGACGGAGTTGCAGAGGAAATCAGGGCGCTATAACTCGCTTCGCAATCAGATCTTTGTCGGTTTCGTCATGGTGATGCTCATTGTTCTGCTGCTCGCAGGTGTAACCGCCTATGACCGGGTGGCTGCGTTGCTGAAGAGCAATGCCGAGAAACATATCCATCAGACCGCAGTGCAGGCCAGTGGACGGTTGGATGCGCTCATTGCACAGGTGAACTCCCTGACGGCCCAGGTCGCGGATGATTCGTATGTGCAGCGTCTGCTCAGTGACGAGAAGCGTGGTAAACCGGCCACTTTTAATCAACGTCAGGCACTGCTTCAGATTGCAGGCAGCTATCAATCTTTTATTAACGGGGCGCAAAGTATGGAGATCTACACAACCGGATACAACCGTATATTCCCGATGGATGACCGATCCCTGGATCTCCGAGTGGAGCGCAGCTGGATCACCCAAGCCGATGAAGGCAAAGGCAGATTAGTGTGGGCAGGCGCTGACCCCGAAGACCCGGGTGTACTTCTCGCCATTCGTCGAATCAACCTGCTGGATCATTCTTTTGAACATGGGGGCTATGTTGTGGTGCGGATGCAGCGTAGTTTTTTTCAACTGAATGATTCGAATGAGGCAGAGGGTTTACAGGATTCCATCCTGCTGCTGGACGGCGATAGTGAAGTGGTGACTTCCAATCTGCAGATTAACCTTGATCCCAAGGCCATTTTGGACAGCGGGTCCGTCGTTCAGAATGGAGAGGAATCCTATATCGTTGTCCGCCATAAGTCCGAGCTGACGGGATGGACACTTGCTGTACTGACACCGCTAGGAGAAACAACCGAAGGGGTATCGATCCTGAGAACGGCGCTGCTTGTTTCGGGAATCATTGGTGTGGTGCTGTTTCTTGTGATGTCCTTTTTCCTGTCCACCATGATCACACGTCCGTTGATTCGGCTGATGCGGGCCATGCGCGGGGCACAGCCCGGAGCGATGAGACCGAATCTGATGGTCAGCTCCACCATGGAGATCAATGAGCTGAATGATGTGTATAACCAGATGGTGTACAGGCAGAACGAATTGACACGTGTGGTGCACGAGAAGGAAGTCATGCAGTCCCGGGCCGAGCTGAAGGCGCTGCAATCCCAGATTAATCCCCATTTTCTGTTTAATACCCTGGAGGCATTCTATTGGTCTTTGGAGGAAAAAGGAGAAGAGGAGCTGGCACTTAGAGTTATTGCCATGTCCCGGTTATTTCGCTACATCATCCCGGGTCCTCATCAGGATGAATGGGTCACGATCGCGGACGAACTGGAGCATGCAGAGCGGTATTTAAACATTATGCAGATGCGGCTGGGCGAGAGAATGCAGTGGGAGATCAGGCTGAGCGAGGAACTGCGCAGCGTGCCTATCCCCAAGCTGCTGATCCAGCCATTGGTGGAAAACGCGATACTGCACGGGATTGAAAATACGTTAAAGCCGGGAAAGGTGGAGATCCGTGTTGAACCTTCCTCGGTAGAAGGTCGTGTACGCGTCAAGGTCCAAGATAATGGGCCGGGCATGGATGAGGAACGTCTGCTATCCATTGTTCAAGCTTTGGACGGCGGGCCTGCTGCATCCACCAAGGGAACGGGAGTGGGGCTGATCAATGTGCATCGCCGGCTGAAAGTCTACTTTGGCAGCCAACTGGGGGATGCAGCCAAACTTGTGGTGGAGAGTGAAGTCGGGAGAGGGACCATCATCTGTTTTGAAATTCCGAGGGAAACGGGGGCTGCACATGATTCATGAGAAAACCATTCTGATTGTGGATGACGAGCCGCGTACAAGAGAAGGCATACGCAAAACACTTGAGGCCTGGTCTACTGGGCGGAACCGGATTCAGACGGCCGCAAGCGGTGTTGAAGCCAGGGACTGGCTCGCCAGCCAGCCTGCAGATCTCCTGATCACCGATGTTCGCATGCCGGAGTTCTCGGGCTTGTCGCTGGTGGAGGCCATTCAGCATTTTCCCAGCAAGCCGGCTGTCCTGATTATGTCGGGGTATGCGGACTTTGATTATGTCCACCAGGCAATCAAGCTCGGTGTGGTCGATTATCTGCTCAAGCCGATTGACAAAGAGCAGCTGCTCCAGACCGTACAGAAGGCACTGCACGTCCATGAACAGCAGCGGCGCATCCAAACGATACAGGAGATGGTTGATCCGAAGCTGTTCGAGGTCAAGGAGCGAAGAGAACAGCAGGGCAATACCCCGATTGGCGAGGCTTTGGCATACATTGAGGCACATCTGGGTGAACCGATGACCATGCGTGAGCTTGCCGATTCGCTGCATCTGAACTCCAGTTATTTCAGCGTGCTGTTCAAGGAGCAGATCGGGCTGAATTTCAGTGAGTATCTCATGCGTAAACGGGTACAGCGGGCCAAGGAATTGCTGGTGCAGACAACGATGCCTATCTCGGAGATCGCGGAGAGCGTCGGTTACCAGACCGATAAATATTTTATCAAAGTCTTCAAGAGCCTGGAGGGGCTGAGTCCAAGCAAATACCGGCATGCCGTAAATGAAAAGAGTTAACAAGTTCACCTTAAAATAGTGGAGTTTTACCAAATCGTCCTGACCTTATAGCGTGGTGATGCCCGTGCTACAATTTCAATAAAGCGGTTACATTAACCGAAAAACCACTATTGGGGGCTGGAAATATGAGCAAAAAAACGCTGGCAATGCTTCTGTCATGGACGCTGGTTCTCGCTGTCATTTTATCGGGGTGCAGCAATGGGGGTTCCGGTGGAGGCGACGAATCCGGCAGTAATGGCGGCGGAGAGGGCAGTGCCGCAGACGGAAAGGTCACGCTGAAATTTATGCATCTCTGGCCGGCAGGCAGTTCTGCGCAGCAGAACAAGCTGGTCAACGATATTATCCAGCAGTATCAAACGGACAATCCAAATGTGACGATCAAGCAGGAAGTGCTGGAGAATGAACAATACAAGAACAAACTGAAGATTCTGTCCGCATCCAATGAACTGCCCGATGTGGGGGTAACCTGGGCAGCAGGCTTCCTGGAGCCTTATGTAAAGGGCAATCTGTTTGCGCCGCTCGATGAACTGCTGAATGGATCCCTTGGTGAGAAGTTTATCGCCGGAACGACAGAGGCTTACGCGGTAGACGGCAAAACCTATGCGCTCCCGATTGAGCTGAATATATCCCCTATTTATTACAACAAAGCGATCTTTGCCAAATATAATTTGCAGCCGCCAGCCACATACGATGAATTCCTGAATGTGCTGAAGACGCTGACCGAGAACGGCGAAGTGCCGATTGCACTCGGGAATAAAGACCGCTGGACCGGTTCACTCTGGTATATGTATCTGGCGAATCGTCTAGGCGGGGATGCGCTGGAGAAAGCGATTAGTGGCTCAGGCAAGTTTGAAGATCCTGCGCTGACACAGGCTGCGGCAGAAGTACAGAAGCTCGTCGATATGAACGCATTCAACAAGGGCTTTAACGGGTTATCCAACGACGAAGGCAAATCCGAATTCATGAATGAGAAGGCTGCCATGTACCTGATGGGAACGTGGGAACTGCCGAACTTTACTACGAACCCGGATATTCCGCAGGAATTCAAGGATAAGGTTGGATTTTTCAAATTTCCGACGATTGACGGCGGCAAAGGAGACATCAACAGCTGGGTAGGCGGACCGGGCGTAGGGTTGTTTGTGGCCCAGAACTCCAAAGTAAAGGAAGAAGCGCAGAAGTTTGTGCAGTATTTTGTGGAAAAATGGGGCGAAAGCTCCGTGACCGAAGCAGGGGTCATTCCGGCGACCAAAGTCGATACGGCGGCAGTACAGCTGCCACAGCTCTATATCGATCTGCTGAACGAGTTGAATCAGGCGAGCAGCCTGACACTCTTTGCAGATGTGCAGATGAAACCAGCTGCTGCTCAGGTGCATCTGGACATGATTCAGGCATTGTTTGGCAAGGCGGTCACTCCTGAGGACTTTGTGAAGAATCATCAGGCTGCGATTGATAAAGGCAACTGATGTACACCTCACTTACACCATTTGAAGGTTTGAACGTTTGAAGGGAGGATCACGTCTTGGACAAAGTCATGTCGAACCGTCTGGTTGCTGCGCTGTATGTGCTGCCTGCGCTGCTACTGCTGCTGGTTCTGGTCTATATCCCGATTGTGCTCACCGGATACTACGGTTTGATGCAGTGGGATGGGATTGGGGCGATGACGTTTATTGGTTTGGATAACTACGCCAGATTGATTCAGGACAGTACGTTCTGGCAGAGCGCCAATCATACTTTTTTGCTCGCCTTGTTCTCTGCGCTGAGCCTGATTGGTTATCTGATGATTGCACTTGTGCTGTCGGGAAAGATCAAGGGCGCGAATGTATTTCGAAAAATATATCTAATCCCGATGCTGCTGTCTTCCGTTGCGATTGCTCAGTTATGGCTGAAAATTTATCATCCCAGCAATGGTGTGCTGAACACCTTCCTGGAAGCGATCGGATTCAGCAATCCGCCGGCCTGGCTGGCGGAGCCATCGCTCGTGCTGTATGCACTGTTCGTGCCGATTCTGTGGCAGTATGCGGGCTTCTATATTCTGATCTATTATGCTGCGCTGAAGAACATCCCGGAATCTCTGGTCGAGGCTGCCCGAATTGATGGTGCGAACCCGTGGCAGATTGCCTTTCGGATCAAGCTGCCACTCATCACGGAAGTCATCAAGGTAACGGTGGTGCTGGCCGTGGTTGGCTCGCTCAAGTATTTTGACCTCATCTATGTGATGACCGATGGGGGCCCTAATGGCTCCAGTGAAGTTATGGCCTCCTATATGTATCGTCAGGCTTTCCGCAGCTTCGACTTTGGTTACGGCAGTGCTGTAGGATTTTTCCTGCTCTTGATCTGTCTGGTGGTCACATGGTTGCTCCGCAAGGCGACGGCTTCCAAAGATACGATCGAGTATTCCTGACGTGAACGTAAAATGAAAGGAGGTCTATCCTGGTGAAGACGGATACGGCTGTTCGGCTGCCCGTACATCCGGAGACGGGCCAAGGTTCAGCATGGTTAAGAAGGTTTGGATATGTGCTGCTCTATGTGCTCTTGTCTCTGGTGGCTGTACTTCAGATATTGCCCTTGATCTGGCTGCTGTTATTCTCGCTCAAAAATAATCAGGAGGTATTTGACATGCCTCCTTTTGCCCTCCCGGCTACGCCGCGTTGGGAGAACTATGTCAAGGTATGGACGGAAGGTAATATCAGCTTATACTTTTTCAACAGTGTATGGATTACGGTGGTTTCTGTGGTGTTCACGGTCCTGTTTGCCAGTCTTGTCACGTTTGCCATCACACGGATGCGCTGGAAGGGACGTTCGCTGGTGCTGGGGCTGTTCATGGTGGGTCTGATGATCCCGGTGCATTCCACGCTGATCCCACTGTTCAGCCTGTTCCTGAAGCTGAATCTCACAGATCATCCGTTATCGGTCATTCTGTCTTACATTGCATTTAATATGCCGATCACGATTATGATCCTGCTTGGATTCTATTATTCACTTCCGAGAGAGGTCGAGGAGGCTGCGGTGATGGACGGATGCTCCGTTAACCGGATCTTCTTCCGCATTGTACTGCCGATGACCGCTTCGGTAATTGCGACAACGGCCATCATTAACATGATCTATGACTGGAACGAATTTATTTTCGTCAATACCTTCATTAGCTCGGATGCGTATAAAACGCTGACGGTTGGTGTACAGAACTTTATCGGGCAGTACACCACCGATTGGGGCGCCATCGGGGCTACGCTGATGATCAGCATCCTGCCGATCCTGATTGCATTTCTGGTGCTGAGTGAACGGATTGTCGAAGGGATCGCGGCCGGTTCGGTCAAAGGATAATGGTCCGGTAATTGGTCCGATCATGCCCTTCTATTAGACGCATCGTCTGCGTTGTAATAGAAGGGTTTTGCTATGTCTCGGCGATGTCTACGGAGCAATGTGGCGGTGACTGCAAGACAGGTTTTATGAAACAAATTAATTCCTATTTCTGGTATTTCAAAAATCTTTCAATTATTTTCGCAAAACTACTGCATTTTCAAATCACCTGTGCTAACATACCCTATGAAATCAAGCCCACGTTGGAAAGGTGAGAAAATGACAGCAATATCCTCGACCAAAGAGTCCCTCCGTTCAGATGCCAAGGATCTGAAGCTGATTCGGCTGACCTGGCCGATTTTCCTGGAACTCTTCTTGTTTATGTTGATGGGGAGCGTAGATACGCTCATGCTTAGTTCGGTATCGGATAATGCAGTCTCCGGAGTGGGCGCAGCCAACCAGATTATCTCGATTGCCATTCTTGTACTCGAAGTCATCGGACATGGTGCTGCGATTGTAGTAGCCCAATATATAGGTTCCAAAAAACTGAGTGAAGCAGCACAGGTTACAGGGAATGCGATTACGCTGAACCTTATGGTTGGACTGATCCTGAGTGTTATTTTTCTGGTGTTTGGTGGACATTTACTGACACTTCTGAATATTCAAGGCGAAATCTATGATTACGCCCGTTCGTATATAAGCATTGTCGGGGGCGGGATTTTCCTGCAGGCTCTCATTAATGCGCTGGCTGCAACCATTCGTACACACGGGTATACCAAGGAAACGATGTACGTCTCCGTGTTTATGAACGTCATCCACGTGATTGGTAACTATGCCCTGATCTTTGGACATTTCGGCCTGCCCAAGCTGGGCGTGGAAGGGGCAGCGATCTCGACGGTGGGAAGCCGTTTCATCTGCCTGCTGATCTTCTTCTGGCTGTTGTACCGTGTGAGTGAGGTTCGGGTAGAGTTCGGTTACTACATTAAATTGTCCAAAAATTTTATCGGCAAAATTCTGCGCATCGGTATTCCGTCTGCGATGGAATCCATGGTGTATCATTCCTGCCAACTCATATTTACGTTGTACGTGACCTATCTTGGGGCGGAAGCCATGGCAACCAAGCAATATGCCGGTAATATTTCCAGCTATATATATCTGTTCAGCATGGCGATCGGCATGGGAACATCCATCATTGTCGGTCGTCTTGTGGGGGCACGCCGCAAAGATGAGGCATACAAACGGGTATTTGACAGTGTAAAATGGGCCCTTCTGGCCACCGTTATTATTGACGTGATCATTATTATCTTCCGCGTACCATTAATGAGCATCTTTACGGAAAACCCGGAGATTATCAAGCTGGGCGCTCAGGTACTCCTGCTCAGTCTGCTGCTTGAAACCGGACGTACCTGCAACATTGTCATTATTGGTTCCCTGCGTGCGGCAGGGGATGCCAAGTTTCCGGTATATATGGGGCTGATCTCGATGGTATGCATGAGCTTGCCTCTCGGATATCTGCTGGTGTTCCAGCTTGATCTGGGGCTGGCAGGTGTGTGGCTTGCCATTGCGGCAGACGAATGGACACGTGCGGTCATTATGTACTTCCGCTGGAAGAGCCGGGCGTGGGAGAAACATGAACTGGTGGAGCATGATGAGGACGAGGTTGGTGCAGAGCCGGTTCCGGCAGTCTGATTCGTTTGCCACGATTGGATATACAGCTCTCAAGGAAAGAGTCGGTCAAGGACATGGTTGTCCCTGATCCGGCTCTTCTTTTTTTATATTTTCCGCAAAAATGATCAAAACGGCCGCTTGGCGAACACGTATAGTAAGGATATGGAAGGGGGTTAATCTCCACTTGAGCCGTTACCAGGAGATGATTCAGGACAGCTTGTTCTATATTGAGACACATCTGCATGAGGAGATAGGACTGGAAGAGGTGGCGTCGGAGGCTTTGTTATCGCCATATCACTATCACCGGGTATTCCGGGATGAGGTGGGCATGACCGTTATCGATTACATTCGTCATCGCCGGATGAGTTTGGCTTCTACTGCACTGCGCTCCACAGATGCAGGCATTTTGGATATTTCTCTCGCCTGCGGCTTTGAAAGTCAGGAAGCATTCACCCGGGCCTTTCGTAAAATGTATGGCATGCCGCCCGGTCGTTTTCGCAAGGTATTCGATCTGAAACTATTTACCGGAAAAACCAGAGGAGGAGAAATACAGATGAATTCTGCAACTGCAATCAAAGGCTGGATGTTAACAGGAAGCCACCCGCAAAATTATGAAATGGGCATCGACCCTGCCGAAGTACATCAAGGTAAGGCCTCGGGATATTTGAAGGCCGTAACACCAATGGAGCCGAATGAGTTTGCCACGATGATGCAGCAATTCCGTGCAGACAAGTATGTGGGGAAACGGATGAAGCTGTCCGGCTTTGTCAAAACCGATCGTGTGGACGCATTCTGCGGACTATGGATGCGTGTGGATAATCATGTCCAGGACGTACTGCAGTTTGATAACATGCATGATAGGCCGATCACGGGAACACAGCCCTGGAATCAATACAGCATTGTGCTGGATGTACCCGCAGAGAGCGCAATAATCTCGTTTGGTGTGATCCTGAACGGTAAGGGCAAGGTCTGGGTGGACAGCTTCCGCTTCGAAGAGGTGGATTTGAATACGCCCTTAACCCATATGGAGACGGAAGTTGAGTTGTCGGACGAGCCGATGAACTTGTCGTTTGAAGAATAGTTTGATCGTTCGATGCTTATAAGCACAAAAAATGGTAAGAGACGAAGGCCGATCCATTTCCAGGTGAGGTCTTTTTGCCTTGTACGGGTATAAAGAAAGTGAAACGAAGTCCAAGCTTAGAGAAAACGGCTTGTTGTATAAATCATATCGTCCTCCATGGATTATCCGGCCAGACCTTGTTAACATAGATCCAGGAATAAAGAACTTAAGAATCAATAAAGAGGATGAATCCGATGACTAAAAAAGTGCTTGTGGTTGATGACGAGTCAAGCATCGTCAGTGCCATTGCTTATGCGCTCCGGCGCGAAGGATATGAAGTAGAGACCGCAAATGATGGCGAGGAGGCACTGGTCAAAGTGGCGTCATTCCATCCGCAGGTCATGATTCTGGATGTCATGATGCCCAGGCTCGATGGATACGGCGTATGCCGCAGACTGGAGGACCGTGAGGATATCGGTATTATTTTGCTGACCGTGAAAAATGACATCGTGGACAAAATCGTCGGACTGGAAATGGGCGCCGATGATTACATGACCAAGCCGTTCGAGATTCGCGAGCTGCTAGCGCGGGTGAAGGCGCTTATGCGCCGGGTGGAGAAGAGCAGTCCACCGCCAGACGAGCAGAAGAATCAGGCCATCGTTAATGGGGATTTGCGCATTCATGTGGCTCACCGGACGGTGACAGTGAAGGAAGAAAAGCTGGATCTTACGCCCAAGGAGTTCAACCTGCTCACCATCCTGATGTCCAATCCGGAGCGGGTGTACACCCGTGATGATCTGCTGGATCGGGTATGGGGCATGGAATATGCAGGAGGCACACGCACAGTGGATATTCATATTCAGCGTTTGCGCAAAAAAATCGGTGATACGGATCAGCAAAAGCTGCAGACGGTGTACGGCATTGGCTATAAGGCATCAGCTCCTGAACCGGGCGGTTCGGCATGAGGGTCAGCATCAAGCTGAAATTCAGCGTGTTTCTGGCGGCATTGCTCATCTTGACCGTTGTGGTACTCAGTTCCCTCGTCCTGCGAGGGATTGAACGCAACCAGCAGTCACAGATCGAAGGCATTCTGTCGCAGCAGACGCGTCTGGTCAATCTGAATGTGCGTCAGGCCTACTATACGGAAGCCATACGGCTGGAGACGGATGCCTTTCTGAAGCAAAATGGCCGCAGGCTGGCCCAGGAACTGGCGAACTCGACAGGTCTGCCCATTGCGCTCTATGACATGAATGGGACACAGGTAGGCTCGTCCATTACACCGGGTGAGAGTCTGGAGATCCAGGAGACGCTGAACTATGCTCTGCAAAATAAAATCGCCTACCGTGAACAGGGGGACACACTGCTCTATGCGGCACCGCTGGATGGTCCGGATGGCCAGATGGGTGCGATATGGATGCAGTACTCGGTCCAGAGCTACCATGAATTCTACGCACGCATTTTGCAGTTGTTCCTATGGGCGGGAATTGCTGTAGTTGTATTGAGCTTTATTCTCGGGTACCTGTTCTATAATCGGTTCGCGGTTGCGATAACCAAGCTGAAGAAATCAGCGGATTCCATTCGGGAAGGCGAGTATATCACCGAATCTCCTGTTAAACGCAAAGATGAACTGGGCGAACTGGGCCAAGGCATTTATTACATGAGCACGTCCATTCAGCAAAACATTACAGATATGCATGCGGAGCAGCAGAAGCTCCAGCTGGCCATTGAGAAGCTGCAGGCACTGGAGCAGCAGCAGAAACAATACATCGGCAACATCAGCCATGAATTCAAAACGCCACTAACCTCGATCAAGGCCTATGTGGAACTGCTTGATATGTACCGGGATGACCCTCAACTGCTGGAGGATGCATCCAGCAACATTGGCAAGGAAACGGAACGGTTATACGAGATGGTCGAGAAGGTGCTGCATTTATCAGCATTGGAGAAATATGATTTTGAGAATCAGGCGGAGGATGTAGAGGTGGGTGCGCTGCTGGAGGACGCCTGCGGACGCATGCGAGGCAAAGCCGAGAAGTTTGCGCTTCGCATGGAGCTGGGCATTCAGCCTGCCGTTATCCGCAGTGATCGGGAGAGCCTCATGCATATCTTCATCAATCTGCTCGATAATGCGATCAAGTATAACGTGCCTGGCGGTGTCATTCGGGTACAGAGCGAGCAGCGGCCACAGAAGCGTGAAGCGGTGATTCGCATCTTCAACTCGGGTATGCCGATTCCGGAAGAGGCAAGAGAGAAGATCTTTGAACCTTTTTATACCGTCAACAAGGACCGGGCGAGAAAAACAGGCGGAACCGGACTTGGTCTGTCACTCGTGAAGCAATTTGTAGAGAAACAGGGCGGGACGATCACCCTGCTGCCGGGTGATGAGAATGAGGAAGGAACAACATTCCAGCTTGTTCTCCCACTCGCCGATTCAAGTTTACAAGTTGGAAACAAGTCTGAATAACTTTGGAAGTATGACATGTGTATGCTTGGTCTATAGCAGAGAAAGCAGGGGGGACCATGATGAATTGGAAACAGGCGGCATGGGGTACGTTGGGTGCGTTAGCTCTGTTGTCCGCAGCAGCTTGCGGGGGGACGACGGCGCCGGGAGGCAGTACACAAAGCGGAAAAACGGGCACGGATATCACGGTAAAAGATAATACCAATACATCAGTGTACCAGAGCTTCAAACTCGAGAAAATTGATAAATTACCCAATATGCGCGGCGTGGCCTGGCTAAGTGATGACTGGATCGTATCGGACAAAGAGAACACGTCGATGAAACCCGTCACGGTTGAAGGCCAGGAGAGATACCCGCATAACTTATATATGTACGATCTGACGAAAGGAACCGATACACCGCTCAAGGAGAGCGAAGTCAGTCTGAGCTCGCCGCTCGTCTCACCGGATGGTCAGTACTTGTTCTACCGGGAGCCGGAGGAATCGACAGGCAAAGGTTTCTTTCTGAATTTGCACAACGGGGAGACGGTGAATGCGGGCAAGGAAGATGGTTTCGTTCAGGAAGGCGCATGGCTGGATAATGAGCATGTTGTCTTTCCGAATATGAAGGGAGACCTCGTCTCAGCCCGTATTGATGGAACAACCAAGGTTCTGGTGGAGACCGGCAATTTCAACGTGCGCAGCGTCAGGGTTTCGGGCAGTATGATCTACTATATTACCGGTGAAGACGGACAATTGAATGCCTATGATACAACCACAGGTGACGTGAAGCAGGTCCTGAAGAGCGTGGAGTGGGTTATTCCGTCCAATGATGGAACTAGGCTGGCCATTGTGAAAAAAACAGCGGATACGAAACGGGCGCTGGTGCTTACCGATCTGGAAGGCAACGAGAAGGCGACGCTCGCCAGAGGCACACAGATCTTCGGGACCAGTTGGTCCGGGGATGATTCCAAGATTGCGTATACGATTAACTCGGAGAGCGATGATGAGAAAGGGCTGTTCGTTTCCAACACGGAATCTGCAGAGCAATTCCAGATCTCGGCCGATATGGACGACATCTCCGATCCACTCGCCTGGAGCCCGGAAGGCAACAAGATTCTGCTGTCTCAGGCAGTTTTACAGAATGAATCGTATCACTTTGTCACTTCTGTTATTACGATTTCGGAGTAACCAAACGAAAAGAGCCTGTTTCCCAGTGGAAATCAGGCTCTTTTCTTATGTATTTTTTAACATGATGGAACCAAGCTGTTCCTTACGGAGAAGCCTCGGTATATAGAATAACGGATAGATCATCAAGTAAAGGTTTGGAACCCACCAGCCCCAATCGAACTCTCCACGGAATGACCAGAACGCAATCGCTTGGAGCCCGGAACAGAAGGTCAATACGAGGGAGATAAGAGCGACCAGCCGCCATCGTTGATCCGAACGGCGAAGTAGGAACAGACTATAGAGTCCTGTTGCGGAAATAAGCAGATCAAGCGGAAGAAACGACAGGTTCCATGCGACCAGCAGAGGGTTGGTATAGTCCTGATATAAGTATTCTTTAGGAATCCATGAACCCCAAGTCACCGCCCAATACAGAATAAAGCCGATATCCGTAAGCAGGAATAAGGTTTTTAACGAACGACTCAACGTTATCCCTCCTTATCTGGTTGTAATTTAGCTCCATGTTGCAGGGAACCCTCCTGTGCCAAAACAGAAGGTGAATATTCTGCTGCCACCTGAAAAGAAGCGTTACTCGGTACTTTCGCTTCAGGACTTCCCATACGTAATCCAGCCACACCAAGGATAATAAGGAGCAGGGATCCGGCCTTCAGCCAGGTCATCGGTTCCTGAAACGCGAATAGCCCAACCACAGCCAGAATGGTTATCCCAGCTCCAGACCATATGGCATAGGCGATACTGACTGGAATTTCTTTTAGCGCGAGACTCATGACCCCAAAACTAATCAGATAAAAAATACCCATAAGTACTGCGAGCCCGGGTTTACTTAATCCTTCAGACATTTTCATGGAGATCGTCCCTGCAACTTCAAATAGAACGGCTACAGCGAGCCATAACCAAGCCATTACAGTCCCTCCTTTGGAAGAACGCCTTCCAGGAGCATATCGACCATCTCCTGCAGTGCTGCCGATAAGGTGCTGCCGTTCCACGATCCCGATGCGGACTGTTCCATCAACCTGTATAAGCCGCCAATATAGACTTGTACAAAAACTTCAGTATCAAATGAACGCAGTTCACCAGATGCCTGTCCTGTGTGTACCAATTGTCTGATCTCATCCCAGTGGTTCGTTATAAAGAGATCTAACTGGCTCCAGACAGCAGGATAATATCGTTGCAATTCAGACAAACGCCGGAGATCAAACATGCCGAGGTCGTCGGGCATCATGACAAGGGCTTGTCTTAACTTCGACGGAAGGGAGAGCGATGCATCATTCATGAGCTGTTGCTCTTTCTGAACGATTTCGGTCAGTGAGGTATCGAGCAAGTCTTTGAGCAAGTCTTCCTTGGAAGGAAAGAATTCATATACCGTCTTGGTACTCATACCCAGTTGTTTGGACAAGTCATTCATACTGAACCGGAAGCCACTACGGATCACCTCAAGGCGGGTGATATCAAGAATGCGTTCTCTACTCATGATTATGACTCCTTGTACTTTGTTTGTTTGATCGGAAAATAAATAAAATAAATTATTTTCCTAGTTTTTTATATTTTATATCCCAGTTTTCTTTGTGTCAAGAAGAGGCACTTTTCCGTATTCCTTATAAAATAAAGAGCCTGTGTTCTGAGGCAGCTCCTCTCCAACTGTTTATACAGTTCAGAGGGGCTACCCGCCAGAACACAGGCTTTATTTATGGGACTTAATTTTGCATACTCAGCAGCAGCTTCACTGCTTCAGCACGCGTTGTGTTGTCTCTTGGAGCAAAAATGTTCAATCCTTTACCATTCAACAGCCCGGACTGTTGCATTCCAGCAACCGCTGCTCTCGCCCATACAGGAATCTGTTCGTTATCTGCAAAGGTTGAGCTGGTTCCGGATTCTGCCTTCACTTGCAGGGCATTCGCTACCATAACGGCCATTTCTGCACGGGTTACGGCATCATTCGGATGGAAGGCACCGCCCGAGTCCCCCTGAATGAATCCTGCCTGCACGGCACGGGCTACGGCAGACTGTGCCCAGATGCCTATGTTTGAGCGGTCGGTGAATGATAAAGGTGCTTCTGCATAATCGGTTTGCAGTGCATTCATCAGCATCACTGTGAACTCGGCACGTGTAACGGATGCATTTGGTTTAAACGATCCATCCACATATCCCTTCACGATGCCATCACGGACAGCCTGCTGAATGAGCTCTTCCGCCCAGTGACCTTTTATATCGTGTAATGCGACTTCTACTGGGGCGTTAGGCTGATCAACCGCGAACACAGCAAATTTGGTGAAATGATTTACGTCGACTTGGATCAGATCGCCATCCATAGAGGATTCTCCAGCAGAAAGCCATATCTTTTCTTGTTCATCAAAATAAAATAGTTCAGCCCGCTGATTGCTTCGCAAGCTTGATCCGTCGAAAGCCATCTTCAATGTTACGGGTTTGTCGAAATTCTGAGTTACATTTTTGAGTAGTTCATATACCGGGCTGAGCAGTTGAGCTTGATTGGTCAGCAGATCGGATGAATCCTCAACCTGGTCGACGGTGATCTTCAGTTCCTGATTCATCGCCCCGGCAGGGATAGTTAATGTCATGCCATTTCCCAAACTTACTTGACCGGCCTGCCCCGGTGCCAGCGTTAAACGGCCGTTTGTTGATGAGTTCGCCGAGTTGGGTGGCGAGGAATTATTGCTCGATCCGTTGCTGTTCTGGCTACCGGAACCACCGCCGTTATTGCCATTGCCGCCTGATGGTGGAGAAGGAATTACGTTCCATTTCGCATATAAGGTAAGATCGGCGATCATCTCCGTTTGATCAAAGTCGAATGGTGTCTTCAACTCAGGATCGATGTACCATCCACTAAACGTATAGCCTGAACGGCTTGGTGAAGCCGGAGCTGTGAGCTTACTCCCGTGCTCAACCGATACATCATCTACGGCAGATCCACCAAGAGTATCGAAGGAGATGGTGTACTTGTCAGCAGTCCATTTCGCATACAGGGTAAGATCGCCAGTCACAGGTGTATTGTCAAAATCGAAAGCCTGACTCAAACCTGAGTCGGTGAACCATCCAGCAAAAGTGTGTCCCACTTTGGTTGGATCAGCCGGAGCCACTGCCAACTCACCATATTGAATCGATTGATCAACGACCGCCGTACCGCCGTTAGAGTTGAAGTTAACGGTGTAATTGTTGATCGACCATTTTGCATACAAGGTAAGATCGGTAGTTACAGTTGTGTTGTCAAAATCAAAAGCCTGACTCAAACTTGAATCGGTGAACCACCCGGCAAAAGTGTGTCCCGCTTTGGTTGGATCAGTCGGGGCTGCCGCCAATTCATTATATTGAATAGACTGGTCATCGACCGCCGTACCGCCGTTAGAGTCGAAGTTGACGGTGTAGGAGTTAATCGACCATTTCGCATACAGGGTGATATCGCCAGTTACAGGTGTATTGTCAAAATCAAAAGCCTGACTCAAACCTGAGTCGGTGAACCATCCAGCGAAAGTGTGTCCCACTTTGGTTGGATCAGCCGGGGCTGCCACTAAATCATTATATTGAATCGATTGATCAACGACCGCCGTACCGCCGTTAGAGTCGAAGTTGAGGGTGTAGGAGTTGATCGTCCATTTTGCATACAAGGTAAGATCGGTAGTTACAGGTGTGTTGTCAAAATCAAAAGCCTGACTCAAACTTGAATCGGTAAACCACCCAGCAAAAGTGTGTCCCACTTTGGTTGGATCGGCAGGTTTACTGGTTTTGTCTCCGTAATTCACGTTCTGTTCAAGCACCTCGGAACCGCCATTACTGTCAAAATGAATGGTCCGCGGCGTATGAAAGCTGAATTGAACGGTTGTTGTGTTGCCTGCACGATCCGTGACAACCAGTACATGTTCTCCTTCGGCCTGAACGGTGTCTCCATTGTTAAATAGGAAACCATTCAACGTCGCTGTCCCTTCATTAAATGTGATGACTGGACTAATGGTATAGACTCCGTTTTGGGTTACGCCTGTGACAATAGGAGGGTGAGTATCCACCGTAAAGTGAATCGTTGTTGTACCAATGCTATTGGTGACTTCCAGGGTATAATCGCCATCTGCCGTGACGGTAGTCCCACTTGTAAATGCAGCGCCATTCAGCAACGCCGTACCACTATTAAAGCTAGGTGTGACCGCTTGATTGTACATTTCGCTGTCGGTTACGCCGCTAACGATGGGGGCTGTGGTTTGCTCAATCGTCAGCGTAACAGCCACCGGCATACTTGTGCCCCATTCGTTATAAGCACTATAAGTGAAACTGTCAGTTCCTACATAATCAGTCACCGGAGTATACGTAAACGAGCCGTCGGAATTCATGACGACTGTTCCGTGCATCGGCCCACTTCTCAACATAGCAACAGAAGCATCTCTATCATTGGAAAGTACGCCTGGGGCAGAAACAACCAAAGCGGCGTTTTGGTTAGTAATATAGTTGTCTTCAAAGGCTTCCGGGAGCTCCCCACCGTCTAAAGTCGGGAAAGCGCCTGTGTTAGCAACATAATAAACGAAAGCAGACTGGCTGCTGTTGAGATTAGGTACATTAAAATTTACCTGACCATCTCCCCCAAACTTGGTGCCGAGTAGGCTGAATAAGGGTTGATTTTGGTTGATGGGCAGTGTTAATCCGTTTGCCGGTATCCAATTGTTTGTTGGGAGACTAACCAGCATAGGTATGATCTCACCTATATATTCTTCACTTGTTCCATTCTCAGCACGCTGGGTTGGATCAGTAGAAATCGCATAGTAAATGATATCGTTCATTTTGGGCATGTTAGGAAGTTTAAATGTGGTATTCCCATCTCCGCCATAAGTCGTGCCGATCATCTGGTATAAATCGCTGTAATTAGATGTGGAGACCTCCTGGCCATTCAAGGCTAACCAACCTGGAGGGGTGAACTGATACGGAAAAATACGAACCTCTCCAAGAACGGATGGCCCCGCACCATAGATGCTCTCATCACGCGAAGGGAAGATTCCGTTTGTGGCTATGTAATAGCCTGTGCCGTCAGGTGCAGCACCGGATAAATTGGGTAATGAGAAAGTTGTTTTTCCATCACCTCCAAAATTATTTCCGAGGAGAGAGTAAAGAGCCGTATTTTGGGTGATCGACATCGATTGCCCTCTAGCTGGCATCCAGCCCGTAGGTATTGCATTGTAGGGAAATAATCGGATCTCCCCAAAGTAAGGCTCTGCTCCCGCTGCCTGTGCCCGTTCGAAAATACCGGAGTTATTCCACTGACCACTCAGTCCAATCAGGAGTACCATCCATAGGATACTTACTTTCTTGAATAAAGGTAAACTCACAATCTCATCCCCATTTTCCTCATAAATGTATTCACGTTATGCTTATCCCCATCCACTGCATTTTCGTGATTTACAGTGGTAAGCCATATAATGATGAGCATAGTGTACTGGATACGAAGGCAAAAATGAATACGATTTTAATTCAAATTTAAAATAAATTTAGATATCTTCCAGAGACACCTCATATATGGATGAAATGTTCCATAACTTTCATCCCTTTCTATACATTTATATTGACTAAGCCCTTCCGATTCCGATAAACTAGAGTGCAGGAATAAAAGTCGTATGTTGGGCAGCAGTTCGAGACGATGTTTCGGGCGGCTGTTTATTTTCTTTTTAATGAGCAAGGTTGCAACGTTGTAGGCTTGTCGGATGATCCGGCCAATATCAACATGGAATAGGAACAGGTGATACACATGTGTAACAGCGCGTACCGCGTGCTTTTATATTATAAGTTCGTGAAGATTGAAGACCCCGAGACATTTACGCAAGAACATCTGCAATACTGCAAGGACCTGGGTGTAAAAGGCCGTATTCTGATTGCATCGGAAGGTATTAATGGTACGGTATCCGGCACGCCGGAGCAGACGGAGCAATATATGAAGGACATGCATGCCAATCCGCTGTTCAGCGATATGGTGTTCAAGATTGATGACGTGGAAGAGCATGCGTTCAAAAAAATATTCGTTCGCCACAAAGCGGAGCTTGTAACCTTCCGCGTGGACGAAGATCTGGACCCGAACGTAACTAGCGGCAAACGCCTCACGCCAAAAGAGTTCCACGAGCATTTGCAACGTGATGACGTCATCGTCATCGATGGCCGCAATGACTATGAATACGAAATTGGTCATTTCCGCGGAGCCATTCGTCCGGACGTTGAGTCGTTCCGTGAGTTTCCGGAGTGGATCCGGGAGAACCTAGGCGACATGAAGGACAAAAAGATCATTACCTACTGCACTGGCGGCATTCGCTGCGAGAAGCTGACCGGTTTCATGATCAAAGAGGGATTCCAGGACGTGGCTCAACTGGAAGGTGGCATCGTAACCTACGGTAAGGACCCTGAGGTACAAGGTCGTCTGTTCGATGGCAAGTGCTACGTATTTGACGAACGTATCTCCGTGCCGATTAACCGGACAGATGAGGATATCGTTATTGCCAGCTGTTATCACTGTGGAACGACACATGACCGATATATTAATTGTCCAACCTGCAACCTGCAGCATGTGTGCTGTGAGGATTGCGAAGAGACGCATAACCGCTTTTGCTCGGATGCCTGCCGGGAGGCAGCACCGGTACACGCATAAGCAGGAGAGCAGGTGCTGCACGTGAAGCGTGAAGACGAAATGACGACGCGTGAACGGATTTTGTTCATGCTGAAGCGGCAGGGCACGATGACCGCAAGAGAAATGACGGCCGAACTTGAACTGACCGGCATGGCAATTCGCCGTCACCTGACGGCACTGGAGCAGGATGGACTAATTGAAGTCCGGGAGGCTCGGGCCACAGCTGGACGTCCATCTTCGGTGTACCATTTGACCGCACGCGGGGATGGTTTTTTTCCAAAATCCTACCCTTCTCTTACGCTTGAATTGCTGGAAGAACTGACGGAGTCTGCCGGTGAAGGCATTGTAGACACGTTGTTCGAGAGCCGGCGCGACAAGCTGCTCCGGAGCAAATTGCCCCAGATGGAGGGCCAGGATCTGGCCGGGCGTGTGGAGGAATTGGCACGAATACAGAATGCTAATGGCTACATGGCTGACGCTTCGAGAGAAGAAGACGGTTCTTATGTGCTGACAGAGCTGAACTGCCCGATTGTACAGGTAGCGAGCGTATATCGTCAGGCTTGCCGCTGTGAATTGGATCTTTTCCGTTCCTTGCTGCAGGCAGATGTCGAGCGCACGGAATGTTACGCTGAGGGCGGCAAAAAATGCACATATCAGATTCGCGAAGCCGCGGGAAATTGATGAACGTAAGGAGGCTGTTTCGATCATTCGAAACAGTCTCTTTTTTTGTTATATAAAACGTAAAAACGTTATTATTAGGGTTGAATACACTTTTATGGTTCACTTAACATCCGGTAAAGTTTTATCAGTTGACGTTATTTAGGAGGAAATATGATCGTACATGTACACTTGACACATGGAACTCATAATAATAACATCCGTTATATAACATCTGTTATTATTATGGAGGGAGAAAATAATGCCACCAAGATCGGAGATCACGCAGGAAAAAGTGTTATCTGCCGCATTTGAGCTTGTGCGGGAGCAAGGATTGGAGGCGGTCACTGCGAGAAACGTCGCTCAGACGCTCCAATGCTCTACCCAACCAATCTATAGCCTCTATAACAACATCGAAGAGCTGAAAGCAAGTGTGTATGATAAAGCTGCCGAATTTGCTCGCAATAGCATGATGGATTATAAGGATAGTGTTAATTCTCCTGCTCTGAACATAACCATCGGTTTTCTGTATTTTGCTCAAAACGAGAAACAGCTGTTTAGAGCCTTGTATCTATCTGGTTATCGGCAATACAATCCACACACCGATCAGTTTCTGGGTGAAGAACTGACCACATCTTATATGCGATACAGCAAGCGATTACAGGACATTTCCTACGAGCAACTCAAGCGTATTTTCTTAAAACTGACGATTTATTTAATCGGCATTGGAACGTTACTCAACTCTCACACCCTAGAGCTGGACATGGACGAAGCCATCGAGATGATCCGGGAAATGTATGAAATGTTACTGCATAAAGAAGGTCTCACTTATTAAATCCGAATAGGGAGTGTGCAAAGTGGTCCATGGGCTCGGTAACAAAATTGGAGAAGGCGGATGCGCTGAAGTGTTTGAATGGGAAGATGGAAGCAAGATCATCAAGTTGGCTAAGCCTAATACCATTCCGGCTGCTTTACAGGCTGAACTGCACCATTGTCGAACTGCTTGGGCCTGCGGGCTTCCCGTTCCGCGCCCCTATGATTTGGTGGTCGTTGGAGGACGATCAGGTATTGTATTTGAACGGATTTATGGCGATCCCATTATAAAGAGATTTGTGGAAAGAGCAGTAGAGCAATCCAGAATGCAGCCACCCATAGATATTATGGAAGATTATATAGACGCCAAGATCACGGCAAAACTTTTTCATCAGATTCACTCTCATTCAGTGGCCAAAATGCCAAGTCAGCGGGAAAATATAAAAAATGATATTAATAGAGCACAATATCTAACAGAAGCGGAGAAGGCAGCTATTATCGCCGAACTGGATGGCTTACTCATCAAGCAGCAGCTTTGTCACGGAGACCCAAATCCAGGTAATATACTGGTTAGGGATAACGACGCAGTCATTATTGACTGGAACAATGCTTCTACAGGAAATCCGGAAGCTGACTTGGCTGAATATGTTATTATGATCCGATATGCGATCTTACCCCCACATTTGCCGAGTGAAGCCAGTGTTCTTCTCGATGCTACAAGGGAAGCCTGCATTAACTTGTTCATGGTGGAGTACGAAAGATTATCTGGTATCCGTTATGCAGATGTTGAACCTTGGATCCTCCCTGTGGCAGCACGCAAACTGGTTGCGGATGGGATCTCCGAAGAGGAAAAGCGTTTGCTTATCAACGAGATTAGAAGAAGGCTCCACATTTGATAGGCAAATTAAATATGGTAAAGGCCATCGGCAGAAATATTGTGGATGGCTTTTTTATTTTGTGTAATGTTTTCTATCACGATTAAGGAATAAACCAAATTGGAAGCGGTACAACCATTGACGGGAAAGAAGTCGCACCTTAATATTAGAGAAACACAAAATGACCAATACGAGTCATGGACTTCAGTCGCATGAGGAATGTCTATGTTTGTCTGCTTTTGTCGATAAAAGCAACAATGCGTTGAAGCGTTCGCTTTGTCCCGCCCTATCGTGTCACTAGGATGAGAGATGGGCAACACATTTAGAAGATGGAGAGGGGTTCTCACATGAAAAAGAAATTCTGGATGTCACTGATGATGGTTGCCTCAATGATTGTAGCCGCAGGTTGCGGAAATAACAGCAGCACGGGTACGGGTACGGAATCCGAAGGATCCGGTACTCCAGCAAGCGAAGGTACTGCAGAAAAATCCTACCGCATTGCCATCTCGCAAATTGTGGAACATCCATCCCTGGATGCAACACGTGAAGGATTTATTGCGGCACTGAAGGAAGCGGGAATCGAAGAAAACAAAAACCTGACCATTGACTACAACAATGCACAAGGTGATTCAACCAACAACCTGTCCATTGCCCAAAAAATCGCAGGGGATTCAAAGAATGACCTGGTGCTCGGGATTGCTACCCCATCTGCACTGGCTCTGGCTCAGCAGGTCAAAGAAAAGCCATTGCTCTTCGCAGCAGTAACGGATCCGCTGGGTGCCAAACTGGTTAGTGACTTGGACAAGCCAGGCGGCAATGTCACTGGTGCATCGGATACGAATCCGGAGGCAATCGTGCAGTTGGCTGATTTTATTGCGAAATACATGACGGACGTAAAAACGGTAGGTTTGGTCATTAACGAAGGCGAACCGAATGCCGTTGTCATGGCAGACAATGCCGAAAAAGCACTGGCAACACACGGAATCAAGCTGGTCAAAGCGCCAGTTACGAATACATCTGAAGTTAAACAGGCAACAGACTCTCTGGTAGGCAAAGTGGATGCCTTCTACATCACACTCGACAACTCGGTTGTCAGTGCAGTGGATACGATCATCCAGACAGCAAACAGCAACAAGATTCCGTTCTTCTCTAGTGACCGGGATACGGTTGAAAAAGGTGCTTTTGCTACCGTAGGTTTTAAATACTATGACCATGGATATCAAGTGGGCGAAATGGCCGCGGATATTCTGAAGAATGGTACGAAGCCTGGCGATATGAAAGTAACCGTTCCGGACAAGCTTGATCTGATCCTGAACCTTAAAGCAGCTGAAGCTCAAGGCATCACCGTTACCGACGAGATGAAGGCGGAAGTGCAGGACCAGGATAACAACATTATTCAATAATCTGACCGGATAACAACCGGCAGTACGGATGCGAGGCGGACGTGCAGTGGGTTCGCCTCATTCTTTTCGAAAGACAGGGAGGAAGTAGCGTGAGTATAAGTTGGAATTCAATCGAAGGGGCAATCGAGCTCGGTCTGTTATATGCCCTCATGGCCCTTGGTGTATATATTACGTTCCGGATTCTCGATTTTCCCGATCTTACCGTAGACGGAAGTTTTACAACAGGAGGCGCAATCGCGGCGGTTATGATCTCCAATGACTTTTCTCCTTGGCTCGCTTGTTTGGCGGCAATGGCTGGAGGAATGATAGCTGGAGCCTGTACCGGTCTGCTGCATACCAAAGGCAAAATTAATGGATTGTTATCCGGGATTCTGATGATGATCGCCCTCTATTCCATTAATATGCGTATTCTTGGTGCGCCGAATAAATCCATTATGGGAATGGATAATCCATTCTCGGGTGAGCATGTCATGGTGCTGATCATCATTGTTGTGCTGGTATTTAAAATCATGCTGGACTTGTTCATGAAAACCGATATTGGACTGGCATTGCGCGCCACAGGCGACAACAAACGCATGATCCGCAGCTTCGGTGCCAATACCGATGTAACGACCATCGTCGGCGTCAGTTTGTCCAACGGACTGGTTGCCTTGTCCGGGGCATTTATTGCCCAGCAATCAGGCTTCGCAGACATTACGATGGGGATTGGTATGATCGTGATCGGATTGGCCTCCGTTATTATCGGGGAAGCCATTCTGGGTGCAAGAACGGTATTCTGGGCAACGCTCGCTGCTGTGGTCGGTTCAATTATTTACCGGATTGTCGTTGCGCTTGCTCTTCAGGTCGAATGGTTCGATACCTCTGATCTGAAGCTGATTACCGCGGTAATCGTCATTATTGCTCTTGTCTTCCCAACCATGCAGCGCTCCATGAAGCAGAAGAGCCTTGCTCGCAAACGAACGGAAGAGCTCATGCGGTCCACGGGTCAACAAGCGAAGGGAGGCATGTGAACATGCTGGAGATTTCACATGTGACGAAGCTGTTCAATCCGGGAACGACAGACGAGAAGACAGCTCTGGTTGGCGTGAATCTGACGATGAATCCGGGGGATTTTGTAACGGTCATCGGCAGTAATGGTGCGGGGAAATCTACGTTGATGAATATCATATCTGGTGTAATGAAGCCAGATATGGGGGATGTGCTGATCAATGACCGGTCCATCAAAAACCTGCCTGAGCATAAGCGCAGCAGCTGGATCGGCCGGGTGTTCCAGGATCCGATGGCAGGAACGGCTCCGCATATGTCCATTGAAGAAAACATGGCGATGGCGTATAAACGCGGTAAAGGGCGTGGCCTTGGCTTCGGGGTTACCCGGGCAAGACGGGAGATCTTCAACGCCCAGCTGCAGAAGCTGGGGATTGGACTCGATAAGCGTCCCAATGCCAAAGTGGGTCTTCTCTCTGGCGGGGAGCGCCAGGCACTCAGCCTTCTTATGGCAACCTTTACCCAGCCGCAGATTCTGCTGCTTGATGAACATACGGCGGCACTTGACCCTTCACGTGCCGAATTGATTACCGAGCTGACCGAAACGCTGGTCCGTGAGATGAAACTAACGACCCTGATGGTAACTCACAATATGGAGCAAGCGATTCGTCTCGGTAACCGTCTGATCATGATGGATAAGGGCAGAATCATTCTGGACGTCAGTGAAGAGCGCAAGCGCACATTGACCGTACCTGAGCTGCTGGGCGAATTCGAGCGCATCAGCGGCAAAAAGATGGCAGACGACCGCGTGGTACTTGGCTGAGGCCAGGCCATACGCGGGCGTATTATACAGAAAACCTTTTGCGTACCCGCAAGAGGTTTTTTGTGGTATGTTGTTTTCTACATGAACGAATACCAGGTTTAGCGTAATCACATTCGTATGAACCCAAACAAGGGATAAGCAAGCATATACAGGGGGACCAGGCATGTCATTGCAATTTGATGAAGGTACATATACCGTAACCCGGCGCACGGATTCCATCCAGCTGCTCGCGAAGGAATTCGCACTTTTTCATTTTTTATATGAAAACAAGGAAAAGGCATTCACCCGCAGCCAGCTGCTGGACAGTGTATGGCCGCTGGAGTATCCGGTTGAGCGCACCGTGGATGACCATGTATATCGGCTGCGTAAGAAACTGAAACAATGGGAAGAAGTTTCGCTGGATACGGTGCGGGGCTACGGTTACAGACTAACCATACGGACGAATATGGCAGCGCTGCCCGCCAACCCCTCCGCACACGATCTGGAGATGCGGGAAGTGATCCATGGATTGTTCCGCAAATATCATTTGTTTGGACAGGGGAAATCGATGCTAACCTTGTTCGATCAGCAGGATGCTCTGGGTATCCAGATTGATTCGTTCTATCAGCTGTATATCCATTTTATCCAGGGGGATCTGGAATGGCTAATGACCACCGAGGAATTTCCTTTTGAGGAGCGTTTATACTGGCTGCTGATTTTTGTACACGCGCTAATCGAACCGGCAGAGAGTTTGCATCTGTATGAGCAGGCATTGAATTCACCTGCGTTGTCTGCGGATCAGCTTCGGGAGCTCCGTATCCTGAATATTGTCGAGGTCTATGCAGAGGTTGGTCAATATCGGCGGGCCAAAGCACAATTAGTAGAGACATATCGCGTCATTGAGACAGATCATCTGGTCAACTTCAAGCTGCCCGTATCCCTGTCGGAGTTGTACGTAGAATTGTGGGGCGGCAGTGGTGAAAGAGTAGAAGAACAGATGAGCAAGTTACGTTCAAGTCTGAAGGATGCGCCATATTTGCGTGAGATTGGACGATTTCAGGTCATGGAGGGGCTGTGGCTGCTGAGGCAGGGGAGAGCTCGAGAAGCAGAGCCGAGAATGGATGACGGGCTGGATGTTCTCAAAATGACATTGAACGCACCACTATACATCAATTCGGCGAATCAGATCTTGTTATTCATGGCACACCACCGAATTGAGGGACGTCTGGTTCACAAATATCGTCAAGTCTATGCTGAAATTGCCAAAGAATACGGTGTTCCTATGTATGGGCAGCGTATTACGAATGAAGTCCGCGCGTATTTATCCCCATTTCCTCCAGCGTCTGATCTTCCTCTGATATAACTCTCGTATGATTACAGCCAAGGAACATGTAAGCCTGGCAACAAGGCTGTAATCAGAGGAGTAGGAGGAACCCCCCCACAATGAACACTGTTTCAAATGAATCTCATCGCTCATCACCTTCGTCCCCAATGCCACCCACAAGTTTGTGGACCAACTTCCGCTTCATGCGTATGTTTATCGCGTATGCGCTCGCTACTTTCGGGGATTGGTTCGATGCCCTTGCCATTCAGGTATTGGTGGCCTATCGATGGGGTGCCGATCCACTGATCATCGCACTGATTCCCGTCTGTATGGCTGTCCCGGGCATTCTGCTGGGTTCGGTAGCGGGTACCCTTGCGGATCGTCTGCACAAAGTAAAGATCATGCTACTCTGTGATGTAATTACCGTTGTGCTTACGGTTGCCATTTTGTTCGCGCCAAGCGCGGCATGGCTGCTTCCGCTTCTGGCCTTGCGAGCCATGATGGGCGTATTCCACATTCCGGCCCAGCAGGCGCTGACGCGTCAAGTAGTGGCCGAGGAGCATCTGTTCCAGGCATCGTCTCTGAACGGTTTTGTCGGACAGTGCTCCAAGGTGGCCGGACCGCTTCTGGGTGCCGTCATCCTGGCGGTATTCTCACCCCAGATTTGTATTATGATCAATGCCTGCACCCGTTTAATATCCGGGTTGGTATTATGGCCATTGCGACGGTTAACGGAGAAGCCGGAACATTCTATAGGCTATGAGACGCAAGACCAGCAGGACCCAGCAGAGACGGAATCGGTGCTGACGCAATGGACGAAAGGGTGGAGCTTTATACAAAACAGCCGGGCCATTTTATGCACGCTGTTGTTTGGCTGTTTGGGCTTAATGGCCATTCTGATGATTGATTATCAGTTCGTAACCCTTTTTCGAAGCATCAAGCCGGGGAATGAAACCTTGATCGGGTGGCTGGGCTCATCGGCAGGTGCAGGTGCTGTTATCATGATTCTGCTGCTGAACCGGCTGCCGCGAGTCAGTTATGGATGGGGGCTCGGTGGAGGTTTTGTCCTTATTGGCGCAGGTATTGGTGCTCTAGGCTGGGTAGTTCCCCATACCCCGGATGTATGGATTATCGTTTGGGGGCTGTGCATTGGTCTCGGAAACGGCCTTTCTATGGTGACTCTGAATTATTTGCTGCAAAAGGAAACCCCTCCTGCTTATGTAGGACGTGTCTTCGGCATCCAAAATTCGATGTCCAGTGTTGTGCTTGTCGTTGCCCCGCTGGCAGGTGGTGCGCTGATTCGTATTATGGGGCCCGGCCTTACCTTTCAATTCATTGGCATTGCTACGCTGGTTATTGGAATGGCAGGCATCGTAATGCAGCGTGTATTATGGGGAATCCGGGAATCACATGGGGCTGTCGTCAAGGAACACGTTTAACATCTATATCTGTTATGAAAAGAAATACGCTAAAAGCCGCTTCCGGTTCGCCGGAGGCGGCTTTACCATTCGGAAAGGTAGAGTATTCATTAGACCTCCCACCAAGCAAAGCAGGCTGTGGACGCCAGCAAGCCTCCAACGGAAAGAGAACCACTGACCGTCAGATTAATGGCCTGACTTGGCGGGCCGCCCGGCGACTCTATGTTCGCCGGGGCTGCACATGCTGCTGCGCCTGACATCTCCCGACGCAGCGGTAACCGAAGGCTTTGCATCTCGCTGTAAGATGTTATTCGTCCATCTCTGACATACCGGGCTTTCACCCGCATAACAGCTAACCCCATTGCTGGCGTTTGACAGTTTCATCCTTGCTAACGGGGATCGACTATCCTTTTTCGAATCACTGCCCGGAAGCAGCGGATTGGCGTCCCATACATGTCGGACCAAATGGCATCATCAGGCTCTTCCACCACGAGCTTTCCATCAATGGTGAGACCGGTAACGGCCATGATGGTCTCGAGTAAATCGGGCCGCATCTCCGGCACATCAAAGGTTGCAATTAATTGTCCATCCGGCTTCATGACCCGGGCGAATTCGCGAAAGGCACGCAGCATCGTGCCTGTATCCAGATGCTCCAGAACCGAAATGCAGAATATACGGTCAAACTTGCCTGAGGCATAAGGCAGCTGCGCCAGGTTCGCCTGAGCACGTTGCAGCCTGGTCAAGTAATGTTCCGGTAAATGACGCGCAGCATCTTCGCCGAAGTCGGAAGCAATATCCTGCCGGATTGCTTCCTCCGACAAGATACGTTCATCCCAATCACAGGCGTGAGCTTCCCGGCAGTGTTCGGCCAGCCAAAACTTGAACGGATGGGAAATGCCGCAGGCTGCATCCAGTACCACATCGTCTTGTTGGGCGAACTGGCGGGCCCATTCATATTCGTAAGGTCTGCTCCACCATGCCGGATGCAGTGGAAATACCAGCGTATCTGTTTTGGGATCGTTTCGCCGAACATATCTGGATACTAATGCCTCATTCTGATTAGGTGTGTCCATCATCCCCGAATCCCCTCTCTCAATCCTGCATCTGCCAAGAACGTCTCCAATACCGAACTCCACTTACGCCGCCATCCGGACAGATCGTAGGCCACGGCTGTCTCCCTGGCATATATGCCGAGGCGCTCCCGCTCCGCCCTGTCCTCCAGCAAGCGAACCAGAGCGGCGGTTAGTGCTTCATCGCCAGGGGGCACAAGCAGCCCATTGAAACCGTCCTGTATGAGATCGTTTAACCCGCCCACGTTGGAGGCAACGACCGGAATGCCGCAGCTCATGGCTTCCAGGCAGGCATAGGAGGTTCCCTCCGAGAACACCGTGGGAATCACGGCAATATCAGCCTGATGGTAGGCCTCGCGGATATCCCTGAAGTCGTACGTACGCTGCAAGATGCGATCCTGGTGCGGATGAGTGCGATGCCAATACCGAAACACCCTGCCCACCGTGCTGCCTTCAACCAGTTCTCCGGCAAATTCAATCTCCAGATCAGGATAGGCACCCAGCAGCCGATCTGCCGCAAGCATCATGGGGATGATGCCCCGTTCCATACTGATTCGGCGCGGATACAGAATTCTTAGAGGGCGGGCAATCTTTGATGGCAGAGCAGTACTATGAATGCTGATAGCAGAATCAGCGATCACGTTTGCCTGATCGGAATTGTCAGCGTTATCAAGCAGAACAGGTTCCTTTGCACTCCATCCGGAGATGACGACCCCGGCTTCTTCCTGGCTGGCGAGGTCCTCCTTCCATGCAGACAGCCATTCCGCTTCCTGTTCCTGTCCGAACCTCGGTCTGGGGGGAGCGGGAGTGAAATAGGAGGTATCCACAGCATTGGGAATAAGGACAACCTGTTGAGGATCATCAAACGTGCATGCCGCCCGGCAAAAGGTCTGAAAATGGGAGTCCACCGATACGATGCGTACCAGTCCATCCAGTGCCAATTGGATGTGCTCAGTCACCTGCTGCTTGGTCTCCAGCGGCAATCCGGGACGATCCCAGTTAATGCCGTGGCAGATGCCAAGACTGCCGGGCTTGTAGCTGATGGGCTGCCAGAGACAGCTGGCATAGATGACCGGGCCGCGAGCTGCAGCTGCCATCCGGGCAAAGGCTTCAGGCACATCATCCATATCGTAGGCGTACCCGAATACATCAATCTGCTCCGTACGTGTCTGAAAGGCTTCATAATAAGACAACTGATGCACTTCGGGATGATGCCCCAGTTCGCGGATCACACTGCACAGATACAGAATATAACGTTCAAGCCCCCCTCCGAACACCCGTCCGAACTCCCGGTTGTATCCATCCGTGAAGCTGTGTGTCAAAATGCTGACCACACCCATCTCAATACTCCTCCTTCCAGGGAACCAGCCGAGGTTCCGGGTCCAGGATGGATTCGTAATGCTCCAGACTGCCCCACTCGCCGCTGGGATCAATGCGTTTGTAACGCAGATACTTGCGAACCCGGTCTTCGAGGCTGCCTGCCCACCCAAGATGCTGTACTTTTAATTCCGTGCGAATGCCAGGCAATACCGAACAGGACAAGGGGAGACGGGGAACATGATGGTTCTGCTGTGGGTAAAAGTAAGGATACTCCGGCATATAGCGGACAAGTGATGCCGTATGCCGTCTGTGCAGGCCCCAAAGTTCGTCATCCCGGTAGTGGGTCCGTCCGCCCCACATATCGTAGAATCGGAATGCCACCCAGTCTGCATGGTCCTGGTTGATCAGATCGCGTATCGCTTCCTTGGCCTCCGTACTGTACAGTTCATCCGCATCGACGGACAGCAACCAGTCCGGTGAAGTACTTACAGCCGCTTGCCATAACGCATTGCGGAGCCGCCATTCCTCTGCAAATAGAGGCTTCTCCAGGATCTCGAGCCGAATCACTTTTGGATAGGACCTGCATATGTCTGGTGTTCCATCGGTACTCGCATCATCCACGATAACGATCTCATCCACGAATTCACTCAGATCATGGAGTACTTCCTCAAGGAATCGTCCGCGTTCATTACGGACCTGCAGCATGGCAGTCAGTTTGTTTCCCTGACTTTTGCGGACACGGCGGATGGAAGAAGGTGTGGGGGATGAATGCTCGCTTTCCACCTCATTGCTCTTCGAGTCCATCTGATGGTCCGCCAATGTTTCAGACGAGGAGGGGGGAACTTCCGTCCGAATGCCAGACTGCATGCCCAGCCCCCGATTATGCTGCGTGCGCTTCTTCGGGTCCAGCATCACGGCACCTCCCCAAGCAGCTGCTGTACAGCGTGATCCAGCAGTTCCATCTCCACAATCCGTGCGAGAGCTTCCTCATTCTCCATAGCAGCTTCGAGAAACTGTCGTACTGCCCCGTGACGATCTCCCCGCAAGGCCATGGCAGTCCCCGATAACTCCTGATAATCCCTGCGGCTGGAACGATCCTGGATATCTATCGTATGGATCAGAGCAAGAGCATCCTCCGCACATCCGGTCTCCTGGTAAATCCGGAACTTCCAATGCCGGGCCGTTTCTCCTCCAAGCGCGTCCAATATCCCCAGCGCAGCTCCGTAATCATCGTTTAACCGCAGCAGCTCTACCTGAACAAGCTGATTCTCTCCCGCCTCCAGCCAGCGGCACAGCTGTTCATAGTGATGCCGTTCCTGTTTGCTGCCTGCACTGATTCCGTAGACTTGCAGCGCAGATTCAACTTCTCCTGCTTTGGCATGAATGGCCGATAGAAACCGATAGTGGGATTGCACACAATCACTTCGTCCGTTCATGATCGCATGTGTAAAGGCTTCCTTCAGGGACGCTGCTGCACGGGAGTCGTCCAGCAGATATTCATAGGCTGCCAGCAAAAAGGAGATCGTCTCATGCGGCCCCGTTTTGGAACGGAGCTGGCGGTAATAGTCTGCTCGCATGCTGCACTGGAGCGGAGTGATGGTGTCCGGTGCTTCGGTAACGGTTTGTCTGAGGGCATGAAGAAAAAGCAGCTCATAATCTCTTAGCGGAAGTTCGAGATCATCCTTGTGTATGGAGCCAGCCGGGGCCTTGTCTTCACCACCCAGCCAGACCGCGCGGACGCCCTGAAAGGCCAGCTTCATGTACCGTGTTTCCGAAGACGTGCCGATCAGATCGGCAGTACCCACCAGTCTGGATATACAACCCTCCCACAGCGGAGAGTTTGCTTCATCGCCTGCTGGTTCGGGAAGCAGCACAATGCTGATCTTCGGATGCATCGATTGAACTGCTGTAAGCCAGTAGGGGTGTGCAATGACGGCTGCGGTGTGATTTTGCTGGAGCAGAATCTCAGCTTCTGGTAGGTTGATTACTGAAATGGCCGGTGGCATCTCTTCGGAACGTTCCTGACTGCTTACATATAAGACCTCTCCCTCGGCTGAGAGCAGAGCTGCAATGTCCGGATAAGGAAAAGTGGGCCATCCTCCTTTGCGGGGAAAAAGAATGTACCGATGGGGAGGACATTTGCTGTCATCCTCATTTGACGCTGTTTTCCCGTTGATCTCCGGTATCCATTCGGGCTTATCCATGGGTCATCACCTCACTTTGACTGCATTCTAACGTTCCACCCCCGCTTCCGGAGGTATTCCATCACTCCACATCATATGTACAGCCCTTAAGGCATTTCGCATGATATGTCTGAGTCTAGCATATGGGCATTACGTGCCAAACATGAGCAACTTCCCTGAATAGACGAAACAGATAAGCCAGCATATTAGGTTGAATTTTATCTAATGTGTGACCATCGTCACATTTTTTTCGCAATTCCGATGTAGATTGTGATAATTGTCACATGTACAAAATGGGCAATCTGGCACAATACGTTCATCACGTATTTGGCGGACAGACAGACAGCGAAGGTGCAGCTTCCATGCCAAATGCAAATCACTGCGATGTAAACAGAAAGAAGGGGTAACGGTATGGATCCGATTATGTTATCGCGTATCCAATATGCACTCACAACGATCTTCCATTTCTTTTTTGTACCGCTGTCCATCGGTCTTGTACTGCTGGTAGCCATTATGGAGACGTTGTACGTAGTCAAAGGCAAGGAGATTTACAAAACGATGGCCAAGTTCTGGGGCAAGCTGTTCCTGATTAACTTTGCCGTCGGGGTCGTGACAGGTATTCTGCAAGAGTTCCAGTTCGGCATGAACTGGTCCGAATATTCCCGCTTCGTCGGGGATGTGTTCGGGGCGCCACTGGCGGTTGAAGCCTTGCTGGCGTTTTTTATGGAGTCTACATTTATCGGGCTCTGGATTTTTGGGTGGGACCGGTTATCCAAAAAGGTGCATCTGGCCTGTATCTGGCTCGTATTTGTCGGCACATTCCTATCTGCATTGTGGATTCTGGCAGCCAATTCATTCATGCAGCATCCAGTCGGTTTCGAGATTAACAACGGCCGTGCCGAGATGAATGATTTCCTCGCGCTGCTTACCAATGGTCAGCTGCTGGTTGAATTCCCGCATACGATCTTTGGCGCATTAATGACAGGGGCCTTCGTGGTAACCGGCATCAGTGCGTACAAATTAATGAAAAAGCAGGATGTGGAGATTTTCCGCAAATCGTTCAATATTGCCATCATTATTGGTCTTGTTTCCTCATTCGGTGTGGCGTTCTCCGGGCACTTCCAGGCGCAATATCTGGTGGAGACGCAGCCGATGAAAATGGCAGCCAGCGAAGGAACTTGGACAACGACGGAAGATCCTGCGCCGTGGACGGTCATCGCATCAATAGATCCGGACAAACAGGAGAACTCCGGTGAGATCAAGATTCCAGGATTGCTCAGTTATCTATCCTACAGCAAATTCTCCGGCAGTGTTCAAGGCATGAAGGAACTCAATGCCGAGTATCAGCAGACATATGGGCCAGGGAACTACATCCCGCCAGTACGGACGACGTTCTGGAGCTTCCGTATCATGATTGCTGCGGGTGGTTTAATGATTGTACTCGCCCTGTACGGTACATTTTTGGCGATGCGCAAGAAGCTGGAGGTAGCTGGAACATGGTTTATGCGCCTGATGGTTTTTGCTATATCCCTGCCTTTTATCGCCAATACGTCGGGCTGGATTATGACGGAGGTGGGACGGCAGCCTTGGACGGTATTCGGATATATGACGACCGAAGCCAGTGTATCGCCTAACGTGAGCGCAGGCCAGATTCTGTTCTCTACCATTGCGTTTACGGCGGCTTACACGGTTCTGGGCATTGTCATGGTCTATCTGTTCGTTCGTGAGATCAAGGCAGGTCCGCACACAGTAGATAAGCCGGAGGAACACGATGAATCGGCCGATCCGTTCGGCATGGATGGGGGGTATTCCGTTGTCACTAAGTGAGCTTTGGTTTCTGTTGATCGCTGTATTGTTTGTCGGTTTTTTCTTTTTGGAAGGCTTCGATTTTGGTGTGGGAATGTCCACAGGCCTGATTGCCAGATCAGATCGGGAACGTCGTACCCTGATTAACTCCATCGGTCCGTTCTGGGATGGAAACGAGGTCTGGCTAATCACGGCAGGCGGCGCAATGTTCGCTGCTTTTCCGCATTGGTATGCCACCTTGTTCAGCGGTTTTTACCTGCCGCTTGTAGTTGTATTACTGGCATTGATCGGCCGTGGAGTCGCTTTTGAATTCCGGAGCAAGATGAAGCAGCAGCGCTGGCGCAAAACATGGGATATCATCATTGTCGTCTCAAGCAGCCTCCTGCCATTTCTGTTCGGGGTTGTCTTTGCAACGCTCATGAAGGGTCTGCCCATTGATGGGGAGATGCAGATGCGAGCGGGATTCCTGGACATCGTCAACCCGTATACCGTTGTTGGCGGTCTAAGTGTAACCTTGTTATGTCTCGTTCATGGTCTGCTGTTCGCTTCCTTGCGAACCGTTGGCGATCTCAGGGAACGGGCGTTGAATATGGCAAATAAACTAATGCTGCCGCTGGCCGCCATTCTTGCGGTGTATGCAGTGATGACCTACTTCATGACAGATGTGTTCGCCGTTCGCGGCTGGGCGCTCTGGATCATGGTGGTCCTTGGTGCCGTTTCATGGGGTCTCGCTGCTTACTTCGTGCGGCATAAGCGTGAGGGCTGGGCTTTCGGTATGACCGGAGCCGTTATTGCCATCGCGTTTGCCTCTGTATTCATTGGCCTGTTTCCAAGAGTCATGGTCAGTTCCTTCGGCTCAGCGTTCGATCTGACCGTCTATAATGCGGCTTCCGGTGCGTATTCACTGAAAGTGATGACGATTGTAGCCTGCACGCTGCTGCCTTTTGTCCTCGGATATCAGATCTGGAGTTATTACATTTTCCGCAAACGTCTGAACGAGCAGCATCACCTGGAGTACTGACATGGGACGGGGATTGCTGAAGCTGCCGGGGATCCGGCCTGTACTGGCGCTGGCTTCAGCGCTGGTGCTGCTGCAGGCGATGACAATCATTATGCAGGCCAAATGGCTTGCCGAGGCCATAACGGCATTGTTCGAAGGGTCATCCATCGCAGAGCAGTACCCTGTGCTGCTGCTGTTCCTGGCTGCTTTTGCTGCCCGGTATGCCATTTCCTTCTGGTTGCAGCTGGTGGCCATGCGGTATGCAGAGAAAACGGGAACAGACCTGCGCAGGCAAATGGTGGAGCAGTGGTTCAGGCTTGGCCCGCGTTTTGCCAAAACGGAAGGAACGGGGCATCTGGTCACGTTGGCACGCGAAGGAACAGCCCAGTACAAGACGTATTTGGAGCTATTTATCCCCCGCATGCTGGGCATGGGATTTACCCCCATCGTTATTCTCTTGTATGTGTTCAAGCTGGATATCATGTCCGGTGTTATTTTGACATTGACCCTTCCCATATTAATTGTGTTCATGATTCTGGTCGGTCTGGCTGCACAGCGTAAGATTGATGGACAATTCAAGTCATACAAGGCACTGGCCAATCACTTTGTGGATACGCTTCGCGGACTCGAAACGCTGAAAACGCTGGGCCAGAGCGGCAAGCATACAGATACGATTGTTCGAGTCAGCCAGCGCTACCGAAAAGGGACGATGTCTACACTGCGCATGGCCTTTTTGTCTTCCTTCGCGCTGGACTTCTTCACCATGCTCTCGGTTGCCTCGGTCGCGGTTGGTCTCGGCTTGCGGCTAACGGAGGGGCAGATTCTGCTGGGTCCGGCACTGACGGTACTTATTTTGGCACCGGAGTATTTTCTTCCTGTTCGTATGGTGGGTGCAGACTATCATGCCACATTGGATGGCAAGGAAGCCGGAGAGGCAATTGTTCAGATGATTGAGCGGGGGAAGGCAGCCGAACAGAGACAGCGGGAAGCATATGCCACTACTGTTCTTCAGACACAGGCAGGGACGGACGGAATGAGACCTGTACAGCAGTCTTCTTCAGACCGTAAACATGCCTCGACCATACGTGTTGTATTGGATGATGATCGCACTGCCAGACAAGTGTCTTCAGCTTCATCGAAGCTGCTCTGGAACAAGGGCAGCCGACTGGCGCTTACCGACATCCAAGTGCGTCATGAAGAGGACGGGGCCACCTCGCTGGAGGATGTCACCTTTCAGATTTCCGGTATGATCAAGGTTGGTATCATCGGTGCAAGTGGTGCAGGGAAATCAACATTGATTGAGGTGCTGGCTGGTTTTCAACTGCCCACATCAGGACGAGTGTTGGTGAACGGTCAGCCCGTGTCCCCGGAGATGATGGGATCCTGGAGAACACAAACGGCTGCCATTCCGCAGCATCCCTATATATTCAGTGGGACCCTTGCTGATAACGTCCGCTTTTATATGCCGGAAGCATCGGATGCGGAGGTTGCAGAGGCTGCTAATGCAGCAGGATTGAACCAGCTGGTCTCTTCCTTGCCAAACGGACTGTATGAGCGAATTGGAGCCGGGGGTAGACAGCTCAGCGGTGGGCAGGAGCAACGGGTAGCCTTGGCCAGAGCCTTGCTAAGTGCACGGCCGGTACTGCTACTGGACGAGCCAACCGCACATCTGGATGTAGAGACCGAGTATGAGCTGAAACAGACGATGCTGCCGTGTTTTGAGGACAAACTGGTATTTTTGGCTACACATCGCCTGCACTGGATGGCGCACATGGATCGCATCATCGTGATGGACGGCGGGACGGTTGCCGAGACAGGAACACATGAAGAGTTGCTTGCAAGACAGGGCGTCTATTACCAGATGATTCGGGCCCAGATGGAGGCGGTATAACATGGAAGCTGAACATGAGCAGATTGAAACGGCCCGAAACGGGAGTGTGAAGAGCAGCTGGATTTCTCCTTACGTGGTACAGTACCGCTGGAGATTTGCCGGAGTTATTGCACTGGGGACATGTGCTGCATGTTGTGCCGTGCTGCTGCTCTTTACCTCAGGGTTCCTGATCTCCAAGTCTGCGCTCCGCCCTGAAAACATTCTGATGGTATATGTACCGATTGTGGGTGTTCGTGCGTTCGGGATTTTCCGTGCGGTGTTTCGATATGTCGAGCGTCTGGCTGGTCATGATGCCGTACTGCGTGTGCTTGCCGATCAACGGGTGAAGCTGTATCGAATTTTGGAGCCCCAAGCCCTGTTCCTGCGTTCACGAATGCAAACGGGGGATGTGCTTGGTGCACTTGCAGAGGATGTCGAGCGGCTGCAGGATATTTATCTGCGTACGGTTTTCCCAGCCATCACGGCACTGATCCTGTACGGTGCGGCAGTTATCTCTTTTGGAACCGTGGATCTGGGTTTTGCATTGTGGATGGGTCTGTACTTGTTATTCCTTATTGGGTTGCTGCCAGCCATCACGCTAAAGATTACATGGAAACAGAAAGTACGGTTGAAAAAGGAGAACAGCCACTTATATACGCGCCTTACTGACGGTGTACTTGGCCTTGGAGACTGGCTGGCCAGTGGTCGGGCAGCAGAGTTTGTTCGTCTTCAGGAGGAGGGGGAGGAAAGGGCAGATTCCGTTCGGCGCAGCCTGCGAAGATGGACGCGCTGGCGTGACCTGATTGCACAATGTGTCATTGGACTGATGGTGGTGTCTGTGACATTGTGGGCAGGAAGCCAGGCTGCAGCAGGACAGCTGCCCGCTGTTATGATCGCGGCATTTGTACTTGTTCTGTTTCCACTTACGGAAGCCTTACTGCCTGTGTCCGATGCGGTGGAGCGTATCCCCGAGTACCGCGAATCGCTGGATCGATTGCAGCATCTGGAGGGTAAGGGACACACTCCAGGTGCCACGTCAGGCAGAGATGAAACGGTGCAGGCGGCTGAAGCCTCTTCTGAATCAGCGGAGATGACGAATCGTTCACGGGATCAACGCATCCGTCTGCGTATCCCTCCGAAGCTGAGAGCAGATATTCGAATTGATCATGTAAGTTACCACTATGCTTCCGAAGATGCCCATGCAGTACAGGGTGTTTCTCTTCATCTGCCCCAGGGGAAACGGCTAGCTATCCTTGGGCGCAGTGGGGGAGGCAAATCCACACTCCTCAAACTGATTCAGGGTGCTCTGCTCCCTTCAGCAGGGGAAGTTCTGATCAATGATCAGCCTGTGCAGACGCTAGGAGATAATGTACCTGATGTCATTGCAGTGCTGAATCAGAATCCGCATCTTTTCGATACAACGGTCGCGAACAATCTGAGGATTGGCCGTCCACATGCAACGGATGAGGAGATCAGACGCGTGGCTGACCAGGTCGGTTTGTCCGGACTTATCGAATCTCTGCCGCAGGGGTACAATACCCCGATGCTGGAGACGGGCATGCGTTTTTCGGGTGGCGAACGACAGCGGATCGCCCTGGCCAGGGTACTGCTGCGGGAGACACCTGTCGTCATCTTCGACGAACCTACAGTGGGACTTGATCCTGTGACGGAACGCGCACTGATGCGCACCATTCTGGACAGCATGCAGGGCAAAACGATGATCTGGGTTACCCATCATCTCATTGGTGCTGAACAGATGGATGAGGTCATTTTTATGGAAAATGGACAGATTGCCATGCAGGGTTCTCACGAACAGCTGCTGGCTCGGGAAGAGCGTTATCGTCGCCTCGTCGAGCTCGACCGACCAGGATGGGCAGACTGGCAGAAGCCAGGGGTCCCGTTGCCGCCCGCAGCTTCTAGGTAAGTGTGGTTGGTTTCGAGGATTGAGGGCTGAGATCATGTTGATCAGATGAAAAGAGAAGACTTACTCCAAGTTATAAAGCTGATGAAAGGGTTATATCAGCCAAAAGACGAGCCCGTGGTTTCACGGGCTCGTCTTTTTTAACTGTATGGAGCAATATGGTCCGTCTCTACATTTCGACCAACATGAGAATGATGGAAGAGAGACAGAGGCAGGTACTGATGAGATATAAAACGCCAACCACCTGCTTATGGTTCAGCCCTGCACGCAGGAGGCGGTAATGAGCCTGGCTTGCATCGGCCTGATAGATGGCTTTGCCTTGAATGAAACGTTTGATAACGACAAAGATATTGTCGAAGATCGGTACACCAAGAGCCAGAATCGGGATGAATAGAGACAGCATGGTCGCTTGCTTGAATGCCCCGTCAAGGGCAATGACAGCCAAAATGAAACCGAGAAATGTCGCTCCGGCATCACCCATAAATACCTTGGCCGGAGGTTTGTTGTATTTCAGGTACCCAAGCGTTACACCGACAAGCACAATGGACATGAGTGCCGAATCGCTTTGGCCTTTGGCCAGGGCAACGACAAACAGCGTGACTGCCGAGATCGCTGACAATCCGCCAGCAAGCCCGTCCATGCCATCCGAGAAGTTAATGACGGTGGTTACGCCGAAGATCCACAGGATCGTCAGAATGAACTGCAGCCAGAACGGAAGCATGATGTATTCCGAGGTCAGCGGGTTCACAAACCCGGTGAATGCAATACCGGAAGCAAATACGAGCACGGCCGCAGAGATCTGAATGATCATTTTGGGCAGGGCGGGAAAGTCTTTGCCTTTTGTTTTGTACCAGTCATCAATGGTGCCGATCGTTAATAGAAGCATACCGCCTGCAACCAGTGCGGCTGTCTCCATGGACAGCTGCTTCGTAAAAGCAATGTATGTCAGGAAGAATCCGGTAAATATCGCGTAACTCGCCGTCAGTGGAATGGGCTGCCTATGCAGCTTGCGCTCTACGTCCTCCCGTGGCTTGTCCACAAAATCAAGGCGGTGGGCCAGTCGGCTAAGCGGAGGAATGAGCAGAAGCACGACAACAAAAGACAGCAAAAAGGCCATTATGTATACCATAAAATTGCTTGATTCACTCCCATCTACCATTTTTCCCCTATTATACGAGCTAGAGCGGAAATCTGTCGATGTCATTATTGTAACCTGCATGATCGCATATGTTGGCAGCAAGCCAAAGTTCAGAACATTTATTGCAAATAAGATCCAAAGAAGTGGTTTGCTGTTTCCGCGTTATAGCCGTCATCTCCTTGCCAGGTAGCTGCAAAAATAAAATCGCCGGAACCACCCTTGCCTCTTCTCGGCGTATCGCCAGGAACCAGCAGTCCAGCAGCAGCCCAGATCTCTAGCAGGGCATCCCGTTCCTGTTTGCTCGATGGGAGCAGACCTTTCCACAGCTTTTCAAGCGAGCGGGCACTATCCTTGGGATCACCAGTCTGGCAGGCTGCGAGAAGCTGTTCAAGGATGGCCTTGTCTTCCGAGGTTACCTCGTAGCTTGAATCGTTATCAAGAAGCAGCAGTTCCAGATCCAACAGACAGTAGAGCAGCCATCCATGACGGACCCCGCCCCATTTGATCCGCTCAAAATTCAGGACGTTCAGATCGACGTTCACATAATGCTTGTCCGATTGTATCCGCAGGTAATTGCAATCCCCGCATGCACTGGTGTTGGCACGAAGCGCGGGCCGTTCCGCATAGGTATGAAGAGGTAAACGTGAGGTTAGTGCCCAACTTGAGAGCGCACTGCGCAAATATACTTTTTTGGTGGACAGGCTATGCAGAAAAGCCGATACGACCCTGTCCTTCAAGGTGATGTCCTGATGAATTTCATGCAGACGCCGGACAATCTCGTCGTGGGTGGTGGTCTGCGGATCGAACATCACATGTTTGCTCTTGGCATATTCAAAATCATCCCCGGAGAACGGTGCACGTTCTGTCTTCCAGCCGCCACCTCCCCAGAATGTGCTCAGCAGTATTTTTGCCGCTTTTTTATCCAACAATGCAATTAACCTCCTGTCGTATTCAATATTAATTCTACAAGACCGGGAAAACGACTGTTTAGATCATCCTTTCGCAAAGAGTAAAAATGCTGTTTGCCTTCAATACGTGGCTGGATCAGGCCTGCTTCACGAAGAATTTTGATGTGATGGGACAGTGTTGATTTGGAAATATGGTCTACTTCGAAGGCGGAACAGTTTTTCTCGCCGGAGCTGGCCAGGCAGTGAGCAATCTTCATGCGTACCGGATCACCAAGTGCATTGCAGACTGTGGTAAACTCCATTTCCGAAGCGATGGGTATCGTAGGTGTTTTCATATCTATGACGGTAGCATATTGAAACGTCTCTTTCAATGTTTGATTTTTTTCGAACTGAAGCTTGTGAGGAGACTGAATTGTGTGATACATTGCTAATCGATAGTTCGAAATTATTCGAACTGTAATTCATATCGGTTTATGACCATCAGGAGGAACACCATGACTACCTTGTTAAACAACTATTTTCGTTTATTTGACGCTTCCCGTACGGATGCACGTGCGATGGAGGATTTACTGTCCCTATTTACACCGGATGCTGAGATTGTGTTAAACGGCACCAGCAGAAGGGGATTTGAAGGTTTTATGAAAGCCTTCTACGAGTACAACATGGACGTCAAACATATGTGGGACGGGTGGGTGCTTCGGCCGGACGGCAGCTATCAGACGAACTGGGCGGTATGTGGGCAAGCTGCTGATGGCACGGTATATGCCAAAACAGGGATTGATATCGCCCGCGTGAATGATGAGGGACAGATTATGTATCTGGAAAATGTGCAGGACGACAAGGACGCATTCCGTAAATATAAATGAGTAATGTATTCATAAGTAGTAAAAAAACAGGTGCCCTTAAATGGACGCCTGTTTTTTCTGCAATTTATTTCTGATGCATTGTTTTATTTTGAAAAGCAGCGATATCCGCATACTCTTCCTCAAACTTGCGGGAGATCCGGATGAAGATCGGCAGCAATTCCCGGTAGATGCGGACATGATCCGGGTCAGGCTGATGGCGATGTGTGGATCCAATCATGCCGGATACCGCACTCAGGGAATCAATTCGGCCAAGTGCATACAAGCCAAGCACGGCTGCGCCAAGGCAGGAGCTCTCAATGCTTTCGGGAATAATGACATCCTGGTCGAAAATATCGGCCATCATCTGCCGCCATAATTCGGAGCGGGCGAAGCCGCCCGTTGCCTGAATTTTGGTGGGACGGCCGATCTTCTCTTCAATAGCCAGCATGACGGTATACAGATTGAACAATACACCTTCCAAAGCTGCGCGGATCATGTGCTCCTTCTTATGATGAAGCGTCAGACCGAAGAACGAGCCGCGGGCATTCGGATTCCAGAGCGGAGCCCGCTCACCTGTCATATACGGATGGAAGAGCAGACCTTCCGATCCTGGTGGTACATTTTCAGCAACCCGTGTGAGCACTTCATAAGGATCAATGCCCAGACGCTTCGCTGTCTCTACCTCAGAAGCTGCAAACTCGTCCCGAATCCAGCGGAAAATGACCCCGCCATTATTCACGGGCCCGCCAATCACCCACGCATCCTCGGTGAGCGCGTAACAGAAGAAGCGTCCTTTCGGATCGGTAACCGGTTTGTCCACGACCGTACGAATGGCTCCGCTGGTGCCGATGGTCACTGCCACCACGCCAGGATCAATTGCATTTACGCCAAGATTGGAGAGCACACCGTCACTTGCCCCGATGACAAATGGCGTCGTGTCTGCAATGCCCATTTCCTTGGCATACTCCGGGTTCAGACCTTGCTTGAGCACATGAGTGGTCGGCATAAGCCGGGATAAATGATCTGGTGTGATTCCTGCCACATGCAGGGCTTCCTCATCCCAGTCCAGCTTCTCCAGATTCATCATTCCGGTGGCAGACGCCATGGAGTGGTCAATCACGTACTCATTGAACAGCTTGAGGAACACGTATTCTTTCATGGAGATGAATTTGTGGGTTTGTTTGAACAGTTCCGGCTGTTCCCGGGTCAGCCACATGATCTTGGTCAGCGGTGACATCGGATGAATGGGCGTTCCTGTTCTCAGATAGATTTCATGACCGTTCATTTCAGTTTTGAGTGCTTCGGTCCATTCCGCGCTGCGATTATCTGCCCACGTCATGGCACGCATCAGCGGTTTACCCTGCCCGTCAACAGGCAGGATGCTGTGCATCGCCGAGCTGAACGATACAAACAGAATCTCATCCGGTTTGACACCCGCCTTGGATGTCGCCTGTTTAACGGATTCTACAACAGCTTGAAAAATATCGTCCGCATCCTGCTCAGCAATCGCAGGGGTAGGGGTATACAGCGGATAATCGGCACCACCCTGAGCCACAATGGTACCGTTTTGTTCGAACAATACGGCCTTGGTGGAAGTGGTGCCGATATCTACGCCAATCATATAGGGTGAAGAAGCCATTTTGTCATCCCTTTCTCTGGAGCATCTGGTATTTATCTTTAGATAAGAATATCAGACTTGAGGGATGGATCAAAATGCCGAGTCTTAATCTTTCACCGCTCCTGCGGCAATATCCGAAATGAACTGGCGGCTGATGAACAGGAACATGATAATGAGCGGAATAACAGCCAGCAGTGTACCGGCGATAACCATCGCGTAATCCGTATTGTACAGTCCATTTAACTGTGAGAGGGCAATCTGCAGGGTGTATTTCCGTTCATCTGTCAGGACAATGAGCGGCCATAGATAGTCGTTCCATACTCCGATAAAGGTAAATGCGCCGAGAAACGCAAACGCAGGTCGCAGGATGGGCAGCGCCACATTCCAATAGAGACGGAAGAAATTACAGCCGTCGATCCGGCCCGCATCGAGCAGGTCATTCGGGATGGACTCTGTGGCATACTGGCGAATCCAGAAGATGCCGAAGGCATTCACCATGCCCGGGATAATCAGAGCCTTGAAAGAACCGACCCAACCGAACGTGGCCATGAGGACGAAGGAAGGCACGAGCGACAGCTGGGAAGGTACCATCATGGTGGCCAGCAGCAGGACGAAGAGCCACTTTTTGCCCGGAAATTCAAACTTCGCAAACGCAAAACCCGCTAATGAGTCGAAGAACAGCACGAGCACGGTCACCATGCCGGATACAAACAGTGTATTGACAAATGCACCCCAGAAGTCGATCTGCTGCAGCACCCGGCTGATATTATTCCACAGTTCTCCCCCGAACCAGAGCTGGGGCGGAAATGCATAGATGTCGGACGTTGTCCGGGTGGACATAACAATCAGCCAATAGAACGGGAACATGGAAATGAGCATGCCCCCGATAAGACCGGTATACAATACGAGCGATTTGAGGTATTTAGACGTCATGAGCGCTCCCCCCTTGTCACATCAGGATGACTTGCCTTGAACAAGCTTCCAGTTCACGATGGAGAACAGGGCGATAATGAGGAACATGCCCCAACCCACCGCTGCACCATATCCGAAGTAATTGTTGATGAACGATTCACGGTAAAGGTACAGAACAATGGTCATCCCGGCTGCGCCTGCACCGCCGTCGTTGCCCACGAGAATCTGAGGTTCGGTGAACAGCTGCATGCCGCCAATCGTTGATGTAATCACCGTGAACAGAATCACAGGGCGCAGCATCGGAATTGTAATTCGGAAGAAGGACTGTATACCGGATGCGCCGTCAATTTTGGCTGCTTCATACAAGGTCTGCGGTATACTCTGAAGTCCAGCCAGATAAATGACCGCATTGTACCCTGTCCAGCGCCAGACGACCATGGAGGAGATCGCCACTTTAATACCCCAAGGCGCATTAAGCCATTCCACGACCGGAAGCCCGACCGACTGCAGGAGATAGTTGAGAAAGCCATAGTTGTTGGCAAACAGTGCACCAAAGATGATTGCTACGGCCACGATGGAGGTGACGTTTGGCAGGAAGTAACCGACCCGAAACAGTGTACGGAACTTCACGAACGGCGCATGCAGCAAAAAGGCGACAATCAGGGCAAAGAACAGCATGGGAATGGTCGAGTATATCCAGATCATGAATGTATTGCCCACAGCCTGCCAGAACTCGGCATCGGTCAGCATGTATTTAAAATTGTTCAGCCCGTTGTAGGTCATTACGCCAATGCCGTCCCACTTGTGGAAAGCCAGGTACAATGAGAAGCCGATGGGAAACAGGCCAAACACGGCAAATAGAATATAAAACGGTGAGATTGCTGCATATAGGGCACGATGTTCCCAAATTTGGAACAGGAGAGATTTCTTCCGATCCAGGTCCGGACGCACGGCTCCGGGTTCGGGAGTGAGATGGGGTTCGGTTACAGCCATATGAATTCCTCCTTATGCGGATATCGAACACACACGTTCTTCAGGTCAACGCTGGAGTTCCCGCTCAACGCGGTGTACGGTATCGGTCCAGACCTGCTGGGGATCGGCATTTTGCTTCGCGACATCATTCAGGCGCCGGGTAATAATGTTGTGTACCGATGGGTAACGCTCACCAAAAAAGGCGTCTGGAACATGCTGTGCCGATTCGGCAAATACAGGCCCTGTCGCCTGTCCGCCGAAGAAGGGCTCCTCTTCTTTCATTGCGGGAGAGTCGAACACACCCGGTGCAGAAGGGAAGAGGTTCAGCGTCTGATATTGCTCCAGCTGATTTTCCGGACTCTGCAGCCAGCGCACCAGCTCGAAGGCTTCCTGAGGATGCTCACTGGACTTCAGAATGGACAGGAACGAACCGCCGTTATTGCCATCTCCGCCAGGAGCACGAGCCACCCGCCACTTACCCGATGTATCTGGCGCGGCTTCCTGCAGCACCTGTTTCATCCAGACCGCACCCACGAAGGATGCAATTTCCCCATTATTCATCGCTGCATTCCAGCCTGGAGTCCAGCCATCTGCATTCGCCAGCAATCCCTTTTGCTTGAAATCAATGGCGGTATCCCAGCTTGTGCGTACCAGAGGAGAATCCATGCCGATAAACGAACCATCCGGGCGGAAGTAACGCTCAGCTCCTTGGGATAACACTTGATTGTAAACGCTTCCAATGTTATCGGTCAGAAATACCTTGCCCCCAAGTTTCTCCTTGATCTGTTCGCCTGCTGCGGCGTATGCTTCCCAGCTATTCAGCTGACGGCTTACATCCTCGGGTTCAGATGGCAGTCCAGCCTCCTTGAAGAGATCTGCCCGGTAAAAGAGAGCTGTCGGTCCCGTATCCATCGGGAAACCAATCATCTGTCCGCTTGGCGTGACGCCCTGCTTCCATTTCCATTCAAGGTACTGGTCTTCGACGTCCCCTGCGCCGAGATCATACAAGTTATAAAAACGGTCTTCACTGGGGAAGAGTTCCATGATCCAGTCGTTTAGGGCAACAATATCAGGCTCGCCTGATTTGGCGGCCAGCGTTGTCTTGAGCTTCGCCTTGAAGTCACCGCCGATCTTCTGGGCAGTCAGTTCAATATTGGGGAACTGTTCCTTGGCCTTGGCAATCAGCTTATCATCAATGGAACGGTTCCAGTACCAAAGTGTAAGCGCTACCTTTTTGTTATTAGCAGAATCGTCTTGTCCTGGCCAGATGGAGCATCCGCTTATAAGCAGGACGCAGACCATCATGATGGCTGTCCAGCAGGTTCTTTTCCGGCGGATCATGTGCACAACCCCCTCATCGTTAAGTTCGAGGCATGAAGTACTTTGGACTACAACATCATTCTATGAGCAGTTTATAAACTCATACCCAATATTCCAAAAATGAAACACAAATTTGTGTCGGTTTCGTATCTTGATTTTATTAGTTACTTTAAAAACAAAAGTTACTTGACACAATATAATTTTTATTTTAAACTTGCTTACATAAAGTAACTAATGATGATGACAATAATATAGATACGTACTATACACGTCCAGTGATCTTTTTTCGGTCTGGATACGAATCAATTTGTATATCAAATGGCTTAACAGGAGGAACGAAACATGATGATCAATTCACATATTATTCAATTACTTGCCCCCAAAATCCAGACTTTTCCGAGTGGAAAAGAATTTATATATCTGGTTGGACCGATTAAGCTCCCGGTCAATCTGGATGGAGAGACGCGTACATTCCAGTGGTACAGCTGGCTGAAATCGGATAAGGTCATGGAGAGCGGCGAGCTGATTGAATCGCTGGCTACTGCCGAACTGGCAGAACGTCAGCAGTCCAGTGTGCTCGTGTACGGCGATTTTGCCGAAGCGCAGGAAGCACTGATCCGGATGCACAGCATCTGTCATACAGGCGATATTTTTGGCAGCAAGCGCTGTGATTGTGGCTTCCAGCTGGAGCAATCCATGAAAATGATCGCAGCCCATGGAGCGGGTGCCTTGTTTTACCTGGCGAACCATGAAGGTCGCGGGATTGGTCTGTTCAGCAAAGCGATGGCGTACATTCTGCAAGAGGAAGGTCTGGATACCGTAGATGCGAACCTGCAGCTTGGCTTTACGGACGATGCTCGTAACTATGACGATGCCATTGCTGTATTGCGTGCACTGCGTTCTGCACCTGTTACGTTGATCACGAACAATCCGCGGAAGCTGGCTGCACTGCAGGAAGCGGGACTGAATGTGGGCGGACGTGTTCCATTGTGGGGCGATCGTTCGGCGTTCAATGAGAAATACCTGCAAACGAAAGTAAGTCGTTCGGGTCACCTGGCAGAGAATGATGGCTGGGACGGGGCCGATGTGCTGCTTCCGCATGCGCAGGCTTAAATCTCACCTTATGTGTTAAATCAGCGTTGATTCCAGTGAAGGTATCTTGCTGTGCAATCGACAAAAAGTTGGCTGTTGTTGTTCACTTCCTCAGGGGTGTACGACAGCAGCCTTTTGGTGTTTACTGCAGAGCAACCACGCTATGGGGATTGCTTCCTACTGCCTGGCCCTGCTTGCCGATCTACCATACGGATTATACAATATAGGCAATCTGAATGATGCAGGAGGAACGATGGTGCCATTTGAGGGACAGAGCATGTTACCCGCTGCCAAGAGCATGAAGCAGTTCGAAGCGATTATTGATGGCCCTTACACCTATGGGGTTTTGCTGGATACCCACATTGCCCAGTTGAACAGCTTGCTGGATGAGGCAAGGCGGCGAAGCAAAAAAATCCTGCTGCATGCCGATCTGGTCCAAGGGCTGAAGAACGATGAGTACGCGGTAGAATATTTGTGTCAGCATATTCGTCCGGCGGGTTTGATCTCCACACGGGCAACGGTTATTCAAAAGGCGAAACAAAAGGGGATCACCGCGATTCAGCGGGTGTTTTTGCTGGATACAAATGCCTTGGAGAAGAGTTATCAACTGCTGACGAAGACACAGCCGGATTATATTGAAGTGCTTCCTGGCGTTATTCCGCATATTATTACCGAGGTAGCGGAACGGACGGGGATTCCCATTATTGCCGGAGGACTGATCCGGTCCGCCCAAGAGGTTGAGCTCGCGCTTCAGGCCGGTGCAACAGCGGTGACCACGTCCAATTTTGACCTGATCCGACATTTTGGGGAATCGCTTACAGAACCGAAACGATAGCATTAATTTCAACATTATTGCATCTGTCAATCAGGCACCTGTGATATCGAATGATGCAATATGCTTACAGGAGGTTGTCGATATGGAAAAGTATATTATGGCTCTTGATCAGGGGACCACGAGTTCACGGGCCATTCTGTTTAACCACAATGGGGAGATTGTACATATCGCCCAGCAGGAGTTTCCGCAGTATTTCCCCAAGCCAGGATGGGTCGAGCAGAATGCAAATGAAATCTGGAGCTCCATTCTTGCGGTTATGGCTTCATGCTTGGCAGAGAGCGGAATTAAGCCTGCCCAGATTGCTGGAATCGGGATTACGAACCAGCGCGAGACGGTTGTGGTGTGGGACAAGGAAACAGGCCGCCCCATCTATAATGCCGTAGTCTGGCAGTCGAGACAAACTGCTGATATATGTGAAGAGCTGAAATCGAAGGGACTGGCAGACCTTTTTCGGGAGAAAACAGGACTGCTTATTGATCCCTATTTTTCCGGTACGAAAGTCAAGTGGGTTCTGGACCATGTGCCAGGAGCACGTGAACGCGCGGAGCAGGGAGAACTGCTATTTGGCACGATCGACAGCTGGCTGATCTGGAAGCTCAGTGGAGGTACCCATGTGACGGACGTATCCAATGCCTCCCGTACATTGATGTACAACATCTATGATCTGCAATGGGATGACGAACTGCTCCGTATTCTCGATATTCCAAAAGCGATGCTGCCGGAAGTGCGGGGCTCCTCTGAAGTGTATGCGCACACGATGGATTATCATTTCTTCGGCCACCGGGTTCCCATTGCTGGCGCAGCGGGGGATCAGCAGGCAGCCCTGTTCGGTCAGGGATGTTATCACAAGGGCAGTATGAAAAACACATATGGTACCGGGTGCTTCATGCTCATGAATACCGGGAAAGATCCGGTAAAGTCGGACCATGGATTGATCACAACGATTGCCTGGGGTGTTAATGGCAAGGTGGAGTATGCACTCGAAGGCAGCATTTTTGTGGCAGGCTCTGCCATTCAGTGGCTGCGTGACGGATTAAGGATGCTGCGTTCCTCCAAGGATAGTGAGGATTATGCTGCACGGGTGCCTTCCACAGACGGTGTGTATATGGTACCGGCCTTCGTGGGGCTAGGTAGTCCGTATTGGGACAGCGAGGTGAAAGGTGCCGTATTCGGCCTGACACGCGGCACTACGAAGGAACATTTTATTCGTGCGACGCTTGAAGCGCTGGCGTATCAAACCAAGGATGTCCTGGCAGCTATGGAATCCGACTCGGGCATTGACGTTCATTCTCTACGCGTCGATGGCGGCGCAGCGGCCAATGACTTTCTGATGCAATTCCAGAGCGACATTCTGGGCATTCCGGTTGAGCGCCCAACGGTGAACGAGACAACGGCTCTGGGGGCGGCTTATTTGGCAGGTCTTGCTGTCGGGTACTGGGAAAGTGCCGATGAACTGAAGGATCATGAGAACACGGAGCGCGTATTCAATCCGCTGATGGAAGAGGATACCAGAAATGATCTGTACGCGGGTTGGCAGCGAGCAGTGAAGGCTGCGATGGCCTTCAAATAAGTAGGATTATGAAGATACGGTCATTTGTACTTTTTCGTTAAATAAATGCTATAGATGATAATTACTGGTGGAAAATGATGCATAACTTACAGGAGATATTTTCCTGGGGAACGAAATCCATATATCCATGATTAGGAAAATAAAGAGGTTAGTGGATCAGATTGAAATTACGTCCTTGGGCAGAACAACTTTTTGAATTTTTTTTGAATAATGTGTCATTTCAGGCCTTCACGCCGCTCAAAATGTGTGATAGGATTAAAGCACAAGTTAAAAAATGATGTCTGGAGATCGGGAGAGACCACGTACCGCTCAGCAATTGCTGCAGCGAATGACGTGGTCTTTTTTTGTTCTTTTTTGAAGGTGGGTTAGCAAAAATAAAGGAAATGAATGGGAGGCATACCGATGACTTCACCTTTCTCGGCAGCGATGCGCGGCGAGTATCTTCAATCCATGGCGAATGCACATTTTGACATATTGGTTATAGGCGGAGGGATCACTGGGGCAGGCATTGCCCTTGATGCAGCGTCCCGCGGACTGAAGACCGCGCTGGTTGAAATGCAGGATTTTGCAGCGGGCACGTCCAGCCGTTCAACCAAACTGGTCCACGGAGGTTTACGATATCTGAAGCAGTTCGAAGTGAGAATGGTAGCTGAGGTAGGACGCGAACGGGCAATTGTCTATGAAAATGGACCTCATGTGACGACACCGGAGCCGATGCTCCTGCCCATTTATACGGGAGGTACGTTTGGGCGCTTCAGCACTTCCATTGGTTTGATGGTGTATGACCGGCTCGCGGGTGTGAAGCGCAGCGAACGCCGTACGATGCTAAACGCTGGAGCTGTCTCGGACAGCGAACCTTTGCTGCGCCGAGAGGGACTGCTGGGTGGCGGGTTATATGTGGAATACCGGACGGATGATGCACGGCTTACCATCGAAGTGATGAAAGAAGCGGTAAAGCGTGGAGCCCAAGCTGTGAATTATGTAAAAGCAGACGGGTTTGTGAAGGAAAACGGAAAGATCATTGGCATCGAGGCCACAGACCAGATCTCAGGCCAACGTGTTCAATTAAGGGCAAGCAAGGTAATCAATGCTTCGGGTCCATGGGTGGATGAGCTCCGCAAGGTAGATGGTTCACGTCAGGGCAAGACGCTGCAAATGACCAAAGGCATTCATCTGGTGTTCGACGGATCAAGGTTTCCTCTACGGCAAGCTGTATATTTTGATACGCCTGATGGGCGAATGGTTTTCGCGGTTCCGCGGGATGGCAAAACATACGTGGGTACCACCGATACTGTTTTCCAGGATGACCCGGCGCATCCTCTGATCTCTGAAGCAGATCGGGATTATGTAATCGATGCGGTAAATGGCATGTTTCCAGATATCCAGATTCGTGCCGAAGATGTGGAATCGGGCTGGGCTGGCATACGTCCATTAATCCATGAGGAGGGCAAGAGTCCTTCCGAAATCTCACGCAAGGATGAAGTGTGGGTCTCTCCCTCCGGACTGATCACCATTGCGGGGGGTAAGCTGACCGGGTATCGCAAAATGGCTGAAATGGTCGTTGATCTGGCAGCCAGGGAGCTGAAGCAGGAAACAGGTAAATCGATTGGGCCATGCATAACCAAGAAGATGCCGATTTCCGGTGGGGACGTTGGTGGCTCAGCAGGATACTCCGTCTATATAGAGCGCAAGATTAAGGATGGGGTAGCACTCGGACTCAATCGGCAAGCTGCAGAGCGGCTGGCTCGTACCTATGGATCCAATGTGGATGCCCTGTATGACCGGTTGCCTGATCCACGGGCCAAGGCGGAACTGCATGGCATGCCGCAGGAACTGCTGCTCATGCTGAATTATGCAATTGAGGAAGAAATGGCCGTAACCCCGGCAGACTTCCTGGTGCGACGAACAGGCGATTTATTTTTCCGAATTGACGAGGTGCGTCAGTATAAGTCGGCAGTTATCCAATACATGAATGATCGGCTGTGCTGGACGGATGAGCAGAGAACAGGGTATGAACAAGAACTGGACCGGCTGATATTGGGGGCATCTGGCAAAATATAATGCAGGATTTCGTATTCGGGGGTCGAATGGAACATGTAAGCGCGTAACAAAGAGAGGGGATTACATCCATGACGTTACAGATTGGCATCATTGGAACAGGCTGGTTCAGCAAAGTCCATGCAGATATTTTGGCACGAATGGAAGGCGTCCGTGTGGCAAGTGTGCTCGGGACCACCTTGGAGAAAGCTGAGGCCATGGCTTCCGTGTATGATGCAGCTGGCTACAGCGAGCTTGAACATATGCTGGATGGGGAGAAGCTGGATGCAGTTTACATCTGCGTTCCGCCAATGTCACATGGTACGATTGAATCGGAACTGATTCGTCGCGGCATCCCTTTCCTTGTGGAGAAACCACTAAGCACAGGAATGGAAATTCCGCGCAACATTTTAGATCAGGTGAAGGATACAGGTTTGCTTACTTCGGTAGGTTATCACTTTCGCTATCAGGAAGCCGCTCAGGTGCTTCGGGGGGCAATGAAGGATCAGACGATTGGCATGGCACTTGGACGCTGGATGGGCGGGATGCCAGGCGTTGCCTGGTGGCGCCGTCAGGATGGATCCGGAGGGCAGTTTGTCGAGCAGACAACACATATTGTGGATCTGCTCCGATATTGTGCAGGAGAAGTTACTGAGGTGTATGCTGCAGCAGCCCAGCGTGTGATGCATGAGAAACATGATCATGTTACCGTGGCAGATGTAGCGAATGTTACGCTTAAGCTGGAGAGCGGTGCCATTGCGAGCATTGCCAATACATGCCTGCTGCCGGATGGAGAAGGCGGTGCCGGACTTCAGTTCTACACGGAAGCGGGAGTATGGGACTGGACACCAGACCGTCTGCTGCTGCCAAGTGCTGCTGCCCACGCGATGGCGGGTCAGGAGATTCCGGCAGGACATAACCCGTATGAACGGGAGAACGAGGCGTTCATTCATGCTCTTCGGACGGGTGACCGTACGCGGATTCTGTCTGATTACGCGGATGCCTGCCGTACGCAGGAGATTACAACAGCAGCGCTGGCATCTGCCGATTCCGGTCTGCCGGTGCAGCTGAAGCCTATTAAGAACCTTTCACATTAAATTACGTAATAGTTAAATTGCAGTTCAAGAAAAAAGCCTGAATGGGAAGCTGATCTGAAGAAGATCAGCACCTATTCAGGCTTTTGGTGTTTTAGATTAGAGGGATCTGCATTGCTATCGTTTCAGCCAGTCGGAGGACCAGCCATAAATTTGGTTGATCACCGGCTCAATAGCCTTGCCTTTGGGGGTCAGCTCGTATTCAACCCGTGGCGGAATTTCAGGATACATATGACGGGTTACGATGCCTTCCATCTCCATTTCCTTCAACCGTTCGGATAACAGACGGCCGCTAATGGCCATTTCCGCTTCCAGCTCCGTGAAGCGCTTAGGTCCGGAGAGCAGCTGATACATGATCAGCAGAACCCACTTCTTACCAATAATGTCCATGGCTTGTGTGATCAAACAGGGACTTGGTGATTTTGCTTTTCTCAGCTTCAACGTGTTCACCTCAATTCGCATAACAATGTAGGAATGGTCCAACTTTCTTGTATATAAAAAAAGTGCCTGGCTTACCGCCACTCTGACGAAAAATAAGAAGCATTCATTCATAAAGGTTACGGCAAAAATCCATGCAACAACCCTTTTGTATGTATTATACACTATTTATCAAAAAATTACTTGAATAAATAATCTTATTATTATATACTCACTTCATAAAAGTAAGCCAGTATCCAATAATACCTAATAGATAGATATGGACCACATTATTCGTTCGCATGTTAGCTTGAAAACCGAGTCGTCGCAAGACGGCTTTGACATAGATTTAGCATCTTGCAGATTTGAATTGAATACGCAATGTGCAGCAGTCAAGATGCTCCAGCTTTACTTTTCATCTAACCTTTAGATCAGTTACAGGAGGAACATACATAATGAAAGTTATTGGATATATTTTTCTGGTAGTGCTTGCAGGTGTATTTGTGATGACGGGGCTTAACAAGGTGATGGGTGCCGAGATGATGGTACAGACATTCGAAAGCTTCTCGTATCCCAAGTGGACGATGTATCTGCTCGGCGCGGTAGAACTGCTTAGTGCAGTGGGTTTATTGATCCCGCGTACCCGCATGGTAGCAGCAGGTGTACTGACATTTATTCTGATTGGTGCACTCGGAAGTCATCTGATCTACGGACAATACGGGGCTATTGCTCTTCCAGCGATCCTGCTCGTTGCCAATATTGTTATTCTGGCGATCGGTATGCGCAAGCTGGAGGAAGAAGAGGTCCTGGAAGTTGTTCAGGCGTAACCTAATTAGACCAACGTATAGATTGAATAACCTAAAGAGGGCGGCTGTGAAAACAGTTGCCCTCTTTTACGATGCCTTCATGTAATTCATTTTTCTTTAGATTGTAAAAAATGATCACAGGCTTCTCTGCGCTCGGGTGGTGATCCGCCTTGTGGCCTTCGTATCTGACATCTGCAGCCAGGTGCTACAGACCTGGCGAACCCAATCCGGATTCGATTTGCTGGCATCATTCAACCAGTTGCTAACCGAATCCTGCACATATTTGTCCTGATCGGATTTCACCAGTTCCAGCAGGGGAAGAGCTAAGGCCGGGTTTTCTTTTAGCACCTGAATATGCTTGGCCCAAACGCCGTGGGGTCTAATGGATTCAATGGCGAAGCGTCTGATTCGCGGATCAGGATCAGCTGTCCAGGGTAGAAGGTGCTTCAGGGCAATGGGTAACTCGATTATGATCGGCTCACGTACAGCCATCCAGGCAATCTCGCGTACACCGAAATGGGGGTCTGCGGCGAAGGGGCGGATGCGATCAAGCTTTTCATTTAAGCTCAGTTGCGAATTCATTCCAATCATGTAAGCTGCCCAGCAGCGAACGCTGTCTGAATGATGCTGGGCAATGGAATAGAAAAGTTGGGTCCGATATTCAGTATCCTTGTGCTCCATGAGAGCAAGCCAAGCAAGAGCTATAGCCGGGATGAGCTTCATAATTCGCTGCTCATTCAACTGTTGTAACTGCTGAATAATTTCTAGGGTATCCTCGATCATTTCCCAATCTTGGGTGATTTGCTGAAATAGAAGGATGTGATCGACTGCGAGCCATTCCGTCAGGTTGACGGATTCGATCTGTCCGGATTGGAGAAGGTTGCGGACATGCTCCGGAATATCCGCCGCTTTGCGAGCACCTTTTCGTAGAAGAATATCACTTGGGATCGTTGCGTGTGCCTTTGCTTGCATGACTAAGCTCCTCCTTGTACACGTGTCCTATACCTACACGATACAGTGAGCAGCGGGCTGGAGATGTAATCCATCTTACATGTGGGCAGACAGGTCGTGCATGGAGGTCATTGCATCCCGATGCAGGGATACCGACTTGAAACCGGTACGGATTCTCCCGGCTTTTGAGAGCTCCTGCAGTACGACAGTAACCGATTCCCGGCTTGCCCCTACCATCCAGGCAATCTCCTGATGGGTCAGTGCGAGATGGATTCGGAAGTAATCCTCTTCCTCAGTCGATCCCATCTGGCTGGCTAGTCGTAAGAGAGCATGCATAATTTTATCATGGAGATTCCCGAGGGCCAGCTTCTGTGTTAGCTCACTCATGTTCTTAATCCGCTCGCTCAGCACCTTCATCAGGTTCATCATGAATGCGGGATGTTCAAGCAGAAACTGGTCAAAACGCTGGCGGTTCATCAGGCAAATGTCGGATTCCTCCATCGTTTCGATATACATTGCCCGTGTACCAAGCGAGATACCGTTCATTTCTCCAAACACGTTGCCTTCTTTCAGAATATCGAGTGTAAACTGCTTTCCTTCTGAACTCAGTGTATAGAGGCGGATGGCCCCTCTTTTCACAAAATAAAAGCCTTCAGTAAATGTATCCGGGGTCTGAATCGATGTATTTTTGGACAGGGTGGTGATGGATGTCATGCTGTCCATTTCGACAAGATCCGCTTCGGACAGACTGGACAGCAGATTAAACTGGGATAAATACAGCATGTTGTTCATGCTACTCTCCTCCATATCAATAAACGGATAAAAAAAGAAGAACCCACACATACACAGGGTTCTCTTGCAGTAGGACTTCCTCATCGGGAAGATCTCCTGATTATAAATAATAAAATGAAATCGTATTATAGCAATTTCTTTAATTGGGAGACGCGTCCTTGGCTAATACCAAGTTTTTCCGCAATCTGCTGCTGAGCCAAACCAGGATTCTGTTCAACAATTTCTTTCATCTGTTGCAGCATGCGAGCCGTCTTGGGCCTCAGGTCAGGATACTCAGTGCTGGCAGGTACAGTTCCCTCATCCCATGTGGGAGACGAGACTTTGGCGGAATCGGCTGCAGGACGCTCCACGGCTGCAGGAGCCTGTTTGTTCTGAGGAACGAACCATTCGGGAGTGTCATCCGGGTGTTTTAATTGAACAGCACACGTCCGGCAGATGAATTGCTCTTTGAAATACATATCCGTATCCATATCACCGCAAAACACACACAACGTTGATTTGTACTTTCTCAAAATCAACTCTTTCCCCTCAATGAAAAACTCAAGCGGATCGCCGATATGGATTTCCATCGTATCCCGCATTTCTTTGGGAAGGACAATTCGTCCAAGGCGGTCCAGAGATCTCTTCATTCCGGTTCTTTTCATCGCATCTCCCCCGCAATATTCGCTTATAAAACATGTCCTTATTGTAAGGAAGAAAGGGCTTTAATACAACAATAATATTTCAAATAATAGGGACAATTCTATCTATTATGGGAAAATAAGTTTAGAAAGAATGGGAGCCACCGCCAGAGTGAACAATGCAGCGAGTACCATGGAGATACTGGAGATGGTTCCTGTCAGGGAACTGAGCTCAAAAGCTTTGGAAGTCCCTGTGCCGTGGGCACCCGTTCCGAGCAGGGTTCCGCGGGCAATCTCTCCATCAATGCGGAGCATTTTAACGATAGAAGGACCCATAATCGCCCCAAGCAAACCGGTCATGATGACAAAAACAGCAGTAACAGCCGGGATCCCCCCAATGGTAGCTGAGACATTCATGGCAATCGGAGTTGTAATGGAACGCGGAATCAGGCTGTGAATCAGCCCGGAGTCCAGCTGAAGCCATTTGGCGAGCAGGGCTGACGAGAGTACGGCAACTACCGATCCGGTCATGACACTGAAGACAATCTCGGATATATGCTTTTTGAGCACATGGAAAAAGGTATAGAGCGGTACAGCAAAAGCTACCGTAGCCGGTTGCAGCAGCAGACTAAGCCATTTGCCGCCGCTGCTGTAATCTGCATAATCCGTCCCGGTCGCAAGCAGCACGCCAACAACAAGCAGGGGCGTGATCAGCAGTGGAGACAGATACACCTTGGGCAATTGGCGATACATGCGTTTGGCAATCAAGTAAATACCGACAGTTAACAACAAGCAGAGAAATCCGATCATCCGGTGTGACGCTCCTTTCGTTTGGCGATTCGTGTGGCAACCAGGCCGGTGCAGACCATAACCAGAAATGTACTCAGCAGGACGATGAACAGAATCTGCAGTCCGTCATGTTCAAGCATGGGCATGTAGTTCATGATGCCAACGGCTGAAGGAATGAAGAACAGCAGCAGTTCTCCCAGCAGCCAGGCGGCTCCGACTTCAATCCAGCGCAGCTTCACGACCCGAGTCTGAAGCAAAATAAACAGTACAACCATACCGAGTATCGAACCCGGCACAGGCAAATGGAGAGCACGGGCCAACTGGTCCATGAGCAGTGAAAAGACCATGAGGAGAGCAACCTGCAATATCCCAAGTCCCCATTTTTTCACTTCAATTCCTCCTTATATTATCAACGTGATTGATTTATTTTTTATGAAAATGAATGGAAACACACTTTCTTGTTACCAATTTTACATCGCATTCTTTCATGAGTAAAATGCATATTAAGAATGTTTTCTATTCCATTTATCTATGAGAGGCTGGAATCAGACGATGGATATCCGCCATTTGCAATATTTTCTGGAAGTCGCTAGGCAGCAGAGCTTTACTAAGGCAGCCGAGGTGTTATATATCACCCAACCAACTATCAGCAAAACCGTGAAAAGTCTTGAAGATGAGCTGGGAGTCACGCTGCTGGATCGGTATGGCAAGAGAGTCGAATTGACCGATGCAGGGCATGTTTTTTTTCGTCAGGCACTGGAAATTGAAAAATCGTTTCGCAGCTTGTCGTCTGAACTCGATGATCTGATGAACCTGAAAAAAGGACATCTGCGTATCGGACTGCCGCCCATGGTGGGCTCGAGCTTTTTCCCCATGATCATCGGTGAATTTCATAAGGCCTATCCGCAAGTGAGCATTCAACTGTTTGAGGATGGTGCGAAAAAAGTAGAAGCCGATGTCATCAGTGGTGCACTGGATATTGGTGTAGCAGTGCTGCCGACGGTGGATGAGCTGCTCGATCATTTTGTGTTCGTGGAAGAAAAGCTGAATCTGCTCGTTCACCCTTCGCATCCGCTGGCGGGCAAAGAATCGGTTGCCCTGCGTGAGCTGGAGCATGATGCCTTTGTGCTGTTCAGGGAGGATTTTGCCCTGCATGATCGGATCATTGCTGCCTGTCAGCATGTAGGATTCCATCCGAGGGTTGTCTATGAGAGCTCCCAGTGGGATTTGCTCAGTGCAATGGTCGCTGCCAATCTGGGTGTGGCATTACTCCCCGAGACCATCTGCCGTGAAGTGGATCATATGCGTGTACGCATTATGCCGGTTGTGGAACCCGTGATTCCTTGGCAGCTCGGCATGATCTGGCGCAAGGACCGATATCTTTCTTTTGCCACACGGGAATGGATCGGTTTCACCAAGGCGATGTTGAGCGAAGAAAGGAAATAGAAATTACTTCATTTCGTTGATACAATGAGAGCAGAATAATGATGGAGGTGGAGAAACATGAAATTGCGGGTATCCGCTGTACAGTACCAATTGCAAACCATCAGCTCCTTTGAGCAGTTTGCTGCTCAAGCCGAGCATTACATACGGACAGCCGACGAATTCGGAACTGAATTTGTGCTGTTCCCTGAATTTTTTACAACTCAGCTCATGTCCATTGGTGACGGTAAGGGCAACGCGCTGACCATTGAGGACTTGCCAGATTTTACGGAGCAGTATGAACAGCTGTTTACATCCCTGGCGGCGAAGTACAACATGCACCTGATCGGGGGAACCCATGTCATCCGGCGTGAAGGGAAGTTGTATAATACCGCCCACATGTTCTATCCGGATGGCCGTATTGCACGCCAGGCCAAGATCCATATTACACCGACCGAAGTACAGGAATGGAACATGGCACCGGGTGATGGCCTTGAAGTATTCGACACGGATAAAGGCAGAATTGCGATGCTGACCTGTTACGATATTGAGTTCCCGGAAATTGTGCGTATGGCAAAAGCCAAAGGAGCTGACGTCATCTTCTGTCCTTCCTGCACGGATGATCGCCATGGATTCTACCGGGTACGCTATACAAGTCATGCCCGTGCGGTAGAGAATCAGGTTTATGTTGTACTGACCGGAACAGTGGGCAATCTGCCGACAGTGGACTTCATGCGTGCCAACTACGGACAGGCTGCCATCATTACGCCGAATGATGTCCCGTTCCCGCCGCGCGGTATTCTGGCCGAAGGTGAGATTAACGATGATATGATCGTAACGGCAGATCTGGATCTGGATTTGCTATATGAAGTACGTGAGCGCGGATCTGTAACGACCTGGCGTGACCGCCGCACCGATCTATATACCGACTGGGAGTAGTCTGAGGCTTGAACTACCCGTATTGTCTGTTGGGAGGAGGAGATTATCAGCATGTATCAAAAAGAGATGTTGATTACCGGTCCGGATAAGCGCGGTAAGCCCGTAAAAGCTATCGTTCGTACGTATCAGGAGGCTGACTTCGATGAACTGATTCGCATCCAGGCCGAGAGCTTCCCTCCGCCTTATCCGGAAGAGCTGCTCTGGAACCATGAGCAGCTGGCCAGTCATGTAGCCAACTACCCGGATGGGGCCATCTGCATTGAGGTAGATGGTGAACTGGCGGGATCGATGACCTCGCTGCGCATGCAATGGGACCCTTCACATCCGGCAAGCCACACGTGGGTTGAAGTGACCGATGATGGGTATATTCGCAATCATCAGCCGGATGGCAACACGCTCTACATCGTTGATCTCTGCGTACGTCCGAAATTTCGCAAGTGGGGACTGGCACAGCTCATGATGCAGGCCATGTATCATCTGGTCATTGTACAGGGGCTCGACCGGCTGCTCGGTGCCGGGAGAATGCCCGGGTACCATCTGGTGGCAGATGAAATGACGGCTGAATCGTATCTGGAGCAGGTGGTATCCGGCGAGAAACACGATCCGGTAATCTCATTCCTGCTGCGCTGCGGGCGTATGCCAGTGGGCGTGGCGACGGAGTATCTGGATGATGAGGAGTCCTGCAACTATGCAGCCCTTATGGAATGGCGCAATCCGTTCAAGACATAATGCACATTTATCATTGGAGGTAGATGAATCCATGGAATTTACACGAATTACTTCGATTAATGATCCTTTGTTTGCCCAAATGCACAAGCTGATGCAGGAGATTTTCCCGCCTGAGGAAGTACTGGACTTCCCGCTGTGGCAGGAACCGCTGGAAGATCCAGGTATTCGCGTATTTGTGGCTGTGCATGAAGGGAACGTCGTGGGAGCGACAGAATACCGTTACTACGAAGACTGGAATGTGGCCATGACGGATTTTACGATTATCGGCCGCGAAGGTTTGGGCATTGGCAGTTTCCTTGCCAACCATCGGAAGCGTGACCTGCAGCAGCTTGCCGCGGCAAACGGCAAGGAACTGTTCGGCATGTTCGCCGAGATCTATAACCCGTATCTTAGCCAGGATCATGAATTTGGCGGCATTAAACCCATGGATCCGTATGTACGGCGCGAAGTGCTGTCCCACCTGGGATATCAACGACTGGATTTCCCGTATGTTCATCCTTCCTGGCAAGGGGACGGAGAAGCAGTGGGTGGACTTGACCTCTGCTTCATGCCGGGCAATGAGGCGCAGGGGGAGCTGCCAGCCAGCCTGGTGGCCGATTTCCTGAATCGCTATTATGCTGTACTGCCGAATAAACCGCAGGAATGGCTTGCCATGGTGGATCAGCTGAAAGCTCGCACTTCGGTGCCGCTGCTGCCTTTGTAATTACGAATCAGAAATACAGCATGACACAGCCTGCGAACGGCTGGAAATGCATAAAGCCCATGAAGCAGGATTCCATTCCTGTTTCATGGGCTTTTTAATAGATTGAATGACTGCTTCCAGCTACTTCTCTGTATTCCGGTCAGGCAGCTGTATTAAATAACTGTTGGACAAATGCATAAGATCCAAAGCACGCTCGTACTCGTCCTTGGTAATGTAACCTGAGGAGGACACTATGTCGTTATCCGTTGTGGCGGTTGCGGGAACAGCTGCCTCTTCCGATGACTCCTTTTTCGGTTCCGAACGGTTCTCCACCTGCCTGATGTCCTGCCTTCCGGCATCGGCAAGCGAGTAATGGGTTCCGTCACCATAACCGGTCTCCGGAATGAATAATGAGGCATCATTAAGCACAGAACCGGTAGGCAGATAATAGCGTTCCGGCAGCAGGTTGCCTGACTCCCGCAGCAGATCCTGCCCGAAGTGCAGTTGATCCTGGAGAGATGCTCCCGTGAGTCCGGCTATCGTTGGCAGAATGTCCACCTGTCCGCCGATCTGACCCAGCTGCTCTGCAGGCGTGACACCGGGAGCCGTAATGATGAGCGGAATGTTAATCATATCCGCGGATGTATACTCCCGGCCGTAGATTTCCTTCATTAGCTCTTTGTCGTCCCGGTCCAGCGAATAGATGGGCAGGCCGAGGTGGTCTCCGTATACCACCAGCAGGCTGTTTTCCCATAGTCCGCGTTGTTTTAAACCCTCAATGAACTGTCCCACCGCCTGATCGGCATAATGCTGGGATACCAGATAATCACCAGGCAGGGTGTCTGTGTACCGTTCTGGCAGCGTCAGACTAACCTTGCTTTCCGGCAAATGGTACGGGTGATGTGCAGACATGGAGATGATCTGTGCATAGAAGGGGGAGCCTTCTGCCTGCATCTCTTCCAATTTGTCGAGCGTTTTGGAATACAGCACCTCATCCGATGCCGAGAAAGCTATGGAATCCGCAGTGCCAAAATAGTCAATATCATAATATTGGTCAAAACCAAGCGCCTGGTAGAGCTGATCCCGATTCCAGAAACGAACATCGTTTGAATGGAATGTAGCTGTCTGATACCCGTTTGCGGACAACAGTTTGGGGAGACTTGGCAGGGCTTTATCGGCATAGACCGTAGATGCTGCTCCGTTTGGCGGTGTATAGAAGGATGTATTTACAACAAACTCGGCATCCGATGTATTCCCCTGACCTACCTGCTGATAGAAGTTCGGGAAAAACAGGCTTTCCTGTGCAAGCTGGTTGAGATGTGGTGTGACTTCCTGGCCATCCACCTTCAGACCAATCAGGAAATTCTGGAATGATTCCAGCTGGAGGACAATCACGTTCCGGCCTTTAGCTGCCCCCGAATCCACGATAGAGTCCAGCGCTGTCGTTTGTTTGATTTGATCGATGTGATCCTGATCAATCTCATCAAGCGGAACGGGTTTGTCAGGCCGATCCGCCAGAATGGTATATGCCTCGTAACCGAGGATACCCATTTGTTCCGCTTGCGTAATTTCGCTCATGCTTGCCCGGTTAGGATATATGTTCAGCATGCAGATTACCAGGGAAACCATCAGAATAACGGAGGCGACTCTGCGTCTGCTTCTACGGTCCAGAGGTATCTTTCCCGGACGTTCGGTAACGCCGAGCTTGATCCGGCGCCGGATCAGGATGCCGCCAATAATCAGAATATCCGCAAAAATAAACAAGTAATACGGGTCCAGCAGGGAGAACATGCTGCTCTTCACCGACGTCACCTGATTCACCTGCGCGAGCGCATGATAATTGACGATGACCCCGTAATATTTGTAATACATAATGGCAGCGAAAAAAATGCCTGACAGCACCAGGTTCAGCGCAAGATAGGCCCACATCCGTCTTTTGGCTGCAAACCACTCAATCAGACAAAAGCAGATCCAGATAAGCGGCAGCTCAGTGAGCAAAGGTTTCCATACCGGGATATCATCGAAAATGACGATCCAGGCCAGGGAGCTTTTGATAATCATGATCACGGTAAACAATATAAACGGTCCGCTTAGAAACCGGGTGAGTGAACTGCGTGACAACATAACCGCCTTCCCTTCCGAAGTTTCATTTAACAAGTATTATGCTACCTCATGGTATGCTGTGTCAAAAATAAGAAATATAAAAAGCCCCTCCCATTCAGGGAGAGGCCATGTGATCTGCTGCATAAGTAAAACTGGTGGGGTGCTTGAGTCTATCAGGCTACCCATTATTCTATCGTATATGTCGTGACATAAGAGGCTCTTGGAAACATGGCTGGTTTCTGTGCGGTCAGTCCTTCACTTGTACTGCGATTGCGGTGGGCATGATTGTATGCCTGAGACTGCTGCCAGCTTTTGAAGTGATCCTCAGACTCCCACAGGGTAAGTACAACATACGTATCGTCTTTCAGGGGACGGAGCACACGGATACCGACAAAACCTGGCTCATCCTCCACTTTGCGTGCACGGTTTTTGAACCGATTCTCGAAGTCACCACGGCCGTCTTCCGTCACCGGGATATTATTCAAAACCGCAAAGCTGCCGCCTGTCCAGGAGCCTGCGGCATCAAATGCCTCATATGCGGCTATGCTATCATCCGACTCAATATGAAGCAGACGTTCAGTCGTTTCGATGGCAAGACGAACCTGCTCCTCGCTCCGCAAGGTCAGATGCGGATATGCAGCGAGCACGTCCGGAATCGGGGAAGGAACCAAATAAATATACATGGAATCTGCCTCCTTAAATGTACGTTCCCCTTCAACATAGCATACGGGGAGGGACGAGTCCAATCTGCGGAATGGCTGGTTTGGCCAGGTCTTTTCATGATAAAGTAGAAAGACTAAAACAGAACGGGTGATCGTATGACAAATACCATTCGAATATCAGTCAGGCCTTTGGTTGAATATGTATACCGCAGCGGCAGTATTCGTCCCGGATTCCGCTCCAACGCATCCATGCAGGAAGGAACTCGAATTCACCAGCGGGTGCAGAAGGATTACACGGAAGAGGATCTGAAAGAAGTCGTGCTTGAAGCTGAAATCCGGCATGGAGACCTGGTCTATGTAATCGAAGGGCGATGTGATGGTCTGATTCGTCTGGAGGGTCAGCTGACGGTGGATGAGATCAAATCAACAGCCGGCAACCTGGATGATCTGGGCGACGGGCTTCCGGTCCACTGGGCGCAGGCCATCATGTATGCATATATGTATGCCGTTCAGCATGATGAGCCAAGAATGCAAGTGCAGCTTACCTACGTGCAGACCGTGAATAGTCAGGAGAGAAGATATCGGCGCATGCTCGAACGTGAGGAGCTTGAGCAATTTGCCGCTGAGGTCATCGCTGGATACGCTCCTTATGCCGAGATGATTGCTGCATATGAAGAGAAGCGGGATGTCACTGTTAAAGAACTGCCGTTTCCCTTTCGCAAATATCGGGAAGGGCAGCGCAAGCTGGCAGGGGCAGTATATCAGACCATCCGTGAAGGCAAGGGACTGATGGCCAAGGCCCCAACCGGAATTGGGAAAACAATGTCCGTCTTATTTCCCGCGGTGAAGGCGATTGGTGAAGGTGAAGCCAGTCGGTTGTTCTACCTTACGGCAAGAACGACGACTCGTGTTGCGGCAGAAGAGGCTTTTGCCAGAATGCAGGCGGAAGGGTTGAACATGCATGTGATCAGCCTGACTGCGAAGGACAAGATCTGCTTCAAGGAAGAAGAAGCCTGTGATACCGGACAATGCGGCATGTGTGAAGGGTATTACGATCGCATTAATGGGGCAGTGCTGGATATGCTGGAGCATGAAACATTGATGACACGCCCAGTCATCGAACAGTACGCGCGTAAACACCGGGTGTGTCCGTTCGAATTTTCACTGGATGCGGCATATGCGGCCGATGCAGTCATCTGTGACTATAACTACATTTTTGACCCGCGTATTTCCCTCAAACGCATGCTGGAGGAGCAGAAACGCAAAACGGTGCTGCTGGTGGATGAGGCGCATAATCTGGTCGATCGCGGCCGCATGATGTTCTCCGCTGAGCTGGAGAAGGCTGTTTTTCTGGATGTCAAAAGGGAGTTTAAGACGCTGGGCAGCAGTGTCGCTGCCGCGAAGGCCATTACAGACCATGCGGGAGCCATTGATAAGTACCTGATCACCCTGCGCAAAAATGGAGGAGAAGAGGGCAAGCTGCTGCAGCAGGAGGCACCGGAAGAACTGATTGAATTGCTGGAGCCCTTTGTCATGGTTGCGGAGCAGAATCTTGTGGAAGGCGGTTCGGGAAATGCCGAGACGGATCAACTGCTGCTGGATGCCTACTTCACAGCCCAGAACTTCCTGCGTATCGCCAAGCTGTATGATGAACGATTCGTCACGTTTGCCGAATGTGTACGAAGCGAAGTGAGAGTGAAGCTGTTCTGCCTTGATCCATCCGTGCTGCTCCGTCAGACAGCGAAAGGGTTCCGTTCCATCATTCATTTCTCGGCAACCTTGTCACCACTGGGATATTACCGGGACATGCTTGGTGCGGAGGAAGAGGACTACACGTTGCGTATCCCTTCACCCTTTCAGCGGGAACAATTGGATGTAAGGCTGCTTCCCTTGTCCATTCGCTACAAGGACCGGCAGCGTTCCAGGCAGCCGATTGCGAGCATGCTGCATCAGCTCGTATCCGAGTGGCCGCGGAGCAATCTGCTTGTCTTTTTCCCTTCGTATCCGTATATGCGTGAAGTCTACGAGACCTACATGCAGCTTCCTGGTGAGGCCGATACGGTCATGCAGGAACAGGGCATGAATGAGCTGGAAAGGGAGGCATTCCTGAATGCATTCCAGCCGCATCCGGAACGAACGAGGCTCGTATTCGCCGTGATGGGCGGCGTATTTTCAGAAGGGGTGGATCTGCCGGGAGATCGTCTTAATGGGGTCGTTGTGGTAGGTGCAGGGCTTCCCCAGATTGGACTGGAAAACAACGTGCTTCGTGACTATTTTGATCGCTCAGGACGTAATGGCTTTAATTATGCTTATGTTTTCCCAGGAATGAACAAAGTGCTGCAGGCAGGCGGCAGGCTGATTCGCACGGAAGAGGATACGGGCGTACTCGTATTGGTGGATGATCGCTTCACCCAGGAGCCGTATCGTTCCCTTCTGCCCGAGGAGTGGCTGGATTACAAGCGCATATCCCCTTCAACCGGAAACTTCTCTGCGGGTGATTGAAGCCTAGGCCAAAAAGGGTATTACTTGGATAGCAAACGAACGAACAAGGGCGAATACATATCCGTTCCAACGTCCGCTTCGAAAGCAATCAAGGAGGTCGGTTTTTGATGAAAAGGAATCATACGATGATGCAGTTTTTTGAATGGCATTTGGCTGCAGACGGTAAGCATTGGAAACGACTGGCCCAAATGGCTCCGGAGCTGAAAGCCAAAGGCATTGATTCGGTATGGGTGCCCCCTGTGACCAAAGCCATTACCCCGGAGGATACCGGATATGGTGTCTATGATCTGTACGATCTCGGGGAGTTCGACCAGAAAGGCAGTGTGCGGACGAAGTACGGTACCAAACAGGAATTGGTGGATGCCATTGCCGAGTGTCAGAAAAACGGTGTTGCCGTCTATGTTGACCTGGTGATGAACCATAAGGCCGGTGCCGACGAGAAGGAAGTGTTCAAAGTCATTGAAGTGGACCCTAACGACCGGACGAAGGAAATATCCAAACCGTTCGAGATCGAAGGCTGGACCAAATTTACGTTTCCGGGTCGTGGCGACCAATACTCGTCCTTCAAGTGGACCTCAGAGCACTTTAACGGTACGGACTTTGATGCCAAGACAGAACGCAGCGGCATATTCCGCATCGCAGGAGAGAACAAGAAATGGAATCAGAATGTCGATGACGAGTTCGGCAACTATGATTATCTGATGTTCGCCAATATCGATTACAATCACCCGCAGGTCCGCAAGGAGATGCTCCAATGGGGGAAATGGCTGATCGATACGCTGCAATGCAGTGGTTTCCGCCTGGATGCAATCAAGCATATAAACCATGAATTCATCAAGGAATTTGCAGCAGAGATGATTCGCAAGCGGGGGCAGGACTTCTACATCGTAGGCGAGTTCTGGAATTCCAATCTCGATGCCTGCCGTCAATTCCTGGATACGGTGGATTATCAGATCGACCTGTTCGATGTGTCCCTTCACTATAAGCTGCATGAGGCATCACTGGCAGGCAGAGATTTCGACCTGTCCAAAATCTTCGATGATACGCTCGTTCAGACACACCCAACGCATGCAGTAACATTTGTCGATAACCATGACTCCCAGCCGCATGAAGCACTGGAATCATGGATTGACGACTGGTTTAAACCCAGCGCGTATGCACTGACCCTGCTGCGCCGTGATGGGTATCCGGTCGTCTTTTACGGGGATTATTATGGTATTGGCGGTCCTGAACCTGTGGAGGGTAAAAAGGAGATTCTGGATATCTTGCTGTCTGCCCGTTATAACAAGGCTTATGGGGAACAGGAGGATTATTTCGATCATCCCAATACCATTGGATGGGTACGCCGCGGCGTGGAAGAAATCGAGGGCTCCGGTTGTGCGGTGGTGGTCTCCAACGGGGATGATGGCGAGAAACGAATGTTTGTCGGCGAACATCGTGCCGGTGAAGTATGGACCGATCTGACGCACAGCTGCGAGGATAGCATCACCATTGAGAAGGACGGCTGGGCTACGTTCCATGTGTGTGGCGGTGGCTTATCCGTATGGGCTTTGCCTGATGAAGAGACTGCGACGGAGTAAGATTTGATATAAATATAGACAACTAAACCACCTGAAATGGCGACGGAATGCCTGCAGGTGGTTTTTGTGCTGGGTCCAGCTTTTATTATTGTGCTAATGAAGGCAGCCTCTATTCGGCTCCATTTGGGAACGTGAACGAAGGCCACCTCATCTTCTAGTAAAACGATGCTTCAGCTTTCTGAAGCTACTCGGAGCATCCTATACTCACCTTATTTCTCATTCAGCTCAAACGATTCCAGTGTGCCGACCATGCGCAGGTCATGCTCTCGGTGGAATCGTTCCCGGGTACTCGCATCTGCATATTCGTCATGATAATGCATTAAGACGGTCTTTTGCCTTACTTCCGCGGGCAGCTGTTCCAGGTCCTTCAGCGAGGTATGGGATTTGATCACCAAATCATGCATGTGGCATTCATGGAAAATCAGCTGCACCTCTGCGGCAGCCTGTTCTACCCGTTCCTGATCCAGCGTGCTATCTGCACTGTAGTAGAAGTAGGGCTTCGCAAGAATACCATTGCTGACCATGCCCGGAACGTGCTGTGTGCGGAAAGTCTCAAACGTCACGCCGCCCAGCTCGAATGTGCCCCCATCCGGCAGTGGAACGATATCATAATAATCGCTCATTGTACGCTCGCCATCGGTGGTGTAGCGCATGCCTGGAGATAAGATGCTCCATAGCGGATCGACCAGCTGTTCGTGGATAAACAGGCGTGGTTTGCGGTCACCCACAATTTGCGAATAGTATCCGAGCATCTGTACACCGTTAATGTGGTCTTCATGCAAATGTGTGATAAATACATTATGGATATCAGTCATGGGGAACCCAACCTCTTTGAGCGCTTTTGCATTCGATTCCGGAAAATCAATGACCAGGTGCGTGCCCCCAAATTCGGCGAGCATGCTGTTGTGATGCTGCTCTACGCTGAACATGTCCCCTGTGCCCAGAAATGTAATTTTCAACGATTTCATCTCCTTGTATGATCTTCAGATCAGCATATAGTTCATTAAAACCAGTATATCTTGTTCGGGGGCATATGCCTAAACCAACCTTTTTTGAATACGCTATCATTTTTTATTGAACTTTGGGAGGAAACAGTGTAGCGTAAAGATGGGAAGTGTACCCATATGAACGTAAACTCACCCAAAGGGAGCGTGCGAAGCGAATGAAGTCTTTTTTGGATGAACAATTTTTGCTGCACAATGAGACAGCCGTCAAGTTATATGAGGATTACGCCAAGGACATGCCGATTATTGACTATCACTGCCATCTCAGTCCACAGGAGATCTACGAGAACAAGACGTTTGGCAATATTACGGAAGCCTGGTTGTACGGTGATCACTACAAGTGGCGGCTAATGCGGGCAAACGGTATCGAAGAGCAGTACATCACTGGCGGAGAGGGCGTGACCGATTACGATCGCTTCCTGGCCTATGCCAAAACGGTACCCATGATGATCGGTAACCCGTTGTATGCCTGGTCCCATCTGGAGCTGCAGCGGTACTTCGGGGTATATGAAGTGTTGAATGAGCGCAGTGCTCCAGGAATTTGGGAAAAGGTAAATGCCAAGCTGAACAGTGAAGGATTTGGCGCACGTGACCTGATCACGAAATCGGGTGTCACAGTTGTGTGCACGACCGATGATCCTTGCGATTCATTGGAATACCATCTGAAGATTCAGGAAATCGAAGGCTTTGATACAGCTGTGCTGCCTTCTTTCCGTCCGGATAAGGGGCTTGAACTGAACCGGGATACCTTCATCGAATGGGTGGGCAAGCTGTCTCAGGCTTCGGGTACAGCAATCTCTGATTATGATTCATTCCTCTCTGCACTGGAGTCCCGGGTGGAGTTCTTCCACTCCGTGGGTGGCAGAGTTTCCGACCATGCACTGGACTACGTGCCATATGGCAAGGCTACACGGGAAGAAGCGGCAGCCATTTTTGCCAAAGCACTCGCAGGTCATCAAGTGAGCCGTGAGGATGAGAATAAATACAAGACCGTTACGCTGACCTTCTTGGGCAAGCTTTATGCGGAGCGGGGCTGGGTGATGCAGTTCCATATGAATGCAGCCCGTAACAATAACAGCCGGATGTTCGCTCAGCTTGGACCGGATACCGGATATGATGCGGTGAATGATACGCCGCTCTCTTCTGCGATGATCGGTCTGCTGGACGCACTGGAGCAGGAGAAGGCACTGCCCAAAACCATACTATATTCCTTGAATCCGCGGGATAATGAAGTGCTGGCTGCCATTGTCGGCAGCTTCCAGGGCGGCGGTATACCAGGCAAAATTCAGCTTGGCGCAGCATGGTGGTTCAACGATACCAAGGATGGCATGCTCGCTCAGATGAGAGCACTGGCCAACGTTGGTTTGCTGAGCCGTTTTGTGGGGATGTTAACGGACTCTCGCAGCTTCCTCTCCTATACAAGACACGAATATTTCCGCCGTCTGGTCTGCAACTTGATCGGCGAATGGGTGGAACAGGGAGAGGCACCGCATGATATGGAATTGCTCGGACAGATGGTTCAGGGCATTGCCTACAACAATGCCAAGGAGTATTTCCCATTCTCGGCTTCCCTCAAAAAAGTATCTGCTTCGCAGTCCTGATTAATATAGAACTTTTCGAAACCGTGGCGATCTGCCACGGTTTTTTGTGGTGTCATTTACCTGTTTGACTTCCACCCCTGGTGAAAATATAATTAGGATACCTAATTAATTGATATACTATTTAATAGTAATCCTATGTTAATTGAGAATTCATTGAGAATGTAAAGGAGGAACCCTATATGACAGGTCTGGATCCAGTGGCCCAGAAGCTGCTGTATTCCATCATGCAGTTTAATAAAGGCAAATGGAGACAGCATAAGCCCCACGGTCGCAACCATAATGAAATTATGGTATTGGCCTGTTTGCTCCACGGTTCACATCCGGGAGAGCGTCTGGATTGGCGAGATAATCCCCCCGATTTTCACAGCGAATTGAATGAAGATCATCCAGGACTGAAAGTATCGGAGATCAGTGCATTGCTGCGAGTAAAATCACCGACGATTACCCCAGTCATTCGTGGCCTGGAGGATGAGGGACTGGTCAAGCGAACCATGGACCCCGATGATCGCCGTGCCGTGCGCATTACGATTACGGAAGCAGGTCGTGATATTATTCGGGCTGCTCATGACGAGCGCATGCAGATATTCAACAGATTGGTTGAGCATCTGGGAGAGGAAGACAGTACCCAGTTAGCCGAGCTGCTGACGAAAGTATATAGCTTTTTTGACTCGCTCGCTTCCCAGGAAAAGGAGCATTCAACAGAAGGAGATGATACGCCATGATGAAATTGTTTCGCATGCTCAAGCCTTATCAAATCCCCATTATCTTCATATTGGGTCTGGTATTGCTGCAATCACTCGCCGAGCTGTACCTGCCAACCTTGATGGCCGATATCGTTAATGATGGTATCGTCAAAGGTGATGTTCCGTACATTTGGCAAATTGGCGGATGGATGCTGGTCATTGCCATTGGGGGTACGGCTTGTTCCGTATTGGCCAGTTACCTGTCTTCCCGTACAGCAGGCGGATTCGCCAAGCAGCTGCGCAGCCGGGTTTTCCGCCACGTGGAGAATTTCTCGCTGCAGGAGTTTGATAAGCTAGGCACCGCATCACTGATCACCCGTACGACGAATGACATTACGCAGGTTCAGAACGTATTAACGATGATGCTGCGCATGATGATCATGGCTCCGATGATGTGTATCGGTGGTATCTTCATGGCGGTATCCCAGGATGCCAAATTGTCTACGATCTTCCTGGTCGTGCTGCCTGTACTGGCGGGTGCCATTGCACTGATTGGGGCTAAGGGCCTGCCGCTGTTTAAACAAATCCAAAAAAAGCTGGACCGGCTGAATTTGGTTCTGCGTGAACAACTGACAGGTATCCGTGTCGTTCGTTCCTTCAACCGCGGAGAACATGAACGCGTTCGTTTTAACGGAGCGAATACGGATTTGAGAGATGCCTCCATTAAAGTTAACGTCCTTATGGCGACATTAATGCCTGTTATGATGCTTGTCATGAACTTCTCCATGATCGCCATTCTATACTTCGGAGGACAGCGCATAGACAGTGGAAACATGGACATTGGTTCCCTGATTGCGTTTATCCAGTACGCGATGCAGATTATGTTCTCCCTGATTATGGTTTCCATTATTTTTGTCATGATTCCAAGAGCTTCTGCATCCGCAGAACGGATCAACGAAGTGCTGGATATGCAGCCTGACCTTAGTGATCCCGAGCAGCCTCGTGGCATGAAATCCCTGCAGGGCACCATTGAATTCGACAATGTGACCTTCCGTTATCCGGGAGCAGAGAATGCGGCATTGTCGGGTATTTCGTTTACGGCCCGTCCAGGAGAGACCACAGCCATTATTGGCGGTACAGGATCAGGGAAATCCACGCTGCTCAGCCTTATTCCCCGTTTCTATGATGTTACGGAAGGTAGCGTGCGGGTTAACGGTACGGATGTACGTGAGATTAGTCAGGAAGATTTACGTGCGAAAATTGGCTTTGTGCCACAAAAGGCAGTCCTCTTCACGGGAACGATTGCGGAGAATATCCGCCACGGGAAAGATGATGCCACGATGGAGGAAATCGTTCATGCAGCCCGGACCGCTCAGGCCGAGAACTTCATTTCCGAGATGAAGGACGGATATGACAGCCTTATTGCTCAAGGTGGTAATAACGTTTCTGGTGGACAGAAACAGCGTTTGTCCATTGCACGCGCACTTGTTCGTCGCCCGGAAGTGTATATATTCGACGACAGCTTCTCCGCCTTGGATTTCAAAACAGATGCCAAACTTCGTGCTGCGCTGAAATCCGAAACGACCGAAGCGGCGGTGCTAATTGTTGCACAGCGAGTAAGTACAGTTATGGATGCAGATCGCATTCTGGTTATGGATGAAGGACGCATTGTTGGTTCCGGTACCCATAAGGAACTGCTCGCGAACAATGAAGTGTACCGCGAGATTGTATCATCCCAGCTGACAGAGGAGGAGATAGCATGAGTGAACGTACCGAACATAAAAGCAGAGCACCACGTTCCGGCGGACCAGGTCACCCTGGTGGCGGTATGGGCATGCGTCCTCCAGGCGAGAAGCCGAAGGACTTCAAAGGTACACTGCGACGGTTGATCCAGTATCTCCAGCCACACCGATATCGTCTGCTTGGTGTACTTGTCGCAGCGATTCTCAGTACCGTGTTCAGCATTATCAGTCCGAAGGTTATGGCTGAAGGAACCGATATACTGAGCCAAGGCGCCATTGCCATTCTACAGGGCATACAGGGCGCGGGTATTGATTTTCCTGCATTAATGAAAGTGTTGTATCTGCTCCTGGGATTGTACCTGTTCAGTGCAGCATTTATGTATATTCAGCAATATTTGATGGCTGGCGTTGCCCAGCGAGTGGTCTATGACATGCGTGAGCAGATCAGCGCCAAAGTGGGCCGGCTGCCACTGAAATACTTTGACTCCCGCACTCATGGGGAGACGCTCAGCCGGGCGACCAATGATGTGGACAACATCAGTAATACGCTTCAGCAGAGTTTGGCACAGTTTATTACTTCTGTCGTAACCATTGTCGGAGTAATTATCATGATGCTGACGATTAGTCCATGGATGACACTGATCACCATTTTGACGCTGCCGCTCAGTGTAATCGTTGTGATGCTGGTGGCATCCCGTTCACAAAAGCATTTTGCGGGACAGCAGAAATCACTGGGTGAGCTGAACGGACATGTCGAGGAAATGTACACTGGACACAAGGTCGTAAAAGCATTTGGACGCGAAGAACAATCGGTGCAGCAATTTGAGAAAGTCAATGAAGAGCTGTATGAATCGGGCTGGAAGGCTCAATTTATCTCAGGGATCATCATGCCGCTTATGAGTTTTGTCGGTAACCTGGGTTATGTTCTGATCTGCGTGGTCGGCGGGATCTTTGTTACACGCGGCGCCATCTCGATCGGGGATATTCTGGCGTTCACGCAGTACTCTCGTCAATTCACACAACCGATTAACCAGATTGCCAACATCTCCAATATCATTCAGTCCACCATCGCTTCGGCAGAGCGGGTGTTCGAACTGCTGGATGAAGAGGAAGAGGTACCAGAGTCCAACAAGCCAGTACAATTACAGCAGCCTCAAGGAGCGGTTGCGTTCCAAGGCGTTAATTTTGGATATAAACCGGATGAACTGCTTATCAAAAATATGAATATTGATGTAAAACCGGGTCAGACCGTAGCCATTGTAGGGCCAACTGGCGCCGGTAAGACGACACTGATCAACCTGTTGATGCGTTTCTACGAAATTCAGGATGGAAAAATCACGATTGATGGTGTCGATATCCGGGACATGGAACGCGGCAAACTGCGCAGCCTGTTCGGAATGGTGCTTCAGGATACCTGGCTGTTTAACGGAACCATTCGGGACAACATTGCGTATGGACGTGAGGGTGCAACCGAAGCAGAAGTGGTTAAGGCGGCAGATGCAGCCCATGCCGATCACTTTATCCGTACGCTGCCGGATGGCTATGATACCGTGCTGAACGAAGAAGCATCCAATATCTCTCAGGGACAGAAACAGCTGCTGACGATTGCAAGAGCCATCTTGGCGAATCCGTCCATTCTTATTCTGGATGAAGCAACGAGCAGCGTGGATACCCGGACTGAGGTATTTATTCAGAAAGCAATGAATGATCTGATGAAGGATCGTACCAGCTTCGTCATTGCTCACCGCTTGTCTACCATTCGTGGGGCAGATCTCATCCTTGTCATGGATCACGGTAATGTGATTGAACAGGGCAACCATGATGAATTGATGGCACAGCAAGGATTCTATGCCGATCTGTATAACAGCCAGTTTGCAGAGCAGCAGCCTCAGGCGATCTAATTGAAACGATGCATACAATGATATAGAAATAAGCCGGACTCCCCTGTTGGGAGCCCGGCTTATTTACTGTGTGGTATCCTTTTGCCGCAAAATTGAAAATGAATGAATTACTTGTCTTTGGATTCCGCCACAGCTGTACGATCTGCTTCATCACGGGAATCGGCTTTCTCCTCGGGCTTTGCATCCGCGCTCGCTTCTTGAAGAGCTGATGGGGCGGGTTCGCCCGGAATTTGCTCACGCTGTTCAAGCATGCGTTTCACGACCTCATAACAGTCATCGACATGTTTGTTACCCACATAACGCATGGCTGTGAAGCTGAGAGCTGCGGCTAGACCTTGGCCTGCAAGTGGAACGAACTTGGCAACGGATTTGGTCGCTACGCGTACTCCGACCCGTTTCAGTACCTGAACGACAAGTTCCTTCGTTACCATGCGTCCGATGACTTTGCTTCCGATGGACATGACGAATCCGTAAATCATGGATTTGGTTTCAGGGTCCATGCCGTCGAGCTGTTTTTGCGACAATCCGAATTTATTGTTAATGGCAGGCAATAGCTGCATAAGCATCCCCACATCAGCCAGTACGTCTGTACCAGGTAAAGGGACAAGTGTAGTACCAGCAGAAGCGGTTGCTCTCTTGCGGACCATCGTGCGGCATTCCTTGCGGACTTGCTCCAATTGTTCCAACGTTGCTGGAATCATAGGAAATCCCTCCATTTCGTATATGGTATAGATATAACCGATTTAGCTCCTTTTGAATGGCGTTTTCCCCGTGAGGCTGATTATTGAGTGTTAAGTAACCTTTTCTCTCTATCAAGCGTTTAGTAAAAAAAGGAAAATACTCATTGGCCATGTACGATTTCTATTTATTACGGATGTGAGAGGATTACGATGCATACACGGTTATATGTACACCTGTTATTATGTTGTGTATGTTGGCTGTTCATTACAAGCTGTTCAGCACAGGAGGGGAAGGACCAGATGGAATCCAGCACCAATCAGGAATTATCCACTGATGAACGGAATGCACTGCTGAAGAAAATCGAGCCGAAGCAGATTGAGGCGATGAACCGATTGGGGCTGCAGCTGATCAGAGAGCTTGGAGCGCAGGAGGCATCAAGTGGGAAGAATCTGCTGATCTCTCCTTATAGTATCTCAGTGGGGATGGGCATGGCATACCTTGGCAGTGAGGGAGAAACAAGGCGGGAAATGGCAGAAGCAATGGGTTGGTCAGGACGGGATGATGGGCAATTAAACACTACGGAAGCAGCACTGCATCAATTATTGACGCATCCTGGCTCTGAAATAGAGATGGAAATTGCCAATGCGGTGTGGATTAAGAACGGAGTCACAGTAGAAGATGAGTATAAGGCTAAATTACAGCAAACATTTGAAGCCGAAATCGGGTCATTACATACACAACCTGAACAGGCCAAAGATGAAATTAATCGTTGGGTGGAAGAGCATACTCGTGGCAGGATCCCACAATTGATGCAGGAATCACCTGCAGCGGAAACGCTCATGATTTTGGTGAATGCCATAGCCTTTGACGGCAACTGGACGAATGAATTTCAACCTGAGTATACAAAAGATGGCGATTTCCGGCTTGCAAACGGAAGTACGATGTCTGTGCCGATGATGCATCAATCGAAGCAGTTTCATTACTCGGAAAATGAGGATTGGCAGGCCATTCGGCTTCCCTATGGGGATGGACAAATGTATATGCTGGTTGTATTGCCCCGGGAAGGTCGTACGTTGGAAGAAATCCAGCAGCAGCTGGAGGATCATCCCCAAAAGCTAGATGAAACATCTGACTTCAGGTTGGTAGAGCTGTCTTTGCCCCGTTTTCGAGCCGAGTATGGAGTTCATTTAAAAGAAGCCATGCAGCAGCTTGGGATAGAGAAGGCCTTTGACCCGTATGCTGCTGATTTTACAAAAATGATCCCGCGTGGACCGGGCTGGCAAGCCTATATTGGCCAAATCATCCACCGAGCTGTGATGGAAGTGAGTGAGCAAGGAACCGTAGCGGCTGCTTCTACACTCTTGGATATGAGAGCAGGGAGTGCTCCACCTACGGATCGTGTCCAGATGGAGGTTAATCGTCCATTCATGGTTGCTGTGGTGGATGATTCAACTGGAGCATGGGTTTTCGCTGGAGCCATTCAGCAACCTGAACAGGTCACTCCCCATTGACCTGCTTCAACCTCGACGGCAACAGGGTAAACAAGCATTAGAATGGAGGAAGAGAGCGATGACATTTAACAAAGCATTGTTAATTCATCACAATCATGCCGGAAAAGCAAATCGTGCAGATGCTGTAGGTACTGCAACCGGTGTGCTAGCGCCTGCTGTTCGTGAGCTTGTTGTTGTACGTACCGACGAACCCGGACAGGGGGAAGCCTTATGCCGGGATCGCGGGGAACAGTTCGATGTCGTTTTTATTTTGGGCGGAGACGGTACGGTGCATGAATGCGTGAATGGACTGGCGAGTCTGCAGAACCCACCGCTGATTGGGATTTTGCCTGGGGGGACCTGTAATGATTTTGCACGTTCTCTCGGATTGTCACCGGATGTGGAGGTTGCGGCACGTCAGCTGCTTGAGGGTCATGCTGTTTTGATTGATATTGGGCAGGCCAATGATCGGGTGTTCACGAACTTTTTTGGCATTGGATTAATCAGTGATACATCGCAGAATATTAACTCCAACCTGAAGGGTACGCTGGGTAAGCTGAGCTATTTCATCAGCACATTGCAGACCATTAGTAACACCGAGCCTTTTCATTACCGGATGGAGGCAGACGGCAAAACGATGGAAGGGGAAGCCGTCATGATCTATGCGGCGAACGGACGGTTTCTTGGAACAAATTCACTTCCATTTGCTCCAGATGCGCTGCAGGATGGCGAACTGGATATCCTCATTATCCATGAGACGGGTATTCCGCTGCTGCGAGAGATCCTGTCGCACAAACCGGAGGGAGAGTGGCAGCCACAGAATGAAAGTATCAGTTACTTCAAGGCGTCAACCCTGCTGCTGGAGACGGATGCTCCCATGCCCGTTGATACTGATGGCGAATTGTACATGAAGACACCCGCCGAGCTGTCGGTGCTGGCGGGTCATCTGAATTTTTTGACCGGAGATGTGTACTAGGCACTTCTCCGGTTCTTTTGATATCAATTACCTTGCCGGCGCAGGGCCTGTCATCTGACTTGGGGCATACCGTTCACGGAACTCATGCTCCAACATACTCATGAGAATGGCATCATGATATTGGTGGTTGTAGTACAGTGCATCTCTTCGGATACCTTCGCGCTGGAAGCCGAGCCTCTCGTAGGTACGAACGGCTCGCTCATTGAAGGCATATACCTCAAGCTCGATTCGGTGCAGGTTGCAAATGCCAAAGCCGTAATCAAGCATCAAAAGCAGCGCCTCGCTGCCATAGCCCTTGCCTTGGTGCTCCGTACGATCGATTCCTATTCGCAGGTGTGCACTGCGGTTCTTGGCGTGCATGTCCATGAGGACAACCTCGCCGATGAGCTGATCATTTTCCTGTAAGGCGATGAGCAGCATAAGCCGGGAGTCATCCTGGCCTGCGTTCTCAACAAAGCGTTCCACTTGTGTACGGGTGAAGCTGTTCTGTGTTCCTGTAAGTCTCCGCATCTCAGGGTCAAACAGACCCGGAAAGTAGTCATCGACATCCGTCGTCTCAAACGGACGAAGATAGATGCGTTCTGTCTCCAGCAGACGGGGAACACGTGGGGATGATGTTGGTTGGGACATTCGTGATACCTCCTAAAATTCATGCACTTCAGGATGACCTGAGGTCTTGCCTGTACATATGTAATTGGTTTGATCATTGAATCCTGACATGAGTATATTCCATTACTGTATACTTCGAAATGTGCAGTTTATTAAATTTTCATAGGACAGTTGGGGTGTATTCAATTGATTCAGCTACCGAAATTGGATGAAAATATGGGAAGACCGATCTATGTAGAGCTCTCAGATCATATCAAAAAAGAAATCATTACCGGAAATCTGGCTGAGCATGGCAAGCTGCCTTCTGTGCGTAAACTGGCTGAGCTTCTCGGCATAAGCACAACACCTGTCGAATGGGCATATCAACAGTTAGTTGCTGAGGGATACATATACAGTTTGCCACGCCGTGGGTATCGAATTCGTGCCATGACGGATAACTATAGTGCAATTCAGATCCCGATGGAAGACAGTCATTCGGGTAATACAGGGGAGCAAATTCAGTACCCTAAATCAGACGAAAGTGCCATTCGTCCTGCGAGACGGGTCCATTATGATTTTCACATGTCACGCAATGATTTCAGTCTATTTCCATTTGCGAAGTGGCACCAATATACGAATCGCATCTGGCGCGAAGAGTCAGAGGAATTATTATTCTATGGGGACCCGCAAGGGGAGTGGGGACTACGGTGTGAGATTGCCTCTTATTTGAGGCAGTTCCGGGGTGTAAATTGTACACCTAAGCATGTTGTTGTGGGCGCCGAGCAGCATCTGCTGCTATCTCTGCTTGCACAGACGTTGCGCCAACTGGGGGGTGTGCAGACCATCGGGGTTGAGAATCCCGGATACAGGCTGCTACCGGGTACATTCCGTAATTATGGTTACGAAGTCGTTCCCGTTTCGCTTGACGATGAAGGAATATATCTTACTGAACTGAATCGGCTTAAAGTGAATCTGCTTGGGGTTTCCCCGTCGCATCAATTCCCGCTGGGCATGGCAATGCCTATAGCGAGAAGGTTAGCTTTGCTGGATTGGGCAGAACGAACAGAGGCATACATCATTGAAGATGATTATGACGGCGAGTTTCGATATCACGGGCGTCCGATTCCTTCCATGCAAGGGTTGCGCGAGAGCGGAAGGGTCATCTATATGGGTGGATTTTCGCAAGTCCTGGCACCCACACTGTGTATTCACTATATGGTGCTTCCCGAAGAGTTAATGCTGCCTTTCCGGGAAATGTATAAGACGGTTCTGTTTGAGCAGTCTGCCTCCCGGCTCCATCAGCGGACATTGGAAGTGTTCATGCATGAGGGGGAGCTAGGCAAGCATATCCGCAAGATGCGTAATCACTACAGACGCAAGCATGATCTGCTTATTCAGTCGATTCGGCATCATTTTGGAGAACAGGTTGACATCATTGGCCAAAACGCAGGATTTCATCTGGTACTCCGCATCGAGTCTGCACGAACAGCCGCAGAGATGGCAGCTGCGGCTGTAAATGAGGGCATACAAATCAGCTCAACAGAGTATCTATGGGCTGACGGAGAGAGACCTCCTGATGGCAAAAAGGAGTTCATGATTGGCTTTGCCGGAATTGATGCAGAACGAATCGAGCCAGGGATCGCGGCATTGGCGAAGGTCTGGAATGATCTTCACTTTCGCTGAACCGCTCCGTCCAGAAATAAGGAAACAAGCTCATGAGCCAAGTCTTCAATGCTTGCATGCATGCTGCGCACATCCTCACGGTTCGCGAGCATGAGCAGGGACGTGAATGCTTGGGCGAGCAGCATAGGGTTCGCAGGGCGCAAATAACCGCTGTCCATCTCCCGCTTGAAGTGTGTGGCGAGAACATCGAAGATCTGAGTCTCGGCTTCACGGATTTGCGCAAGCTGGTCGGCATTGAGATACGATTCGGCTTCACGCATCATGGTTTCCGTGTCCACATGGGACTGCTGCATTTTGGCTGCAGCAACATTCTCCAGTCGCTGCTGCAAGGAGCCGGGCTCTTCCAAACGAAGAGCCGTCTGCTGCTGGCCCATGGCCATCATACGCGTTATGGCGACAGTGAAGAGTTCCGGTTTGCTGGAAAAATGATAATAGATGGACGCCTTGGTCACATGGCATAGTGAGGCAATCTGTTGAAGAGAGACGGGTTCGTAACCATATTCCATAAATAACTGCGAAGCAGTCATTAGTATCTTGGACTGGACTGATGTCTGATCGGTACCTGCTTTTGGTCTTCCGGGTGACCGGGAAGGTGTAGTTTTTTTAGTCATGTGGCATACCTCTTCACATAAAAATTATCTTGGCATAAAGTGTTCAAAAAATTAGTGTTGCAAAATTAACCTTACGGTATATATAATTAACTCGATTATACTATGACCCGTGGTTCATTTCTACAATTCATATACAATACGGTTTCATAGAAACAGAACAGGAGATGAAGAAACGATGCAAGAAGGATCGGGCTACGGCCGCTGGGTTGCGGGCAAACGAACCAAATGGATTACACTGTTAGTTTGGATTATTATTGCGGTTGTCCTTGGCGTGGTATGGCCAGCCGTAGGCGAGCGCGAGACGAATAACGCACAAGACCTGAGTGATTCCAAGCCGTCAGTACAGGCAGCTGCGATTGCTCAAAAGGAGTTTCCAGGTGGGGAAGGCCTCCCTGCATTAATTGTGTGGCATCAAGCGGGCGGGCTGACGGACCAACAGATCGAACAGATTCAGGCGCTGACTGAGCGGCTGGATCAGGATCCGGTAGAGCAGCAGCAAGCGGTAGTGCCTTTGTATCAATTACCGCCGCAGGCCATTCAAGGCCAGCTGTCGGAAGACGGAAGTACGCTGGTTATGCCGCTTTTCTTCAATGAAGGTGCAGACTCGGAACAATTGAAGGAAGGCATTGAGGCAGTTGAGCAGAAAACGGAGGACATTTTTGGCTCCAATCCGTTTGATGTCGCTATAGACGATACCAATGCACTAAGTGCACGCGTCACCGGACCTGTAGGGATATCCATTGATGCGAGCGGACTATTCTCATCGGCCGACGTGTCCCTATTGATCGCAACGGTGGTACTCGTTCTGGTACTGCTGCTGCTGATCTACCGTTCTCCGGTACTGGCGATCATCCCTATTATTGCGGTTGGTTTCGCCTACATGGTCACAAGTCCGATACTCGGATTCATGGCCGATCAGGGCTGGATTACGGTTGATGCACAGTCCATCTCCATCATGACCGTATTATTGTTCGGAGCAGGTACGGACTACTGCCTATTCATGATCTCCAGATTCCGCCAGATTCTCTATCATGAGCCGGACAAAAAGAAGGCATTGTTCCAGGCCATCACTGGATCATCCGGTGCAATCGCCATGAGTGGATTCACAGTCGTTGCAGCCCTGCTCGTGCTGCTGCTGGCTGAGTACGGTGCATATCACCGTTTTGCTGTTCCATTCAGTTTGTCCATTTTCATCATGTTTATTGCCAGCTTGACGCTGGTTCCGGCACTGCTTGCCATCTTCGGGCGTGGATCATTCTACCCGTTCGTACCACGTACGCACGATATGGAAGTGGAGCGTGCCAAGAAAAAAGGCAAACCGGCTCCGGCTCCGCGCAAAATCAAGGAAAGCTGGATTGGCCGCACCGTCATCACCAAGCCATGGACTGTACTGGTCATTACGCTGGTACTGCTCGGTGGACTGGCTGCCTTCTCCAGCCAGATCAAATTCACGTATGACTTGCTGTCTTCCTTCCCGGAAGATGTACCTTCACGTGAAGGATTTACGGTCATTGGGGAACAGTTTTCCGAAGGGGAATTGGCACCAGCCAAGGTCATTATAGATTCAGAGGGCAAGGAAACCGATCTGAAGCAGCGTCTCGAAGCATTGGATTATGTAAGTAAGGTGGGTGAAGCTCAGCAGGGTGCTGAGAATGCCAACATCACCGCCTATGATGTCGAGTTTAACTTGAACCCATACTCCATGGAGGCTATGCAGCATATTCCGGATTTGCGGGCGACGGCTGAGCAGGCATTAACTGACGCAGGAATTACAGGTGTGGACAGTCACGTCTGGATTGATGGCCAAACTGCGGAGCAGTACGACATTGAAGTGACCGGAGAGCGGGATGCGAGCATCATTATCCCTGTTGTCATCGGCATGATTACATTGCTGCTTTTGTTATACCTGCGCTCTGTTGTAGCGACGGCGTATCTGATTGCCACAGTGGTCCTCTCCTATTTCTCGGCCCTTGGCCTCGGATGGCTTATCATCCATTATGGCTTGGGTGCAGATGCCATTCAGGGTGCGATTCCGCTGTATTCATTCGTATTCCTGGTAGCACTCGGTGAGGACTATAACATCTTCATGATCTCAAGTATCTGGCAGAAACGCAAAACGATGCCTTTACGCCAAGCGATTAAGGAAGGTGTAGGCGAGACAGGCTCTGTTATTACTTCCGCAGGTCTGATTCTCGCAGGTACGTTTGCCGTACTGGCAACACTGCCTATTCAAGTACTGGTGCAGTTCGGAATTATTACGGCAGCAGGTGTGCTGCTCGATACATTCCTTGTCCGTCCATTCATGGTACCTGCCATTACAGCCTTGTTGGGCAAATGGGCATTCTGGCCAGGCAAATACAAGCCTGTCGCCGAGGAAGCAAGAGAGAAGCAAACGACCTCCATGTAATGTGAAGTCGGAATTCAGGCTGGATGGATACATTCCACCCGCGATGAGCAGTGCACGGACATAGAAAAGCGGGCAGTGCGAACAACAGCACTGCCCGCATTTTTATGCCAACTCCGAGGGGATGGTTTACGTATAACAGGGTTTTGGGACATAATAGAGGGAACGTTGGTCCAGGGGCTGACGGATGAAAGTACATCAATGGGACAACCAGGGGAAGGATGAAAGTAAGTAATGACGAACCAACTTAATGTGTATTTTAACCATGACGGCGGCGTGGATGACCTCGTATCGCTGTTCATGCTTCTGCAGATGGATAATGTAAAAGTTACAGGTGTATCGGTTATTCCGGCAGACGGATATTTGGAGCCAGCGACGGATGCCAGCCGTAAAATTATTGATCGCTTCGGTACATATTCCGTTGAAGTATCGAAATCCAACTCCAGAGGTAAGAATCCTTTTCCTGCAGCGTGGAGATTGCACTCCTTTTATGTAGATGCACTGCCTATACTGAACGAATCTGGCAAAATGGAAGCGCCTTTGTCAGCTGTACCGGCTCATCAGCACCTGATTGAGAAGGTTCGTAACACAGAAGGCAAAACACTTCTTTTGTTCACAGGTCCACTGACGGACCTCGCACGTGCACTTGACGAAGCACCAGACATTGAAGAGAAAATCGACAAGCTGGTCTGGATGGGTGGTACGTTTGAAAAAGGAAACGTGGAAGAGCCTGAGCATGACGGCACAGCCGAATGGAACGTATTCTGGGATCCGGAAGCGGCTTACCGTGTATGGGAAAGCGGCATCCAGATTGACCTGGTTGCACTGGAAAGCACGAATAAAGTCCCTCTTACACCTGCTGTGCGTAACCGCTGGGCAGCAGAGCGCCGCTTCGAAGGCGTGGACTTCCTCGGAAACTGTTACGCAGGATGCCCGCCACTGGTGTACAGTGAAACGAATTCCACATATTATCTGTGGGACGTGCTGACAACAGCTTCCGTTGGTCGCGAAGATATCGTGAAGAAGAAAACCGTGAATTGCATCGTAATTCCAGATGGTCCTAGCCAGGGCCGTACGGTAGAGCAAGCGGACGGACGTCCCGTGCAGCTGGTGTACGATACGGATCCGGATGCATTCTTCACTTATATGACTGATCTGGGTAAAAAGGCTGCTCCGCAGCGCTACTAAACCAGACAACCACATCGTTTTCTTCTACTATTAGAAAATCAACAAAAAGCCGCAGGCAGAGCGCCCGGGATTCTCTCGGGTTCTGCCGTGCGGCTTTTTGTTAGTTTGAGTCACACAAACATAGCTGCGTGTCAAAGTGTTCTCCGTGAATCCAGGATTCGACGGATAATGGTGCATCAACGATTACATCGTTCCCCCACCTTGGCGAATGGAAGAAGGAATTTTCTCTGGTCCCTGGTTAATGTACCGGTTAATAAATGTACCGACTTTGGCATCGTCGAAGGTGTCCAGCTTCATCGTTTTGGTCCAGGCCGTTACGACGACTTCACTGCCCTCTGGAATATCCTTGTTTGGTACAGCCAGTATGCCGGCCCCGGCCTCACGGAACTTGGCCAGATATTTCAGGTGCTCCTTCAGGTCGTCACTGGCGTTCTCACGATAATAGATGATGATATCGCCATGCTCCAGATTGTGAACAAGATAAGGATATCCCGGGAAATCGGTGTAAAAGCCAAACTTGATGTCATGTGGGTTATGAGGCCCTGAAGTGGGAATAGTCATATCGTAATCAATAGGGTCTTCCGTATGTTCTGCACCATAGTAAGGATCATCCGTTACTTCAATGTTGGCGTTAGCGTTAAGATCAGCCACGTCATATTTGTCGAATGCACCTTGCGTGAAGAACAGAATCAGGATTATGGCGGAGACGCCGAGCAATGCGTGTGCAGTCAGCCGGATGGAGCGGCTTTTCTTTTTGATGGTGGCTCGTTCATCCTTCTTCATATGACTTAGTACTTTGCCCTGTGTACGCGAAGCTAGAATATAAGCCGCGATGGAGAGCAGCAGCAGGACTGCCCCTACAATGAGCCACAGATAGGATGTTCCTGCCTCGTGGTTCATTTGCATGTGATTCATATCGTGATTCATCGATTGATCCTCTTCTTTCTTTTCTAAAATGGAAATAGCCTTTAATAACACTACATCATGTAGTGATCAGCTGCGCCTAGAACCCTTCTTCAAGGACCACAGTGAAGTTCTCGGTACGTAAATTCAAACATAAAGTTTGCACTACACATTATAGTGTATTGCACATGCCAGTGCAATCCTGGATCGGGAAACGAAAAAAGACTCTTCTGATTCGAACCAGAGGAGTCTTTCCGAGATATAAATGATGAATGGAAAGCGGACTACAGACGACCGAATGGTGATAGCATCATGCCCAGAATTCCAAGAATGGAGCCTGCAAGCAAACGGTACAAAATGTAGAGCAAAACAACGTTGGCAATAAGGACTGTATACATGCTGTCAATAGCTGACTTCGTACGATTGAGCGGATGTTGGAACAGCACCGCATTCATGCCTGCAAAAACAATGACATACGAAACAACCAGAAGGAAGATCGCGATCGGATATGAAATAAAGATAAACAAGTTCGCGAGCACGAGTGCTGCAACAGACGGAACAAGTAGGGTACCATACTGTGCTACTAGTGTTTTCGGACGGAACGTGATTTTCTCGATTTTTAATACAGCGTAGATCAGTACTACAGCGACAATCAGGATGATAGCGGTAAACAGCAGCGGGCGTATGAATCCGGCTACGAATAAACCACCCATATCTAACCGGCTGAAGGTAAGTAAAAAGTATGTAGAGGACAGGATTGCAATGAGAGCCATCGTTATTAATCCGTTCAGCGCGTGTTGATCGCCGACGGTTTTCATCGTTTGGTAAGGACGGGCTAGGACGCTAAGAAAATAGGATACGTACTGTTTGCTGACTTCTTTGGCTTGCTGAACCTTCTCATTCTGCATGACATTGTTCCACTGATTGGTGTCTCCTGCAGATGAGTGGTTATTCGGGCCGGAATTGTCGTACGTCTGGTCATGAGGTGTTGGAGCAGAAGGTGTACGGGATGGAACGGATTGAGAAGGTGCTGCTTGCGTACTGGACCAACGTGTATATTCCGATTCGGCAGCAGCTGCTGATTCGTGGTCACGGGGAGAGGTAGAAGAAGATGGGGACTGAGTCAGATCTGTACCACACCTCTCGCAGTAATGTGCATTTCCATTTTCATGATTACATACCGGGCATTTCATAACAGGGGGCCTCCAATTTCATATATTAAGTAATATAGACATTTTGTCTCATTTTAACGTTTCGTGCCGAAGTTTGTCTATGTTTACAGCTTAATTAATAACCGTAATTTCCCAAATTAAACGAACGGTGTATCAAAAATGATTTTCCAAGCAACAATATTATAGGAAGTCATCAGGTAGAGCGTTTTCGTTTACAGTGGAATTGGCATACGAATTTCGGTGTTTTTTTGGTCATCGTTCGCTTTTGTGTGTTATTTGCATGTTAAGTATATCTTTTGGGTTGCCTCCTACCTCATATTTATGTATAATCAAACGTGTTAACACGTCGAATGTACGGTAGTAAATGATGAAGGTGAATTCATGGAACTGCTGGACAGTAATGAAAGCAAGAAAAAGATGTGCCAGTATTACAACGAAATTTCGAAGGAACTATTCGGCTTCGGAACCACTCTCCTGAGAGTGACCGTGGATCAGAATATTGTGACCTTCTTTGCCAAGCACCGACGTTCGCCACGCTCTGACGCCCTGGAAGGGGAGGCCCCCGGCTTGAAGCTGGAAGTGGACTTCCGCATGTCTGTCTTATATAAGAAGAAATTCCGGGAGAAGCTCGAGCAGCACATGGGTTTGCCAATTGAAGCTGTACTAAGGGATTACGATGCGTCCACACAGTGGGCCATTACGAATATCATTCTGGAACAGGCATAACGTGGATCGACTGGTTCGATTCGGGTCATGCGCGCGTTTCGTTTATATCGTCCCCAACAATTTCATATGATGGCGTCTAGTCTTCGGATTGATTCTGAAGCAGAAACCAATGATGTACCGGCAGCGGGTGTCGCTTTCCTTTGTTTACGAAGAAAAGTGTTCTTGTTCTTACAAGAATGCTTTTCTTTTTGTTTTTTTATAACACATCACACATTTCAGGAGGAATTCAGGATCATGATGAAAAAGTGGGTTAGCGGTTTGGCAGCAGTGGCAATGACATCGGTATTACTTGCAGGTTGCGGCAGCAGCACGGATGATGCGACAGGTGGATCAGGCAGCGAGGGAACAGCAGCGAACAAACTGGTGATCTCCACTTGGGGCTTTTCCGAAGATTTCTTCAATGAAGAAGTATTTGGTCCATTCGAAAAAGAACACAATGTGGACATCGTGCTTGAGGTCGGTAACAATGCTGAGCGTCTGAACAAAATCCGTCAAGGTACATCGAATGTCGATGTTATTTACCTCTCCGACTACTATGCACAACAAGGTATCGATGAAGGTCTGTTTGAGAAAATCGATCGTTCGAAAATTCCGAATATTAATGATATTTACGATATTGCCAAAGCACCACTTGGCGAAGATTATGGCCCGGCTTACACGGTTGGACAGCTTGGTATCGCCTACAATCCTGACCTCGTTTCCAAAGAAGTGACTTCATGGAGTGATCTGTGGGATCCGGCATTTGAGAATAACCTGACGATCCCGAATATTACGGCAACAGCAGGACCAATGGTCGTGGATGCAGCTTCTCGCGTAGCCGGAAACGATACATTTAATGAAGATGCGGCATTTACGAAACTGAAAGAATTGAGCGGCAATGTTGTTAAATTCTACAGCCAAACGTCCGAGTTCGTGAACATGTTCTCGCAAGAAGAGATTGCAGGCGGACCGATCATGGAAATGTACTTCAAGGATCTGAAAGCAGCTGTACCAAATGCGAAATTTGTTGCACCTAGCGAAGGCGCATATGCAGTGATGAATACAATCAACGTGGTGAAAGGCAGCAAAAATAAAGAACTCGCCGAAGAATTCATTAACTGGCAGCTGAGCCAGGATGTACAAGCGAAGTCTGCCAAAGCCAAAGTGGATTCACCGGTAAACACCAAAGTTGAATTGACTGCAGAAGAAGCAGAAGGCGTGACGTATGGCGCTGACGTGGTTGAGAAGCTGAACAAGCTGGATATGGAATTCGTGAACCAACAAGCGAAAGCTTGGACTGATCGTTGGAACCGTGAGATTGCACAATAAGAAACATTGGATAGAGCTAGATAAGAACGACAGATAGCGACTTATCGGAATGAATAACCTTTGCAGCAAGCATGATGAATGGTAAGGAGTGGAGAACGTATGAGTGAGGCGTTACAACGCATCATCCTGGATGTAGATACGGGTATTGATGATGCGCTGGCCATTTTGCTGGCCGTCAAGAGCCGGAAGCTGGACATTCTCGGCATTACCACAGTCTGCGGGAACGTATCGCTCCAGCAGGCAACGGATAATACATGCAAGATTCTTGAACTGGCGGATGCGTCTGATATTCCAGTGATTGCTGGAGCGGCCAGTCCGCTCACCCGCCAATCCCATTATGAACATCGGGTACATGGACAGGATGGATTGGGCGGAGCACTGCCTGATCCAGCCGTGTCCAAGCAAGCGGAAGAGGGTTTTGCGCCGGACTATATTATAGAGCAAGCCAAGCTGTATCCGGGTGAACTCACGCTGATTATGACTGCGCCATTGACCAACCTGGCACTTGCCTTGCTGAAGTGTCCAGAACTGCCTTCTTTATTGAAGGAAGTGATCTTCATGGGTGGGGTTGTTCGCGGACATGGCAATATTACACCGACGGCAGAGTACAATACGTATGCTGATCCGGAAGCTGCACGCATTGTTCTGCATGCAGGCATTGAGAAGCTTACGCAGGTTGGCCTGGATGTCACGCGTCAAACGCTGCTGAATGAAGCTACGATTGAGCGTCTCACAGATCCTGCGCTGCGTGCGTACGTGGCTCAGAGCACAGAGATTTACATCAACCGTTACGAACAAATGAACGGCATCCGGGCTTGCGCTCTGCATGATCCGCTGGCAGTGGGCGTTGCCCTTGCACCCGAACTGGTAGGACGCCAATCGTATTACGTGGATGTCGAGACGGCCAGCCGCCTGTGCGATGGCCAGATGGTATGCGACTTTCAAAACCGTTTGGGCCAGAAGCCTAACACGCTTGTCTGCGAAACGGTGGACGCGGAAGCGTTCCTTGAACTTTTTATTAACGCATTAAATGCGTAGCTATGATCTTTACGGAATTTGGGTTCAGTCTAAAATCAGTCCTTACGTATTTCGCTGCTAGTGGAGGGGACGAAATCGATTCTGTAGAAGCGAAGCGTTCGCCTTTATCCTTGGATTTTTCCTTCTATAAGAAGGAGATCAAGAAAATCCAAGAATAACAGCGATCGAAAGAACGATTCGGACCGGAACGGTTGGTGCGATTCACGTAAAGCACTATTTTTGAAATGTGTCTAAATGGGACGTAGGAATAAAACCATCTTATAAGTCAGGAGTACCGCGATGAAGAAATCAGTAATCTACTGGCTATTGCTGCCGGGGTTCGTGTTTTTGGCGGCATTTATGATCATTCCGATTGTCCTGACGATCGGATCAACGTTTTTCCAGGAAAACTCCTTCACGTTTGAAGGATACATGCACTTTTTCAGAGACCCTTACTTTTTGAAAATATTGCTTACGACGCTGCAGGTCAGCGTGGTCACCACCCTTGTCTGTGTGGTGCTCGGATTCCCGACAGCTTATTATATTTCGCAGAAAGCGCCGCGCCGCAAAGGTATCCTGCTGGCACTGGCCATTTTCCCATTGCTGACGAGCCCGGTGGTACGCTCGTTCAGCTGGATGATCATTCTTGGACGCAAAGGTCTGATCAACAATGCACTCGTTGGCCTGGGCATCGTGGATAAACCGCTGGATATTCTGTACACGCCGGCAGCCATGATGATTGGTCTGACTCACCTGTTCCTGCCGCTCATGATCATCTCTCTGGTCGGTGTGCTTGAGAACATCGACAATGACCTGCTCAAAGCGGCACAAAGTCTGGGAGCTTCTCGTATCACGGCATTCCGCCGGGTCGTATTCCCGCTGGCTGTGCCAGGGCTTGTGATCGGAGCCGTGCTTGTATTTGTCGGAAGCCTCACGGCGTATACGACACCCGCACTTCTTGGAGGCAAGCAGCGAGTTATCGCCACGTTCCTGTATCAAAACGCCATGACCCTTAACGACTGGTATCTGGCCTCGGTCGTTGCCGCAATTATGATTGTCATCACGTTTGTCGTGGTCGGTGTCATGAACAAAATGGCCAAAACTTTAAATCCGAAGGGGTAGACACAAATGCGGGAGAAACATATCGGGCTGGGCCTGTTCAGTCTGCTGGTCTTTATCTTTCTGCTGGGCCCGCTTCTGATCATATCGGTCACTTCGTTTGAACCGGGAACGGTACTCAAATTTCCGCCGGAAGGCTTCTCCTTCCGCTGGTACGAAAATATTTTTAACACAGGCGGTTTCCTCCGCACGTTCCAGACGTCCATCATCATTTCCCTGCTGGGAAATCTGCTGGCGCTGATTCTCGGAGTACCGGCTGCCTATGCACTCAGTCGTTACGATTTCAAAGGCAAGTCTGTGCTGAATGCATTGTTCCTGTCCCCGGTACTCATTCCGGGAATCGTGCTTGGTTTTACATTGATGAAATATCTGATCGTGATCTACCATCTGCCGATGTATCTGGGCCTGCTGATCGGTCACACGATTATCATGCTTCCATTTATCATTCGCGTCATTGCTTCCAGTCTGTCGAGCTTTGACTTTGCCGTGGAAGAAGCTGCACTGAGTCTTGGCGCGGGACGGGTAAGAACGTTCTTTCAGATCGTGCTGCCCAACATTCGTTCGGGGATTCTGGCGGCTGTGCTGATTGCCTTCCTGGAGTCGTTCAACAACGTGGATATCTCCGTGTTCATGACTGGACCGGGGGTAAGTACACTGCCGATTCAGATGCTGACGTATGTTGAGAACTATTTTGACCCGACAATTGCAGCTATTTCCGTGCTGCTGATGGTACTGACCGGACTTTTAATGTTCGTGATCGAACGGATCATGGGCGGATTTTCATACTTTACTAAACGTTAATTGGAGGCGCAGAACGCTATGGCATTGCTGACATTGGATCGCGTATCGGTGGCTTACGATAACCAGACGATCCTGAAGGATTTTCAATTGGAGCTGGAAAAAGGTAAGCTGCTCTCCCTGCTCGGACCGAGCGGTTGCGGCAAAACAACTACGCTGCGCCTCATCGCCGGATTCCTGGAAGCAACACAGGGCAAGTTTATGTTCGGCGGCAAGGACTATACGAAGGTTCCGGTAAACAAGCGGAACTTCGGATTTGTATTTCAGAGTTATGCGCTATTCCCGCATCTGTCTGTCTATGACAACGTGGCCTTCGGCCTGCGGATGCGCAAGGTAAAAGACAAGGATATCTCAGCACGTGTTATGCGCATTCTGGAAGTGGTGAACCTGAACGGCTTCGAGAAGCGTTTTCCGCAGGAACTGTCCGGTGGACAGCGGCAGCGGGTGGCAATTGCTCGTGCACTCGTGATTGAGCCGGATCTGCTGCTGTTTGACGAACCGCTCAGTAACCTGGATGCCAACCTGCGACTGAACATGCGGGTGGAGATCCGCCGAATTCAACAGGAGCTTGGTATTACAACGCTGTATGTCTCCCATGACCAGGAAGAGTGTTTCTCGATCTCGGATCAGGTAGCCATCATGAACAAGGGCGTTGTCGAGCAGCTCGATCGCCCGGAGACCATTTTCAAATATCCGGCAACGGAATTTGTAGCCCAATTTATTGGATTCCACAACTTTATTGAGTTTGCTGAACGCAGTGATGCAGGAGACCAGATCTCGCTAAAAGCGGGAGGTCGTTTGTTTACGGCAACAGCCCATCCCGGAACAGCACGTCCCGGCGCTCGCAAAGGTGCAATTCGCCCGGATGATCTGATTGTCAGTGGAGATACGTCAGCGGATCTGGCCAATGCTTTGCCAGGTATCGTGAAGGTGAGTACGTATCTTGGACGCAGCTATCAATATGTGATTGAGACCGAACTCGGTGATTTTACGGCGAACCAGGAGATGGAGACACCGTACCTCAGCGGGCAGCGTGTCAGCCTGATTTTCCCGCAGGACAAGCTTGTCCTCGTTGAATAGAAGTAATATTCGTGAATAGCAGCAGGAAGCAGAAACAGAAGCAGCAAACGCAGCATGCTGCATGATTGGAAATGCAGCATGCTCAAAAGAAGGAGATTATGCCCCATGCGTGCAGATCAACTGATTGTGAATGTAAATGTGTATAACAGTTATTATAAACGGTTTGAATTGAATAACGTCGCTGTACTTGACGGCCGATTCATGTATGTCGGACCCGGCGGTCCTGAGCTGATTCAGGCAGACGAAGTGATCGATGCGCGGGGAAGATACATGATTCCTGGCCTGATCGATATTCACCTGCATATTGAGAGTACCATGGTGACGCCGGCTACGTTTTCCCATGGCCTGATTCGCTGCGGAGTAACGTCCATTGTAGCGGAACCGCATGAGATGGCCAATGTGTTCGGACTGGAAGGTGTGCAGGAGATGATGGCTGCGAGTCGTGAGACCATGGTCAACATGTTCTATGCCATCCCGAGCTCCGTTCCGGCAACGCCAATGGAAACGACGGGCGGATCTATTGAGATCGAAGATATGGATGTACTTCTCGCAACCGGAGAGATCATCTGTCTGGGTGAAATCATGAACTACGTGGATGTCATCCGTGACCCGGAATGCAAGACCAACCAGATTCTCCAGCATATTCGCCAAAATTACCCGGATCTCGTGATCGAAGGTCATACACCGAAGTTGCTAGGGCTGGACCTGCACCGACTGATCTATGCAGGTGTGGACTCGGATCATACCCATCAGAGCATTGAAGGACTGCAGGCGCGGATTTCAGCAGGCATGTTCATTGAGATCCAGGAGAAATCGATGACCCCTGAGGTTATGGATTACCTGATTCAGCATGATGTAGCTCAGCATTTCTGCTTCGTGACGGATGACGTTATGCCGGACTCCCTCGTGGAACGAGGTCATCTGGATCATATTGTGCGTAAGGCCATTCAGATGGGCATGCGTCCGGAAGATGCCATTTACGCAGCAACGTCTACACCGGCATCCCGAATGAAAATGACGGATCGGGGCAGTATCGCCCCAGGCAAGGTGGCAGATTACGTTCTCGTATCGAATCTGGAGACATTGGCAATTGATCAAGTGTACAAAAATGGCCGGAAAGCTTATGACGACTACGAACCGTATAAGCAGGAACGGATGACGGGGCAGTTCCCGCCCCATTTCTATAACAGTGTACAATTGGACAAGCTGACAGGAGAGGACTTCACGATTTCATTGAGCGATCCCAAAGTTAGGGAAACTGCTAATCAGGCGGAACAAGATTCATTCAACTGCCGTGTAATGATGGTGAAGGACGGCTCAACCTTTGTGGAAGAACATATCGCAGAGGTTCAGGCAGCGAATGGCGAACTTCAGTGGGAAGATAGTGGATACGGACAGATAGCTACCTTTGAACGATATGGTGTGAACGGCAATCGGGCACATGGTTTGATCGGTGGAGATACGATTAAACGGGGAGCCATCGCAACGACATATTCACATGATAACCACAACCTTCTGGTCGTGGGTCGCAATCGTGAAGATATGATTCTGGCAGCTAACACGGTCATTTCGAGCCAGGGTGGGTTCTGTGTGGTAGAGGATGGCAAAGTGCTGTCTCATCTGGAACTGCCTGTAGGCGGCATTTTGACAGAAGAACCGCTCGCGGTTGTGTCTCATCAAGTGAAGGAACTGCGGAAAGCGATGCTCTCTCTTGGTTATGTGCACTATAACCCGATCATGTCGATCAGCACCCATTCACTTGCTGTGAGCCCTGCGCTGAAAATTACAGATCACGGTTTGATTGATGTGAATGCAGGCAAGGTTGCACCGTTGGTTGTAGAGTGAATGGATAGTTCATTCAATTGAAGAACGTGAATAGGTAGGTATACTGTAGAAAGAGTGCAGTATATCTACCTTTTTTGCAGTTGGGTTAAGGCGAGATACATTGATCTTTCTTTTCCGCCTTCAATGTCCATTTTTACGCTTCTTCATTTTTATGAGCATGACTGCGTGATACACTGACCTTATTGCACACCCCGTCATCGGGATTACGATTAACAGATAGCTGGAAGACGGTTTGGCATCGTAAGTATAATAGGCGTAGACTAGTACGAGTGCAGCAACCACGAAAAGAATGAGGTTCAAGACTAAGCTATAGATATTTTGGTTCTTTTCTTTCGGGTATGTGGAGAATGTCATGCAGTTTGGCTGCCTCCTTGCAAATTCGTTAAAGGGTTATTGTATCATTTATTAAAGTTTATACCCATAATATTCTAATCGTTTATTAATTTTATAAATGAAATATAGCTCACATAATTGAAGATAGAGAAAGGGGTCCATTATGTTATCCAAAGACCACACTCAAAAAGCCATATTTTTTGATGTAGATGATACATTGTATGACCACTTGCAGCCGCTTAGAGGAGCACTGCAAGAGGTTCTTGGTTTAGCCGATGATGTTCCATATGCCGAGGTTTATCACCGATTCCGCTATTACAGCGACTGGTTGTCCGATCAGGAGGGTCTTTCTGCCATTCCAGAAGCGGAAGCCGTGGAACGGATGCGCAGACGCAGATTTGAACTGACGATGAAGGAGTTTGGGGTACCTTTAAGCGAGGGACAGGGTGAGGCGCTGCAAGCGCAGTATCTGAGCAGACAGTTTCAGATTCAGCCATTTGAAGGTGCTTATGATCTGATGAAGAGCCTTATGGCAGACGGACACTTTGTAGGACTCATTACAAATGGTGAGGGAAGACATCAGAGACGCAAGCTCGAAGCACTGAATGTGTTTGACCTCGTTCCCGAGGAGAGAATCTTCATCTCAGGAACCATCGGGTATGCCAAGCCGGATCGGCAATTGTTCGAACATGTGAATAAACAGACAGGCACAGATGCTCGCTCCAGTTATTATATCGGGGATTCATGGCGTAATGATGTAGTAGGTGCGGTAAATGCCGGATGGAATGTCATCTGGTTCAACCATCGGGATGCTCTGCCGGAATCGAATCATCAGCCCCATCATGTGGCTCGTGATTATAATGAAATAACTCGCATTCTTACATCCGAGTTTGTTCTACAATAAAGAGTGCTATATGTGTTCTTGCAGCCCTGTTTGCCTTACTTAGGTACGCAGCAGGGCTTTTTGGGTTGTGGAAAATGTGAGGATGATCGCTGCATATCAAGTGAATTCGAGGTATAAATGCTGTGTGTAATCTTACAAATAGCAAGATCCCGCTTCTATTGGAAGATGAAGTGGAACTTCATGGAATCTTCATTTAGAAGAGTAGGGTGAGGCCTTCACAAAGTAGGAGGGTGGTGCTATAATTAAAACAAGATTTAGATTAAGTCTAAATTAAAGAAGGAAAATGAATCGGATTTACTTGACCTTACATCAAATTATATTGGTATACGAGAGGGGAACCTATCCATGAGCACAATTCAAACTACAACGAACACTATTGCAAACCACACCGCAGCATTGCAAGACGTCCTGAACCGCCAGATTGCAGGCTGGTCTGTATTGTATACGAAATTGCACCATTTCCACTGGTATGTTCAAGGACCACATTTCTTCACTCTGCATGCCAAATTCGAAGAACTGTATAACCTGGCTACGGCGAACATGGATGAAGTCGCAGAACGCTTGCTTGCTATTGGTGGGCGTCCGGTAGCTACGATGTCCGAACAGCTTCGTTTGTCTCCAGTTGATGAGGCACAGGGACAGTTGTCTGCTGAGCGTATGGTAGAGTCTGTGGTTGCTGATCTGCGCACCATGGTAGAAGTGATAGAGCAAGGCATCCATGCAGCAGAAGCAGCAGAGGATAACGCAACGGAAGATATGCTGATTGGCTTCACAGCGGCATTGGATAAAGAAATCTGGATGTTAAACGCATTTCTGGGCAAATAAGCTAAGATAACCCGCATCCTGACAAACGATATGTAGAGTCCGTGAACAAAGTCCCCGTTCGCTTACAAATCCGGTGTGCTTGCCGTATAATAATGGCATTCGAGAGACACAGATTGGTGGAATGAATGATGCGGACAGACCTGGATCAATTGCAGGGAGAAGCTGAACGGTTTATATATACATGTTATGAAGAGCTGGGCCATTCGCGAGAAGATGCGGAGGCCCGGCTTATTGCTGTTCATCAGGAGATTGTAGATACGGGCACTTATGTGCATACGACCGAAGAACTGGAGCACGGCTGCAAAATGGCTTGGCGGAACAGCAACCGCTGTATCGGACGATTGTTCTGGGACAAGCTGCGGATTGCGGATGCGCGTCATGCAGACACAGCCGGAACTGCTGCGGAGGCCGTAATGAATCATATTCGCGTCGCGTCCAATGGCGGTAAGATTATCCCGATGATTACGATTCTTCCGCCGAATGGGCCAAGTGGAGCTCCAGTGCGGATCTGGAACCACCAGCTCATCCGTTATGCCGGATACGAGACGGAACAAGGTATCATTGGAGATCCTGCATCCCTGGAACTGACTAAGGCGGCCATGTCACTTGGCTGGCAAGGGGCAGGGGGAGATTACGATGTATTACCGCTCATTATTCAGGCGCAAGGACAAGCTCCCGAGTGGTATGCTGTACCCCATGAGGATATTGTAGAAGTGAACATTGAACACCCCGAGCGAGCTGAAATTGCAGAACTCGGCATGCGTTGGTATGGTGTGCCGATGATTGCGGATATGCGGCTTGAGATTGGAGGCATCTCTTATCCGGCTGCGCCGTTTAACGGCTGGTATATGGAGACCGAAATTGGTGCACGTAATCTGGCGGACACCTTCCGCTACAATAAACTGCCTGCAGTGGCAGCAGCACTCGGACTGAACACATCCAGCGAAACGACGCTATGGAAGGACCGCGCACTCGTTGAATTGAATGTAGCCGTACTGCATTCCTTCAAGAAAGCAGGCGTCAGCATGGTGGATCACCATACGGCGGCGTCTCAATTTGCTTTGTTCGAGCAGAGGGAGGCAAAGGCAGGGCGTGAGCTGACTGGAGACTGGGTCTGGCTGATTCCCCCTGTTTCTCCGGCAACGACGCACATTTTCCACAGCTCCTATCGCAATGAAATCGTGAAGCCGAATTTTTTCCGTCAGGAACCAGCGTATACACTAGATGGAGAACCATCTGGAGCTGAACCAGAGAATGTTGAACAACAGCATACGGATGTCAATCACCATCGGCCGCAGGCTGGAGATTCATCCCTGAGATGCCCGTTTGCACACTAGGTGCGAGCGGGATGTTTTTTGCTTTTAGCTCCACATATCGCCTCTTTAATAGGAAGAAAATAAAAGGATAAGGACCGCCCACTCATGTGAGCGGTTTTGTACGTTACCCCTGTTTCGCTCTGTACCTGCTCCGCATCACCGCCTGAACGGCAATAGCCGCAGCGATCAGCACCAGATTGAACACAAACACGGCGTATAGCGAAACGTACTCTACAAGCAGCGCAGCAATCAGAGGAGAAATGATGGAGCCAATCTCCGCTGCAGAGACGATTTTGCCAATGACCTCACTTCTGCCTGAATCAGGGATGTGGTCCCCGATATGAGCGAAAAAGGAATCCATGTAACAGGCCCCGCCAACTCCACCAATCAGCATGCCAACATAAACCCATGCATAAGAAGAGGTGCTTAGAAAAACAACCACTTCAATGCCGATCATCAACATGCCGAGCATGCAGAGCAGCAGTCGATCACCCATGCGGTCGGATAGATAACCGGCTACGGGTGCAGCAGCCAGCGTGGAGATCCCAGCCACGGTAAAAGCCAGGCTGGTCGCAAATGGGTCCCAATGCATCATGTGGGCCGCATAGAGGGCGAAGTATGTCAGAAATACCGCATAGGCACTCATCTCAAGAAAGTGTACCGTACCGTAACCAATTAACTGCTGCCGCTGGGTTAGCCCTGTCCGAGACCCTGCATGGGTATCATCGAGAGGAGTACTGGATGGTGGAGAAGCAGCAGCCGTATCGTGCACAGCAATATCGTTTATGGCGGTATACTTAGCTGCCGAAGGGAGGAGTTTATTCTCATAGGCATTGTTTATCGGAATGTCTGGGTCTGCCCCTGCCCCTGAGTCCAGCTCTGGCATTTGCTCGCGCTCATCGGCTGTAAACTTTTGTTTAGATTCTGGCCTGTTCCTGATCCCCATAGCAGTTCCCATGGCTATCAGGCAGCATAGCGTAACGAGCAGAAATGGAACCGATAACGGCCAGTGCAGGGCAAGCCAGCCGCTAATCACCGGCCCAAGCACCATGCCTCCACCTTCACTGCTGCTGATATATCCATTGTACAGACCGCGGTTATCCGCATTGCCCCCATCCCCGATAATGGATCGGACGATGACCGTAAGTCCGGTGGAAGCGAGTCCCTGCAGCAGCCGCAGCAGACCGAACAGAAGCGCAGCAGAAGAGACAGCGAAGCCGCCCATACAGACCGCGAGAATGAACAGCATGACGATTAGCGCCCTTTGACCTCCCAGCTTACGGTAGAGTGCCGCAGCCGGAACCCCTCCAATGACTTTTCCAACATAAAAGAGTGCAAAAATAACCCCCATCATCCAGCCGGACAGACCGAATTCCTCAATAAATAAAGGAAACAGGGGGAGGATCATGAAACCGCCCATCTGACTAAGAAAACAAATAATCATCAGCAAAGGCAGGTTACGGCGAATGTCCACGTTCGAAGACTCCTTTCCTACGAACTCAGGTAAGCTCAAAAACCCTCCAATCGCCTTATAGGATGCGTAGATATCGACATATAAACGTAATGTATGCAGGATTTGTGAAAATAAGAAGAAAAGACACTCTGCGTTTACATCAAAACCATTGCGGATATAGCTGAATCATATATAATAGATGGGATTTGTAATAATGAAGCGTTTATAGAAAGTGTACAGGGTAAGTTGTACCTCAAGTTTAAGGGGGCGAGATGAAACATGTCAGATCAACAACCAATTATCCGGTTCGACCGGGTGACCCAGCAATACGATCAGGATGAAGCCGTATTGAAGGAAGTCAGCTTCGAGATTGAGCGGGGTAAATTTTATACGCTGCTTGGCCCTTCGGGTTGCGGCAAAACGACGATATTGCGGCTGATTGCCGGCTTTGCGGAGCCGACTCAGGGCAGCATTTATTTTAACGGAGCATTGATCAACCGTGTTCCTGCCCATCAGCGCCAGGTTAATACGGTATTTCAGGATTATGCGTTATTTCCACATTTGAATGTATTTGAGAACGTGGCTTTCGGTTTGCGGATCAAAAAGATGAAAACGGCTGAAATACGCAGCAAAGTATTGGAAGCCCTCAAATTCGTCAACCTTTCCGGGTATGAGAACCGCGAGATTGGCGAAATGTCCGGTGGACAGCGTCAGCGGGTCGCCATTGCACGTGCAATTGTCAATGAGCCTGAGATCCTGCTGCTGGACGAGCCGTTGTCTGCACTCGATCTGAAGCTCCGGACCGAAATGCAGTACGAGCTGCGTGAGCTGCAGCAGCGTCTGGGCATTACGTTTATTTTCGTTACGCATGACCAGGAGGAGGCGCTGGCCATGTCGGATGAGATTTTCGTTCTGAACGGCGGCGTCATTCAGCAGAGCGGTACGCCGAATGACATCTACGATGAACCGATTAACCGTTTTGTGGCTGACTTTATCGGTGAATCGAACATCGTACCCGGCAAGATGAAGCAGGACTTCGTGGTGGAATTCGCTGGTGCACAGTATGAATGTGTCGACCAGGGATTGCAGCCGAACGAGCCGGTTGAGATCGTGATCCGTCCGGAGGATCTGGAGATTACGACCGAGGATCAAGGCAAGCTGAAGGTCAATGTCGACTCCCAGCTGTTCCGCGGGGTGCATTACGAGATTTCGAGTTATGACGATGCAGGCAATGAATGGCTGGTACATTCCACGAAGAAAGCAGTCGTGGGCGAACGTATCGGGCTGTATTTTGATCCGGAGGCTATTCACGTCATGCGCTTCAACGAGACCGAAGAGGAATTCGACAAACGACTCGAAGCCTATCAAGAGGCCGTCCATGCAGAGTAAGGCGAGTACACGCAATGCGTATCTGATTCCATATGTATTATGGATGGTGCTGTTCGTCGTCGCTCCGGTACTGCTGGTTGTCTATTATTCGTTCTTTGATGTAGAGGGCAATTTCACATTTGGCAACTATGCCCGCTTCTTCACGCCCGTATATATGCAGATGACACTGAGTTCATTCTGGTATGCGCTGCTGATTACGGTGTTTGCCCTGTTGGTTTCGTATCCGACGGCGTACCTGCTGACCCGGACGAAGCACAAGCAGCTGTGGCTGCTGCTGATCATTTTGCCTAGCTGGATCAATCTGTTGTTAAAAGCCTATGCCTTCATCGGCCTGTTCGGAACATACGGCCTGACCAACTCCTTGCTTGAAGTGATTGGCATCGGTTCACAGCAGATTCTCTTCACCGATTTCAGCTTTATCTTCGTTTCGGTGTACATCTTCATCCCGTTCATGATTCTGCCGATCTTCAACGCGCTGGAAGAGATGAATCCTTCGCTGATCTATGCGGCGAGGGACCTCGGGGCTTCATCCTGGCTGACGTTTCGCCGGGTCATCTTCCCGCTGACGCTCACTGGAGTCAAATCGGGATGCCAGGCTGTATTTATCCCTGCGTTGTCCCTCTTCATGATCACCCGCCTTATTGCGGGTAACCGGGTTATTACGCTAGGAACAGCCATTGAACAGCATTTCCTCGTCACCCAGGACTGGGGGATGGGGTCGACGATTGCCGTCTTTTTGATTATTGCGATGGCGATTATTATGTTTCTGACCGGATCAGGGAAGAGGGAGGTGCGTAATGGGAAGAAACGGAAAGCTGTCTAACGTTTATCTGGCTGTCGTCTTTGCGATCCTGTACGCACCGATTGCGTACCTGATCTTCTATTCCTTCAACAGCGGCGGTCACATGCGTAACTTTGAAGGGTTCACACTGGAATGGTACAGGGAAGTATTTGCCGATACCCGGCTGCTGATCATTGTACTGAATACCTTTATTATCGCGCTGCTGTCATCGGCCATCTCGACGATCCTTGGCGTGGCCGGAGCCCTCGCGATCTATCATGTGCGGCGTAAACGGACCAAGAATACACTGCTATCACTCAATAACGTATTGATCGTAAGCCCGGATGTCATCATCGGTGCATCCTTCCTGATTTTGTTCACCATGATCGGGATCAAGCTGGGCTTCACATCGGTCCTGCTGTCCCATATCGCGTTCAGCGTGCCGATTGTGGTCATCATGGTGCTGCCAAAACTGCAGGAAATGAGCCCATCGCTGATGGATGCGGCTCGTGATCTGGGCGCAGGCTCATGGCAGATCCTCACACGTGTAGTACTGCCATACGTTAAACCGGGGATTTTCGCCGGATTCTTCATGGCACTGACGTACTCCCTGGATGACTTCGCGGTAACCTTCTTTGTAACGGGGAACGGGTACTCGACGCTATCCGTAGAGATCTATTCCCGGGCGAGACAGGGTGTGTCGTTGTCCATTAATGCGCTGTCGACACTGCTCTTCCTGCTGACGGTGCTGCTGGTTATTGGCTATTACTTCATTAACCGCCGCGCTGCACGGACACCTGCCGGAAGGGGGCTGCGTCCATGAAGCAACTGGTACGGACATTTGCGATTGTATTTGTGGCCGCCTTTGCCCTGATGATCCTGGCCTCCTATCTCAACAAGAGTCAGGGATACTCGGGCGGAAACACGCTGACCATCTACAACTGGGGCGATTATATCGACCCGGATCTGTTGGCGGAGTTTGAAGAGGAGACAGGTATCAAGGTCATCTACCAGACGTTTGACTCCAATGAAGCGATGCTTACCAAGATTGAGCAAGGTGGAACGACCTTTGACGTAGCGATTCCTTCCGAATATGCGATTAGCAAAATGAAAGAAGAGAACCTGCTCGTTCCACTCGATCACAGCAAATTAACCAATCTGGACAATATTGATCCTGATTTCCTGAACTTGTCCTTTGACGAAGGCAATCAGTATTCGATTCCGTACTTCTGGGGAACGGTGGGGATTGTATACAATCCTGAGCTAGTTGACGGATTGACGTTTGAGAGCTGGGATGACCTGTGGGACCCACGTCTGAAAAATCAGATCCTGCTGCTGGATGGTGCCCGTGAAGTCATCGGGATGGGGCTGAACAGTCTGCACTATTCCCTGAATGACACCAATGAAGACCATCTGCAGGAGGCGCTGGCGAAACTGTCTACCCTGACGCCTAACGTCAGAGCCATCGTCGGTGACGAGATCAAAATGCTGCTGGCTAATGAGGAAGCGGCGGTTGGACTCGTCTGGTCTGGAGACGCTTCGGAGATTATGGATGAGAACGACAAGCTCGATTACGTGGTGCCTGAGGAAGGATCGAACCTCTGGTTCGATAATATGGTCATTCCGAAGACGGCAAGCAACATTGAAGGAGCACACCAGTTTATCAACTTTATGCTGGACCCTGATCATGCCGCACGTAATGCCGAATATGTCGGATATTCCACACCGAACGCCGAGGCGCTCAAGCTACTGCCAGAGGATATCTCCAGTGATGAGCGGTTCTATCCGGATGATTCCCTGACAAGCAAGCTGGAAGTGTACGATAATCTGGGTAAAAAAATGCTTTCGCATTATAACGACCTGTTCCTTGAGTTTAAAATGCACAGCAAATAATAATGATTGGCATACAGGTGCCGCACGAGCTTCATATTAGGCTGTATCGCACCTGCATATATGCTTTTAAAGTCAAAATCCCCTGAATCCATTTAAAGGATCAGGGGATTTTTTCTGACTACCCACACTCCAAGCAAATAGCTCAGGTTGTTGCCATAACGGGTTTACACATAACGGAGAGGACAGAACAAACTGTAGAAGCGAAGCGTGCGCCTAGAAACTTTCTGAAAGAAAGCTACTTCGGAAGCATACGCTATTCCCGGATTTCTCCCTGTCGAAGGGGGAATCAAGGAAATCCGGGAATAACAGCGATCGAAAGTTGTCCTGTCATCGGAGTGGTCTAGTGTAATCCCAGCCCTTCAGCTTATACCACTACATGTTTCTTTTGCGTCCCACGATTAACCAAGCCCCGCCCATAATCAGCACAATGGCCACGAACGGCTGAATGAAGGACATGCTGCTCAGCATCGAACCGATGGACATCACCGTGAAGAAGAGCAGCGAGATCACTGTCAGGATGTTGATAGGGATGAGCAGCCACTTGTTTCGTCCGCCAAACCAGTACAATTCAAACAAACCTAAAGCAACCGCAAGGATAAAGCCAGGCCACATCGTGCTCCAGTTACCAAAGAGCATGGCGATCTGGCTAACTACGCCGGCAGTCAGCAAAATACCGCCCGGTACAAGCAAGCCAACCCCTCTACCAATCATGGAGAAGTACAGCCAGTGGAAGAACAGGCCGAGCGGAATAACGAACAGGGTAGGCCAGAAGTTGGCGAAGATCGTACCCGGACCGAGTGAACCTCCCTGGTTCAGAATCAAGTACACGCCCAGCAAAATGAGTACAGGCGCCAGGATCGTACGTTTAGCCATGATATCTCTCCTTTTCATCGTTTCATTAGCGTCGTTCCGAACAGACATGAAGTCTTTTTTCTCGTTACACACAGCATACCATGAATTGGAATTATCCATCCTCGGTCTTTGGCGTTAAAAAGAACCTAGACTTAAGTCTAGGTAGGGACCACATGGTGACTTTCATCATCAGGCCTTAACTCGTGTGCTTTCTACATAGGTGACCAATTTTGTATTCAGGTCAGACCCGCCCGGTATTGCCCTGGCGTCTGTCCAGTCCACTTTTTGAAAGCATTCTGAAACGCACTCTGTTCGGAAAAATGAAGGGCATAGGCAATTTCACCGACAGAATACTGTCCTTCCCGCAAATAATTCAGGGCAAGCTCCTTCCGTACCTGAACGGAGATTTCATGGTACGTCGTACCTTCTTCTCGCAACCTGCTTTGAAGTGTGCGAATGCTCACGCCGAGATGTTCTGCGGTGTGTTGTAATGTGGGAAAGGAGGCAGGAAGGCTGTCGATCAGCCAGCGGCTGACCTTGCCGGAGAACGTATGAGAAGGCTGCAGCAGAGCCTTGCTTTTCTCGGCCATCGTTTCAAACACCTGCAGCATTTTCGCATCCGAATAGAGCACAGGCTGACTGAGAATGTCTTTGTGCAGACGCAGCAGATTATGGGGATCCCCGAATTGGGGAGCTGCGCCGAACATGTCAATGTAAGGGCGGAGGTCATCCGTATGATCCGGAGCCTCATGGCTAAAACGAACCTCTTTTACCGGTACCGGACAATTCGCGAGCTTACGGATCAGATACAGAACGGATATGGTCATGTCTTCCACGCAATGGCGGGACATCTGCTGCGGCGATTGCAAAAATAGACGAAGGACCACATCCTGCCCCTGAATTTCCCAATCCAGATTGAAGCCGCTGTACAGAATGATGTTATACCGCTGATATGCGGCGAGGGCATCACCAATGGTCTGGGAATGCATCATCACGTAACCGGGAAGGCCCAGATCTGCGAAGTCGAGCAGGGTACCTTGATTAAGGCCAAAATACACATCGTTTGAATATACAGAAGCTTGCTGCATTATCCGTTCCAGTGCTTCGACCGGAACTCGGGCGTCAGCATGTTCCAGGACGGTCGAATCGAAATCGGCATATTTGAAAAATGCTTCGGGTTCAAACCCTTTGTGAACAAGAGTTTTCATCAATGGATACAGCAAGGAAATGGATACTCCGATATTGTGGTTGTTCATGTACCTCCATTTGCGCGAATTAGCAACATTTTCGGCGCCCTCGATCATTTGTTTAGATGTAAAGTCACCTTATGATGGGGATACGCCAGCTTCTTCGGCTTTCATTTATTATACAGGAGGAACCCAAGTATGAAATCCAATATTCTGGTGATTAATGGCCATCCGGATCCCGAGAGCTATTGTAGAGCCTTATCTGATGCTTATATTCAAGGTGCCCGAAAATCCGGCAGTGATGTGAATTTGCTTGATTTGAACCAAATGCAGTTTAATCCGAACCTTAAATACGGTTATCGTAAGCGGACAGAACTTGAGGAGGATCTGGTCAAAGCCCAGGAATTGATCCGTCAAGCCGATCATTTGGTGTTTGTGTATCCGCTCTGGTGGGGGACGATGCCGGCTATTCTGAAAGGGTTTTTCGATCGGGTATTCCTGCCGGGGTTTGCCATGAGCTACCGGGAAGGCTCGCTCCTGTGGGACAAATTATTAAAGGGAAAGTCCGCTCAGCTCATCGTGACGATGGATACACCCCGCTGGTATTACCGTTTGATCTACAGGCAAGCCGGGCACCGGATCATGAGTTCAAATATATTGAAATTCTCCGGTGTATCACCGGTACGGGTTACGGATATTAGCCCGATCAAGGGATCTACCGAAGCATTCCGGATGAAATGGCTGGGGAAAATCGAGGAAATGGGGGCCAAACAGGGAAAGAGATGATGGTAAGGTACCAGCTCCGGCGATAGGGACTAATTCTACTATTCCAATTGATGTCCTGTATCCAAAGACAATGGTTGAAGATTATTCGTTGAACATGCAGCAAGCCCACTCCGAAGAGTGGGCTTGCTCAGTTTGGATATACAATAAAAAGGCGTTATTTTACAACATCCGAATGTTTCTTGCCCCAGCTGTTCACCCCATCATCTTCGATAATGGAAATGGCTGCATCGGCAATATCCGGATTGGTCATCAATTTCTCCTGAATACGGAACTTGATATCATCGGCTTCGGCCAGGGACAGGCCTTTGGTCAGCTCAATCAGTCCTTCAACATGATAATAACGGCCTTCCTGGATTATACGCATCATCTGGATATCGGCCACATGGGAGTCTGCCAAGATCGTTTGGGACACCTTGTCCTCGATATCCTGTGGTGCAGCTACACCAATCAGTCCAATCATATTGTCATATCCGACGCGGAAGGCTACGGCAATCATCAGACAGCCAATCAGGGTAGTCACAATGCCATCCAGCAATGCGAAATTGGTCAATGCAATAACAACGACAGAGACGAGGGCAAGTGTTGCTCCGAGTACAGCTACCACATCTTCGTAGAACACAAGGCGTGTCGGCGGTGCAGCGCGTCCTACGTTTTTGATCGCTGCCGGAACAAGGGAGAAACCGGACGCCTTGGGCGCACGTGCTTCCACGAGAATTTCCTTCATCGCTTTAATCAAAATAGCGCCGTCAATCACAATGTTCAAGATGAGCACGCCGATGTTGATCCAGAGTCCGCCTGAATGACCCGCAGGGTGCTGCAGCAGATGAATGCCTTCATGGATCGTTTCGTAAGCCATAATCGTAACCACGATGACGGCAATCATACAGAAGATGTTGATGACCCGTCCAAAACCGGTCGGGAAGCGGCGTGTCGGTTTTTTCTCGGATAACACACTTCCGACAAAGACGAACCCCTGATTGATGGCATCGGCGAGCGAGTGCATGGCTGAGGCAAACATGGCCCCACTGCCACTGAATAGAAAGGCTCCTCCTTTGCACAATGCAAGTACGGCATTACCTGCCATAGCTACAGCCGAGGACGTATTCCCCTTTTTGACGAGAGACATAAAGCTCTCTGACTTTGCTTGATCAGCCACGTTGATTGTTCCTCCCAGAAGATTTGATAGGTGTAAAATTTAAGATTCTTAGTTACATCTTGTGCATTTCCACTAAATGTTATTATAACCCGCTTTACATATCCCAGCATTATGCAAAAAAGGCCATATTATAATATGGACAAATTTTAGGGTCTTGAATAAGGAAGAATCATAGATATTTGATTCAAACAAAAGGCATGAAAAAAAGCACTCCTAGGGAGTGCCGATTGTTGAATTCCTTGCGTTCAGCGATGAATATTGCTGCTTAAACTTTCTTATTCAAACTTCCAACAGGACAAGCTTAGATTGCCGTATTGATATGCTTTGAATAACAGGGATGCCTTCTTGGTCTGATCGCCAGCTCCCATAGCCAGCAGCAGGGGAACAAAATGCTCTGGTGTAGGGACTGCAGCACGAGCGGATGGTGCTACCTTGTCATAAGCGAAGAGGGCTTCCGTATCCCACTGGACAAGCTTGTCCTCCAGCCATTGGTCAAACTCCATGGCCCAGGAGTCCACGCCGTTACTTTCCCAGTTCAGCTGGCGCAAATTGTGGACTGTACCGCCGCTGCCAATCACAAGGATATCCTGTTCGCGAAGTGCAGCAAGTGCTTGACCGATCTGATACTGCTGCTCATTCGTCAAGTAGCGATTCACGGAAAGTGCAATGACCGGGATATCTGCATCCGGGTAGAGCAAGCGAAGAACAACCCAGGCACCGTGATCGAGCCCGCGCTCGGAATCAGCCTCAGTGGGAATGCCAGCTTCTTCAAGCAGACGAAGAACATCTGCTGTTGTCTCTGCGTGCCCATGAGCCGGATATTTGATCTGATACAGTTCCGGTTGGAAACCGCCAAAGTCATAGATTGTCTCATATTGAGCCGTAGAGGATACAAGTTGAGTTGCGGACTCCCAATGGGCGGAGAATAAGACGATGGCTCGCGGTTTGGGCAGATCCTGTCCGAGTTTTTGCAGGAATTCGGTATAAACATTCTCCTCCAGTGCAAGTGAAGGCGCACCATGGGCGATAAAGAAGGATGGCATCATTATGCATTCAGTCCTTTCGTATGGTCAGCAGTCAGTTCAGCATCGCTGCGAAGCCATAATTGGAATTGATCGTAAAGCTCTGCGGTGACGTGATGTCCACCAGAATAAGGAACGTAAGTTACACTGCGAGCATGTTTACGGAAATAATTCGCATTGTCTTCACCCAATTGCAGGGGAAACATGTGATCCTGGTCTCCATGGGAGATAAATACGGATAACGATGTTCCAGGCTCTATTGGGTATTCGTCTTTTACAAATTGCGGAATGTATCCGCTCATGGCTACGATTCCTTTGATAGCATCACCCATGATCAAGGAGAGCGTCATCGCCATAATGGCACCCTGACTGAATCCCGCAATATAACGTCGAGCCGGGTCAATGGCATATTCAGAGGACAAATCTCCGATCAGCTGCTGCAAGCCTTGAACCGAAGCGTCAAACAGCTCACGAATAGGATTACCAATGCTTTTAATTTGAAAATAGGCATAACCGCTCCCCTGAACAAGGGGTCCCCGAACAGCTACGATAATAAAATCGGATTGCAGAGGTTCCATTAGACGAAGCATATCCTGCTCGTCCGAACCCATACCATGGAGGGCAAAAATAACGGGATATTGCTGATCTGTATTGTAGCCCGAAGGCAATCGAACTTCATAAGTAAATGAGGTATTCATTGGAATCACCGCCCGAAGAAAGTTATATGATAATAGTTCACTAATATGAAATAAATATTCTTATTGATGAACAAAATTTATCATGGATCCATTGTAGGGTCAATATTTTTTTTGTATTATGAAAATATGTTACGTATTAGAAATCTCTAAATTAATACTAAAATTACGTTGTCATTTATTATGAGTCTCCCCGTGCGACAGACTGAGGATTTAGCAAGAGAAGGGTAGGGAAAAGTATTATGGATATCGGTTTGGCCATTCGTACGATTCGGAAGCAGAAACAGATTACAATCATGCAAATGTGCGAGGGGACGGGGTTGTCAAAAGGCTTCATAAGCAACGTCGAAAATAACAAAACATCCCCTTCCATTGCTACACTTGAAAGTATCGCGGATTATCTGGAGGTTCCCCTGCCTTACCTGCTGCTTACGCCAGAGCAGCGGATGAATGTGGTGCGCAAGGATGAGCGGGAGGAAACGACTGCGGGGAGCGGTTCGATCAAGGTACAGCATCTGACGGCAAAAGGGGCCATGCGCATGTCGATTGTAGAGCTGCCACCGGGTGTTTCCACAGGGATTAACAAGCATGCAGGGGAAGAGAGTCACCTGGTCCTCCAGGGCAGGATTCGTGCAGCACAGTGTGAGGACGTTGAGATATTGGAAGTTGGGGATTCGTTTAGCTGGAATGCCATCGTTCCTCATGAGGTAACGAATATTGGAGATGAGACAGCAGTCGTGTTAATCGCAGTGTCCAAAGAGCTGGATCTGGACCGTTTGTGGGACAAATAGGGGCGCGGCAGCACCTCTTAGGCAAAATGAAAAAAGACCGCCAGGAGGTTTCCGGGCGGCCAGATTCATTTCTGCTGTTTACTGCGGATTGGTTGTCCAGATTCCAGCAGCTTTGACAAATACACGATCAGAGAGCTTAAGTGTGGCCAGGGCAAGCTCGGCTACATCTTCCGCTTGCATCATGCGATCCTCGTCTCCGATTTTCAATCCGGCATTGGTAGCAAGCTCTGTATTGACTGTACTTGGGGTTAATGCCGTTACACGAATGTTGGATTTGCGAACTTCCTGCATCAGGGATTCGGTCATCCCTAGCAGCGCGAACTTGGATGCACAGTATGCTGAACCTGTAGCAAATCCACGTTCACCTGCTGTAGAAGCAATGTTGATAATACTGCCGCTGCTTTCCTTAATCATGCTCGGCAGGACGGCACGAGTCACATAATATGTACCCATAACGTTAACATGCAGGATACGCTCCCATTCCTCAGGCTCCATGTCGAGCAAGGTGCCGAAGCTGGCAATACCTGCATTATTGATGAGAATGTCAACCGCACCAAGTTCCATTTCTATTGCTGCTACTGCTGCTTCGGCCTGTGTACGATCGGAAATGTCAGCTACAGCACTTGTGACTTTAATGCCATATGCCTCGCTTAACGTTTGCTGAAGGGCCTCCAGATCGGAAGCCGTACGTGCAATCAAGCCGAGATGCACACCTTCCTTGGCAAGTGCCTCGGCAATGGCGCGGCCAATACCTTTACCGGCTCCTGTAATGACAGCCGTTTTATTTTTAAGTTCCATGTGGGTAATTCCTCCTTATAAGTTGGAATGGCAGTTGATTATACTATATTACCCACAGTTCTGATATTTGCTTCATCACTACTTGGTGATACGGATGCTGCCAGAGGTGGTACGGGCCTTGATGACTTCCTTGCTGTTCATCGGAGATTCCGGTACATTTACATCTCCGGAAGTGGTACGAGCGTCGTAGACTCCTTCAAAATCGGGTGCAGCTTGAATGAAGACGTCTCCTGATTGTCCCGATACATCTACCGCTGCAGAATGGGTCTGTTCGATATGAACACTTCCAGAAGTGAAGCGGATATTGGCTGCTCCATTTAACTGTGTGATTTCTACATCTCCTGATGTTATTTCACTGTTCACATTACCTTCTAACTGATCTGCAGTGAAGCTTCCTGAGGTTTGATTCACAGTCATGTCGCCATCGATAGTTGAAGCCTTGATGTCCCCTGAAGAGAGATCCAGATCAATACGCGGGGCCGATATATCTTCCAGACGAATGGATCCCGAGGTATTGTTGAGCTCAAGCAGATTGGCATGTAAACCGGCCAACGTCCAGTCGCTTGAGGATGAATCGAGTTTAACCTCATTTAATTGGTGACCTTCAGGCAGGGCCACGGTGATTTTGGAATCCCGATCACTCCAATACAGGGTAAAAAACTGTAATTGCTGACGTTCTGTCTGAACTAGCTTGAACGTGCCACCCGATAAAGTGGCCTGTTCGAAACTCTGGATGACAACCGGATCCCATTTACCGTCTACCTCAATATAACCATTGGAATCCGGGCTGACCACGAATTCGATATCTGCGCTAAAATTGGCATCCATAATTACATTTTGCAACTCATCATTTTTAAAATCCCACCGTTTGGAGTAAGCTTCCCGATCATCTCCGAACTGAATTCCATATATGGACGTTCCGAGCAAACCTATTCCGATACAGATGACAGCCAAAGCCAACCACTTTTTTGTACTCATGCGGAAACGTCTCCTTTCATCGTTTTACTATTCCATCTAATGTATTGTAGCGTGACGGCCTTGAAGCCCTTGAATACTTGCATTGCGGCCAAGAAGAACAGAATCCCAACACCAAATGCTCCGATAGCCACGAACAGTTCTGCCTTATCAAAATGACTGAGGAACAGGAAGTCCACAGCAGCTCCAACGGGGGCCAATACCAGCAAGGACATACTGGCAATGGCGAGCCATAGCGACCAGAGGGTTAATCCAAGAGGAATGCCCAGAATCAAATTCAGAAAAATCAGGCCAATACCTGTAAAAAAGTTGCGAGCTGCCCGGTTGCTGTTCTTCGGCGGCCGCATTTCACCATAAGTCGGAGCGTAGAAGGGATCGGAACCCGGCGTGTTCACGTCATAGCGGTCACCAAGTGCTTCCCGTGCAATCTCTTCCGGACGGCCTAACTCGCCGGCAATCTCCTCTTCGGTTCTTCCTTCCTGAAGCCCGAGCTCGAAGTGCTGATCATAGTCTGCGAGCAGCTCCGCCCGTTCCTGAGGCTCCATCGGCCGCAGATGGATTTCCATGGCCTGCATAAATTGTTGTCTATTCATGATCGGTTCCTTCCTCAATCAGATTTGCGACATTGCGCACAAATTCATTCCATTCCGTAGTCAGTGCCTGCATGTAGTCACGACCTGTGTCCGACAGCTTGTAATATTTGCGGGGCGGTCCCTCGCTTGATTCCTGTAAATAGGTGGTGCAGTACCCGTCTTGAACAAGTCTGCGGAGTAATGGGTACAGTGCACCCTCGGCAACTTCAATATGTTTGGAAACCGCCTGAGCCAGTTCGTAGCCATACCGATCCTGGCGGTTAATCAGCACCAGGACGCATAGCTCCAGTACTCCCTTTTTGAACTGGATATTCACGTTCACACAGGTTCCTCCTTAATCCTTCATCAGATACTAGTGTGTATTGATCAGTAGTTATAAAATCATAATAGCATTCAGTACTGTATATTGCAAGGTAGTGATTTTAAAATAGTTCCTTGTCATGGTTGTGCTCAAGAACAAACACCCGATGTTGGTGAAAACCTCGATTGACTTCCCATAAGAACAGCATACGCAAAACCCGGGTAGGATGCCTCCGTCCGAAGACGGAATCCTACCCGGGTCTGTAAACCGAGTCTACCCTGTTTATTCTGTGGCTTCAAGCACTTGAAGATCTTTGACAGCCGGTCCTTCAATGACTTTGCCGGCAAAATCGAAGCGGGAACCATGGCAAGGGCAATCCCACGAGCGTTCCCCTTCATTCCATTCCACTTCGCAACCCAGATGCGTGCAGGTTGTATCGACCAAAAACAGTTTACCGCTGGTGTCCTTGTAAGCACCGGCCCGTTTGCCGTTATGACGAACAACGGCACCTTCGTCATTGCCGATCTCGCTGACGTCCTTGTGAACGATGCCTACTTTTCCGGAGATCAGCTCTTTCGCTACATTCGCGTTTTCGATAATGAAGTTTTTCACACCGGGATCTGCCTTGAATCTGGCCGGATCGAATACAGCCGCATGAGGATTTTCACGTCCCGTAATACGATCCGCCAGAATATGCCCGGCCATCGTTCCAGTCGTCATGCCCCATTTGGCGAATCCGGTAGCCACATAGACTCGTTCATGCCTTCCGGTAATCGGTCCAATATAAGGCACCTTATCAATGGATATCAGATCCTGTGCGGACCAGCGGAACGGAATGCTGCGGATGCCGTACGTTTCCTGTGCAAAGCGTTCGAGGCGTTCATAATGACCATAGGTGCAGATTCCTTGTCCGGTTTTATGGTTTTCCCCGCCGAAGAGGATGAGTTCCTTTCCTTCATGGAGCACCTTGCGCAGGGATCTGGTGGGTTCATCATCCGAAATATACATGCCGCCGATGTAAGGCTTTTGAGGCTCCACTGCAACAGCATAGGACCGCTCCGCGTGTAACCTTGTGAAATAAAAACCCGGGTCATACACGGGGAAGTGGGAAGCCACAACGACATGTTCTGCGGTCACGGATGGTCCGCTATCATAAGTCCGTACATGAAGTGAAGCATCTTCTTCCACGTCGGTGACCGTCGTATGCTCATATATCTGCACTCCCTGCTTAACGGCAGAATCAAGCAAGTAGTGTAAATAGGCGAGAGGGTCAAAGCGAGCTTGACCGGGCATCTTAATACCTGCTCTCGATGGAACTTGAATCGGAAGCGGATCGACCCATTGACCTGGAATGTTCAGCTTGCCGTAAGCGGTGAGCTCGATCTCCAGCTTTTTCAGATTATCTTCGGATTGAATGTACACATAGGCATCTTCCTCTGCCCACTGGCAATCGATCTGTCTCTCTTTCACGAGATTGCGCATCCAGTTGGCGGCCTTAGCATTGCCTTCATAATACATACGTGCCTGTTCCTGTCCGAAGTGGTGGAGCAGTTCATCGAAAATTACCCCATGCTGCGCAGAAACCTTGGCTGTGGTATGTCCGGTTGTACCATCCAGTACTTTCCCGGCTTCCAGCACCACAACACGCATCCCGGTTTGGGCAAGCAAATAGGCTGTTGTGATGCCTGCAATCCCTGCACCAATAATGGCTACATCTGCAGTGATATCTTCAGTAAGCTTCGGAAAGGCATCAAATTCATGGGTAGCCCTCCAGAGTGATTCCGGAACCAGGGGCAGGCCCGCAGGGGGCTGTTGGTTGTCGCTCATTTCGGTTGTCCTCCTTGATCGTTCTTCAGGTCATAATTACATGGTTCGTATCCCAGGCAAGCACGAATGGGATGTACTCCTATCCATGATTGCCACACTATGTCCGAATAAAACGAGGTCGCAGAGACTTTACAAATCATTGTTCACATTTTCCTGGAGAGGACCCCTGTTTTTTTTGCCAGACATGCATTATGATAAGATTATCGAAACCGTTTTAGTAAATGTAATAAGATAACGTGTATAAATGTGTAAATGCTGATTTAACAATGTTTTTACCTATATAAAACGAGTCGAAGATTTATCGAAGTGCACAGTGTTCATTACATTTTATGTATTCGCTATCATTAGCCAATAAACGATCTGAAGTGCAAAGGAGATTTCAACCCATGACTAATCAAACCAAATATCCATTTCAGGATACAACGCTCGAACTGGACGCAAGGGTTAAAGACCTGGTATCCCGTCTGACGGAAGATGAAAAAATCGAATCCATGCTGCAATACCAGCCAGCGGTAGAGCGCCTGGGTATTGCTGCTTATAAACACGGAACAGAAGCCGCGCATGGCCTGGCATGGCTTGGGGAAGCTACATCCTTCCCGCAGCCTGTTGGACTGGCTTGCACATGGGATGCGGAGCTTATGAAAGAAATCGGTTCTGTCATCGGAGACGAGGCGCGCGTGTTCTACAAACGCAATCCGGCTGTGAATGGTCTCACTCTGTGGGCACCTACAGTAGATATGGAACGTGACCCACGTTGGGGCCGCAATGAAGAGGCTTATGGCGAAGATCCGGAACTGACTGCCGAACTTACCACAGCACTGGTTAAGGGGATCCAGGGAGATCATCCGAAATATTACAAGGCTGTTGCAACGCTCAAGCACTTCCTTGCCAACAATAATGAAGTGGATCGCGGAAGCGGCTCATCGAGCATTGATCCGCGCAATATGCGTGAATATTATTTGAAAGCATTCGAGAAGCCGTTCAAGGAAGGCGGAGCGCAGTCGATGATGACCGCGTATAACTCCATTAATGGCACGCCGGCGCTGCTTCATCCTTTTGTGAACGAAATTGTCAAAGGCGAGTGGGGCATGGATGGTTTCATTGTCAGCGATGCAGGTGATGTGATGGGGATCAAGAACGATCATAAGTACTATGATTCTCATACACCGGGCACGGTGGAGTCCGTAAAAGCGGGAATCGACAGCATTACCGATGATGCGGATCTGTCCAAGCAAGCACTGCGCGAAGGCCTTGAACAAGGAACACTTACAATGGAAGATATCGACCAGGCATTGTTCAATACATTCCGTGTACGTTTCCGTCTGGGTGAGTTCGATCCGGCTGAAGGCAATCCGTATGCGTCCATTGGCGAAGAAGCGATGATGACAGAGAAGGCGAAGGCCCTGTCGCTTAGAGCAGCAAGAGAACAGGTTGTATTGCTCAAAAACGATAAAGGCACTCTGCCGCTGGATAAAACCAAATCAGGCAAAGTGGCTGTCATTGGTCAGCTGGGCGGTACTGTTTACCGTGACTGGTATGCTGGTACCATGCCTTACAGCGTATCTCCGCTTGAAGCGATCAGCGGTAAGGTTGGCAGTGATAAGGTTGCGTTCAAGGATGGAAATGACCGGATTACCTTGACTTCGGTAGCAAATGGAAAAGCAATCGGACTGGCTGAAGGCGAGAAATCACCTCTCATTGCATCGGGAGAAGCGGAGACGTTCACGCTGACGGATTGGGGCTTCGGCAGTCTTACTCTGCAGGCAGAAAGCAATGGCAAATATCTGACCACGGATGAAGAGACGGTAACGGCTTCAGCAGATGAAGTGTACGGCTGGTTCGTGAAGGAAGTATTCCACTTGCTTCCGCAGGAAGACGGTAGTGTGGGCCTGACAACATGGAATGGCAAAACGGTTACCGCGCCAAATGGCGGAAACGACGCATTTGCCGTGTCAGAAGAGCTGAAGTCTTTTGGCGCGACCGAGAGGTTTAAGAAGGACATCGTTGTGAACGGGCTGGATGAAGCTGTAGCAGCAGCGAAAGAAGCAGAAACGGCCATTGTATTTGTCGGGAACAATCCGCTTGTGAACGGGAAGGAAGAGATTGACCGTCCAAGCCTGGATCTGGCTGAATCCCAGCAGCGTCTGGTTGAGGCTGTATATGCGGCCAATCCGAATACCATTGTGGTTATTGTGGGCAGTTACCCGTTCACATCCAATTGGGTTCAAGAGAACATCCCGGCTGTATTGTACACTTCCCATGCAGGACAGGAGCTGGGTACGGCTGTGGCCGACGTGCTCTACGGAGATTACGCACCAGCAGGCCGTCTGAACATGACGTGGGTGCAATCCGCAGATCAGTTAACAGATATCAAGGACTATGACATCATCCAATCCGGACGTACGTATCAGTATTTTGAAGGTAATGTACTGTATCCATTCGGACATGGATTAACGTATACTGCGTTCAAATACAGCAACCTGGAGTTGAATCCTGACCAAGCGGGAACAGAAGGAACGGTCAAAGTAAGCGTCGACGTAACCAACACTGGAACCATTGCCAGTGATGAAGTGGTACAGTTGTATGTACGCGCCGGCAAATCCCGGGTGAAACGTCCACTCAAAACGTTAAAGGGATTCCGTCGTCTCCATGTTGAAGCTGGCGCAACCGTAAAAGTAAGTTTCGACCTGCCAGTACAGGAACTGGCCATCTGGGATGTCACCCGTGATCGTTATGTAGTTGAAGCAGGAACGTATTCCATCATGGTTGGCAAATCGTCATCCGATATTCAGCTTGTTGCTGATCTGACAGTCGATGGTGAGACGATCCCTGCCCGCAATCTGAGCGTGGTGACCCGTGCTGAGAACTATGATGCTTACTTTGGTGTGGATCTGGATGAGAGCAAAGAAGGTGGAACTTCTGTCCGCGTGACGGGTGAACAAGGATGGATTGCTTTCAAAGACGCCGATCTGGGTGATCATGCAGCAGTCATTGAAGCACGTGTATCGTCAGAACAACCAGGTGCAGCACTTGAAGTTCGTCTGGACGCAGCAGACGGAACACTGGCAGGACGTGTCGACATCGCACAAAGTGGTGCACAGCAATGGTCTACGGTGAAAGCCGATCTTCAAGGTGCAGCAGGCGAGCGGGACATCTATCTTGTATTGTCTGCGGGTGTACGCATAAGCCATTTTGAGATTCGCTAAAAACGAATAGAATGAGCTTACAGCATATTGAATGATTGAATAGAAAAAGCCTCCGAATCAAATTCGGGGGCTTTTCGACTTAAACATCGATATGTAAATTATCTGCCGTCAAACGTAATCAGTTTGTTCACGAATTGTTTCAGTTGCTGGCTGGTTTCATTCAGCTGTTCAATGGTACTCATGAAATTGTTGACGAGTTCCGCCTGTTCCTGCGAGCTGGCGGTAATCTCTCCAAGCTCATTTTCCATCATTTGAATGGATTGCCGGACAGCGAGGAGGGATTCTTCAATTTGGGTGGTGGCTTGCTTGGTATCTACCGACAGTTTGCGGATTTCCTTCGCAACGACGCCGAATCCTGCTCCTGCATCACCTACACGGGCAGCCTCAATGGCTGCGTTTAAACCGAGCAGGTTGGTTTGTTCTGAAATTTCCCGAATGAAGCTCGCAACCTGAGTTACGTTTCCTGATTTCTGTACAGCTTGTTTGGAGTTATTCCGAATTTCCTCGGTCGTGGCACTCAGCTCCTCGGAATGTGCAGCCACATGCTGCACGCTATCAATAAGCTGATTGGTCAGATGCTCCGTCGCTTCCATGAGCTGTTGTAACTGAGCCTGATCATCCATGCTATAGAGCAGATTGAAAATGGCAATGACCTCACCCTGTTCGTTTTTGATCGGCAAGTACGATACATCAAATGGAACACCGAATAATTCCTTGGGGTAATGATCGAACTGCTTCTCCGTAGTGCCTTTCAGATCGGCAAAATTACGATTGGGTTCAAGCAAAGGATCTCCCGCTTTGAATTCCAATTGTTTTAAGGACTCTCCTGCAGAAAAGTACAGGAACTTCTCCCGATCGATAATGGAAAGGGTTACATCCTGGCGTATGGTATCACGGAAAAACGGCATGCATGTAATGAGTGCTTGAATAATATCCATAATTGGGTAAATGCCTCCTAAAATGTTTAATATAGAAAAGTACCAAAGTTTATTTTAGTAACTACCTATATTATATCGGCATGCAATAAAGAAGTGCGTAGTGAAAAACAAAAAATTCCCATTGAAATGCACGCGATTCATACTCTGCGTATTTTCAATGAGAATATCGATTGGGATCATGCTATAACGACTCAAGGTCTACTGTAACAATTTGTTTATTTCTTAACGTCGCCTGCACATCCACCAAGCGCTGATTGCGGCTGCCCCGAAAAGGTAAGGATACATCCCGTTTGGCAGCCACGTAGGGGCCATCAACAATGACATCACACAGCCAGGCCAGTTCAGCCCGTATCGGATCAGCGACAAGCTCTTCATAGGTGAATCCCGTGTAGGCCCACACCGTTCGGTCAGGGCATTCATCGCGGAAACGGCGAACCCAAGGGATGCATTCCTCTGCTGAGAAAAAAGGATCACCTCCGCATAATGTAACCCCATCCAGCAGGGGATGGGCAGTTACCTCGTGCAACATCTGCTGCTGCCGCTCTGTGGTGAAATGTTCCCCTGCCCGGAAGCTCCATGAATCCGGACTGAAGCATCCTGGGCAGGCATGACGGCACCCGCTGATAAAGATGACAGCTCGCAGGCCAGGCCCTTCATTTACAGACTCGGGAATATAACCGTACAGATTCACTTGTGTTTCACCCGATCCCGCACTTCTGCCTGTTTCGCGGAATTGAAGCGTACCTTGTAGTCGCCGGTAAGATAACCGGTGACCCGGCGCAATCGCTGGAAGTGCACGTGGTCCTCGTGTGCCTCACACCCAGGACATACATCACCGATGACACCTTCATATCCGCATGCCGGACAGCGGTCAATCGGGTGATTAATGGAGAAATATCCAATATCCTGTGCGAGTGCATATTGAACAATACGCTGGAAGGCACTGGTATTGGCCCGTACATTTCCATCCAATTCAACATAGGATATGGCTCCGGCATTACATAGCGTATGGAAGGGAGCCTCCAGTTCAATTTTGCGGTAGGCTGGCAGGGTGTAATAGACCGGAATGTGAAATGAATTTGTGTAATATTCCCGGTCATTGACCCCAGCAATGAGGCCAAATCGCTCGCGGTCAATCTTGGTGAACTTGCCGGATAACCCTTCGGCAGGCGTGGCAAACAGCGTAACATTTAGGTTATGCAGTTCACTCATGCGATCACAGAATTCACGCATGGTGCGGATAACGGTCAACGCCTCACGGTGGATATGGGGGTCCTGTCCATGGTGCCGACCATACAGTGCGGTCATGCATTCGGCAAGCCCGATAAAACCAATGGACAAAGTGCCATGCTTCAACAGTTCGGCTACCGGTTCATCTGGTGCGAGCTGCTCACCGCCTTCCCACACGCCTTCCCGCATCATGAAATCAGATGCCTTGGCAGGCTGTGCCGTTTGGATACGATAGCGGTGCAGCAGTCCGGAAGCAGCGCGTTCCATGACCTTTTCAAGAGCTTTATAGAACCCCGTACGGTCGGCGACGGCCCGTGCACCCTGACAGATGCCATGGAGAATGCCGAGTTTGACCAGATTGATGGTGTTGAACGAAAGGTTGCCTTTGCCGCTCTGCCGATTGCGTCCGAAGCGGTCTGCCAGCGTACGTGTACGGCATCCCATGGTGGCGATGATGGTATCCGGATCTTCAGGGCGATAATAAGGCAGGTTGAATGATGCATCCACGTTGACAAAGTTCGGATACATGCGCCGGGAAGAGCAAGTCACGGCTAGACGGAACAAGTCGTAGTTGGGTTCCCCTTGAGCCTGGTTAATTCCCTGTTTGCACTGGAAGATATGCTGTGGAAACACGGGGGTCTCCCCGCCGCCAAGGCCGCGGATGGTTGCCTCCAGCAGGGAACGGGATACAAGCCTGCCTTCGGCTGAGGTGCATAGTCCGTAGTTCAGTGAAGTAAAAGGGATCTGTCCACCTGCCCGGCTGCTCATGGTATTCAGATTGTGAATCAGGGATTCGGCAGCCTGTCCGGTCTCCAGTTCTGTTTCCTCACAGGCAAAAGCAAAAGCACGCGGGCATGCTTCCCGTGCCACTGGACTGTCCAGGTGCAGATGCTCGTCGTCAATCTGTGTGTGCTCTCCAAGCAAACGCTGTCCTTTGCGATAATGTTTGCGGAAGGAGCGCTGTACATAAGGAGCCAGATCCCAGTCGATTTTGTTGGCCGATACCCCGCCGTACTGACTGTTTTGCTGCGATTGAAATATGATGGCGACGAGCGCCATTGCCGACATGATGGTCTGCGGGGTACGCACGGAGCCGTTACCCGTATTGAAGCCGGAGGCCAGCAGTCGATCAAACGGGATAAAGATGCAATTGGTTGTTCCAAGCGCATACTGATCCAGATCATGAACGTAGAGATCTCCATTCTCCACAGATGCAGCAAGCTCTTCCGGCAGCACATGACGAAGAGCATGCCACTTGGCCGTCTCCGAGCCGAGCCTGCTCATCTTGCCGCTGAACGAATCACCATTGAGGTTAGCGTTCTCCCTCAGTGTGTCCGCGTCTTCTGCGCCAATAATTCGTCTTCCCAGGTCGGATAATAGATCGGATGCCGGTGGAGCGGCATACTCAAGCAGGTTCATGTGAGATTCCTCCCAAATATTGATTTATAATATCGGTTATTTCATCTAAACACTATATGTAGATTTGCATTATCCATTTATAAACTATATGTGGATTTTTGGGTGTGATCATTCTCACACAGTAACCTTCTACCGGCAGGAACTGCAGCGGGGGGAGTGGATAAAGGTTTTCAAAGTGAACCGGGAAGAGTATAATTCCTATTTATGCTGCGCTAGGGATAAGAGTGGTTTTCATGCACCATGATTCTCTTGGGGTTCTATGGTGGTAAACATATATGTACATGTTGTGACAGTTAACTTGAGAAATATGACCCTCATATACAGGACGGATTCATTTTGAGATAGAGATGTAGAAATACAGCTAAGATTTGAGGGGTGGATCATGGGAACGGCAGGGATAACAAGAGGCTTCTATGAAAGTGTACAGGAAGCAGCGTCCCACATCGTGGACGTGTTAAGCGGTGTATTGGAGGTCAATACGATCTTTGTTGCCACCAATGACGGGACGACCAATGTCATTTTGGAAGCTTTTAACCGAAACGAGGAACTGGTTATCAGTGGCAGTGAACTTCCATTTGATTCTTCCTACTGCAGTCTGGTACTGCGAAATACAAAAGAAAACCTGACCATAACGGATACTGCAGCACATCCGCTGACTTGCTCAATGGATGTAACCAAGGCGCTCGGTAACCGTTTTTTTGTGGGCATACCCATTATGCGGCGTTCGGGTGAAACCTTTGGGACGATTTGTTTAATGGACAAGCCGGACTATGTCATCCGTGAGACAGATATGAAGACGTTGAACGCCATGGCAGTATTTCTTGGATATGTCGTTGACTTGGAGAGTAATTTGCTCATACAGAAACAAAAGCTGAACGATACGGAGCAGCTGAAACAACAGCTGCAGGTGGAGAAGGAACGTGCAGAATCGGAAGCGATGACGAAGGCTCAGATGATTGCGCTAATGAGTCATGAGATTCGCAACCCGCTCAATGGCATTCTTGGTTTAACCGATCTGATGCGCACACCGGATATGCCTGAAGAGCATGTGGAATATGTGAACATGATCGAGACCAGTGGCAACATCCTCCTGTCTTTGCTGAATAATATAATGAACTTTAATATTAATGAAACAGGTAGAACGGTAGTTCATGATGATCCCTTTGATCTGGTTTCTACTATTGAGAGTACCGTGTATTTGCATGCTGGGCTGGCGTTGGAGAAAGGAATCGAACTGGGACTCAACCTTGAAATGAATGTCTCTCAAGTTTTCGTGGGAGATGAGGTCAAGATCGGTCAGCTGCTCGCTAATGTGCTGAAATATGCCATTGATTCCACGCGTACAGGTTCCGTGCTCGTTACAGCAGTCGTAGATAGCCAGAATGGGGATGAGGCGGGTACGTTGCTGCTTCATATCAAATATACAGGTCGGATGCTGACATCGGACAAAAAACTGCAGGCGATTAATTCACTGGACGGAAATGTCAGCATTCAAAAGCTTGTGGGTACCAACCTCAGTCTGGCCGTCAGCCAAAATCTCGCCATTCTCATGCATGGCAGTATTGAGGTGAGCAGCCTGGGTGAAGAGGAGACGGAATTTCAGATCAGACTGCCCCTGATGAAGCACTGGGAACTTCCGCAGCTTACAGGCATTCAAGAGCGATTGAAAGGTAAAAATGTACTGCTGGTCAAAGCTCCTGATATTTTGCAGGGGGTATCTTCCCTCATGCGCAGGTGGCAGATGGATGTGAACATGACATCAGACACGAGCCAGGCAAAACACTGGATGGAAGATGGACTTGAGCCTGAAATTGCAGTTATTGACATGGGGTTAGACCCAGACAAGGCCATGAAGTTTATTCATGAATTAAAGGGAATGGCAAAACAACTGCCCATTATCATCCTTGTCCCCTACGGAATGCATATGGATCCTCAGGAGGCGGGGAACGTTAATGCTGTCTTGACCAAGCCGGTTAGACAGTTGGACTTGCTGAACGCACTGAGCGCGACATTGCACCGGGCATAATATAAATAAGCAGCGTACCTTATCAGGTACGCTTTTTTATTCTATACGGAAAGAGCGCACCTCAAATCCGATCGGTTTATTATCCGTTTTCTTTTGTTAAATCCCTTCTCATCTACGCTGGTTACGTTACAATAGAAAAGTAAGAATCATACTAATTATTCTAGAGGAGGATGTGCATTCAATGGAATACCGCAGATTGGGTGGAAGCGGACTGAAAGTAAGCGAGATCAGCTTGGGCAGCTGGCTGACGTACGGAGGATATGTGGAGCGTGAAAATGCGGTGAAGTCGATTGAAACCGCATTCGATGAAGGCATCAACTTTTTTGATACAGCAAACGTATACGAGCGCGGCGCGGCGGAAGAGCTGCTTGGGCAGACTCTGAAGGCATATTCCCGTGACTCCTATGTTCTTGCAACCAAAGTGTTCGGCAAAATGGGCGACGGTCCGAATGACCAGGGCTTATCCCGCAAACATATTAAGGAGCAATGTGATGCCAGTTTGAAACGCTTAGGCGTGGAATATGTGGACATCTACTATTGCCATCGTTATCATACGGAAACACCGATCGAAGAAACGCTGCGAGCACTGGATGACCTCGTTCGTCAAGGAAAAGTGCTGTACGTAGGCGTAAGCCAATGGACAGCTGCTCAGATGGAGGCAGCGCTCGGTACCGCCGATCGTCTTCTGCTCGATCATATCGTGGTCAATCAGCCGGTCTATAACATGTTCGACCGCTACATTGAGAAGGAGATTATTCCACTTGGTGAGCGCAAGGGTATCGGACAAGTTGTCTATTCTCCACTTGCCCAAGGCTTGTTAACCGGCAAGTACACCTCGGCTTCAGATCTCCCGGAGAACTCCCGTGCGGCGAAGCTCGGTTGGGATGAAGGCAAGATCAATGCAGACAAAATCGGAAAAGTGCGTCAGCTGATTGAAGTAGCGGACAAGCTGGATCTGAAGGTTGGGCAGCTGGCACTTGCATGGATTTTGCGTCAAACCAATGTATCCAGTGCACTTGTAGGGGCAAGCCGTCCAGAGCAGGTGAAGGAGAATGCTGCTGCTTCAGGTGTGAAACTGAATTCAGCCATTATTGAAGAGATCGAGCAGATCCTGTCTTAGTGGGTAGCAGCCTTTCAAGGCGTAATTATGCAAACTAAATCGTAAAAAAGGATGCCCCGCAGCCGTGATGAGGCTTAACTGCGGGACATCCTTTTTTTAGTTTTAAGCTAGAGCAAACGATTGCCGATAAGCACCTTGGATCGCTTCGGAATGGCGCAGACCCGATTTCTCCCGGTATTTTTGGCTTCATATAATGCACGGTCTGCCTGCTCGAAGAAGTCAGCGTCATCCCGCTCATCGCAATGATCCGGGAAGACGGCTACCCCGATCGAAATGGTCAGGCGAATGGTTGTGCCATCCGGCAGAGCGAAGAGATACTTTTCAACAGACTGGCGGATAGATTCCGCAATGGCCAGGGCTTGATGATTGCCGCAGTCCAGCAGCAGGATTGCAAATTCCTCGCCTCCGTTACGCGAGACCATGTCAGCTGATCGCGAATGTTCGATTAGTAATTGCCCCAGCTGTTTCAAAACAGCATCTCCAGCGCTGTGACCGTACGTATCATTCACTTTTTTGAAGCGGTCGATGTCAATGACGAGCAGGGAAAGCTTCTGTTTGTTTTCCCGGGCACGCTCCAGCTGCAGTTCCAGGGATTTCTCAAACTGACGGCGATTGCTGAGATTGGTGAGGTGGTCTGTGGATGCTCTGCGTTCCAGAAGGAATAACATCTCATTCGATTTATTAATAAATTCGGCGATAAAATAAATAAAGATCCCACCGACAAAGGAAATCGTCATTTGTAACGGATATACTTTCATTAATGAATTCATGCTGCTGGTATTTAACATTAGAATCACAAAAATCAGTGTAATGCCCAGCAGGTTCATCGTTATGATTTTGGTTAATCTCGACCAGGAAGCATAGGCAAAATATACACCGGATAAACCGATCAGTGTCATGACGAAACCGGCATCAATCGCTGGAGACGACAGACCAAAGATGGCAATGCGCAGGATGGAGATGACAAGACCAGAGATGACCGATGCCAGACCTCCCAGATACACTGCGGCTGTAACAATCGCAAGATGGCGCAGATCCACAATGGTATTTTCATTGAGAGGGAAGGAATAGTTCATCAGCACAGTGCCATAGATACCAAATAGGAGGCCGCCGATCATCTGCACACGTAATGAGGGGAACGGGACACGGATATTGTAGTATTTGGAAATAATTCCGGATATGTACATGAATGTGATCATGACACAAATATTTATAAAGAACGTGCTTAACAATGAACAGCCCTCCTTTAACGCACATTACTATATTTTATCTGAAAAAGAGCACAGTAGCGAACCAAATTATAACAAATGTGCAATTCGATTGCTGGAAATGGGTTGTTATTAATATAAGTTTTCTGGTAATGAACTCGTATTGACTTCATTATACATTAAGATTTATACTTAATCTAAATCAAAATTTGTTTCAACGTTTCTGGGAATCATAGCGATCGATGGATTGCTGTGTCATTGTATATATTTTGGAATGGATTAATAAAGGAGAATTGCCGTGAGAACTCTAAATCTGACGATACAAAGACAGGCCGTATATGATGTAGTACGCCACTCGGAAGACCATCCGACTGCTGCGGACGTGATGAACCGACTGGTCGAACAAGGCTATAATCTGGCCTATGGCACCGTATATAATTCGCTCCGTTATTTAACAGACAAGGAATTGATCCGGGAGCTTAAGCTTGGTGAGACTGCCAGCCGATATGACGCCCGCATGGATGACCACCAGCATATTATGTGTGAAGTCTGTGGCAAAGTGGATGAGGTTATGACAGAGGTGCCTTCGGCGTGGATGCAGCAGGTGGCCGAGGAAACCGGTTATGCAATTGATCACGCTCATGTGGTCTTTGGAGGTGTCTGCGGGGAATGCAAAAACAAACGGATCAAGTAAAAATCAGGATGTCTGATCGCCGTTTACCGCTGCGGGTTAAGCCAGCTCTTGCTGATCCGGCTCCCTTTGTGGAAGCTTGTCCTGTTACACGGCGTGTCATTCTGATCAGTCCGATGCCAGGCCAGGTTCATGAACTGGTCAAAGCATTGACGGACAGCTGCTTCGATGTATTGGTGTTTCATCGCTGGGAACCGGATCTTCATGAACGGCTGGTATTTGATCTGTTGATCTATGATCTGTCTGTGGCTGGAACGATTGATGCGTTCGCTGGCATCAGCAGCCGTTTGAACCGGGAGGCAGAGCATATGGCGCCTTGCCTGTATCTGGTGGGCGAGAATATGATAGGGAGCGCAAGCGGACCCATGCTTCAGGAAGAGCTGCTGGTATGGCCGGCACGTCCGCAGGAAGCACTGTACCGGGTGCAGCGCATGATTGGCAATAGTCCGGTTACGCCCAAGCGCGGCTTCTTGCCCGAGGAAGGACAACGGATCAGCTTCAAAGACTTGTGGCTGGACCGTGAACGGATGAGTGTTCAGCGGGACAATGAGCGGATTCACCTGACGAAGACCGAATACGATCTGCTGCTGAAGCTGATTGATGCCAAAGGAGCTGTCATTTCCCGGGAGGAGATGCTCAGCGATATTTGGGAGACTGATTTTACGGGTGGAAGCAATGTAGTGGATGTTCATATCAAAAGCTTGCGCAAAAAGCTTGGAGATAACGCAGCTTCCCCGCAATATATTGTTACAGTAAGAGGAGTGGGCTACCGCCTGGCGGATTAGTCCGCTTTTTTTTATTTCCAGTTATTTATGACATAAGCAGATATTCATCCTTCATTCATGAAACGATCAGGATACTCATCATAACCTCATGTGAAGCTCATGCAGACGCTCTATGGGACATGTTAGAATCATTTTAACAGTTAGATCAAGTCTAAATGTATATTTAAAGTAATGACGAATATGATTTAAATAATAGATACGCAGGCATGAGCCCATCATGAGGAGGATGCAGTAATGACAGAACGTATGACAACTAACCAGGGAGCACCCGTGGGTGATAACCAGAATTCCCGCACAGCAGGCAGAAGAGGACCCACTCTACTTGAAGATTATCATTTGATCGAGAAGATTGCCCATTTTGACCGTGAACGTATTCCGGAGCGGGTAGTGCATGCCAGAGGTGCGGGTGCTCATGGGGTATTTACCCTGGAGAACAGCATGAAAGAGTTCACCAAAGCAGATTTCCTGCAGGAGCCTGGAACGGAAACGCCTGTACTGGTCCGTTTCTCCACGGTAATTCACGGGACGGGTTCGCCAGAGACTGCCCGTGATCCGCGCGGGTTTGCAGTCAAGCTATACACGCGGGAAGGCAACTATGATATTGTCGGCAACCACCTGCCTGTATTCTTCATCCGTGACGCGATGAAATTCCCGGATATGGTGCATTCCCTGAAGCCTGCGCCAGATACGAATATTCAAGATCCTGCACGGTACTGGGATTTCATGACGCTCTCGCCAGAATCGACGCATATGATGACGTGGTTGTTCTCCGATCTGGGAACGCCGGCGAATTACCGTGAGATGGATGGATTCGGTGTGCACGCGTTCAAATGGATCAACGCGCAGGGCGAGATCCACTATGTGAAGTATAAGTGGGAATCTGCGCAGGGTGTGCGCGGCTTCTCTCGTCAAGAAGCGTCTGAAGTGCAAGGACAGGACTTCAACCACGCTACCCGGGATCTGTATGACCATATCAAAAACGGCCAGTATCCGCAGTGGAAGCTGCAGGTACAGCTTCTGAAGCCGGAGCAGATGGATGATTTCTCATTTGATCCGCTTGATCCGACCAAAACCTGGCCGGAAGATATCATTCCGTTTCAAACGGTAGGAACCATGACCCTGAATCGCAATCCGCAAAACTTCTTCGCTGAAGTCGAACAGGCGGCTTTCTCGCCAAGTGCATTGGTGCCTGGGATTGAGCCATCTGAGGATAAACTGCTGCAAGGACGCCTGTTCTCCTATCCGGATACCCAGCGTCACCGGCTTGGACCAAACTATCTGCAGATTCCGGTGAACTGCCCGTATGCACCGGTTCGCAACCATCAGCGCGATGGACTCATGAATGTGAATCAGGATCCCTCGCCTGTGAACTATGAGCCGAACAGCTCCTCCAGCAGTCCACAGGAAGACCCTGCATACCGGGATACTCAGGTGCCGCTGCACGGTCATGTTACACGGGAGAAAATTGAGAAAACCGATGATTACACGCAAGCAGGGGAATTGTTCCGTTCCTTTACCGCAGAGGAGCAAAATAATCTGCTAGATAATCTGATTAATGACTTGAAGGGAGTTCCGGCTCAGACGCAGATGCGTGCGTTATGCCACTTCTTCCAGGCGGATGGACAGTTCGGTGGCCGACTGGCTCGTGGGCTTGGTGTAGATATCTCGGCATACATGCCACCCGGCAGACCGTAAATAAGAGACATTATTAATATATTTTCATAGCGTGTAGGAAATAAAAATAATACCGATGAGGCTGGGCATGACTGCAAGAAATGCAGGACTGTCCAGTCTTTTTGCTGTCTTTGCAGCCGAGCTGGCTTCTCATATACCCTCCCAATGATATTCTGAAATGGAAAACAAATTTACAAATCATTTACAATAAATAACTGACATAGAGGTTGACTTCTTGTTTGTTGTCACTACAATGGGTAGTGTGAGGGGTGTCTGAATATGAAAATACACAATTTTAAAGTGGGTGAGCGTGGGCTGAATCGTTTTTTTGGCCCGCTGGAAGCGAAGATTATGGATATCTTATGGGCGCGTCCAGGCAGCAGCATCCGTGAGGTGCAAACAGCACTTGAACAAGATAAAGATGTTAATTTCAATACCGTCATGACCGTTATGAACCGACTCGTGGACAAGGGGCTGCTTCGCAAAACACAGAAGGGCCGGACGTCACTGTATCACCCGGTACAGAGCAAGGAGGAGTTTATGAACGACCAATCGAAGGAGCTGTCGCATGAACTGGTTGACGAATTCGGTGCACTTGCAGTGAGCCACATGCTGGATGCACTGGATGAAGCCGATGCGGGGTTAATTGAACGTCTGGAGCAGAAGATCAAACAATGGAAAAAGGATAGCGACTGATATGTGGAAGGCCCGCTCGAAACTGTTGTTTACTGTCGGGTTTGGCATTCCGCTACTTGTGTTCATTCAAATGTTTATGTACGCCATGTACAAACTGTTTGGCTGGGATATTCCCTTTAATCTGCTCTGGCTGTGCAATCATTGGATGAGCCGTATGGGCTGGTTATCGGTTGGCCACTTTTTGATGCTGCTTGTCGTGCTAACTTTTGGAGGAACAGGCTGGCTGTTCATGCATCGAATGATGAAGACGCAAACAGCCGTACACAAGCTCCTTGCAATCGAGAACCAAGCGATGTCGAGAGCCCTTGAGGCCAAGTATCGTTATCTCAAACAACCGGGATTTATCGTCGTGGACAAGCAGTCGCCGATTGCTTTTACGATTGGTTTATGGAGACCATATATTGTTCTCTCGACGGGGTTGCTGGATATGCTCGATGCTGAAGAAGAAGAAGCTGTTGTCTATCATGAAGTCCATCATCTGTGGCACCGTGATCCGCTGAAGACAATGCTGCTGTCTGTGTTTGCCATGATGATGCCGTATATTCCTGTTTTGAAGCATACTTCAAAACAATATCATATCGTCCGCGAAATTTTAGCCGATAACGAAGCAATTGAACGTACCGGAAATGCAGCGGGAATTGGCAGTGCCTTGCTCAAACTGATCCGCGCTTGTCCTGAACCATGGCGGGTACGGGAAATGGCTGTGCAATCCTCGTTTGCCGACACGTCGGTTAATGTGCGCATCTCTCGTTTGCTCGATCCAGAACAAGATGTTGAGCTGGCTCTCCCGTGGTTCGCCATATTAATGTCGGCGACAGTGTTTCTGTTGATGTCTGTTTTGTTTGTTTGGTCGATCGGATAATTTGAATGTGACACTTTAATGTCAAGGAGGAAGATGTACATGAATAGTAGGAGTGTAGAGATTGGCTTGTTCTTCTTAAGAATCATGATCGGTCTCATCTTTGTATTGCATGGGTGGAGCAAGTTTGAAGGTGGAATCAGTGGTGCGGTAGGTTTTTTTGAGAGCATGGGTATCCCTGGGTTCCTCGCATCCGTTGTAGCCATTATTGAGCTGGCCGGCGGGGCCGCGATGATTCTGGGACTGGGAACACGTGTGTTTGCTGCATTGTTTATTGTCTTGATGGCAGGGGTTCTGTTTACGGCCAAAGTAGGTCAGCCATTTATTGGCGGTACTGAATTTGATTACCTGACGCTGGCAGGTTCCCTGACCTTGCTATTCACCGGCAGCCGCTTCCTGGCGGTGGATCAGTATATAGCCAGACAAGGTAAGGTTCGGAATGCAAGTTCATAAGACTCACCGTTTGTAAGCATGTATTTCATTAAAAGCAGGCTAGGCCTGCAACGAAGCCTTTTCCTGCTGGATTGGTTTGCGGGTAATTATACTTGTGAACTGCTCTGGCAGGAGAAGGTTTTTCGTTTTGGACGCCAAGCCTAAACTTTTGGTACAATGAGAATAAGTATGCTACTAAGAAAAAATAAGAACATTAAGGAGGATGTGCTTTATGATTAATGTCATTCCATCCGAAGCCCGTGCCAACTTCGACCGGGGCTGGCTGCGCGGCAGTCACAGCTTTTCCTTTGGAGAATATCAGGACCCGGAGAACACAGCTTTTGGACCGATGAGGGTAGCAAATGATGATGTGATTGCACCTGGACGTGGTTTTGGTGCACATCCGCATAGTGACATGGAGATCGTGTCCATCGTGCTGAATGGCAAGCTTCGCCATGAAGACAATCTTGGCAATGTAGCTGTAACCTCGTTTGGGGGGATCCAGCGAATGTCGGCGGGCAGCGGCATGATTCACACCGAGCACAATGCGTCCGATACGGAAGAGGTACGTTTGCTTCAGCTCTGGTTTATGCCTACGACGAGGGGGCTGCAGCCTTCATATGAGACAACATCATTCGATCCTGCTGCACTAACGGGAGCGCTCCTGCCTGTAGTATCTCCTGAAGGCGGACCGCGGGTTGCATCCATTCATCAGGATATGACCATATATTTAAGCCGTTTGACTAACGGTGAGGCATTAACATATAAGCAGGACGAGGGAAGACGTCAGTATATCTTTGTAATTGAGGGTAAGCTCGGACTGAATGGTGAGCACGATTTGACGGCAGGTGATACAGCAAGGGTAGAACAGACTCAGGTCACGGAATTGCAGGCAGGTGAGGATGCGTTCTTCATGCTCATTGATTTGCCTTAACTTGAGTGGAACGCAGCATTAATAGACACGAGCAATAAGGGAGGATATACGTCTATGGCACAGCAGGAATGGTTTATGGTTAAACATGGGGTAACCGGGCGAGGTCTCGCGAATAGCAAAACAGATTCCCTGTCCTATCGGTTCCAAAAAGAGGGCGAAGGCTTCGTATTCACCGTTACAGGTTTGGATGATCCAACCGTGGAACAGATCATTGATCTCAGGCAGGAGCTCAACGTCTTTCGATTCGTACAGCGCAAGGATCAGCCCCTCGTGAAGCACTGGTACTATGTCCAAGGAGACCGGGTTGCATACGATAAGGATCGTGGTACCCTTACAATTTTTGCGAATTCCGAGATTCGATATGTGCCTGAAGATTACTTCGCTGATTAATGATCATACTTAGATGGGTCTTCCATACCGGAAGGCCTATTTCTTTTTGTCTATTTCAGTATGGCGTGTGGTGTCTTTCAGGTTGTTTCAGGAAATCCCAAAAATTGCGAAGCCAAACAAGGTTGACATCTGGAAATTAATATAGATATAATTCATATCAATTGATAATGAATATCAATATCATAAGCTGAAGAATAGAGTCATTACGTTGTCTTAAGGCTATCGGTGAGGGGTTTAGTAGAGAGATGAAGTTAGGTTATATGTTGATCGCACTGGCTGTTCTGTCTATTGTTTACATATTTATCGGCAATTCGGACATTTCGCCCCTGGATATATTCCACTTGACCCCAGTGCAGCTGCAGGTACTGCAAGTCAGCCGGTTTCCCCGTCTGATCAGCATTCTGGTCGCGGGCATCAGTATGAGCGTTATTGGTCTGATTATGCAGCAGCTGACACGCAACCGGTTTGTTTCGCCTACAACAGCAGGTACCATGGATTCCGCAAGGCTTGGAATTCTGGTGACCCTGATGTGGTTCCCTGGAGCGTCCTCTCTGCAAAAAATGCTTGTCGCCTTCGCCTTTGCCCTGGCAGGTACGCTGATCTTTATGCGAATTCTCGAGAAGGTCAAATTCAAGGACACGATCTACATCGCTCTTCTGGGCTTGATGTTCGGTAACATCGTTAGTTCGGTGACGACCTTTTTTGCCTACAAAAACGATTTGATCCAAAACATTTCCTCTTGGCTGCAGGGTGACTTCTCCACCATCATGAAGGGCCGATATGAATTGATCTATATCAGTATTCCGCTGCTGATTATCGTCTATCTCTTCGCCAACCGTTTCACACTGGCGGGGATGGGAGAAGACTTCGCTACCAACCTTGGCCTGGCGTATCGAAGAGTGGTCAACCTCGGATTGATTCTGGTAGCCATGGTCTCGGCTGTGGTCATTATCACCGTAGGAACCATTCCGTTTTTGGGTCTGGTCGTGCCCAACATTGTCACGCTGTATAAGGGAGATAACTTGCGTGACACTCTGCCCCATACGGCCGTGCTTGGGGCGATATTCGTTCTGGTCTGTGACATTCTGGGTCAATTGATTATTTATCCGTATCAGCTGTCCATCAGTTTGACAGTGGGAGTCGTAGGCAGTGTGCTGTTTCTGTATTTACTGCTTCGAAGAAAGGCAAATGGGTCATGAGAATGAAATATTCAGCGAATACGCTAAAGTTTGGCATCTTGATCGCAGCGGCGCTCATTCTGATTGGTGTGTTTCTGGTCATTCAGTCGGGGGGCAACTGGGATTATATCCTGCCGCGCCGGGGGAAGAAGATTCTGGCCATCGTGGTCACTGGAGCATGTATTGCATACTCAACGACCATCTTCCAAACGATAACCAACAATCGCATCCTAACACCTGGCATCATGGGACTCGACTCCCTGTATATGTTGTTTCAGACGTTTGCAGTGTTTGTGTTTGGAAGCAGTCATATCAGCTTTGTAAATAAAAATCTTAATTTTGCAGTGTCTGTCCTGCTAATGACCCTCTTTGCCCTGCTGCTGCATCATTTCATGTTCAGGCGGGAACGAGGGCGCAATATCTATCTGCTGCTGCTCGTGGGTCTGATCCTGGGAACGCTCTTTCAGAGCCTGTCCTCCTTCATGGAGGTCCTGATTGATCCCAATGAATTTCTCATCCTGCAAGGCAAAATGTTTGCCAGTTTTAACAATGTAAATACGGATCTGTTGATCATTTCGATGGCTTCCATCCTCCTGATCCTGCTGTATGCGCGGAAATTCACCAAGTATCTTGATGTTCTGGCACTTGGGAAGGATCATGCGGTGAACCTCGGTGTGGATTACCACTATATCGTGAAACGGCTGCTGCTCGTTGTCATGGTGCTGGTGTCCATCTCTACTGCACTTGTAGGTCCGATCATGTTCCTGGGATTGCTGGTGGTGAATCTGGCTCATCAGGTGTTCCGGACACACCGGCACACCGTGCTGATCTGGGGCTCGGTCATCATCGCTGTCGTTGCCTTGGTAGGCGGACAGCTGATCGTGGAACGGGTATTCACCTTCTCGACAACCGTAAGTGTCATTATCAACTTTGTAGGCGGTGTGTATTTCATCTATTTGCTGCTAAAGGAGAGTAAGTCGTGGTAGAAGTCAGAAATGTCTCAAAACAATACGGCGGCGTCCGGGTAGTGGATGACGTATCACTGAATATTGCCAAAGGGAAGATCACGTCCTTTATCGGACCGAACGGCGCCGGCAAGAGTACACTGTTATCCATGATCACCAGGCTCATTGGCAAAGACACCGGTCAGGTCCTGATTGAAGGCAAGGAAATTGAAGGCTGGAAGAGCAAGGAGTTATCCAAGAAAATATCCGTGCTTAAACAATCCAACCATATCAATATCAGGCTGACGGTGGAGGATCTGGTGGCGTTCGGGCGTTTCCCATACTCACAAGGACGGCTTACACCGGAAGACCGCCAGTGGATACAGGAAGCCATTGATTATATGGATCTTGGTCCGTACCGCAAAAGGTATTTGGACGAACTCAGTGGTGGACAGCGGCAGAGGGCGTACATCGCCATGGTTATTGCGCAGAACACCGAATATATCCTGCTGGATGAACCGCTGAACAACCTGGACATGAAACATTCCGTGCAGATTATGAAAGTGCTGCGCAAAATGGTGGACGAGCTTGGCAAAACGATAGTCATTGTCATTCATGATATCAATTTTGCATCCTGCTACTCCGATTATATTGTTGCGCTCAAGGAGGGCCGGGTCGTTCAGGAAGGCAAAACGGAGGACATCATTGATACGGAAGTATTACAGCAGGTATATGACATGCATATTCCGGTGCAGGTGATCGATGGACGCAAGATTTGTGTGTACTTTTCGTAAGAAGGTAAAACCAATATAGAGAGTGAGAGGTGTCTATTTATGAAAAAGGGTTGGTTGTTTACGCTGCTCGTTGTATTGTCTGTGGTGCTGGCAGCATGCGGGGGTAATAAAACAGCGGAGAATGCGGGTGCAAGCACAGGAACAGGTTCAGAGGCCAATGGGGGGGCAGCACAGTCCAATGAGGAGATTGTTATTAAACATCAACTTGGCGAGACCAAAGTGAAGAAAAATCCGCAAAACGTGGTGGTGTTTGACTATGGGGTGCTGGACACCCTGGATCAGTTGGGCGTAGAAGTTGCCGGTGTTCCTCAAGAAGGCGTTCCTCCATATTTGGAAAAATATAAAGACGCCAAGTACACCAACGTTGGTAGTTTGAAAGAAGCCGATTTTGAGAAAGTAAATGCGATGAGTCCTGACTTGATTATTATCTCGGGACGTTTGGCTGATTCATATGAAGAATTGAGCAAGATTGCACCGACCATTTATATGGCAGTAGACACCGAGGATTACATGAATTCCCTGACGGAAAACGTGAAGACACTGGGTGAGATTTTCGGCAAGGAAGCTGAAGCGGAGCAAGCGTTGACTACCATCGAAGCATCTGCTCAAGCCTTGAAAGACAAAGTAACGGCTGCAGGCAAAAACGCACTGATCGTGCTGACAAACGAAGGCAAACTGAGCGCATATGGTGCAGGCTCTCGATTTGGAGTCATTCATGACGTATTTGGTTTTAAACCAGCAGATGCCAATATTGAAGTGTCAACTCATGGACAGAGCGTTTCCTTTGAATATGTGATGGAAACGAATCCGGATTACCTGTTTGTGGTAGACCGCAGCGCAGTGGTTGCAGGCAGTGGGGAAGCAGCTCCAGCTAAACAGGTCATCGAGAATGATCTGGTTAAGAATACAACAGCGTACAAAGAAGGACACATTGTATACCTTGACCCGAACTACTGGTACTTGTCCGGTGGCGGCCTGGAATCCATTCAGGAAATGATCAAGGAAGTGGACTCAAGCGTCGAATAACTGAAGTGTATAACAGCAAAATATTGGAATTGGGAAGAAGGATCTCTGCGAATGCAGGGATCCTTTTTTGTTTTCCTGAAGACGGAAGGATGCTTGGATTTTTGTAAATCGTCCACATAATTCCCGTTCATTTGGCACAAGCTACCTTGTATAAAAAAAGAGCGGAGGGACGGACATGGCCGACAGGACAACAGGAAAAGAAGCTGCCTCAAACGCAGCCGAAAAAAAACATATCCCCTTGGGGCTGCCATCTCCGCCCATATTGAAACAGCCCATCGGATTGACACATGAGAGCCATATGCTTGCCCTGGAAGACATTTTCTCGGACAGCTCGGATGTGGTATTCCGCAACGTCATGATATCACCTGAAGTTCAGGGGCTTCTGGTGTACATCGAAGGGATTGTGAACTCGGCCGATATCCAGGATCATATGCTACGTCCACTAATCCGGGGGCTGGTCGAACAGCGTACCGATGAGCCTGACGTCCCCATCGATGATACCCGAATAGCACTAACGCAGGTGAAGAAGGTAGACTCCTGGGCAGAAGCGGCAGATGGTGTGCTGGAATCATCGGCGCTTCTGCTGATTAATGGAAGCAGGGATGCCTGGCTCTTTAATGTCAAAGGCGGCGTTCGCCGGGGAGTAGAGGAACCTCAAACCGAATCGGTTATTCGGGGACCACGCGAAGGATTTACGGAGACACTTCGTGTAAATACAGCTCTCATCCGATTCAAGTTGAAGAATTCGTCACTCAAAATGTTGAGCATGACCATCGGGACAGAGACCAAGACCAATGTGGTGCTGACCTATCTGGACGGCATAGCAGATTCGAACCATATCAAGGATGTCAAGGACCGCCTGAACAAAATCAAGATTGACGGCATTCTGGAAACCGGGTATATCGAGGAATTGATTGAAGATCATCCGTATTCCCCGTTCCCACAGATGCATTATACGGAACGCCCCGATACGGTCGTGGGGAACCTGCTGGAGGGCCGCTTTGCCATTCTGGTGGATGGCAGCCCGTTTGCGCTGATTGGTCCGGTGACCATGTGGCAGATGCTGCAGGCCAGTGAGGACTATTATGAACGGTTCTTTATCACCAATCTGGTGCGATGGATCCGGTTTCTGTTTGTGGCGATTGCCTTGTTTCTGCCAGCTCTTTATATCGCCATCACGACTTTTCATCAGGATATGCTTCCAACAACGCTGATTCTGAGTATCGCCGGAGCCAGGGAAGCCATTCCGTTCCCGGCTCTGGTGGAAGCTCTTATTATGGAACTTTCATTTGAAGCCTTGCGTGAAGCGGGGGTCAGATTACCGAAGACGGTAGGTCAGGCAGTCAGCATCCTGGGTGCACTCGTGATCGGGCAGGCCGCGGTTCAGGCCGGGATTGTATCGGCGCCCATGGTTATCATCGTATCCATGACAGGTATTGCATCGTTTACCATCCCGCGCTTTAACTTTGCTATCACGGTTCGTTTGCTGCGGTTTCCAATCATGCTGCTCGCCGGAGCGCTCGGACTGTACGGCATTGTCATCGGACTGGTATTGATCTCGGTCCATCTGACGCAGATGACATCTTTCGGCGTGCCGTACCTGTCAGGGCTGAGTCCTTACAGCAGGACAGATACCAAGGATATAGTCATTCGTACACCATGGTGGAAAATGATTAATCGTCCTTCTACAGTGCATCGGGATCAGAAGCGTATGAATGCCAAGATTAATGGTTCGCCAGAAGCTGAGGAGGGGTGGTAAACTCATGCATTTCATGCATAAATATCGCACCGTGGTGCTGCTATTCCTGTGTACCCTCTTGTTATCAGGCTGTTGGGATCGTGAAGAAATTAATGATATTGCATTTGTGATTGGAATTGCTGTGGACAAGGAGAAGCAGGATTATAGGACAAGCTTGCAAATAGCGTTACCTGGTCAGTCTGGCGCTTCCGGAAGTGAAGGTGGCGGTGGAGGCACAAGTGGGGATAAATCCTGGTTCATGCTGTCCACGACAGCCAAAACGTTTCGCGGGACCTCGCTAGAAGGGCAAAAGGCCCTATCCCGGCGTCTCTATTATGCCCATCGTCGAACGCTGCTGATCGGGGAGGACTTGGCGAGGGAAGGGATTGCTCCCATGCTGGACCTATTAACCAGATACCCACTGAATCGTTTGTCTGCGATGCCTGTAGTCACCAAGGGTGAAGCGTTTAAGGTTCTAGATGCGGACGCACCGATTGAAAAATTCCCCTCGGAGATGGTGCGCGAGTTATGTTTTTTGAATATGCGGCATCCGCGTTCGCTCAAATTGTTTATAGACTCCATCCTTTCGGACGGAATCGATCCCTTTCTCCCGATTGCTTCCGTTGCTGAAAATGTACCGAAGGATTGGAAGGATGTCAAAACCAATATCAAGCTGGATGGACTGGCCATCTTCAAAAAGGACAAACTGGTGGGGATGATCGAAAAAGCCCCTGCGGATGCACTTATTTTGGCTATGGGTGAAGCCAATACGCCAGAGGTAATGATTAAAGCTCCAGAGGGAGAGGGGACGTTGTTCCTGAAGCTGAACGAAAACAATTCTTCGTTCCAGCCGCATATTCGTAATGACAAGGTGAGTGTCAGGATTCAACTATACGCCAAGGGAGTTTTGGTGGATAACGAATCGAATTACGGCGACCTGCGGGAACGTGAGATTTTGACGCTTAACGAAGCGATTCACAAAAAAGTGAAAGAAGATATCGAGGAGGGCGTAAGGCTGCTCCAGCGAAAGTATAATGCCGATATTCTGGGGCTGGGTCGTTCCATACATCAGCAGATGCCGAAAGAATGGGACAAGATCAAGGACCGCTGGTATGACATTTATCCAAATATGGAGGTTGTGGTAGAGCCCCATATCATCATTGAGAATGTAGGGATCACCAATAAACCGATTGGATTGACCGAGGAGGAGATCATCCATGATTAAGCCGCTCATGTTTACTTATCTGGCCATGGTCATCGTTGTCATTATCATGGACTTTAAGCACCTGAGGCAGGCAGCGGCGATTAACCGATGGTTATCCTATGGCGTGATTGCATGCAGCATCGGGATTTGGTTCTATGTTACCCATCTGAGCAAAACGTTTTTTCTGACAGTTTGGCTTACACATTTGATCCAGCGGTACTTGCCGCTGCCATAGATGTTGTATATCGTTATCTCGGATGAACAGGCAGAAAGGAGGTATTTGATGAATCAGGGAGTGACAAGCCGGCAGCTTACGCTGCTAATCTTGCTGATGAGTGTAACAGGTACGCTCATTCAACCCCATGCACAGGCCATTTTTTATGCCGAACAGCATGCCTATCTATCCTACATCCCTGTATTTCTAGTCACACTTGCATCGATGGGGATGTTAAATCGTGTCCAGAGCCGGTTTCCCGATCAGGACCTGTTTGAGTCTTTGGTCGAAAGATTTCCCTTCTTGGGACGGGTAACGGGCTTAATGTATATCATGTTTTTCATTTTGATATTTGCCCGTGACATCCGGCTGATCGGTGACTACGTAAGTATAACCTTGCTTGAGACGACGCCCATATCCATTATCGTGTTGTCTCTCTTGGTTATGGCTGTGTTTATTGTCAGAGGAGGACTTGGTTCCTTAATTGGGATGTCCGAGCTGTACATTACCTTATTTCTGCTCAACTCGGTCATTGTCCCATTCATGTTGATTCAACAAATTAACCTGGATAATCTGATGCCATACTTCGATATTGATGCAGCAGGTGTGGGTAAAGGAAGCTGGTATATCTTCTCCTTCTTCGCAGAGATGGTTGCATTGCCTTTTGTAATCAAGGGAAGCGACTTTCGGTTCAGATCGGTGACTTGGGGAGTAACGATTGCTGCCTTGCTGATGATGCTGATTATGATCGAGACCATTACCTCCATTGGTGTGCCAATTGCATCGAGGCTGGTTTATCCTTCGTATGAAATTGCCAGACAGCTGCAAGTAAGTGACTTTCTGGATCGGTTCGACCTGGCCTTGGCTGCGGCTACGCTGCCTACCATGATTACGAAGATTGCATTTGACCTGTATTTTATCTGCTGGGGACTGAAACGGATGATTCCCAAGGTATCCGGTAAGCTGATGACCGGTCCGGTTGCGCTGGTAGGATTCGTATGTGCATTTTGGTTTTTCAAGAATGCGATTCAGCTGTTCCGCTTCACGCGGGAATGGACATGGATTGCCATTCTGTTCGAAGTGATTTTCCCCCTCATTCTTTTCGTGTTTCTTCGACCGCGTAAAAAGGAAAAGGACGCCTCACGTCAAGGAGAGAAGCATCGTGAACCATCCAAAAAGCAGCATGAACAGGAGAAGAACAGACGCGATTCTGACCAGGAAGACGACACAGGAAAGGATGAAATGCAGGGGGGCGAGCTTCAGCCTTCCTGATGCCAATCATAAAAAATCGTTATAGAAGAACACACTAAATGACGTGAAACAAGGTTTCCCTCCATGAAACTACCCTGTATACTGTAGTCAAACGAATGACGTTCGGACGAACGAACTGGGGGGAAACATGAATGGCTCAACATTTGGCAGGTATACGTGTAGCACTGACGGGACCACGTAAATCCAAGGAGATGGCGTTGTTAGTTGAGAAAATGGGTGGCATTCCACTCGTGCGGCCAGCACAGGGAACGGTATTCCTGGACGATCGGAACATACGCAATGGTCTCGTCTCCTTGATCTCTGATCCGCCCGACTGGGCGGTATTAACTACAGGCATGGGACTTGATGCCATATTTGAAATGGCAGAGGATATGGACATAGCTGGTCAACTGCTGGATGTTCTGTCGGAAGCTTCAATTGCGGCAAGAGGATACAAAACGGTGAACTCACTTCGTAAGCGCAAGCTCGCACCGCTGGTCCGGGATGATGACGGCAGTACGGACGGGCTGATCCGTGAATTCGCACCACATGATCTTGCCGGCAAGAAAGTCATGCTCCAGCTTCATGGAGAGACTGCGCCGAAGCTGGTCAACTGGCTGGAAGAACAGGGGGCCGAGGTAAGACAGGTTCTGCCTTATCGTCATGTACCACCGGAAGAGGCCGAACTGGAACTGCTTTTGAATGAAATTGTGCAGCGTGAGGTTGATGCCGTAGCATTCACCAGCGGTCCCCAAGTACGGTTTTTGGCAAAGTATGCGGCTTCCCAAGGCAAGCTGGAACAGATGCAGCAGGCCTTCCGGGACGGTGTCATTCCCGCATCTGTCGGCAAAGTGACTGCGAACGCCATGCGTGAAGAAGGGATTGAAGCACGAGTTGTTCCGGAGGAAGAAAAGATGGGAGCGCTCATCGTTGAGCTGGGACGATATATTGCTGCAGCAAACGCAGATCAATCCTGATAAGCAGATCAGGACGCAGGTCTGTTAAAGGATCCAGTAAGATCGTTATTGAGGGTTTCGTATATGGACATCGTATTTCAAGTTCTGATCGGTTCTGGATCAGAACTTTTTTCCGTTTTGTCTGAAAATAGAATCAAGGACAAACATCATAAGCATGGACATTTTTTCCTGAGCGGTGTTATGATGAAAGCAATATCATTCATGAAAACAAGCAAGGTGCTCTTGCGTCGAGCAAGAGGTAACAGGGAATCGGGTGTAAATCCCGAGCGGTCCCGCCACTGTAATGGGGAAGCCCTTTTCATCCAAGTCACTCGTACATTCGGGGAAGACAGAAAAGGAAGCTGATGATCCAGAGCCAGGAGACCTACCTTGCATGTGTCACCGAACCCTTCGCGGAAAGGAGTGGTGTACGAAGAATCAGGAAACGGGCGAACAACCGGTTCGCCTGGCAGGCCCTTTGCGGCCATGCAGCCACAGGTCTATCCTCTATAGGGCCGTGGACTGTCTTCTTGAGTGTACGTACATGCGTATCCCATCCGTTATAAGGATGGGATTTTTTTGTTTTTTTACAGTCGATCCGGAACTGGATTTAATCGAACATGCCGCGAAGAAGAAGGTCGGTCAAGCCGTCCTTTTTCACTGTTTTGGAATAGCCGGGATAAGAAGGTTGAGCTGCACGGAGCAACTCAATAATCAAGAGCTCGTTACAGACAACGGCTAAAGTAGCGATGATATAGATGTGATTGGCGTGTTAAGGGTGAACAGGGAGATGGAGGAGGAGAAGCAATGCAGAGTCAAGGAAAGCTGCTGATTATCGGATTTGGCCCGGGAGCGATGGAGCATATCACCACACGGGCATTGGAGGCACTTCGGGAGAGTGAGGTCATCATTGGTTATAACACTTACGTTGATCTGATTCGTCCACTTCTGGACGGACAGGAGATTGTACGTACAGGCATGACCGAAGAAGTAAGCCGGGCACAGGAAGCGGTCAGACAGGCCGAGATGGGTAAAATCGTTGCAGTAATCTCCAGTGGCGATGCAGGTGTATATGGCATGGCCGGACTGGTGTATGAGGTGCTGATGGAGCAAGGCTGGAAGCCGGAAACTGGCGTTGGCGTTGAAGTTATTCCGGGTGTATCTGCCATTCAATCCTGTGCTTCCTTGCTGGGTGCACCCGTGATGCATGATGCATGTACGATCAGCCTGAGTGACCACCTTACGCCATGGGAGACGATTATTCGCCGAGTTGAAGCAGCAGCATCAGCTGATTTTGTTATTGCTCTGTACAACCCTCGCAGTGGACGCCGGACACGCCAGATCGTGGAGACGCAGGAGATGCTGCTGCGATACCGTAGTCCCCAGACACCGGTGGGGCTTGTAAAAAGTGCCTACCGTGAACGTCAGGATGTCGTGATGACCACGCTGGAAGACATGTTGAATCATGATATCGGCATGCTTACGACGGTGATCATTGGTAATTCCTCGACCATGATGTACGAAGGACTCATGGTCACACCGCGCGGATATCAGCGGAAATACACGCTGAATACCGCGGAACAGCCGCTCAGACCGCATGAGCGGCTCCGCACGGAAGCTGAGCCTTGGTCGCTCGGCGCGATGGAGGCCCGTTCGGCCGCTGCCGCCGATGCAGCAGGCACGGTCCCCGATGCGCAGACCGCACAGCCAGCGGCGGAAACAGCCCTGCGCGGCGCAAGCGCCAGTACAGGCATGGAGCCGCAAGGGCAGCAGGGCGCCGGCATGCCTGCTGCACAGCCAGCGGGCGGCAGTACCGCAGTGCTTGCAGCCGAGCGGCCTGCGGCGGTGCAAGGTGCACCGCGTGCTGCCTTGGCGGTGCCGCATGCTGGTGCAGCCGAACTGGCTGCCGAGGCGCTGACGCGGCTTGCGGCAGGCGGTAAGCTCGCTGGCGAAGCGGCCAGCCGCTGGCTGGATGCAGCCGGGTCAGGCGTGCCAGCCGGGACGCCGCAGACGGCAGGGGCATCTGCTGAGCGGCAAGCACCCGAGCCGGGACGCAAGGCACCGCTGTTCGAGATTGGCGTGTCGCCTGGCGTCGGCAACAAGAAGTTTACAGCAGCCCAGATGGCGCTGCTGGCGCAATGCGCGAGTGAAGAAGGCGAGCTGGAATACACGCCGGAGCATCAGATTATTTTGCGGGTACCGACCTTTGAACCGGATCAGCTGGTAGAGGAACTGCGTGCAGCGAATTTCATCGTGGTGCCGATCGGTGACGTTATTAAGGTGAAGGCCTGTGACTTCTGCAATATGGAGAAGGATGATGCTGTTCCGATGGCCAATCATTTGCAGGCTGTTATAGGCGGACTTAGTGCGCCGAAAGAGACCAGCGTGGCTCTGAATGGCTGCGGCATGGCATGTTATGGTGCCGTACTCGAGGACATCGGAATCGTCTACCGCAAAGGCGGGTACGACCTGTTCCTTGGCGGCAAGAAGTTCGGACGAAACGCTCACCCTGCCCAGCCGGTAGCCGAGGGGATACCAGGTGATCAGATTGGCGGGATTGTGGAGCGGATCGTAGCGGAGTACAAGGAAAAGGGACACCCGAATGAAAGATTCCATAAATTTTTCAAACGCGTCGGGGTAATTCAGGGCTTCCGTCACGTAGATGCGCCTGTGACCGTGGAAGTAAACCCGGTATGCGGCGACTAGGGGTTGTGCCAGTGTTGTTATCGTCTGAATATTTTTTATCCAACGTTTGTAGTTATACCGGAAATGTTCATTGCACTTTTTTATAGATCGAAATGATTGGGTAACCAGGTTACCCTGCGTGAAAGGCTCGTTTACCGAGTAAGCACAACCAAAATTGAGATGCCTGGTCTATGGATCAGGCGGGGGAGGAAGAAGCCAGAGATGAATGCCATTTTGCTGGTGGGACACGGCAGCCGTGATCCCGAGGGGAACCGGGAGTTAATGGAGTTTGCACGTGCGGTAGCGGAGAAAGCACCGGAGAATACCGTGGTAGAGACCTGTTTTTTGGAATTAACAAGACCGAGTATTGCCGAAGGGGTTACCGCTTGTGTGGATAAAGGGGCAACGCGCGTTGTATTGGTGCCGATTATTCTGTTTGCTGCGGGCCACGCCAAAATTGATATCCCGAATGCCATCGACCGGGCCAAGATTCGTTATCCGCAAGTGGAATTCGTATATGGGCGTCCGATTGGCGTACATGAGAAAGTCGTTCAAATTATGCAAACCCGTCTGCAGGAAGCACAGCCTGTCCTTGTTACCGCCAATCAAGGCGGCGCAGCAGTGGCGGCTCCGCCTGCTCCTGTCACGGATGAGGAGACAGCCGTGCTTGTCCTTGGACGGGGAAGCAGTGACCCGGATGCCAACAGTGACTTTTTCAAAATGACCCGGATGTTATGGGAGAAGCTACCGTACAAATGGGCCGAAAGCAGCTTTATCGGCGTGACGCAGCCTTCATTCCCGGATGGATTGCAGCGTTGTCTCCTGCTCGGGGCGAAGAAAATCGTCATCATGCCTTATTTCCTTTTCACAGGTGTACTGATCAAACGCATTGATGAGATGACAGCAGAATTTGCTGCCGCACATCCGGACGTTCAGGTAGAAATTGGAGGATATTTTGGATTCCATCCGAAATTGGTAGAACTGGTATTGGAACGCGCGAACGAAGGGTTGAATGGACGGGTAGCGGCCAACTGCGACAACTGCCAATTCAGACTTGAGGCTGCCAAACATCACCACCATCACCATGATCACGATCATCATCACGACCACGATCATGACCACGACCACCATCATCATGATCATGCACACGATCACAGTCATGACCACCATCATCACGATCATGCACACGATCACAGCCATGACCATCATCATCATCATGACCAGGACCATGGACACACCCACGATCATCACGCAGATGATCACGACCACCACGATAAGGAGCATCATACTCACGAACATGCCGTGAGCAGCCGTGAAGCATCGCTGGATTATCATCATGACCACGACGGGGAACTGCACCATTCGCATCATGACCACGAAGGTACGTTGCATAATCAAGATGAAGAGGGCGGAGACGGAGAGAACATCTCACCAGAAGATGCTGGGCATGCTCAGATCGCAGCTGCGTCGGAGCGGGTGAACCGTCCATGATCTTGATGTTATGCGGTACAAGTGATGCGCGGGAATTGGCTGTACAGATTCAGCAGCAGGGGATGGACGTACTCACATCGGTTGTAACCGAGAGTGCAGCGCACAGTCTGTCCGAGGCGGGGCTGCCGGTTCGAACAGGCAGGCTGACGATAGAAGCCATGGTCCAGCTTGTCCGTGAAAAAGGAAGCCGTGCCATAGTAGATGCAAGTCATCCCTTTGCGGAAGAGGCCCATGCCAATGCCATGGAAGCAGCCAGACAGGCAGGAATCCCTTATATCCGTTACGAGCGAACGGGACTTGCCTACGATGACCATCCGCTGCTTCATGTCGTACCTTCCTATGATGAAGCCGCTCTTAAGGCAAAAGAGCTCAAAGGTTCTGTCATGTTAACGACTGGAAGCAAAACGCTGCAGATTTTCACCAAGCATCTGCTCGGTGATCCTGACATTCGTCTCGTTGCCCGTATGCTTCCGCGTCTCGACAATATGGAGAAATGCGGTGAACTGGGTGTGGAACAGCGCAATATTATTGCGATGCAGGGGCCCTTTTCCCGTGAAATGAACGAAGCATTGTACAAGCATTATGCCACCACCGTTATGGTGACCAAGGAAAGCGGCAAGACCGGGGCTGTAGATGAGAAGATTCAATCTGCGCTGGAGTTAGGCATCCAGGTTGTATTGATATCCCGCCCAGAAGCCGAATTCGGAACGGTATTTGATGAATTTGAAGGCGTACTCTCCGAGTTAAAGCGCGTATTGGCGGAGTAGGACACCCGAATAGATCAAATTGGGATAGACCCATTTTGAATCATATTACGATTGAAGGAGTGAGTGCATATGGATTTCAAAACGGAATTTAAACCATTAACTGTACAGCCTCAGGAGATTGAGGGAAAAAGCTTCGAGATGATTACCGAGGAGCTGGGTGAGCACCCATTCACAGAAGAACAATATCCCGTTGTACAGCGTGTCATTCATGCCTCAGCTGACTTCGAACTTGGCCGCAGCATGGTGTTCCATCCGGATGCCATTCAGGCAGGAATTGCAGCCCTTCGTGCGGGACAATCCGTCATTGCCGATGTACAGATGATCCAGGCTGGTGTCAGCAAGGATCGTATTCGCGGGTTCGGCGGAGATGTGCACGTGCATATTTCCGACCCAGATGTGATGGAGGAAGCGAAGCGGTTGAATACAACGCGGGCCATCATCTCGACGCGTAAAGCAACCAAGGCCTACGATGGTGGAATCTATGCCATTGGTAACGCACCGACAGCATTGCTGGAGCTGATTCGTTTGGTAAAAGAAGGCCAAGCCAAGCCAGGCTTAATCATTGGTATGCCTGTCGGATTCGTGTCCGCAGCCGAATCCAAGGACGAGCTGCGCAAGCTGGACATCCCGTTTATTACGAACATCGGCCGCAAAGGCGGCAGCACCATCGTGGTAGCTGCCTTGAACGCGATCTCACTGATGGCAGTGAAGGCTTAGTCGCTGTTTCAGCCTAAACTGAGCGCGTACCGAGCAGGGAATAAAGGGCAGCGCTAACGAACCTCAAGGGCTCTACATTATCGTTAATGATGAGTTTTAAACTCTAACGAACCTGAGTGAAGCTATTCTGCTCAAAAGCCGCCAAAAACGGTGGGGACATGGGCTTTATGTTGAAGTAGCCACGCTACGATTCGTTAGATTTTCAGGTTGTAGAGATCGGCTCGAATAGCACTTCCTGAGATCGTTAGAGTCAGCCATGATCAACTGAAACGGAGCGAATGTTGGAGCATGTAGGGTACAAAATGCATGAGGTAGATTCGATCCTTAAACATCGCTCAATTGCTAAATTGTGATGGCATGAACCGTAAACTTGGTAACTACATTCCAAGCTATCTGCTAGTAGCATGGAATGTCCAGTTACCCATAATAAACCTCATGACATTGTTTAGCTCATGAGGTTTGATCACGAACTTTGTTAGGTATGCAAAGACGCAGGGAGTAGCGAAGGGGACGGAATCGATTCTGTAGAAGCGACAGCGTTCGCCTTTGTCTCCGGAATTCTCCCTATACATAAGGGAATCAAAGAAATCTGGAGACAACAGCGATCGGAAGAACGATCCGTACCCGTAGCGGCTACCCCGTAGTTTTCGCATACGCGGTGATCCAAGTGTCATCTACTATGTAATGTGATAAGAAAGGACGGGAGGTTCAAAGCCATGGAAAAGAAACGCATGAAAAGCGGGGAAGCACCCGATCCGGACAAACCGATGCGTTCCGGCTTCACCACAGGAGCCTGCGCTACGGCCGTTGCCAAGGGGGCCACGCAGCTCTTGTTAACCGGAGTTACTCCTGCACAGGCTGTGGTTTCATTGCCCGCAGGCTTTGACCACTCGTTCGAACTGATCGAGCAGGAACTGATGACGGACGGCACGGCCACCTGTGCCACCATCAAGGATGCCGGGGATGACCCGGATGCTACGCATCTGGCGAAGATCATCGCACATGTCTCCTGGCGGGAGGAGCCTGGTGTGGAGCTGGATGGCGGCATCGGGGTAGGTCGTGTCACCAAGCCCGGCTTGCCTGTTCCTGTGGGCGAAGCGGCGATTAATCCTGTACCGCGCCGCATGATTACCGAGGCTGTGACCCAGGTACTTGCCGAACATGGGACAGCCAGAGGTGTGAGGGTTGTCATAAGCGTGCCGGACGGCGAAGAGATCGCCAAGAAGACGTTGAATTCGCGTCTCGGCATTCTGGGCGGCATCTCCATTTTGGGCACACGTGGCGTGGTCGTTCCGTTCTCGACCTCTGCGTACAAAGCCAGTGTGGTACAGGCCATCTCAGTTGCGCAGGCGTCCGGTTGCGATCACATTGTGCTGACGACAGGCGGCAGCAGTGAGAAATATGCGATGAAAATGATGCCCGAACTGCCTGAAGAAGCCTTCATTCAGATGGGTGACTTTGTCGGTTTCGCCATCAAACACGGGAAACGACTGGGCATGAAACGCATCAGCCTGGTCGGGATGCCGGGCAAATTTGCCAAAGTGGCCCAAGGGGTCATGATGGTGCACTCCAAGAGTGCGCCGGTGGATTTTGGATTTCTTGCGTCCGTGGCCCGCGAGACCGGGGCTGGAGATGAACTGGCGCAAGCGATCGAGGAAGCCAACACGGCGACTCAAGTGGCCGACATGATGACTGAGGCGGGGTATTTGCCCTATTTTGAAAAGCTATGTACGTACGCCTGTAGGCACTGTCTGGAGCATGCAGGAGGCGGCGTAACGGTTGAAGTGGTATTGGTAACGATGAAAGGAATGGAACTGGGGAGGGCGGAAATCAGTGAACTGGACGACAGCAACTGGAGCAAAGAATCATAGAATCCGTATCATCGGCGTAGGTGAAGAAGGTGCGGCAGGATTGACGGTGGATAGTCTGAATCGGATTCAGGAAGCGGATGTGCTTGTGGGCGGCGAACGTCAGCTGCAGTACTTCCCAGGATTTGCGGGAGAGAAGCTCACGATTAGGAGCGGATTAAGCGACTTGGTTGTGAAAATAAAAGCGCTGCAGGACACGCACAACATCGTTGTGCTTGCCTCGGGAGACCCGCTGTTCTACGGAATTGCCGGGTATCTTGCGCGTAAGCTTGGCCCGGATCAACTGGAGATCCGGCCTAATCTCAGTTCGCTGCAGCTGGCATTCGCCAAGCTTGGCGAGAGCTGGCACGACGCCGTGCTTGAAAGCGTGCACGGACGTCCGCTCAAAGGCCTTGCACAGCGCATTGATGGCCAAGCCAAAATTGCGCTGCTCACGGACGAACATAACAGCCCCGCTGCGATCGGAGCTTATCTGCAGCAGTTCGGCATGACCGAGTATGATGCCTACGTTGCCGAGAACCTCGGCGGGCCAGACGAGCGTGCCCGCCATTACACCCTGGACGAGCTGGCGGCAGCCGAATGCAGCCCGCTGAACGTCGTTATTTTGCTGCGCCGCAAGGATGCACCGCCGCCGCGCAAAGGGTTTGGGTTTGCGGATGAGGAATTCCACCAGCGCAAACCGGAGAAGGGCCTGATTACCAAGCGCGAGGTCCGCGCCTTCAGCTTGTCGGAGCTGCGACTTGGCGAGGACAGCATCGTGTGGGATATCGGCGCAGGTTCCGGCTCGGTGGCGGTGGAGTGTACGCGGCTCGCGCCGCGGGGTCAGGTCTTCGCCATCGAGAAGAACGAAGGGGACCTCGTGAACATCGAGGCCAACCGGATCAAATTCCGGACGGACTTTACCGTCCTTCATGCCAAAGCACCAGCAGGGCTGGACGAACTACCGAATCCGGATGCGGTGTTCATTGGCGGCAGCGGCGGCGAGCTCGCGCAGCTGATCGCCCTATGCGCGTCCCGGCTGCGCCCCGAGGGACGCATCGTCGTGAATGCAGCGACAATCGAGACGCTGCATGACAGCATGAAGGCCATGCGTGAAGCGGGTATGGATGCATCGGTGACGCTGCTTCAGACGGCGCGCAGCAAGCCGATTCTGAACATGACCCGTTTTGACGGATTGAATCCAATCTACGTGATCACAGGCCAGCATGCAGCGACAGAGGAAGCGGTAGCCGGAGCGGAAGAATGACTTTTCAAGGACAGGACAAGGGGGAAAACAACATGAGTACCGCAGCAGTAGGTACGCTGTATGGCGTGGGTGTCGGGCCGGGAGACCCGGAACTGATTACGGTGAAGGCATACCGAATGATCCGAGAGTGTCCGGTGGTGGCGTATCCGAAGAAGCGTAAAGGCGGCAAATCGTATGCCCACGAGATCGTGGAACTGTATGTTAACCCGGAAGAGAAAGAGATGCTCGGCCTGATCTTTCCGATGACCAAGGACCCGGTTGTCCTTGAACGGGAGTGGGGCAAAACCGTCGAAGCCTGTTGGGGTGCGCTGAAGGAGGGTAAGGATGTGGCCTTTGTAACCGAAGGCGATCCGAATCTGTACAGCACCTTTATTCATCTGGCACGACTGATGCGTGAACTGCATCCCGAAGTACCCATTGCTTCGATTCCGGGAATTTCATCTGTACTGGGTGCCGCTGCTGCACTGGATATCCATCTGGCAGACGGTGATGAGCAGGTGGGCATTATCCCCGCAACCGCCGATAAGGAAGCGATGCGTCAGGCAATTGAGCATCACGATACGATTGTATTTATCAAAGTGGCGAAGGTGCTTGACCCGATGCTTGAACTGCTGGACGAGATGGGTCTCGGGGGCAAAGCCTCGGTTGTCACCAAAGTCACTTCTCCATATGAACTGGTCTGGCGCGATGCCCGTGAACTGAAAGGGCAGGAGCTGGAATATCTGAGCCTGATGGTGGTGAGCAAATGAAAACACTGGAACCGAAAGTATATATCGTAGGTGCAGGCCCGGGTGACCCCGAACTGATTACGGTGAAGGGCTCGAACATTTTGAAAAATGCAGATCTGGTTCTGTACACCGACTCCCTCGTGAACGATGAACTGATTGCGACGGCAAAGCCTGAAGCAGAAGTGCTGCAAAGCTCCGGCATGGATCTGGAGCAGCAGGTTGAGCTCATGTGCGAAGCCACTCGTGCAGGCCGCAGCGTAGCTCGTGTGCATACTGGTGATCCGGCGATGTACGGCGCAATTCTGGAACAGATGGTACTGCTGAAACAGCAGGGCGTGGAGTATGAGATTATCCCGGGTGTTAGCTCGGTCTTTGCTTCGGCGGCCGCTCTCGGAGCGGAACTAACTGTGCCTGAACTGACGCAGACGGTTATTCTGACACGCGCAGAAGGACGTACGCCAGTGCCGGAACGCGAGAAGCTGCGTGATCTGGCATCGCATCACTGTACGGTGGCCCTCTTCCTGAGTGCAACACTAGCGAAAAAAGTCGTGGTTGAATTCCTCGCCGCAGGGTGGAGCGAAGATACACCGGTTGCGGTTGTGCAGCGGGCGACTTGGCCGGATCAGAAAATTGTACGGACCACGCTCGCCAATCTGGCTGCCGATCTGCGTGCCGCTGGTATTACGATGCATGCGATGATTCTGGCAGGCTGGGCACTTGATCCCGATCTAGTGAACCGGGATGCCCATCGTTCCAAGCTGTATGACAAATCCTTCACCCATGGTTATCGTAAAGGAGTGAAGTCCGGTGAGTAATCCGTTTGCAGCCGTGGCCATTACGAAGCATGGCGTGGAGATGGTACGCAATCTGGCTGGACAATTCCAGGGTACGGATGTGTATTACATGAGCAAGTTCGCCCGCGGGGATGAAGAAGAGCTGGGTTATCAGCTGTTTGAAGGCTCGGTGAAACTGATTCTGCCGGATCTGTTCAAGCGGTACAATGGCATCATTCTATTTATTTCGCTGGGGGCGGTAGTCCGCATGATCGCCCCAATTCTGGTGGACAAAAAGGTGGATCCTGCCGTGCTGGTTATTGATGACCGCGGAGAGAACGTCATCAGTGTCCTGTCCGGCCATCTCGGCGGTGCGAATGAACTGACTCGTCAGGTTGCAGAAGTACTCGGTGCACGTGCGGTAATAACAACCGCTTCGGATGTGCAAGGAACGATTCCGGTAGACATGTTCGGACGGGAGCTGGGCTGGATCGTGGACAGCTTCGACAAGGCTACGCCAGTCAGTGCGGCAGTTGTTAACGAGGAGCCCGTTGCGCTGATTCAGGAGACGGGAGAGCGGAACTGGTGGCGATATAACAAGCCTGTACCGGATCATATCCGTGTCTTCAGCAGCATGGAGGAAACCGAGTCATTTCTATTTAATGCGGCACTTGTGGTCAGCGACCGCCTGCTCACAGAAGATGAACAGACACGTTTTCTGACGAATGGTGTGCTGTATCGACCGAAGAGCCTCGTACTGGGCATGGGCTGCAACCGCGGCACATCTGCCGAAGAACTGGAGCAGGAGATGCTCACCACATTGGAAGAGTTGTCTCTTTCGGTGAAAAGCGTACGAAACATAGCGACGATCGATCTGAAAAAGGATGAAGAAGGCCTGCTGGCTCTATGCGCCAAATATGGCTGGGAACTAGTGACGTACACGCCAGCCGAGCTAAATACTGTTAAGCTTCCAAATCCATCGGAGACGGTATTTAAATATACCGGCGCTTACGGTGTGAGCGAGCCTGCGGCATTATTGTCTTCCGGAGCAGATCACTGGCTGCTGGAGAAGAAAAAGAGCGGGAACCTGACGATTTCCGTAACGCGAATCCCTTTTGACTAAACTATTTCTGGAATCATGCGCTTCACGAGATGAAGCCATTATCGTTGATTTAAGCCGCATCGTTTATTGGTGCGGTTTTGTTATATCGAAGAAAGGTGGAAACTGATCATGACCATTTCAAATCAACATGCCAGACCACGGCTGATCATAGCCGGAACGGGAAGCGGTGCAGGGAAAACAACCGTGACCCTGGGCCTGATGAAAGCACTGGCCCGGAGCGGGATGAGCGTACAGGGCTTCAAGTGCGGACCGGATTATATTGATCCAACCTATCATACGGCTGTAACGGGCAGAGCATCGCGAAATCTGGATGCATGGATGACCTCTCCGGAGTATGTAAGAGAAGCATTTGCCAAAGCGTCAGCGGGACATGATATTTCCGTTATTGAAGGTGTCATGGGACTGTATGACGGCAAAGATCCCTTAAGCAATACAGGGTCTACTGCGGAGATCGCTCTCGTAACACAGACTCCGGTCATTTTGGTCGTGGATGTTCGCAGCATGGCACGCAGTGCAGCTGCGATCGTCCTTGGTTTTCAGCAGCTGGAGCAGGAGCTTAACATCGCTGGTGTCATCGTCAATCGCTGCGGAAGTGCCGGCCACTACAGTATTGTGAAGAAAGCCATTGAGCAGATGTGCGGCATTCCTGTGGTCGGCTGGCTGAAACGGGAGGAAGACATGTCGATTCCCGAGCGTCACCTGGGGCTGGTCCCTGCCATTGAACGAGGAGAATTGGAGCCTCTATTCGAGCGGGCTGCGGATGCATTGCTGGAAGGCACCGATCTGGATGCGATTATTGCGATAGCGAAGGCTGCACCTGACATAGAAGAAGAGTTAATCATTAACCGTAAGGATGTTTCACGGCAAAACCCAGATCCAATGTGGACCGATGTTAACTTGAAGAGCAGCGAAGACAGCACGGTAGGCCAGCCCGATGAACAAGAGGCTTCGGCACGTCCAATAATAGCCGTTGCCCGGGATGCCGCTTTTAATTTCTATTACCCGGACAATCTGGAGCTGCTCGAAGCAGCCGGAGCCGGGTTGAAGTATTTCAGTCCGCTTGCAGGGGAAGGCATACCGTCTGAAGCGGATGGCATTTATCTTGGCGGGGGCTTCCCGGAGGAGTTTGCTGCATTGATCGCAGATAACGTCTCGTTTCTGGAGGGACTGCGTGAGGCCGTTCGCAGTGAAATGCCTTTGTTTGCGGAATGTGGAGGTTATATGGTACTGGCGGAGACGTTAACAAATCGTGAAGGGCTAACTTTTAACATGGCAGGGATTATACCTGCTCAAGTACAGATGCAAGCGAAGCGCGCGGCACTCGGTTATCGTGAGGCCAGAGCTGTAGAGGATTCCTTTTTGTTCAAAAAAGGAGAGGTGATCCGGGGTCATGAATTTCATTACTCTACCATGACCTACCAAGAGGAAGGCGACATTCCCTATGCTTATGAGACTAAGGGATTACGGGGCATGAAGCAGGAGGGATATGCCAGAGGTAACGTTGTAGCCGGGTATACCCATGTTCATCTCGGTTCTCATCCGGATGCGGCAGTGAGATGGGTGCAGCATTGTCTGTCATACCGACTGAGAAGAAGTGGTCAGCATATATGAAGAACGATTTTTAGATGAAGTGACAAAAGAGAAGATAATCCTGCAAGTGTCGCATCATGAGACTTTGGTCGTGAAGTTGAGCTTTCCTGTTTACATTTAAAGGTTTTTGCCTGACCATGTGGAATGAATTAAAAGACAGAGCAGCCTGGATAGGGAGGGAAAGCATGGTGAGAACCGTATGTGTGACCGGGGCAGCCCGGGGACTTGGATTGGCTCTGACAGCACAAATGCTGAAGAGAGGATATATTGTATATGCTGCAGGTCTGGATATGGAGAGCTCAGAGGGGATTCGTCTGTTAATGCAAGCTTATCCGAAGCATCTTCGGGTCATCGACCTGGATATTGCCGATGATCTGTCGGTTGCGCTGTTTACCGAAACCATCAAACTGGATACAGATCGTCTGGATATGCTGATCAATAATGCGGCTATACTAGGGAATATTACGGATCATGTCCGCGGGCCGTTAAACTTTGCCGAGATGGCGGAGGTATTCAACGTGAATACGCTGGGTTCGCTGCGTGTAACTCACGCATTGCTGCCCCTCCTTCTTGCGGGCGCGGGCAAGCTGATTGTGGACATTTCATCGGAGGCGGGCAGTATTGAGCAGTGCGACAGACATGGCTGGTTCGCTTACTGCATGTCCAAATCTGCACTAAACATGCAGGCCCGGCTTGTGCATAATGGAATCAAGGATGAAGGTGGACAGGTCATGCTGATTCATCCCGGGTGGGTGCAGAGTTATATGAGCGGTGAATTGAACACAGCCGCAGACCTTACGCCAGAACAATCGGCACAGCATATCGCAGCACTTATTGACCGCCACAAGGACTTTATGGGAGATCAGCCTGCCTATGTAGATTACAAGGGGGACGAGCTTCCCTGGTAATCTTGTTACAGCTTTAACATGAAAGGAGTTTTATTAATGGACCATCGTAAAAAGGCGTTGTTACTCGGCGATTATACACATCCGGATTGGCATCCGCTGCAGGATGTTGACGCAGAGATCAGCCGTATTTTTCATGATAGCATGACCGTGCAGTGCAGCGAGAATCGCAATATGCTGCTGCAGGAGAATATATCGGGATTTGATGTATGTATTTCATACATGGACGATTGGAAGGGGAAAGTCTCTCCTCAGCAGACAGCGGGATTACTGTCGTATGTGAGCAATGGAGGCGGACTGGTTATTCTACATAACGGAATTTCGCTTCAAAATCGTTATGAACTCAAGCAGATGATTGGTGCGAAATTCCTGCATCATCCACCATATGGACCGCTGGAGTTTACCGTAACGGAGCATAAACACCCTGTGACCGAGGGGATTACCGGATTCACCATGGAAGAAGAGCCTTATCTGTTTGAGTTCGGGTCATTTGCCGAAACCACAATTCTGCTTGAATACCAGACTGAAGATGGACCTAAGCCTGCGGCTTGGGCACATACCTATGGATTAGGCCGGATCGTATACCTCATGCCAGGGCATCATGTGCCTTCTTTTGCACACGAATCCTATCGCCAGCTGATTCTGCAGGCAGGCAAATGGGCAGCGCGCTACGTGTAACCTGCTCGCTTCTTTGTTGTGCTGGGTATAAAGGGTATAATATAGAGATCAACGAAGAGGAGGATGACAAGAATGAGCGATTTGTTCAAAAAGGCGATCTCATTGGGGTTAGGTCTTACCGTCGTAAGTAAGGAAAAAATCGAAAAAACCGTAGATGATCTGGTCAAGCGCGGGGAACTAGCGCCCGGTGAATCCAAAGCTTTAGTAGAGCGTCTGATGGAACGTGGCGACGAAGAACAGGGCCAGCTCAAGCGAGTGATTCATGAGCAGGTCAAGCGGGTGCTTCAGGAAGTAGGCGTACCTTCGGAGAGTGATGTGACCAGTCTGGAACAGCGCGTTGCTGTACTGGAGAAAAAGCTCGCCGAACTGGGCCAAACACCAAAAATGCAACCAGATGTATCCCCAGCTCCACTTGAAGTTCCTCCTCCGCACAAAGGAAACGAGATCGAGTAGATGGCTGTGCGAATTAAACATGTCGGCAGATACCGGGAAATTGCCATGGCGCTGGTGCGTCATGGCTTCGGTTATATGGTCGAGGAGCTGGGGCTGTTCCAGCTGCTGGCCATACCCCGGCGGTGGATGTCACGTGAAGCACACACGACCAAAACGCTGAGCGAACGGATCAGGCTTGTGCTGCAAGAGCTGGGGCCGGCTTTCGTGAAGCTGGGGCAATTGGCAAGCACAAGAGCGGATCTGCTGCCCGAGCCGGTCATCCGTGAACTGGTGAAGCTGCAGGATCAGGTTCCCCCTTTCTCTTCGGAAACGGCACGGGGGATTTTGGAACAGGAATTGGATACACCGCTGGAAGAGATCTTTTCCCGGTTTGACGATACCCCGGTGGCTGCAGCCAGCATCGGGCAGGTGCATCTGGGCAAGCTTCGAAGCGGAGAGGCCGTCGCCATCAAAATCCAGCGTCCCGGCATCTCACGGATTGTGCAGCGAGATTTGGATATTTTGCGTGAGCTGACGGCGATGGCGGAGAAACGATGGGACTGGGTGAAGCAGTACCAGATTCCGCAGATGGTAGAGGAGTATGCCCAGGCGCTGATGGCTGAACTGGATTATACCGTCGAGGGGCGGAATACCGAGAAGATCGCCCAGCAGTACCAGCAGGATAACAAGGTCAAAATCCCGCTAATCTACTGGGATCAGACTTCCTCGCGTGTGTTAACCATGGAATATGTGGAGGGCATCAAACTGAATGACCGTGACGAACTGGTCAGACGTGGACATGACCTGAATGACATTGCCCAGCGACTGGTGGATTCCTTGTTGAATCAGATCTTTATTCATGGCTTCTTCCATGCGGATCCGCATCCTGGCAACCTGATGGTGTTAAAAGACGGGCGACTGGCGTTTATTGATTTTGGCATGGTCGGCACTCTGAGCGATGAGATGAAGCAGCATCTGGCTTCGCTCATCATCGGGTTGATGCGCAAGGATACAGACAGCATGATCCGGGCGATTGAGAAACTGGGCATGATGCCTGATGACATGGACCTCCGCGGTCTCCACAACGATCTGGACAAGCTGCGCAGCAAATATTATGATATTCCCTTTTCCAAAATCAGTGTGGGTCAGGCGCTTAACGATCTGTTCGGTGTCGCACAGAGACACCGGGTCGTTATGCCAGCCGACATCGTGCTGCTGGGGAAATCGCTGCTCACGATGGAAGGCGTGATCGAACATCTGGATCCATCACTCAGCATTGTGGATATGGCAGAACCCTTCGGCCGGAAGCTGATCAAGGACCGGTTCAGTCCGGGCCGAATCAAGAATCGGTTGTTCCGCAGTGCGGCAGACCTGGCTGAGAGTGTGATCGGACTGCCGGGGCAGCTCCGGCAGCTATCCTCCATTATCAGTAAAGGCAAGCTGCGGCTTGAGGTCAGCGTACCCGAACTGGACACACTGATGCGCAGGCTGGACCAGATCAGTAATCGTCTGTCTTTCAGTATCGTGCTGCTCGCCTTTTGTATCATTATGGTCGGACTCATTATTGGTTCCTCAATCAGCCATCAGTCAACGATGCTGTGGGATATTCCGGTCATTGAGATCGGTTTTCTGGTTGCCATTCTGATGGTGGCCTTTCTGCTCTATTCGATTTTCAAATCGGGAAGATTCTAGTTACATTTAGGTAGGAAAGAGCTGTTAATGCTTCTTGGCGAAGGAGCGTTAACGGCTTTTTTTGGTCTGGGAAATAATGCATCAACTCTAAAATAGATAAACAGAGCATAACGGAGATATATTATAAAAATAAGAGAAATCCAGGAATAATCTATCGTTTGCGAAGATATAGCCTGTTCGTATAAAAGGATCGTTCTGTCTATAATAATAGGTCAGTACATAACGGACCCGGTCTTTCTGAGAGGGGAAGACCAGAGATATCAGTTGTCAGCTTCTGACATCTCCCAAGCTCGAACCTGAATGATGTAACAGAACCATGTGGAACGCACTGGAACGGATCTAGCAGGATGCTGCGGACTTCGGACAACATACTCCGGATGAAGAGCATCTTATATCAACACGTACAGGCCATGTTGCGGAGATAGTGTTCCGCTGTTTTGTGCTGCCCTGTCGTGGTTGGTCAGTGACGTGCCTAGCTGCTGCATTTCAGGAAATCAACCCACGGGGTTATAGGTGTAGGAGGAACGGCAAGAATATATGAATACGTTAAAACAACAATGGTTCGGCAACATTCGCGGAGACGTGCTGGCAGGTATTACGGTAGCGCTGGCGCTGATTCCGGAAGCTATTGCCTTCTCCATCATTGCAGGTGTCGATCCGATGGTCGGATTGTACGCATCGATTACGATTGCGATCGTGATCTCGATTGCAGGCGGAAGACCGGGAATGATCTCGGCTGCTACGGGCGCCATGGCGGTGCTGATGGTTGGTCTCGTCAAGGATTACGGCGTGGAATACCTGTTCGCGGCCACGATATTGACGGGCATTATTCAGTTTATTTTGGGGATTTTTAAAGTTGGGAAGTTCATAACGTTTGTACCGCATTCGGTACTTACCGGATTCGTAAATGCCCTGGCGATTTTGATCTTCATGGCCCAGCTGACGCATTTTACAGGCGCGAACTGGATCATGTATGCAATGGTCGCAGGCACGCTGGCCATCATTTATATTTTGCCACGGTTTTTCAAAGGCGTTCCGGCTCCTCTGATTGCGATTATCGTTATGACGATTATTACGGTCGTGTTCCATCTGGATGTGAAGCAGGTAGGCGACATGGGGAATTTGACGAGTACCCTCCCAATGTTCCATCTGCCTAATATTGAGTGGTCCTTCAACACGCTGATGATTTTGCTGCCCTATTCATTTACGATGGCGCTGGTAGGTTTGCTGGAATCCCTGCTGACCGCTACTATCGTGGATGAGATGACGGAGACCAAGAGCAGCAAAAACCGTGAGGTGCGCGGTCAAGGGATTGCCAACTTCGTTAACGGTTTATTTGGAGGCATGGGCGGCTGTGCCATGATCGGACAATCCGTCATTAATGTGAAGTCTGGCGGCCGGGGACGGCTGTCCACATTTACGGCAGGCGCCTTTCTGGCCATCCTGCTGCTGCTGCTCAGCGGAGTGGTGAAACAGGTGCCGATGGGTGCGCTGGTAGGTGTCATGTTTATGGTGTGTATCGGTACGTTTGACTGGAGTTCCGTCAAAAATATCGCACGTGTTCCCCGCGCAGAGGCCTTCGTTATGGTGGTTACCGTTGTGATCGTCGTCATCACCAATGATCTATCCATCGGTGTATTGGTTGGCGTTGTGCTTAGCGCCCTGCATTTTGGATGGAAACAGGCCAAGATTCGTGTTCATGCCAGCGAGGAGCAGGGCCAAAAGGTATATCGTGTTCACGGTCCGTTCTTCTTCGGCTCTTCATCCCGCTTCGTGGAGGAGTTTCATGCCGAGACGGATCCGGAGGAGATCACGATTGATTTTGGCGGATCACATATCTGGGATAACACGGCCGTTGTTGCCATCGGCAAGGTGAAGTTCAAATACGCCAAACTGGGCAAAACGGTGCATCTCCGAGGCTTGAACGAGGAAAGCTCACGTTTGCTGGAGAGAAGCGGGTTTGCGGTCTCACAGAGCCATGGTTAATGGAGATAAATGATCTCTGGAACATAAAATACATTAAAAGGGTGCCGGAACATGTCCGGTACCCTTTTGTTTTGCTGGACAAACGTGTAAACTACACGGTATGGAGAAAAAGAGCAGGCGGACTGATTGCTTTTTGAAAATCCATTTCATGGGGAAGAATACATTGAAATGGGCTTATCTAAATGAACATACAGAGGTGTAACGATTGGCAAACTTTGAACAACTGGGCATTCGCCCGGAATGGTGCGAGATCCTGAAACATCAGGGGATCGCCGTGCCGACACCGGTACAGGAGCGCTCAATTCCCGTACTGTTGGGCGGACGTGACATTATTGCTGAGGCACAGACAGGTACAGGGAAAACGCTGGCTTTTTTGCTGCCGATTATTCAGAAAATCAACGTATCGGACCGCTCCCCACAGGCATTGATTATCGCCCCTACGCGTGAGCTGGCCCTGCAAATTACAGAGGAAGCGAAGAAGCTGACGGCCAATGACGATAAGCTTCATGTGCTTGCTGTGTATGGCGGACAGGACGTGGAGAAACAGCTGCGCAAGCTGCAAAATGGGACTCAGATCGTCATTGGTACACCGGGACGTCTTCTGGATCACCTGCGCCGCGGCACGCTGAAGCTCGATAATGTGAAGAAACTGGTGCTGGATGAAGCGGACCAAATGCTGCACATGGGCTTCCTGGACGATGTAGAAACCATTCTACGTGAATTGCCGCATAAACGTCAGACGATGCTGTTCTCGGCAACAATGCCGAAGGGTATCCGCAACTTGGCGAAGAACTATATGAAGGATCCCGAGGATGTAAAAGTATCTTCGAAATCGGTTATCCCAATCAATCAGATTCGTCAGCAGGTGCTGGAGTGTACGGATCGTGGCAAGTTCGATGCGCTTCGCGGCATGATTGATACGTATCGCCCGTACCTGGCGATTATTTTCTGCCGGACCAAGCGCCGTGCATCCAAGCTGAATGAAGATCTGCGCGAAGCAGGATACGAGAGTGACGAGCTTCATGGGGATCTGTCCCAATCCAAGCGTGAGAATGTCATGAAGGCATTCCGCGATGCAAAACTGCAAATCCTCGTGGCTACCGATGTGGCGGCACGCGGACTGGATGTGGAAGGCGTAACGCATGTATTCAACTATGACATTCCACATGATGCAGAGAGCTATATCCACCGGATCGGCCGTACGGGTCGTGCCGGCGGAACGGGTCTTGCCGTGACGTTTGCAACGCAGCATGACAGACCTGAGCTTGCACGTATTGAAGAAGGAACCAATCAGAAGCTGACACGCATCCAGTGGACGAGCGAAGGTCCAGTGGCCTCCACCGGAGCAGCCAGACGTTCCATCAACAGTCAGGATAATGATGAACGTTCAGGTGGACGCTCTGCCGGAACAGGCAGTGCCCGTCGCGGCGCAGGCCGCAGCGGACGTAATGAAGGTGGCCGCGGAGGCCGTGGTTCCCGCGGTGGTGAAGGTGGACGCAGCGGTGGACGTAGCGGCGGCCGCAGTGGCGATGAGCGCAGCGCAGGACGCGGATCGGCGCGCAGCAGCGACAGCAGTCGCGGTGCAGCAGGCCAGGGTGGTCGTGGCGGGCGCGGTGCAGGTCGCAGCGGTGATGAGCGCAGCAGCGGCTGGGCTGGCCGCAGTGCGGATAAGCGTAATTCAGGCGGGCGCGGGCCAGCCAAAAGTGACCGCCGCGATTCTCGTCGCGGACGGTAAGACCTTGTCGTCCGCGGCAGTGCAGCCGCACTGGACGATCAGTTTGACGCCATGCCTAGGATAACGGCATGGCGAGAATATGAGAGCACTCGGGTACCAATGTACGGAGTGCTTAATGAGAGGGTCGCGACGAATTCCGTCGCGGCCCTTTTTACATATGCGGTATTGCACGCAACGCGCTTCCTTCTGGGGCGTATTGGATAGATATGTTGAAATATGTGAAAGGCACATTGCTCGGCCTCCATGGTGCATATGTGGATAATGCGGGTATACAAGAAGTGGAAAAATCTAGCCGGCTGGCATATGGGTCATGATGAAGCAGGCAGATCGGAGGTTTTCATGAATACATATCCTCTAATACAGGAGCAGCGTAAGATTCTGCCATTTTACTGGCTGTTTACACGATTGATGATGGGCATCGCCCTGCTGATTGCACTAGCCTTGGTTGCTGTCCCCCTGTACCTAATCTGGGAAGTATCAGCGGTGTGGACCTGGTTCACGATAGTGTTCATTCCGCTCGGGGGATGGATCTTCTATGCCGTCTTGCGCAGGATGCGCTACTTGTCCTGGAGAAATCAGCATTTGAACCGAACCGAGATGGACAATTATCAGATTCACTACGTGAGGTGGAATCTGGATTCCCATACTCCTGAAGAGCACCGATTTGAGCGGTCAGCCATCCAGCGCGTGTACTATGGGCGTTATTTGACGAAGGATGCACATTTTTACCAACGCGCGTCATTTAGGGAACCTGTACGTACCATTCAATTTTGGCCTGAAGTACATATCCTCTATCAGCAGGGTTTGGAGCACAGACTGTGTACAGTACGTTTCTATGAAGAGACAGAGGCCGATGCTTGGCTTAGCCAGTTGGCATCACAGGGAGTTGAACTAAGATTCACCATGTATTCCACCGAGAACCTTGCTCCGGAGGCAGAAGTACGTGCCGCTCTGGAAAAGGATGAGTATCAGGAAGTGGTGCCTTGGAACATTCCGGTTGAGGACAACTTCGAAATCTATCGGCAGAGAATTGTAGAGGAGCTCATAAGTCACGATCATCGTTCCCTTGGGATCAGGGAAGAGAAGAAACAGGAAAAGGAGAAAAGAAGCGCAGCACGAAAACAGATCAAAGCGTTCCGGAGTGTGGGCTGGGCCTGGCTGGTTTTTGTGCTTCAGTGGGGGATTGCATTCCTGCTAATGGAACTGGCAAAGAAGGGGCAGCTCAATCCGGACGCCATGTTCATACCGTTCATGATCTTGGTGGGCATGGGTGTGGTGTTTGCATTCTTGACAAAGGTTTTTGTGTGGAAGCATGTGTTAATCTACTCGGCATTTACATTCGTGAATGCCATTATCATGAGTGTTTCGCTATATGAAACCGAGGATATCAGCCCAGGTGCCCGGATGTTGGATTCTCTGGGCAGCGCCAGTCTGCTGGGTATTCTCTTTATCTGTGTGCCGCTCCTGGTCTATCAATTCAAGGTGGCTGCACGTGAGGCATTGAACAAAAAGTACAATAACAAATCAACACACAGATAGGGTGTGAATAGAAGGATATCGAAGGAGGCGGGCATGGATACAGATGATAACTCCCTGAACAGCTTTCAGGGGCTGATTGAGAAACAAAGACCAATGAGGCCGTCGGTGAAATCGAAGCTAACTACAAATCGGATCGTGGGGATCGCGATGGTCGTCTTGCCGCTGGTGCTGATGGTGCTGCATTTCTCAGCGGAGACCTGGTTTTTGCTGGGGCTTGTTCCTTTTGGTGCGGTGTTATTTTATCGTTCAATGACATTTTTGCGTATGGAAGCGAGGCGTGAGTCTCACCCGTCATATACGAAGCTTGATCCCAAGGAAGTAAGTTACGTCAGTTGGAATCCACGTTCCGATATATCTGAAGAAAATCGATTTGACGTTTCCTGTATCGAGCATGCATATTATGGCAGGCATACCGTGGAGCATATGCACTATTATCTGGAGAAAACCCCGGAGACAGCGATCATGCCGCCTGTCATTCATTTCATTTATGATCAAAACCTGAAGCGGAGAGTCCACAGCGTTACCTTTCTGGATGAAAAGGATGCAGAGAAATGGATGGAATTTCTCTCTTCGCTGCAGGTTCCGTTGAAGTTTACGGCTGAGCCCACCTCGGACCAGATGACGGAAGTAGAGCTGCTGGATAAGCTCCTGAACGACAGGGATCAGAAGCCGTTTCTTTACAAGCGGAATGTAGACCGGCAATTTTACAACTACCTGGATACGGTAGACGATGAGTTTCATAGGGCGTATGAGGAAGGCAGTCTGTCGAAAGAGGAAGAAGAAGAATTCCTTCAGAGAGTACGTGCATATCAGGAAAAGGAACGTAATGCTTCAGCATGGATGAGTGTTGGGCCGGGTTGGTTTGTTTTTCTGCTTCAGTGGGGGGTGGCTTACTACCTGGGCCTGGAGGCAGAGCAGGGCAAGATCGAAGCGGAGCACTGGCTAACACCTAGTATATATATCATGGGATTAAGTTTGCTGTTTTTTATATTGGTCAAAAGGCTGCGTTGGAAGCAGATTCTCATATACACCATCGGTTCCTTTATCAATCTGATGGTTGCAAGTATGGTCCTGGAGCTTCTGGATCATACCGAGCCCACAGCGCAAATGTACGTTTCCTTATATGGGAGCGTGTTGTTGTGCTCCGTGCTGTTCTGGATTCCATACGTCCTAATCTACCCCTTGAAGGCAAGAAAAAGAGATTAACATGGCAGATGGATTCGACTTGAACCGTCGTTATGCAGTTGTTTGAAAAGAGCACCCTATTCTCATGTGAGAATAAGGGGCTCTTTGGGTTGTGGACAGGTGGATATTGTTAGGGTTGCTCTTGCATATTCTTGTCCCCAAAAATCGATGCAGGGGTCCTTGGGAATCACGTCGTCTATATATTAGGGAATCGTTGTGCACGAAAATGCTCTTTAGGAATGAATCTCGGTAACGTTGTCCCGATATTTCTCGTTATATACTCTCCCAACGGATTCAGCCAAGCCGCCACGTGCCTTGCCAGGATACAGCTCAAGCGTACGATAGAGACGCATAAACCGGTCTTTGGGCATAAAGCGTGCGTAGCGGGTAATAAGACTTGGGAACAACTCGATATATTTGCTTTTACGCACAGCCGCTGCAGCAACAGCAGTCAGAATCTGAATTCCGTTGTGCAGCTGCAAAATATTAACTTCGTATGTGGCGATATACCGGATCGCATCTTCACGAATCAACTCCGGCTTAAGCCGGGCAATTTCACCGATGTATTCGGCGAGCAGCCGCTCGAAGCTGCGCAGCAGCAGGGGCTGGAGCTGCAGATCCATATCACTTCGCAGCACGAAGGATTGCAGCAGGGCAACCTGCTGCAGACGTATCCGATCATTGTAGACGAGCGATCCAATCTCGCGCAGCATCTCGTAAGCGAGGGCCTCGTCTTCTTTGCGGGCTTCGGCCACGAGCGCCCAGTTTCGGTTGATACCCTGACGGATGTCCTCCCGGTCTTCGTTTAACATGCGCTTCATTTGCCGGTTTTGCTGGGCAGGGAAGGTACGGTGATGCATGAAGATGAGCCATCCGATCAGCAGCAGGGTCACGGTGGCTGCCATCATGGTCTGATCCGTTGTTTCACCGAAGTAGGTGGCGGCAGCTCCGAGTATAACGGCAAGGAACAGATCCCGTGCGATTCGGCGTTTCACTCGTGAGCCGGCACGCTCCTGGACAGAAACGAGGGCGCTGCGACCACAGGAGGTACACTCATCCTCCCACAAGCAGGTATATTGTCCACAACGCTTGCACACGTGCAGCTTCTCAAAAGCATAGGTCGTTCGGTTAAAGGGTCTGATGGATACCACTTGTTTGGTACTCATGCTTAATCACGCTCACCATTCAGTATAGTGTATAGGGTACGGTCCGAATCCTCTGATGTTACGGGTTTGCGACCCTGGAAAAAGAGCGAGATTCCTTTTATAAGGACAAAAAGAAACAATATGGCGAGGCATCCGTATGTAACCATAATCGATTCCTTTCTAGGCATAGTTGTTATGCAGAATAGTGTAAATCTGAAACACGGTTTCGTTATATTGCAGTTTGCTGGCAATAACTATATCATATTTCCATAGTTGGAATTAAAATGCCAGTAGAAGCGCCGAATAGGTCGATTTTTGTCAGTCATTACAAAACTGTAACTCAAGATAGGGGTGCTTTTCAGAATATATTAGTAGACTGTTAAGATTTCCTTAAGGCTTGACGCCTATAATAAACTATTCCCATTTTAATCTCAAACGTGAAGGAGTACACCCAATGCTGCGGACACGCAAAATACGCTGGCTTAGCGGAACCCTGGTTCTGCTGACATTTCTAACGCTGCTGCTGCCTAAGGCGTTGCTGCCCCAAGCTGCAGCTGCTCAGGCACAGACGAGCGGGATCGACGCCGTACTTGTAGCCGATGTAAGTAACTCGATGAATACAAGTGACCGTGACAAGATCAGTAATGAAGCCATGAAAATGTTTATTGATATGCTGCCGGTCCAGGGGGACAAGGTAGGAATTGTTGCTTATACCGATCAGGTAGAGCGGGAAAAAGCGCTGCTGGAGATTCAGTCCGACGCGGACAAGAGCGGCCTGAAAGACTTTATTGATCAGCTCGGCCGCGGACCCTATACCGATATTTCTGTCGGTGTGGCTGAAGCCGTGAATGTACTGAATCATGGTGCAGATGCATCGCACTCACCCATGATCGTACTGCTTGCAGACGGCAACAATGACTTTAACCAAACCAAAGGTCGCACCCAGGCACAGTCTGATGCAGATCTGGCGAAGGCTGTTCAAGAAGCACAGGATCAGGGCATTCCGGTCTATACGATTGGACTGAACGCAGACGGTAAACTGAACAAGGATGCGCTAGCTGATCTGGCCAGTCAGACAGGAGGCAAGTCATTCATCACGGATACGCCGGATGATCTGCCGCAGATTCTGAGTGAGATATTTGCAGATCATGCCAAGCTGAATGTCGTGAAATTGCCTTCCATCACAGGCAACGGCAATTTTCAGGAAGTCACGGTCAACGTACCAAATGACAGCGTGCTTGAGGCCAATATTTCAATTATGTCTTCCAAGCAGGTAGAGATTGAATTAACCGATCCTTCGGGCAAAGCAGTGGATCTGAACTCGGATGCAGCCAAGCTCTCGACATCCAAAAGTTATTCACTCGTCAAGCTGCTCAAGCCCCAGGAAGGCGACTGGAAACTTCGGGTAAAAGGGGCTCCGAAAGACAGCATTGATATCAACCTGCTGTTCAACTATGATCTGCAGCTCGTCGTGGACCCAATTAAGACCAAGTCCTATACGAAGGGTGACAAGGTGGATCTGACAGCCAAGCTGGAAAATGGAGGTCAGCCGCTCCAGGATAACGATCTGTATGCAGATATGAAGGCGACGTTGGTCGTAAACGATCTGGATACGAACAAGAGTGAGGAGCAACCGCTGGAGAATACAGGCAGCGGCTTTGCAGGTACATTTGAAGTGCCGGACAATCATAACTATGAACTGGTGATTCGTGCGGAGGAGGACAGCTTCTACCGTGAAAGTGCGCCTATTACCATCAATGCAGGGGGGACGGCAGGTGCGGGAACACAGCCAACCACCTCAGCTGGTGAGCAGGACAAGCCGTTTCCATGGTTACCTGTCATTTTGGGAGTCGTAGCCTTGCTGGTGATTGGAGTGGGTGCCTGGTTCCTGATGGGTTGGCTGAAACGCAAAAACCGCGGCTTTGTCGGTCAGATTATTGTCGAGATTCGGGATGAGAACACCGGGGACAAGTCCTATCCACAATACAAAAAACTGGCATCCTTCCGGGGCAGATTCCATCTGCACCAGCTTTTACAGCTGGATCCGGAATTGAAGGAAACCGAGAAATATATATTTACGCCCAGCAATGGGGACCGAATTATCATTCGCAATACTGCAGGCGGTACATTGGAGAAATCCGGACGTGCCGTGGATGCAAGCTCAGGCGTTGAACTGAAGAACGGTGACCGGCTGAGCATCCCGCTGCAACAGGCGGATAAGACGATTTTGATTGAGTATCTGGTATAAGAAGTTTGAATGCCTAAGCAAGGCATGTGCGTTAACCAAAGGGAGGACATGGAATGAAACCAATTGTCAGAGAACATATTCAGCAGCTGGATGTATCGCTAGGCGGAGGGATTGTCAGCGAGAAAATCAGGGTCGATACAATTGATAACCCGATCTTGATTATCGGTCTTGGAGGTACGGGAATTGATGCATTGCTGCGTCTTAAATATCAGATTAACCGGCGCTTCAAGCTGCCTCAGGACCCGGTATCCAAGAAAAAAATGGACAAGCCGGACAACGTGGAATTTCTCGCGTTTGAAACCAACGAGCAGGACCGTGCGAAGAAGTACAAAGGCATCGGACTGGACCCGATTAACGAATTCGTTCTGCTGTCCAATGCCGAGATCGGTGGACTGCTGCAGAACCGCAGCGTGCTCGAGCCGTATATTACGGACTGGCTGTCTCCGGAACTGAGCATCACGGACGGCATGAATGGAGCAGCAGGGGTACGCCAGGCTGGACGGTTGCTGCTGTTCACCAAGATCAATCAGGTCGTGCAGGCAATCGACAAAAAGATCAAAACATTATCCGTAGGCACCAACAAGAAGCTGATGGTATTCCTGCTTACCGGTTTGTCCGGTGGTACGGGCAGTGGCTGCTTCCTCGATATCTCCTATATCGTGCGCGGTATCATTGAACGGGATCACGGTTCTGCCGGGATCGACCGCGTCAATACGCTGGGTTACCTGTTTACGCCAGACGTGAATCTATCGAACAAAAGTTTGAGCGAGCATACACGCGAGTATATTCGCAAAAACGGCTATGCTGCGCTCAAAGAGCTGGATTACTGGATGAATGTCGACAGTCGCGGCGAGCGTTTCACGCAGAAATACGGCAATATCCTGAATGTTAATTCACCGCTGCCGCCGTTTAACCTGTGTCACCTGATTTCGGCAACGAATACGGAAGGTAAGCTGCTGGAGAATGCCTATGACTACTGCATGAACGTAACGGCCGAGAACATCACCAACTTCATGGCCAGCGAGGAAAAACAGTCGGGCGAAGAATTCGCAATTCACGATTATATCAGCAACATCCGTACCAACATTGCACAGATGAACAAGGCGTATCCGGCCAACTATGATTACAACATTATCGGTGCCTCTTCGGCGGTACTGCCGATTGAAGAGATGACGACGTATCTGGCTTACCGGATGTTCGACAAAATGAGCACCATGTTCTCCAAAGCTCCGAACCAGGAGGATACGGAGAAGTTCGCCCGCAAGCTGGGCATCGATCTCGAAAGTGTCGTGAAGTCCTTCGAGTCCCGCGTGCCAGAGCCGCTGCCGGGTTATCAGAACAGCGAGCGTCTGTCATACGGCAATGTCGTGAAATCACAGGTCGTAAACATGGATACCGAGCTGGAGCAGAACTTCCTGGCCCGTGCCCGCGAAGAATATATCAAGGCGAAGAAACAGCTGCCGGGCGAGATTGCCGGTCAGTTTACCGAACAGATCCGGCGCATGTTTTTGCATCCCGAACAGGGTCCGTTCTACGTCTCTCGTCTGATCTACACCGAAAAAGGCTTCTGTATACTGAAGATGATCCAGTCGTATATCGAAACGCTGCGGGAGAATGCATTCCGCATTCCGCGCGACATTGAAGCTGCGCAGGAGCAATCGGAGGAGAAACTGGGTGACGCGAAGAGTGCCTTCGTCTCCAAAGAGAAGAAAAAGAATGCTTATATTGAAGCTAAAATTCATGAGTACTGGCTGCACGCCGACGTGGAACGCAACGATCAGATGATCGAGTTCTATGAGGATCTGTATGAACTGTTGAATCAGGAAAACAGCCGCATCTATAACGTATTTACCGAGACGCTGAATGCGCTCAGCTCGATTTTCTCCAAAAACGGAGATATTCTGACGCGTGGCGAAGAACAGTCCGATCACAAAGGCAACAAAACCTACTACTGGAACGTCGTTAGTGTACCGGATATCGTCAATGTGGTGGATGGGCTGCTGGACAAGCGCGACACGGATGACCTGATCCGTGACTTCTCCCGTGAGCTGCTGGAGAACTCCAACCAGTGGGTGAAGGAAAACGAGATCGATGTGGTCAGCTCCATTTCGGACTTCCTGACGGAGAAATTCGGGGACCTCATTACCCGTTCCATGGAAGATTTCCTGGTGATCAAATACGGGCAGGATGAGTCTGTTGAGAAATTCGTGGAGCGTCACATCGCCGGCAAGCTGGATGATGAGGCCGTTCCGGTGTTCAACCTCAGCAACAGCACAGGCAGTCTGCATTTCCCGTCATGGGGATTCGTCTCTGTGCCGACACAGGCGCCAGGCATTCTCAAAGGGATTCGCAATTATCAGAACAATGCGGTGGGCAAATCCCACTTTACCGTCAAGGAAAGCGAAGTTCGCAACCGGATTTTCTGGCTGAATACGCGCAACGGGGTGCCGCTGTTTGTGTATACGCCGCTCAAAGTTTATGAGGAAAGCTATGAACGCACCATTTTGGACAAGGAAGGCATCGGACGCCATCTGGTACAGACGGAGAAAAACAACTGGACCTACCTGCCATCTCCGATTCCGGAAAAGTCCTGGGGCGATGTTTATGAGAATGTCCGGGTGAAGCAGTATAACGCGCGGGTACGTACCGAATTCGAGCAAGCGATTGGATACAACATCATTACGGCCAAAACAATCGACGAGAATACGAGCAATCGATTTGCCGTTGTTACAACGGAACCGTTTGATCTGGCCGCGAAGCTGAATGCTTACGACATGCGTCTGACGTCGACGACCCCGAATCTGGGTGAGGTAAAACGGGCAGTGACCGAACTGAAACGTCTGCAATCCGAAGGGCTGCCACGTGTAGGGGTCAAGGATATTTTCGGCAGTATTAATGAGGATATGGCCAAAGAAAACCTGGTACGTTCCCCGCAGCTTATCGCACGGGTACGTGAAGAACTGGCGAAGATGAATGCCATCTCGGCCAAAGTGGCTGAACTCGAAGGCATTCTTGCACAGCATCAGGATGAGGAACAGTGGTACGATCGCTTCATCGAAGCTCTGTATACCGACACGATCGTCAAGAAAGGCGCACTTTACGTCTACGACCGCGATCCGGAAGAGGATGCCTGGGAACCGTTCGCGAACCTGATGAAGAGCCGTAACTTTGCCGAGTACGAAGTGTTTGGCAACTTCCGCGGTTTGTCGGAAAAAGATCGCAGTACACTGCTGCGCAAAGCTTCCCGCCGGGATAACGAACTAACGGCTTCAGAGGACATCGCTCCGCTGCTGGCCAAACTGGATGATCTGGCTGCCCTGTTCATGGAATCGCGCGATCGACTGGAATATGAACGTGTGGAGCTGGCGAACGGCGAAGACATCTATCAGTTTTACAGAACGATGTCGTCGAAGCTGAATGACATCCGCAGAAGGCTGAAGTAACATGGCGGCCGGGATGGAGTTCAAGTTAAACAATACCCTGAAGCGGGATCTGGAGAAGTACGCAGCACAGTATGCGGCAGAGCAGGAGCGGCAAGGCAGCCTGGGTGATGGACGAAGCAGCATCCATTACCCGGCCCTGTTTCTGTTTGTTGGTGACCTGGTCGAACCGGCCATGGCTGCAGTGCGCGAGATCAATCAGTTGAAGTGGGATAACGGAGAAGGTGTGGTGTATCTCCAGATAGGATCGGAGGGGCGGGAGGACCAAGGAAAACGGGAACATCGTGATTCATTGGAAGACGGTCAGGTGACCCGTCATATCCTGCCTCTATCTACCGAACAGGCTGGACGTCCTTCAAAGACCATGCGCAAGGATGTACACCGCAGTTTTCACGATTCGGAGCAGGCGCTCTTCGGGCTGAATCGCACGTTACGACGGGTGAGCAATCGGATCGCTGAATATGGACGACTGTATTCATCGTTTGACCGGATTTACGTAACCGTCGTGACAAGGGCGGATGATCCACTGAACGTGCTCCTGCCTGAACTGACCAAGCTGACCGAGACTATTCTGGCCCAATCATTCAAGTCGGTCCAGACCGATCTGCATGTACTGGTCAGCGAGATGGAGCAGGTGGATTCCTTCGGATATGCAAGTGCAGCCGGACTTGCCTTTTTGCGGGAACTGGATTATATGCAAGCACTGGACTATACGTTCAGCGGTAATCTGCTCGTAACGGAAGATGGGATTTCCATTCCCGTTGTGCATCCTTCTTCGCCTCTGTTTGATCTCGTCTATATCCTGTCTGACAAAAATGAGCGAGGAACCGGCGTGACCGGGGGATGGATAGAGAATGCCGAGATTATCTGCCGAATCAGCCTGCTGAAGAACCGGAAACAGGATCCGGATGCGCTCGGTGCGGTTGCAAGCACAGGGGCCAATACCTACAATAATACGTCGTTCAAAAACAACATTCGTACGACCTCGGATCAGCACGGTTATGCGAGTGCGGGTTTTGCCGAGATCAGACGGCCCAACCAACCGATTGCGCTCGCGGTATTGTATCATCTATACCGCTATCTGTTGGGCCTTATGCGACAGGAGCCGGATTGGAGCATGAAAGACAAGCTTGCTTTCTTCGGCCTGGACGCTTCATCCGTTGAGCATAAGGTTGAAGGACTGCTGCACGAGCAGGATCTGGTGGGTGGCATGAGCGGCATTATGACGCATAACGTCAGCTTCTCCGATCTCAAGCCGTTATCACTGCGTGAAGCGGAGCGGGCGCTATTCGGTCAGGGTGCAGAGGCGTACTTTCGTGATAACATGGTACGTCCGGCGGAAGAACGTCTGCGTCAGCGCAGCAGCCAGGGCTCCCTACTCCGCCGGGCAGAGCAGTCACGGACAGAGTACCCGGAGATTGGCTATTTCCAATGGGCTTCATGGAGTGACAGCAGCCCTGGGAGCGTACGTGAGGCCTTGCTGGGACTCATTCGCGACAAATCGGTTCAACTTGATTCAGCACGTGCCCTGCTGGAACAGCGGCAGCAGGAGCAAGTGGAGGATCAGCCAATCAAGCGGGCATTGTTCCGGGACAAGCAGAATGTACGGAATCTGATCGATTGTTTGTTGGAACGCGTGTATGTGCCCAAGACAGAGCTGTTACGACTGGAAAACGAACTGCAATTGCTTCGTATCTACGATTCGGAGATGGAACAGCTTCATAACTTCAGTCGCGATGTAACGACAGCACTCGAAGCGCTGGAACGTACGCTCCGTGAAGCGGCAGAAGAGCGTATCGCGGCCGCGGATGAATATATCGGACAGAATGTGATGGAGTATTACGGGAAGGTAACGGAAGCATTGATTGCCGATTTGGAGGCCAAGCGGGGCCGGGATGTTTGGTTCGAGGAGCGTTATATGGGAGACATTAACCGGCTTGCTGCCGAAGGCAACGAGCGTCTGCTGCAACGTCTAATGGAGGTATGCCATACGCTGCTTCTCACAGCAGCACCGCTGAGGGTCCCTTTTGAGGAAGAACTGCTGCAGCGAGCGAATGTAACGATTACCTATGGGGACAAAAACGTATTGACCCGCGATGATCTGTTCCGCAGGTTATACCGTACGCTGGAAGATCAGGCGGTTGTGAGAATACGGGTATTCGATTATACCCAGGAACACCGGTATGAAGAAAAGTATTTCTTTGGCGATCATCACAGTGCTTTCATGGATTACGCGGCGCATGCCGAGGAAACGTCCCGCATCTATAAGCTGGGAGTTGTGTACGAAGAACGCAGCAGTGGTGTGGAAAAGTTGAACCTGATGGGAGGGTTCCATCTGGAGGATCTGATGGTCTATCGCAACGGCAAGGTGTATTACGACTCCTATACGGAGAACGGTTATGAGCTTCATCCAGCAGGCCTGGCTGATAAGCTATCACCTATGCGATAGAACGACATGTCATGATCGACTCCGGTATTAATTCAGCCTATGATGGGCTGGTTTGGAAAGGATGCATGCGAACATGCAGCGAAAAATCAATCTTCTCCTGGTCCTGTTCAGCCTGATTGGCGGAGCCGTGGGATTTGCGGCAGGAGAAATCATGCTGCATCAGTGGCTTGGGGAGATGCCCCGCCTGCTGCTGATGGGATTATACTTCGGCGTGCTGGCGCTGAGCGTAGGTCTGTTCTGTCTGCTCGCCGAGATGATCTCACCGAAGCTTAATGGAGCTTCCTGGAAGCTGAGATATCTTGGCTTGTCGTGGAAACTGCTCGTTCCAGCAACACTGGTGTTCCTGTTTGTCGTTGGGCTGGTCTTTCAATTGCTGTATCAGATCAATCCAGGCGGCGTGAAGCAGGTGAAGGACATTGTACTGATGATCGATAACTCGGGCAGCATGTCGGAAACGGACCCGGATAATGGACGTTTCGAGGCAGCCAAGACGTTGATCAGTCAGATGGAAAGTGACAAGCAGGTCGCTGTTATTACATTTGATGATCAGCCGCAGTTATTGCAGCCTTTTACTGCATTAGATAGTGAGGCGGCAAAAGCAGAGGTAAACGGTAAGATCGACGGCATTGTCACAACATCGGGCGGTACAAACTTCGATGCCGTGCTCCGGGAAGCCATGGAGCAGATCCAAAACAAGCAGGATCCAAAACGCGGTACCGTAGCTATTTTACTGTCGGATGGATTCAGTGAAGCAGATACTTCGGATATCTTATCCCAGTACGCGAACGAGCAGATTGCCGTGAATACGGTAGGTCTGAGTCTGGTTGACCCATCGGGTACCGATTTGCTGCGCAGTATCGCTCAGCAGACAGGTGGCATGTACTATGACGTGCCGGATTCCGGTGGTCTCAGCATGGCATTTCAGCAAATTTACGATACGATTGATGAACGGACGCTGGTGACGGAACGTACAGGCATGATGGAACACAGTACCTATCTGGCCATCTTCCGCGTTGCTGCTATGCTATTGATTGGTGTAGCACTGGGCGTATCGCTTGGGCTGGTGTTTGATAACCGCCATCTGGCCGTCAGCTTCGGCATCGGTGGAGCGGTCTCAGGCCTGCTAGCAGGCCTTTTGCTGGAGTGGGGACTGGACGGTTCTTCTGTAGGGGATGCATTGGTGAGACTGGGTGCGATGTTCATATTATCTGGGGTACTCACCCTGTTCACCTGGATTATTCCGGTCAAGGAGAATACGCCGCGGAAGAGCAAGGGTCGCCGTGAGGCAGGCAGGGGAAATCCGACCGCAGACGGATTCGGTCAGCGGGGGAGAGACACACGCAGCAAAGGATTTTAAACATCGGGAGGTTGGCGACACATGCGATATGCAGATGCGGACCCTTCGGTACCTCTGATTCGCAGACTTACACTTGCTGTGGATGATGGTTACTGTACCCTGCGCTGGCTCTGGCCCGAAGGCGTAGAAGCCGTGTACGTGGAGCGGTTGGAGCTCGAAATGGTCGAAGGTGGACAGAGCAGGGATCAGACTGTGAATGGCAAACTGAAACTGTATACGAGAGAAGAATACAAGGCGAGTAACGGATATACAGACCGGATGACAGGATTTGGTGCCATCCGGTACACGATACATGTTTGCCGAATGGACGAAGACGGTCCTGTGCTGCTGCGCCAGCAGAATGACGAGAATACGGTCATCGCCAGTGCAGGGAAAGCGGATATCCGTTTCTCCATTCGTTACAAAAGCGGTTTTTTTCAAAAAAGGAAGACGGTTCTCATGACTGTGACGGCTGAAGTACCCGTGCCGAAGGAAGCCCTCTGTTATGTTCGCAAGCAGGGCGGAGTTCCTCTCAATAAGGAAGATGGCACGGTTTATCCTTTTGTCAGTGATTTTAATCCAGGGAAAAATGAGATGCCGCCCGTGGAAGTGGCCAAGGATGACTATGTGAGGCTGTTTTTCACGGACGGACCGAGATACGGAGCCGTTTACCGCCTAATATCAGACTAGATGAATGTGAGGCAGTTCAGTCTGCCTGAACAGGGAGGGGAGTGGCTATGAGCTTTTTTAGTCGGTTTTTGAAGAAACAGCAGCCCGTAGAACGGCCGCTGTTTTACGATATAGTCTGTCCGTATTGCTTCAGCAAGTTTTCGCCGGAAGAAGTAGTGTTCCGGGCTGCGCATCACCGGGATGACGATGAGGATTATGCACTGGGGGAAGATGCGAAGCTTAATCGGTATCGTGAGCGTTTTGGGCTGGACACGGTATTTGATATGGAGGCCGTTCTGGCTCCGCATGATGTGCCTGAGGAACATCGTATTTATTCGGATAACATCGTGATGGGACTGAACGACCGATATGGTGTGGTTACACGGCGCCGGCTGTGCCCGCATTGTCATAATGAGCTGCCCGTGACGGCAGGCAAGGCACCGAGCAATATCATTTCCATTATTGGGGCATCCCAGGTAGGAAAATCGGTGTATATGACATCGTTAATCCATACGCTTCAGCATTATACGGCTGACCATTTTGATGCGGCCTGCATGCCGCTGAATGCGGAAATTAGCCGCAGATTCCGCGCAGATTACGAAGAACCGCTGTTCGAGCGGGGAGATCTGCTGGATTCCACGCAGAAGGAGAAGCTGCAGGAGCCGTTTATTTTTCAATTTGTATTTAAGGATGAAGATAAAGCACCGCTGACATTGGTCTTTTTTGATGTGGCGGGTGAAGGTATGGTCGAGCAGGATTATCTGGGTCTGCATGGTCAGCATATCAAGAACTCAGCGGGCATTTTGTTTATGGTGGATCCGCTCCAGATTCGTTCCATTCGGGACAAAATCCGCATTAACCTTGGCAACGAGCCGGGCGAGTGGACGCCAAGGTATGATGAACCACGCGATGTTGTGTTGACTTTGTTCGGTGATTTTATCGCTTATCAGGATAAAGCTAAGACAAATATTCCGACAGCCGTTGTGCTTACCAAGAGCGACATGCTGCATTCTCTTAAGGATGAAGAGGGGGATTATATCAAATCCAACAGCAATGTATTCCGCAATATGGTACACCGCGATTGGTTCGATCTGACCGAATTCGAGAATATCGACGGGGAAATTCGGCGCTTTATCGAGAAGGTGGACCGTCCGTTCAAAGGCACGATGGATGTGTACTTCAAGGATACGGCCTATTTCGCGGTATCTGCGCTGGGCAGTAATCCGGTGGATATGAAGCTGCAGGGCGTCGTGAGCCCCATCCGTGTGGACGAGCCCTTTCTATGGCTGCTGTACAAGCTGAAGTACATAGAGGGGAGAGTGGAATAATGAGTTCTTCCATGACCCCGCCTATTGAACAGCAGATGTACACAAGAGAGCGGCGCGGGGTGTTTCGCACAACGGAGGGGTTCGATACGGTTGCGGCATCGCCGGGACTGGACCCTTCCTTTATCAAGAAAGTACTTCATCCCTTTTGCGTCTATGACGCTCCAGCAGAATTAACAGGGCGAAGCGAGAAGGACCAGGCGAAATTCCCGCCATCCATCCATCTGATTCATCTGGAGAGCGGGGAGACGATCCTTGGTCAAAATGTGTACCAGTCTGCTGATTTTACCGGGCTGCGCAGCGCCTTTTTTGCACACAACTATGTCCTGTCACCGGAACGCTTCGAGGAACAGATGAAGCAGGGGAATTGGCTGGATACCGTATTTGCCACGTCATATGACATCGAACAAGGCACGGTATTGCCTGCCCTGATGGAACTGCCGGGTGCACCACTGAATGGCCGAGTGGCCGCCACCAGAGCAGGAGCAGGCACAAGTGCACGCTCCGTAGCGCCAGCAGACCTGCTGGCCTCACTGAAAATGAACGAAACTCTCTTCAAGCGCCTGCTCTATGCCGTCATGCAGGCAGTAGCAACCCGGCGGAAGGTATATATTGCACTCGATCTTCCTGCCGAGGAGATCACAGCCGGAGCCAAGGAGCTGCTTCGTCTGCTCTATGCCGCACTGCCCTATGCGTTTAGGCGGCAGCTCGGCTTTATGACATTTGCCAAGGAGCCTCAGGCCAAGAAGGGAGTCCATCTTCAGTTTGTAGAGCGGGGCACGCTCCGTCCAAAAGACCGGAATACGGAGAAGGACTTTACCTTCGACTTGGCTACGGGCAGGGTAACCCATGCGGAAGTATCGGTTGCCCAGCTTCCCTATGCGGAATTTGCCTGGTCGCTTCTGCAGGAGCCAACTCATGCGGATGCTTTTTATACTTTTGCAGACGAGATGTTATCCGGCACCGAACCGGGACGTGAGCTTTCTATCCAGGCCTATGGGGAATTGTCCATGTTTTATCGTCTCGAGCAAGGGATGGAAGATCTCTACCTAAATGATAAAGGCGGGGTCCTGAGCGGGCTGCTTACCTATCTGAAACCCGAAGGCGGAGTACAACTTCGTTCACGTTTGAACGAACTGTTCCTCACTCTGCTCAGCCGGGAACTGGACAGTGTCAAAAGAGAGAACGTACCTGAAGAGACGGTTGCCTCACGCATCGCGGAATATTTCCGCGTCGCTGCGCCTCTCGTTCAATCCCGCATCGTGGATTATTTCATCTATGCGGTGAACAATGCCAGATCTCAGAAGCGGATGAGGGCGGTACAGGAATTGTATGATCTGCTCGACCGCGATTCCGGGCTGAGTCGTGCATTCTTCGATAAGGTACTGGCCAATGAATCACTGACAAAACTGCTGTTTGAACCTTATCTGGACAATCAGCTGAAACGTACCGAGACCGCTTCGGATGTGATCGGCGTGATCGAACGCTGGGTAACCACGCATACATCTGCGGTTTACAACAGCTTCCTGCTTGACCGGACAGCGACAGAGCTGCGTGAACGATTATGTTCTGCGCCGAATCCGGTGCATGCTGCGAGTGAAGCACTTAAGCGTGTTAGCGTGCTGGATCACCTTTCTTCTGACATGCTCGTGGGTGATGGAATTAAGGCCCGAATTGGGCAGTCTCAGACGGTCACCCGATCTGGCCGTTCGAGTGGAGCCGAGTCAGCGGGATTATCCGCATATCAGGAAGAACTGACACGCCTGGCTGACAAGCTGGCCTATGTCATTAACCTGTTTTTGATTCAGGATCTTGATCTGGAACGGGTGAACCGTGAGCAGTTACTGAGCATTGATATTTTGCTGCATGACAGCGAAGTACGTGATTGGGCGGCGCGTCAGGGACAGGATGTAACGGCTCGTACAAACATGATGCTGGCAGCCAGAGCATGGCTGAGCGGCGAAGACCGTGAAGAAGAGGTACTTGAGTCACTTAGCCTTGCGGAGCGGAATGAACTTCAGCGTTGGGTACGCAGATGGCTCGCAGGGGAACTGCGGGATCAACCGGGAACACCTGCATATGAGGCGCTTCCGCTGGCTTTCTACCGGGGAGGAAGCGGCAGCAAACTGGACTATGCTGGGCTGATTGAGTTTGTCCGCAGTAGTGCTGGCAGTAAGGAAGTATTGTATTCATTTTTTGAATGGTCGGGGAGCGAAAGGTTGTTCATACGGAGTTCCCAGGCGAGCAAAGCCTATTCAGATGCCATTGTAGCCTATTTCAAAGATCATGACCGTGAAGCCTTCAAGTCCAAGTCGGCATTCAAGCCGTATTACACGAGAGCGAGTAAAACAATGAAGCCGGTCTATGATCGGGCCAAGAACGAACTTTCATCACCGCTTGTGCGCATGCTGACAGGCAAAAGAAAAAATCTTTTTCTAGGGTCTGTTATCGTTATCCTGATCCTGGGGATCGCCGGGGTAACGTATGCCCTGACGAATAAGACGGACGCGCCAGAAGAGGCAGCGCCATCGACACAGGAACCTGTGGTTCCGGCAGAGCCCGAGGTACAGTTAGCTGAGCAGATCGCCTATGTCATTCGGGGAGCCGAGGTGGATGGCACGACGACCGAAGCGCAGCTCGTAATCCGTTTCATGAATGAAGCGGACAGCAATGCGTTATTGCCAGGTCCAGTTCAATTAACTTTGAAGGATGGCACAACGCTGGAGATGGATGCTGCGTCGGACTGGGAGAGTTTTAACCGGAATGAGGACCCGGATACGGAAGGATCAGCTGAAGATGGGACTTCGTCTGAGGGAACGTCCGGGGATACGTCTACAGGATCTACAAACGAAGATCAGCAGGGAGAGGAGCCTGTTCAGGGGACAGATTCGACTACGTCAGATGACTCTGCTGCAGATGCAGCGGCAGGTACAGAGACGAGTGGAGATGCGTCCGGTTCTGCGGACACGAATGAAGATCTTGGAGAAGGAACAGGCACCACATCGTCCGAACCTTCAGGGACAGCAGGCGAATCAGGAGCGTCCTCTTCAACAGAATTGACGCCTGCTGAGGCGGACCGTCTGTATCCTTATGGTCAGCAAGTGCCGCTGCCTGATGAGGTTAATCCGGAAGATATCGTAAGTGTCCAGAGCGGTACAATGGTTATCCAATTGGTGCCAGAGCCTAAGCTGTAGGAGCGTTATGATTTGTTTTTAACCCAAATGAAATTATTGCAGGATGACCTTCGAATGTAAATCGGGGTCATCTTTTTTTTGATTTTTCCTGCTCCCAATCTTTTAAGGACGATCTTATTTGAGTAGATAATGCAAATCATGCAACTTTCCGGTTTCCTGGGATGTCTGACAAGAGAGGGGCCTATTCCAAAACTGAAGGAAAGCAGGGGAACCATAATGCGTTCATATTTTATATTGATGATGTGCATTGTACTCTTTGGTTGTTCGAATGATGCAAGCAGGGATGCTCAGCCGGATCACATTCAGTTAGAAGATGGGGGCTCATTGACCGCAACGAAACAAGTTGGGGAATACCTGCTTCGATTGGTCGTTCAGCCGGCAGGTGAGAACACGTATATGTTTCACTCAGGTATTAAGTATGTGGGGACGGATACGAGCCATACGATTGCTCACTCCAAACACGTGTTTATGGTGGATATACAGGCGAACGGGGAGTCGATTTTACCTCCAAGAACAACAACTAATATAGGTCTCACAACGGAATTGACGAATGAGGATTGGTACACGGAACCGTATGAAATAACACTGACTCAAGCACAGCTCGAAAAGATGGATGGATCAGAAGCCAACATTGTGCTGCATGCCTATTTTCAGGGCGGACAGTCAGGTTATGAGGACGAGAAGAAGATGATTTTAAGTGCTTCCCAAGCTCTGCTGCAGGAAGAAGAGTAGATTCTTCTTTTGTTCACAGATCAGACACAACTTCTGGATTCATCATTTTTGGACAATCCCCAACAGGGACCAACTGCACGTATACGTTGAGAAAAGCTCTCACATAAATGAGGCCAATTCCGATCGGAAAGTCCACTGAACTGCCATATAATCGCTCCAAACAAGCAAGAAGTTTGGTATTTCTTATTGACAAATGATAATGATTATCAGTATCTTTGTTATAGAAGATTTGTTGCGCCGGAAATACGCTGAACATATAAATTCGTTTTCGTTATCGATAGCCGGAATACATAACCGGGATAAATGAGAGAGGGATGATCGCATGTTTCGTCTGGAGACGTCCAAGCTGGATATCGCTTATGAGGAAAGACTGATTGTTGAAGATCTGAATATTCAAATTCCCCAAGGAAAAATTACAGCGCTTGTTGGAGCCAATGGTTCAGGTAAATCAACCATCCTGAAGACGATGGCACGGATCATGAATCCAAAAGCAGGTAGTGTTTTGCTCGACGGGAAGTCCATTCATAAGCAATCCACCCGTGAAGTAGCCAAGCAGCTTGCGATTTTGCCGCAGAATCCTACAGCACCAGAGGGACTCACAGTAACGGAACTGGTATCCTACGGAAGATTTCCTTATCAAAAAGGCTTCGGTTCCATGCGTGCTGAAGACAAACGCATGATTGAGTGGGCCATCGAAGTAACGGGCATGACGGAGTTCCACGACCGCCCAATTGATCAATTGTCAGGCGGACAGCGTCAACGTGCCTGGATTGCCATGGCTCTTGCACAAGAAACAGATATCCTGTTCCTAGACGAGCCGACAACGTTCCTCGACATGGCTCACCAGCTTGAAGTTCTGCAATTGCTGGAGATGCTGAACGAGACCGCGAACCGCACCATCGTTATGGTTGTGCATGATCTGAATCATGCTTCCCGCTATGCCCATCACATGATCGGTATTAAAAAAGGTAAAGCAATTGCTACAGGCTCCCCTGTAGAAGTCATGAATTGTGACGTGCTTCGCGAAGTGTTCAACATTGAAGCCGATATCGTGATTGATCCACGTTCCGGTGTGCCGCTGTGCCTGCCATTTGCTCTTGCCGGCGAACGCCAGCAAACGGCAGCGCCAGAGCAAATGGTGATGAATGGTGCCATGATGAATGCCGCTGGACGTTCCGAACAACTTGTTCGTACCGCAACAGGAAGTTAATACAGTGGACCATTGGTGGTCTTGAAATATAGAATAAGCCGCTTTGCATTTATGCAGGCGGCTCATTCGCATTCATGGGAGGCATGCTGAAATGGGAGCTATCAACTATACCTGGTTACAGCAATATGGAAGAATCACAACCGAACCTGGGGATGAACCAGTTTGGGAAATTCACATGACCGAGCTTAGACAACCGGAGAAGGCGAGAGAGCTGCTGGATGTATATAATAAACATCTTCAGGCAGATTCAATCCGATCCGCAGCGGTGTACTTCATGCATTCGGTGCGTGGGCTAATGCTGGGGATTCATTATATGACGGCATTATGTGATACATGGCTTGATCTATCACTGGAGAACATGAAGCTGCAGCTCGAAGTTCAGGATGGCCGTGCAGCCTTTCGTTTTCAACTGCTGGATGGAACAGAACATTCTCAACCTGCACCAGTGAATCTCATAGATGCAGCACAATCCTCTTGGCGCAAGGATATCCTAACCGCATACTACACGGAGCAGCTTCGACCCTTGATCGAAGGGGTTGCCTCTGCCGGAGAAGCGAACCTTGGTCAGATGTGGTCACAGCTTGCCTCCATGCTCCGTTGGTACAAGAACACAGCGTTACAAATGAACATCGAAGAAGCTGAGCGAGAAGCGGTGATGGAAGGGTATGAACATGTCATTGCTCTACCTGCCGGTCTGCTCGGATTGAAGAAGAATCTGTTATCGTTCAAGCCCGTAGAGATTGATAATCCACATCAACCGGGAGAGACCATGCTGATGAAGCCCGTGTGCTGCCTGCATCACCAGGTGTATGGAGGCCAAAATTACTGTTATAGCTGTCCCAAACTCAGTAAGGCCGAACGGCAGAAGCGTTATGATGACATCATGGCAGCTAAGTCCGGATAACAAGCAGAAGGCCTCAAGGCTGAATTTGGTAATTGGTGAGCACCGGGTCTATAATATGGAGACAGGCGCTGTATTATGTTGTGTGCATACAAGGTAATGACGGCTGCCCCAAAACCAACATCGATCATGGGAGGAATCAGTCATGTCCGTATATTCATATCAGGCCGTAACGCCAGCCAATCAGGAAGTATCACTGGATCTGTACCAAGGTAAAGTTCTTGTCATCGCCAATACGGCCAGCAAGTGTGGATTGACTCCGCAATATGGAGAGCTGCAGAAGCTGTATGATCGTTACCGCGATCAGGGTTTGGTAGTACTGGGTTTCCCTTGTAATCAGTTTGGAGGACAGGAGCCGGGTACAAGCGAGGAAGCCGAATCCTTCTGCCAAATAAACTATGGTGTGAATTTCCCTGTATTCGCCAAAGTGGACGTGAACGGCGAGGATGCGCATCCTTTGTTCCAGTATCTTCGCCAGCAGCAGCCAGGCGCAGCTGAAGACGACACGATTCAATGGAATTTCACCAAATTCCTGGTCAATCGTGAAGGTGAAGTGGTGGGACGCTTTGAACCCAAAGAGTCTCCTGAAGCGATGACTGCAGAGATTGAGAAACTGCTGGGATAATCAAATAAAACAGATCAAGCCTGCCTCCAGTTGGAGGACAGGCTTTTTTTGAAGCTTTTATACTGGGAGGATTTACGGGAGCGGTTTGCTTAAATTGTAATATCCCTGATCCGAGGCAAGCTGCAGGAGATTACGGGCATAGTTTCCTGCCCAGGAATAGCCGTGCCGCCGCTCCTCGCTGATCTCCATAATATCCATGTACTTCTTGCCGTCGCGGTCCGCGTAGAAGGGCACATCTTCATCTACATTGTAGAAACGGTACCAGATTACACTGGACGGGTCAGGCTCGAAATACACGGGTCCCTGACGATTATATTTGGTTCCATCCTCTCGGACCTGGTCAAACCAGCGGAGGGCGCTTTTGGCTGCGTGTTCAATCTCGGGTGTCTGAGGCCTGGACATAAGAAAAGCCGTGATGGCTACAGATTCGGATCCCGATTTCGAGGGCAGTTCATAGGCTCTGCCGGATACAGGCGCATAGGTTACAGGGTCATGCTGGGCACCCCAAACTGTAGGCACACCGCCGTTTTTAATTTGAGCTTTCAATGTATATGCGATTCCTCGATCCAAGGCTGCAGCCAGTTTCGACCGTGTATCCTCACTCAGAATATCGTTATTGAAGCCTTTACGCTTCTCAATGATATCGTCGATGAGTACCATGGTTCGCACCATGGCATTGTCATTATATGTAACGCTGTCGGAGTAATTGCTCCGTTGTGGATAAACCTGAGGCCATCCGCCAGAAGGATATTGGGAAACGAGGATAAAATCCACTGCTTTGCGGACACTGTCCCGGAAGACGGGATTGCCCGTCTTTTCATACATATCAGCCAGGAAGCGGATCTCTGTTGTGGTTGCATCATTATCAAACGTTCCGAGCTCTACACCTTTGGGGTCTTTCCAATCTGAACGCGGCGTCACCCCGTCCCATGAAGATTTGTATTTCTCCTCCATTGCTTTGAAGAATCCACCATGGGGCAGCTGCCAGGATACAATGTTTAGCGCATATGCGGTGTCCTTGGCCAAGTCCCCCGTAGAGAACGTGCTGTAATCCCTGAACTTATTCAGCAGTGAAGATACATCAACCCCTGCAGAAGTTTTGGAGGATAACACCTCGGTTTTAATGGTGACAGGCGGGGAATCTGCAAAAGCAACCACGGGCCTGGCGATATCTGCGGTCAACATGGCGATAATTGCAGTGACAGGAACCAGTGTTAATGAAACAGAGATGGAACGTTTCTTCAAAGGAATGCCTCCCAACATAATTGGTATTCTATTTATATAAAATCCAAATAAAGGGTCAATAATATTGTAAGCGCTTTCTGAGGGAAAAATCAACTGATAAGCTTAAAATTATATATTTGTTATCGTTCAGCCACCAGCCTAACTATGCGGTGAGGATGAGGGCCTTTTTTCTCCAAAAGGTTCAATAGCATAAACCGTTATTGGTCAGGGGACAATAGGTCTTAGAGGTTGAAACAGCGGCTCGTCCACAGGGGCGATATCCTATTTTTTAAAATTTTTTAAGAAAACACTTGTAATGTGAAAAAGATCACATTATAATGAGTACATGAAGTGAAATAAATCACAAACTCACCAAGTTGGTAGTGAATGTTTTCACGTAATCGTTTAGTTTCATTAGTGAATGTATTCACAAGACAGTAAAACCATTGTCGATTTAAATCTCAGGAATCAAGCGCAGCAAACTGATAAATGAAGCACGGTTTATATTTTATAACTCCAAGGGGGACCTTTATTATGAAAATCGCAGTTATCGGATGTACACATGCAGGAACCGCAGCCATCGTTAATACCGCCAAATTGTACCCGGATGCTACCATCACGGTGTATGAGCGCAATGACAACATTTCCTTCCTATCTTGCGGTATCGCCCTTTATGTCGGCGGGGTTGTGAAGGATCCGGATGGACTGTTCTACTCTTCGCCAAACCAGCTGGCTGAGCTGGGTGTAGTCACCAAGATGCTGCATGAGGTTACAGCAGTGGATGCCGCGAACCATAAACTTCAGGCTAAAAACCTGAAAACAGGGGAAGAATTTGAAGATACGTTCGACAAGCTTATTGTGACGACAGGATCATGGCCGGTCGTTCCTAAACTCGAGGGAATTGAGATGGAGAACATCTTGCTCTGCAAAAACTACAACCATTCCAATACGATCATCGAAAAAGCCAAAGAAGCTAAACGCGTTACCGTTGTCGGTGCAGGGTACATCGGTATTGAACTGGTTGAAGCATTCCAAATGAATGGTAAGGAAGTCACCTTGATCGATAGTGTGGACCGGATTCTCAATAAATATCTGGACCCCGAGTTTACAGATGCCATTGAGGACACACTGACTGGACGCGGGATCAAGCTTGCACTGGGTCAGACTGTACAGAAATTCACCGGAGAGAATGGCAAGGTAACGAAGGTCATCACATCCAAGGGTGAATTCGAGACAGACCTCGTAATCCTGTGTATTGGTTTCCGTCCGAATACCGAATTGCTCAAAGGCCAGGTGGATATGCTGCCGAACGGTGCGATTATCGTGGATAAATATATGCAAACAAGCCAAAAAGACGTGTTCGCTGCAGGTGACAGCTGTGCCATTCACTATAATCCAACAGGCAAGGCTTCTTACATTCCACTGGCGACCAATGCCGTAAGAATGGGTACACTGGTAGCTCGTAACCTGGTTCGTCCAACAACGCCATACATGGGTACACAAGGGACATCTGGGATTAAAATTTACGACCAGAATATTGCAGGTACAGGGCTGACCGAAACATCTGCTACAGATGACGGGCTGGTAGTGGAAGCTGTAACGCTTGAAGATGCTTATCGTCCGGAGTTCATGCCAACGGCTGAGAAACTGCTGCTCAAAGTCATTTACGAACAGGCTACACGCCGAATCGTTGGAGCACAAGTGATGTCCAAGGCGGATCTGACGCAATCGATCAATACGATCTCGGTTTGCATCCAGAACAACATGACTGTAGATGAGCTAGCCTTCATCGACTTCTTCTTCCAACCGCATTACAACAAGCCATGGAACTTCCTGAACTCGGCTGGTCTTCAGGCTTTGCCTCCAGTGGAAGCGAAAGCACCAGCGATGGTGTAACTAATGAATCCGAGAACTGCCGCAGAAATGCGGCAGTTTTTTTATATAACTTGATGTAGTTGATTCTGGAAATGAGTGCTATATTAACAACAGGTTAGAGGTCATACTGCAATAGATATGAACATAAAGGAGTGGTTCACAACATGCTTACAAATACAATATCCGAACTCAAAGTTCTGCTACAATCGGTACCTCGTTCGTTTCTTGCACTGAATCCAAATGAACTTGTACAGCCACGCATGGAAGGAAAATGGTCCCGTCTTCAGATTCTTGGTCATTTATGTGATTCGGCTCTTCATAACGTAAGCAGGTTTGTCCAAATGCAGCATCAGACCGAACCATTGTCTATAACGCCTTATCATCAAGACCAATGGGTAGAGAGCCAACAATATGTCAGTGCACCGATTGAAGAGGTGTTAAATCTCTGGATCAGTCTGAATCAGTCCGTCATTCGTGTTCTATCCAGCATGCCGGAGACAGGGGAATCAGCAACGTGTGTCTTACCTGATGGAAGTGTGGTTACGATGGAATGGCTGGCACAAGATTACGTCCAGCATCTGAAGCACCATCTGCAGCAAATTTTTGGTGAACATCATAACCTGGGAACAGAATAATTAACCAACCAGCCGCACTCAAGCAAGAGAGCACGGAAGCTGGGACAAGGGGACTTTTAGGACTTTGTGATAAAAGTAACAAACTTGCCGAACCCTTCGCGATACAATGAACATATCAACGATGTAAGCTGATTTCGTTCATGAACAGTGAAGGAGAGGATGGCATGGCGGCAAAAACACCTCTTGAGGTTGCACAATATACGGTGAACACAGGGATGAAGAAAGGACAGAACCAGGTGTCCTCTGTGCTCGTTCTCAGTTTCCTGGCAGGGGCATTTATTGCGCTTGGGTTCCTGCTGGATATTCGCGTGATTGCCTCCGTCCCGGCGGAATGGGGCAGCTTGGTTAACCTGATCGGTGCAGCGGTATTCCCTGTAGGCTTGATCATGGTATTGATTGGCGGGGGAGAACTCCTGACAGGCAATATGATGGCAGTACCGCTTGCTACGCTAGCCCGTAAACTGTCCGTAGCCAGCATGCTGAAGAATCTTACTTTGGTCACGATCGGAAACTTTTTGGGTGCACTGTTCGTGGCATATGCGTTCGGGCATGTGCTTGGTCTCACAGGAGAAGGAGTATATCTGACCAAGGTTGTGGATATGGCAGGACACAAGCTGCATGACGGCTTTCTACAGGCGTTTATATCCGGAATCGGATGTAACTGGCTGGTAGCCCTGGCGGTGTGGCTGTCTTACGCTTCGGATACGATGAGCGGCAAGGTGCTCGGTATCTGGTTTCCGACGATGGCCTTTGTCGCTATTGGCTTCCAGCACGTGGTTGCCAATATGTTTCTTATTCCGGCTGCCATCTTCGAAGGGCACTACTCATGGGGGCAGTACATCATGAACTTTATCCCGGTATGGCTCGGTAATCTGACTGGAGGCGCATTGTTCGTTGCGGCTGCCTACTGGATGGTGTACCTGCGGAAGGCCGAACCCGAGGTCAAAGCGGTTGTTCAGCCAGTAGAGACGGAGGCCAGACCGATGTGGAGCAAACAGGCATAATCACTCGTACAATTTCAAATGTATATATAATCAGCGATCCCTTACTGCCATGAGGTCACGGTGTATGTTATACCGTAAGCCGGCGAAGATGGGATCGCTTTTTTTGCAGACAAAATAAATTCGCCATGACAAGGTTCGGGGGAACGAAACCTGTTCATGGCGAATTTCGGGAGTGGTCCATGATATGGCATGAGGAGGAAGTGGGGAAACACTAACCTAATGCCTTGTTTTTAATTTACCCCTGAATTTCGAGGATGAATCATGGGGCCAAAACTTTTTTTTAGATTAAATGCATCAAGCCTGAGCGCACAAAACATGACTGTTCTCTTTACGTCATAACCTCCAAAATTATATGATGTAAGGATAGTTTTAAATGGGGAGGACTTGTACATATGATCGATCAGGAGAATGGCGTGTTTCCGGCGGTTTGCCCGCTTGACTGCCCGGATACTTGCGGCCTGCTGCTTCATAAGGAGAACGGTAAAATCGTGAAGGTGGCGGGTAACCCTGACCATCCGATTACGAAAGGTGCCATCTGCAATAAAGTCAGAAACATGGCAGAGCGGGTATATCACCCCGAGCGGCTGCAATATCCGATGAGACGTGTCGGCGCGAAAGGTGAAGGCAAGTTCGAACGTATAAGCTGGGATGAAGCTATCCATGAAATTACGGGAAAATTCAAATCTATATCTACGAAGTACGGCTCGGAGAGTATTTTGCCATACAGTTTCTACGGCAATATGGGGATCCTTGGAGTGGATGGGATGGATCGTCGTTTCTTCAATGCGCTTGGTGCTAGTATGCTGGAGCAAACGATCTGCAATGCGGCCGGGAATACCGGATGGAAATATACGATGGGCGCCAATCGGGGAACTTTGCCCGAAGATACGGAGCATTCGGACCTTATTCTGGTCTGGGGAGGCAACATTGTCAGTACAAACATGCACCAGGTTGTCCTGGCTGAGAAGGCCCGCAAAAAAGGTGCTCAAATCGTGGTCATCGATGTTCACCGGAATCGTACAGCTCAGTGGGGAGACTGGTTTATTCCGCTCTACCCGGGAACAGACAGCGCACTCGCACTGGGACTGATGAATGTACTGTTTGACCGGGGCCTGACGGACGAAGCTTTTATGCAAAAGTATACTGTGGGTCATGAGGCACTGCGTGATCATGTCCGCGGCTATACCCCTGAACGGGTTGCGCGCATCACGGGTGTACCGGAAGCGGATATCGTGAAGCTGGCTGAGCTGTACGGAAACGCACAGGCGGCACATATTCACATCGGCAACGGTCTTCAGCACCATGACAACGGAGGCATGAATGTACGAAGCATTGCCTGTCTGCCTGCCATCACGGGACAATGGCTGAAACGAGGCGGCGGAGCGGTACGCACCAACAGCTATGCGAGCACCAATAGCGATGCGCTGGAGCGTCCAGAGCTTCGGAGCAATCCGGAGGCGCGGGTGGTGAACATGAACCGGATTGGTGAAGCATTGCTGGAAGCAAAGCAGCCAATCCGGGCACTAATGGTCTACTGCAGCAATCCCCTGGTGGTGGCACCGGATACCGAGCGGGTGGAGCGAGGTTTTGCACGGGAAGATCTGTTTACCGTTGTGCATGATCTGTTCATGACGGATACGGCCAAGTATGCAGACATTGTGCTGCCGGCCAAGTCTTCGTTTGAAGCAACCGATCTGTATACGTCCTACTGGCATCAGTATGTTCATTTGCAGGAACCGGTCATTGCCCCAATTGGCGAGAGCAAGAGCAATGTGGAACTGTTTTCGCTGCTGGGACAGGCGATGGGATATGATCCTGAGATTTTTGGTGAGACACCGGAACAGATGATTGCGGACGCCCTGACGGATACAGGTAATCCTTATATGAACGGAGTAACGTTGGAGGCCCTTCAGGAGCATCGTTTTGTGAGACTGGACATGTCGTCGCATGAATCATTCCTGGAACAGCTGCCTACGCCATCCGGGAAGATCGAGCTGTATTCCGAAACGATGGCAGAGAGAGGCCTTCCGCCGCTGCCTACATATCGTGCTCTAGTTGAAGGGTATGACGGGGAACATCCGGCCGGACCTGATGATGTGCATCCGCTTATGTTCCTGTCGCCACCGAATCACAATTTCCTGAATTCAACCTTTGCCAATACGGAGAAGCATCAACGTATGGAGAAACTGCCCATGCTGCAGATTCATCCGGAGGATGCGGCTCACAGAAACATTGAAGATGGCGATGCGGTGGTTGTATGGAATGACCGGGGACGGATCGAACTGACTGCCAAGGTGAGCGAATCCATGCTGCCGGGTACGGTGATCAGCCAAGGCTTGTGGTGGGATGGAAGCGGTCGGAAACAGCGGGTGAATTCACTGACATCGGGTCGGCTGTCGGACATGGGCAACGGGGCAACGTTCTTCTCGGCCACTGTCGAAGTGAAGCGTCAATGAGTGTGCTTGCAGATTGAGGCTTTTCAGGTAAGATGAACAAGGGATAAACCTTGAAGCAAGAATAAAAGGCAATGTTTAATATACAAATAGCCTCCGCTCAGGTAGTTTAAGCCGCCGTGAGTGGAGGTTTGTTTTGTTCGTTTATGGTAGTAAGGAGAATGAAGATGATGAGATGGCTGGATACATATCCAAAAGAGGTTAAAGTATTTTTGCTGGCAAGTCTGGTTAACGCGACAGGCAGTGCCCTGATGTGGCCGCTAACCACAATGTACGTATTTGATGAACTCGGGCGGACGATGGCTAATGCAGGATTCGTCATTTTGATCCAGTCGCTCGGCGGCATCTTCGGCCAGCTGCTCGGCGGTGCATTATATCACAGGGTCGGCGTGAAGAAGCTGATCATTGGATCGCTTGCCCTTAATGCACTTGGCCTGTTTGCCCTGCCCTGGATTAGTGCGTACTGGGTTGTATTTATATGTGCCATGGGCTGGATCGGCTTGTTCAGTTCCTTGTCGCTGCCTGCGATTCAGGCCTTTATTGGCTTTCGGTTTGCGGAGCGGCGGGGAGAGCTGTTCAATATTATTTATGTGGCGAACAACATCGGTGTAGCGATTGGGACGGCACTCAGCGGTTTCTTGGCCGACTTTTCCTATCACCTCAGCTTTGTACTGAATGGCGTGACCTCTGCCGGGTTTGCAGTCTTCTTCTGGTACTATCTGTCGCGTGTGGATACCGATCAGGGAGAAATGCATCTGACGAAACGGAAAACGGTCCAGAATGGTCCCGGGATCTGGGCGCTGCTTGGCAACACCAGGTTATACCTGTTTATGAGCCTGGGGGTATTGTTTATCCTGTTTGGCAATTCCATCTGGAACACAGGTGTATCGCCGTACATTATCTCCGAAGGGATGGAGAAACGAATGTACGGACTGCTCTGGACACTGAACGGGGTTCTGATCTTCGTGGGCCAACCGTTCACGAGCTGGGTTAAACGCACCATGGCCCGTACTTCCACTGCGCAGATGGCAGCGAGTGCGATATTCTATGGATTGGCTTATATCGTCATGATTACGATGTACAGCTATCAGGGCATGGTATTTGCGATGGTGCTGGCGACCTTTGGAGAAATGCTGATCTCACCTGCAACCCCTGCCTTTATTTCCGACCATGCGGGCAGAGCTGCACCATTTTATATTGGAGTATCCGGCGGGATCGGATCGATTGGTCGTGTCATCGGCCCTTATGTGATGGGTGTGATGTATGATAAACAGGGCTTGATTTCTGTAGCCTGGCTGGCAACGGCGATGGCAGGGGTGGCACTGCTCGGTTTTGCACTTCATGCCGTCCTGAATCGCCACCGCGAGGTGAAGGAGTATGGGTTGGATACCTAGAGTCTTCGAGGTGGGAGTATCATTGGAGCAGACATGTTGGACGAGTGAAAGATCCATCCAGCATGTCTGCGTGTTCCGCAAAATTGGGATTGACAAAAATGTGTTTTTATGCTATAATTTACATATTGCTTAAATCCGTATATACTAAGGTTCTCCTGGCCAGGGGGACCTTATTTTGTTATGCGGGAGGATAAATATGAAGCCAAATGAATCCAGCATTACTTCTTTGATCTCGGCCTTTGGCCGCGCCTATCACAGCCAGTACGACACACCTCTAATTTTCAATGATCACATAGCCAAGGCTCTGATTTCTCCACAGGAGTTTGAACAGATTCGGGAGAATATGGTGCAGGGCATTCATTTCTTCAATCCCGAGATGGTCGATATGGTGAAGGAGGACCCCGATAAAGTATTGAGGTGGATCACCCAAGTCCAATTGTCTCCCATTGCTTTGGCGAGGGCAGCCTATTGCGAGCAGGTGCTGCTTCACGAAGTCAACCTGGGAGCCAAACAATACGTCATTCTGGGAGCCGGAATGGATACTTTTGCGTTAAGAACCCCGGAACTGGGCGACAGGCTGAATATTTTTGAAGTTGACCATCCAGCCACGCAGCAGTTTAAGAGTGATAGGCTGAGTTGGGCCAATTTGTCGATCCCGGACAACTTGCACTTGATCCCAATGGACTTCGCGCATGGGTTTGCTTATGAAAATCTGACCAGCAAAGGTTTCAAAAATCAGAAAACGTTCCTCAGCCTGCTTGGCGTTTCGTATTACCTGTCCAAAGAGGTATTGTTCAATCTTTTGCGGCAGGCTTTCGCCAACCTTCCGTCCGGAAGCTCGATGGTACTGGATTATGCAGATGAACGACTCTTTGAGGAGAAAGGCATCTTTAATCGGGTAGAGAACATGTTGAAGCTGGCTGTGTCCTCCGGGGAGCCAATGCAATCCTGTTTCGCGTATCACGAGATCGAGCAAATGCTAGCCGATGCAGGACTGCTCATCTATGAGCATCTGACACCAGACGATATCCAGGAGAGATACTTCAACAATCGTACAGATGACTTGACTGCGTTTGAGACGATTCATTTTATCCATGTTGTAAAAAAATAGCTAATTTTAGGGTGTAGCTTGGCATACTCTAAATTAGTAAAACACCCTTCCTCCGTTAAGTCAGGAGGAAGGGTGTTTGAGCTAAATAATGAAGCCACTTTATCCAAACTGCGCCTGATGCAGTCGGCTATAGGAGCCTTCTCGTTCGAGAAGTTCATCATGGCTGCCTTGTTCTGCTACGCCACCGTTCTCTACGACAATAATGCGGTCCGCATGCCGAATGGTTGCCAATCGATGCGCAATAACGAGCGTTGTACGTCCCTGAGCCAGCTCGGACAGTGCCAGCTGAATGGCGGCTTCTGTTTCGGTATCCAGAGCCGAAGTCGCTTCGTCCAGAATGAGGATGGGCGGATTTTTCAGAATCATGCGCGCGATGGACAGGCGCTGTTTCTGTCCGCCGGACAATTTCACGCCGCGTTCACCAATCATGGTGTCGAGGCCTTCCGGCTGTGACCGTACCAGCTCTTCCAATTGTGCCCGGCGGATGGCTTCCCAGATTTCCTCATCCGATGCATTCAATTTGCCGTAGGCAATATTTTCACGAATGGTGCCGTCAAACAGGAATATGTCCTGCTGTACAATGCCGATATTGGAGCGCAGCGACTCCAGTGTCATATCCTTCACCGGAATGCCGTCAATAGTAATATGGCCAGCATCCACATCATAGAAGCGCGGGATCAGGCTGCACAGCGTCGATTTGCCCGCTCCGGAGGGTCCAACCAGTGCAACGGTCTGCCCGGCTTGAATCTCCAGGTTGACCTGGTCCAATGTAGGCTTATGTTCAGCATAGGAAAATCTAACATTATGGAAAGCGACATCTCCGCTTACGCTTGTGATGGGCTTGGCCTGCGGTGTATCTTCTACATCTGGCACAGCTTCGAGCAGTTCCAAGTACCGCTTGAAACCCGCAATGCCTTTCGGATAGGTTTCAATGACAGAGTTAATCTGTTTGATCGGACCCAGGAAAATATTCGACAGCATCACGAAGGCGATAAATTCCCCGTAGGTCATACTTCCTTGAATGACAAACCATGTTCCGCATACCAGCACAAACAGCGAGACGAATTTCATCAAAATAAAGCTAAGCGAGGAGTTCCACGCCATAATGCGGTAGGTGATCAATTTGGTGAGGCGGAAGCGTTCATTATTTTCAGTAAAACGACCGATTTCGTGATTTTCATTGGCAAAAGCCTGTACCACACGGATTCCGCTGACCGTGTTCTCGACCCGAGCATTGTAGTCTGCAATATCGGCAAACATGCGTTTGAAGGCACTGGACATCTTGCGGCTGAAATACAGGGACAGGTAGATCATCAGCGGCACGATGATAAAGGTCAGTACGGCGAGCTGCCAATTGATGCTGAGCATGATACCGAAGGCACCTGCCAGAGTCATCAGGGCGATGAATAGATCCTCCGGTCCATGGTGCGCGATCTCTCCAATATCCATCAGATCATTGGTCATACGTGATACAAGGTGGCCTGTCTTGTTATTGTCGAAAAAGCGGAAGGACTGCTTCTGTACACGCGTGAACAGTTCTCTCCGCATATCGGACTCAATGTTAATCCCCAGCTTATGTCCCCAATAGGTGACTGCAAAATGGAAAAAGGAACTGAGCAGATAGATGCCGAGCAATGCGGCACATGCAGTAAGAATCATGGACCAGTTGCCCCCAGGAAGTAGTTTGTCCACTACCTGGTTTACTGCCAGTGGAAACACGAGTTCCAGCAGGGCAGCTGCAATGGCACAAGAGAAATCCAGAATAAAAAGTCCCCTGTAGGGGCGGTAATAGGCCATGAAACGGCGAAGCATATGTATTTCTCCCTTCTATAACGCAAAAAGCCCAGGCAGCTTCAAGGCCTGTCCAAACACAGCGTTCAGTCGTGTTGGATTATTTTATAAATGCTATTTACTTGCGGTTCTGCTGCGTACGTTCCACGATCATATCAGTAAATTCCTCTGCCTGGCCCTGGATTGCGATCGGATCGAAATACCAGTAGCGATCCTCCTGTAGTTCGTACACCTGGTTGTTCTTCACAGCCGGCAGTTGTTTCGGTCGACCCGTTGGTAGTTTCCGCATCTGTACCAGTCTGTTCTGCAGCGCTGGAACCTGCACTACTGCTGCAGGCAGACAGAATCATAATGATGCCAGCATAAGCAGCAAGCCGGAAAAGCGTTTATTGATGGCAAACATCGCTATGTTCCTCCTGTGATAATCAATAATGATTATTATTCTCATTAATAACATAGAGGAAGATTTTACATTTGTAAATGGACAACTATGATCAATGTTCTATGGACAATGTTAGTTTGTGCATTATAGTCTGCAGCTGTTCAATAACCGATAGTGGATCAAATCCGTAAAACATGTCTGCTTCAATCTCGTAGACTTGTTCATAGCGAAGTCCATTTATTTCATTGAAAATGAATAAAGAGGTTGAAATCGCTATCAACACCGACTATAATAAAAATGTCGAAACGTTTCAATGTCTTGCCAAGAAGCATGTCCATACGATCTTTGTAAGGAACTTCCTGTTGAGGTTTACATTGAAAGGCTTGTTTCGATGCTAATGGATCCCAAGTTAAAGCTGGTCCGAATGAGCCGTTGGGCAAGAAGTCAAATGGAAGAATTTTTTTTGATATCACTTCGAAACGTTTCGATTGAATAGAAATGGCTATCATTCAATGATAAAGTATAGAATTTGGTGGTTGTCACAACCATTTACAGTATAAAATGTAGGTAACTTATAATTGGTCAAGTTAGAAGGAGCGAGCGTGGAATGGCAACGATTAAGGATGTGGCAAAGCTGGCAGGTGTGGCGCTCTCGACCGCTTCCTATGCATTAAACGGGGACAGCAAGGTTAGCGCCAAGACCAAGGCAAAAGTGCTGGAGGCAGCCCGGGAACTGAATTATCGCAAAAACGGCTTTGCCATGGACCTGAAACGGAGCCGTACGAATACGATTGCGTTAATTCTGACTGATCTTTCGGGTCCGTATTACTCGGAGTTGATTCGCAGTGTTCAGGATGTGGCGCTTGCGAATGGATATGATCTGATTGCATGCAGTTCGATGGGTGGTCGTGATTCAACGGCAGTCCGGTTTTTGCGGGAAAAGAGAGTGGATGGTGCTGTTGTACTCGCACACAACATCCATGATGACATTTTGGTGGAATCTGCGGGGCAGCGTTTTCCTATTATTGTAATGGATCGTCATTTGTCGGGTGACCATCTGGTCAATGTGCTGGTTGACGGTGAACAAGGTGGATACCTGGCTACGCGTCACCTGATCAATGAGGGACACCGGAAGATTGCCTACATTAGCGGTCCATCCAACTCGTATGATAATGCCCTGCGTTACCAGGGATACTTGAGAGCCATGCAGGAAGCGGGGCTTGAGGAGAAATCCAAATGGCGTCTAAGCGGCAATTTCGTTCGTGAAGGCGGGCACAGCGCAACCAAAATGATGATTATGCAGGGCGAGCTTCCAACCGCTGTATTTTACGGGAATGACGAAATGGCTATAGGTGGTTTGAAGGCACTGGAAGAGAGCGGCATATCCGTGCCAAATGATATTTCGGTTATCGGGTTTGATGACATTCAATTGTCTGAATTCGTTCGTCCTCCCCTCACTACCATAAGGCAGCCGAAGCACGAGGCCGGATCACTTGCAGGACATCTGCTGTTCCAGATGCTGAATGGTGAAGCCGTGAATCCATCGTACACGTTGACGATTGATATGGTGGAACGCGAGTCTGTACGCTCTGTGCAGGCAGAGTCGGGTACCCAGCCTGCATAAGAAGCAGCATTTGGATGGGAATGGTCCCTAGTATGCCGGGAGCATAAGGGACCGTATCTCAACTAAATAATCTAATGATCCTTACGTAAATCTCGTTGAACAGGAGATGAAGCAATGGCTTTGATCCAATGCCAGTTGTTCGCCGAAAGTCTTGGCGTGTCTACAGACATTACACTTATACTGCCTGAGCATTCACCGCTTCGCGCAAGCCGGGATGGAAAACTGCCTGTCCTGTATCTGCTGCATGGACGCGGTGCAGACCACTCCGAATGGACACGGCATTCATCCATCGAACGTTTGGCCGAGGCCCGGGGGATTGCGGTTGTGATGCCATCCGCAGGGCGAAGCTACTATATGGATATGCAGCAGGGCGGGTCTTATTTTACATATATAAGTGAGGAACTGCCTGCATTCGTGAAGTCGCTCTTTCCCATTTCGGACCGCCGTGAAGATACATTTGTAACAGGCGTTTCCATGGGCGGGTATGGTGCATTCAAGCTGGGTCTGCGTTTTCCGGAACGATATGCTGCGGCAGCCAGCCTCTCGGGCGGGCTTGATCTGGCAAGCAGGGTACGTGGCGAGGGAAACTTCACCCCTGCAGAAATGCAGAGCATCTTCGGGAGTCCGGAGCGAATTGAAGGCAGTGATGACGATCTGCTGGCTGTTAGCCGCAGACTGGCTGCGTCAGGGACGGCGTTCCCACAATTGTATCAATGCTGCGGGACAGAAGATTTTCTGTACGAAGCCAACCAGACATTTCGGCATACGATGAAGGAACTGGATGTACAGGTGACGTATGAGGAAGAGCCAGGTGGCCATGAGTGGAGTTATTGGGATATGAAGATCAAGCGTGTTCTGGAATGGTTGCCTGTTCAGGTATAGCCAGCGTGAAAATAAAACCAGGGGTTCGTAACCGGATTGGCCTTGAACAGGTCGGTTTGCAGAAGAACCCTATTCTTTTTCGGTCGATTCGAAACGTTTCGATTTTTACTAAATGAAGGAGTGAATGACATGACAACGATGATCAATGAACCGATCCGGCTGACTGCCGGGGAATTGACGTTTACCTTTTTGAACAGTGGGGACCTGTACCAGGCAACATCCGGTACAACCATGCTGAACCAGCTGCTAAGCAACCAGATCGATGGAGCTCTGAACAATCTGTATCTGCGAGTACACGAGGGCGAGAACATTAGCTCTTTCCCGCTGCTGGGTGCACGTTCGAACAGTAAGGTGATTACAAGCAAGACTCAGCCAGACCATCAACTGATCTGGGAAGGCAGCATCCCATTGGAAGGCCAGGAACAAGGCATCGGTTATCAGGTCGTGTTCACTGCAGCATCGCAAGGCGTTTGGTTCTGGGATGTGAAACTGAAAGGGCAGCATAACGGAGTGGATATCGTCTACGGACAGGATGTTGGACTGGCTGATCCGGGTGCGGTACGCAGCAACGAGGCCTATCTGTCACAGTATATTGACCATACTGTCTTTGAGGATGGAGCGAAGGGATACGTTGTGTGTTCCCGTCAAAACCAGCCACAGGGAGGCGCATTCCCATATATGCAGCAGGGTTCTTTGACCAAGGCAGTCGGTTATTCCACAGACGGCTTCCAGTTCTTCGGTCTGTCCTACAAGGAAACCAACGAACCGGAAAGTCTCAGCCGTAAAACTTTGGCTAATGAGACTTATCAATATGAGTTCGCTTATACAGCGCTGCAATCCGAGCTGTTGAACCTGAACGGGGATGCTGAGGTTGTCTTCTATGGACTGGCGAAGTCCAATCATCCTGAAGGTATCTCTGCTCTGGAGTATGCAGATGAAGTGTCTGCGGCATGGGACGCTGTACAGAAACTCGAAGTTCAGCACGGTGAAACACTTGAGCAAGTGAAGCTGTCTTCCAGCCTGGGCGAGCCGCTTGTGGCACTGGACATGACGGAAGAGGAAATCAAGGAACTGTTCCCTGATCGTCATCAAGAAGAGCGTAATGAGGATTCACTCCTGTCCTTCTTCACAGGCAGCTACGAACATATCGTTCTAAAAGCCAAGGAACTGCTGGTGGAGCGTCCTCACGGTCATATCCTGATGAACGGTGGCAACGTGAAGCTTGGAGCACAGGTCATTACAACAACGTCTTATATGTACGGTATCTTCAACTCGCAGCTGGTTATCGGCAACACGAATTTTAACAAAATGATCAGTAACGCCCGCAATGCACTGAACGTGCCGAAGACTGCCGGACAACGCATTTACGTAGAGATGGATGGGCAATATCGTCTGCTCACCATGCCGTCATTGTTCGAAATTGGCTTCAACTATGTACGCTGGATGTACAAAACCGAATCCGATACACTCATCGTGACGAACTATACTGGGGCGCATACAACCGAAGTAAGCATGAACGTGCGTTCTACAAGCGGTAAGGCCTATCGCTATCTGGTAACCAACCAGATCACAATGAATGTGAACGAATACGAATATCCACTGCACATGACGCAGGATGGCAATACATTGGTCTTCAAAGCGGACCCAAAAGCAATCAGTGCCGGCACATATCCTGACTTGCAATATCGCATGTCTGTAGAGGGTGCTTCAATGAACGCAGGTGACGAGACGCTGCTGGCAAGCGGTATCCGCAGTGGATCGGCTTCGCTGGTTACACTTAGCCTGGAAGAGAGTGCAGAGTGGACGCTTAAAGTGCAGGGTGTGCTGGAAGGCCAAGCTGATGAAGCGGGATCGACTCTTACATTTGAAGAGGAAGTACAGGCTTATCGCGAATTCTTCGCGGGTGTAATGAATGGCTTCCGTTTGTCCCGCGGGGAAGGTCAGCGTGCTGAGGATCTGTTCAAAGTGAATGCCTTGGCCTGGTGGTACACACACAACATGCTGGTTCACTATTCCGTTCCTCACGGTCTGGAGCAATACGGCGGCGCAGCATGGGGTACACGGGACGTATGTCAGGGTCCGGTTGAATACTTCATGGCTACTCAAAAATACGAGCAGGTACGCGATATCATCAAAATGGTCTACACGCACCAATACGAGGATGACGGCAATTGGCCGCAATGGTTTATGTTTGATAAATACTTTGCCATTCAGCAGGAAGAAAGTCATGGCGATATCATCGTCTGGCCGCTGAAAGTGCTGGCAGACTATCTGACGGCGACGCGTGACTATGCGATTCTGGATGAAAAAGTGCCTTACACCGTCAAACACAGCTTCGGATTCACGGAAGACACAGCAACGGTACTGGATCATGCGAAGAAAGAGATCGAATACATTCGTTCCCACTTCCTGCACGATACGTTCCTGTCTTCCTATGGCGATGGGGACTGGGACGATACCCTGCAACCAGCCAATGCACAGCTCAAGCAGTTTATGGTGAGCAGCTGGACGGTAGCACTGACGTATCAATCCGTCAACGTGCTGTCACAGGCTTTGAAATACAAGGATGCTTCCTTCGCAGAGGAGCTTGAAGCTCTGGCTCAGGGTATCCGTGAGGACTTCAACCGTTACATGCTGGGAACCGATGTTATTCCGGGCTTTGTGTACATGGAGGACGCGGATCAGGCGAAGCTGATGCTGCATCCGACCGATACAGAGACAGGTATTCAGTATCGTCTGCTGCCTATGACACGCAGCATGATCGGTGAATTGCTTACGGCAGAACAAGCTGAATCGCATTATGCACTGATTCGCGAGCATTTCCTGTGTCCGGATGGCGTGCGCTTGATGAATCGTCCGGCTCAGTATGCCGGCGGTGTAAGCAGCCACTTCAAGCGGGCAGAACAGGCATCCAACTTCGGACGCGAGATCGGGTTGCAGTACGTACACGCCCACATTCGTTATGTGGAAGCGATGGCCAAGCTCGGTAAGACCGACCAGGTATGGAATGGACTCGCGATGATCAATCCGGTTGGAATCGGTGAGGTTGTGCCTAACGCAGAGATCCGTCAAGCCAATGCGTACTTCAGCAGTTCTGATGGCAAATTCAATACACGTTATGACGCACAGGAGCATTTTGATCAATTGCGCAAAGGTACCGTGCAAGTGAAGGGTGGATGGAGAATCTACTCCAGCGGCCCGGGGATCTACATGAACCAGCTGATCTCGAATGCACTTGGTATCCGTCAGGAAGGCGGAGATTTGGTCATTGACCCTGTCCTGCCAGCTGAGCTGGACGGCATGCAATTCGAGTTTGAATATGCAGGTGAACCGGTAACGTTTATCTATCACCTGAACGAAGGATCGGTTAACCGCGTAACCGTAAACGGCAAGGAGATCCGCACAGAAGTTATGGCGAACCGTTACCGTAAGGGCGGAGTCTGCATCTCACTGGATGAGTTCAGACAGCTGCGTACTTCGGATCGTACCATCGTTGATATTTATATGTAACTCACTTCTTATAGCTTGATGCTTGAGTGTAATGAAAGGCCATCCTCCTTAACAGGCAGGATGGCCTTTTTTTCATGAAACGTGCGAGACAATGGTCCACGGCCTATGTCAGATGGGGAGCGCGCGCTGACTTATCACCTTTATCAACGCAGCGGAACTGCCAGCATCGTCTGCAGCAGCTCATTGTGACGAACGGTTTTCGTAACATAGCCATGCGTCTCAAGCCACCCGGTTAATTCATCCAGCAGGGGGAAATGGCGTTCTCTTATGGCAAGCAGCTGCTCACCGTTTCCATCTGCCTCAGCTTGTCTTATATAAGCCTCGCGGTGAAGTGCATTCGTAAACATGAGATCGGTTAGACAGATTCGTCCCCGCGGGGTTAATACCCGCTGCATCTCCTGCAGTGCCAGCTGCTGCTGGTCCGGACTCAGATGATGGAAGGCGAAGCTGGATACAAGAAAATCAAAGGTCTGGTCGGCAAAAGGCAGTGCCAGGAAGTTCCCCAGCTTCACTTGCATCCCGGGATACTTGGTACGGCATGTGCGCAGCATTTCTCTGGACTGGTCAATCCCTGTCATGATGGCATGGCGTTCCAATAATTTGCCTGCCAGATTACCGGTGCCTGTTCCGATATCAAGTCCGTGTTCACCGGGAACAGGGGAGATCCAATTCGCAGTCTGTTCCAGCGCTTCGTCATAGTTGTGATATAGATAAAAAGAAGACGACGGGGCCTTCTTGGTATCCTGGTGTTCTCCGGCGTTCCTGGATTCGTTATAAGGCATGCTATCGGCTTCCTCCAGGAAAGATGGGGAAGATGCAGGGATGCTGCCGCTTTTCGCGTGAACACGCTCATCATGGATAGCAGCCTGAGTATCATAGTTCCAACGATCATGCCAGTTCTGGCGTGCTTCCCGCAGGCGGCGGGAACTGTCTGCCAGCTCATGGAGATGGCTAACATCCAGCGGCCCGTCCTGACGATTGAGATCAATCATGCGCTGGGTCGTATCCAGCATGCGTTTCAGTTCAACCCACTGGGCATACATGACGGCCTGCTGCAGCTCCAGATATTCCTCCAGCCGCTGCTGGTTGCCTTGATCAATCTCACCGAGCGCGTGAGTAATATCCTGAAGTGACATGCCGATCTCCCGCAGAGCGGCAATCGTCTGTAGCCGCCAAATGTCATTTTCCGTATAGCTCCGGTATCCATTGCTGGCCTGCTTCGCAGGGAGAATTAATCCTTTTTCCTCGTAAAAACGGATCGCTCTGGGGGATATGCCAAGCCTGCCTGCCGCCTCTTTGATATTCAAGGGCCGCACCTCCTTCATGATAATCAGTATAAACGATGACGTAACGTAAAGGTTAAGGGTACATCGCCATTTTAGTTCAGGCTTAGGGCTGTGCTACAATATAATCAAATGAAAAAAATGCGCTAGTGGCATCTATCAGCTATAATCCAAGGGCCATGCAACGCGCTGAAATAATGTAATTACCTGTATGAAAGGTTGAAATGCGATGCTTACCCGTCAAACGTATAAAATTCGGCCATCCGAGATGAAGGATGCACCCCAACTAATGGAGATGGATGCTCTCGTGTGGGATATACATACCTCTCCAGCGCCATTCCATTGGAAGTCCAGACAGCAATTTCTGCAGCATTGTCCGCCCGGCAGCCAGCTGGTTGCCGTTCAGGGAGAACGGGTCTGCGGCTATGTGGGCTTTTATCCGGCTACAGGGATGCTTGTCAATCGTCATGTCTACGAGATTAATATTGCTGTCCATCCCAATGACCGGCGCAGTGGCGTGGCCACGTCCCTAATGCATGCGATGAAAGAATATGCTCGTGAACAGGGGATACATAAGCTGCGTCTTCGCGTGCTGTCGAGCAATCCGGGAGCGATAGCTTTTTATACCCAATGCGGATTTGAGACGGAGGGCCGACTGGTGTCGGAATTTTATATCGCCGGGAAGTACGTGGACGATATTCTCATGAGTTATTTTATCCGGACTGAACGGTAGTCGGGTGGCGAAGGAGGAACAATATAATGGATATGGGACTTCGGGGTAAAAAAGCGCTGGTGCTGGCATCCAGTCAGGGACTGGGCAAGGCGGTGGCAGCACAGCTGGCCGCAGAAGGCGCAGATGTGATGCTTGCGAGCAGGAACGAGGAGAAGCTCGCAGCCGTCAAGCAAGAACTGCTGGAACTGGACGGTGGAGGACGCGTTGAATACTGCGTAACGGATGTTACACGGAAGGAAGACATTAACGCATTAATCCATAAGACAGGGGAGCTGTTCGGGCAGATTGATATTCTGGTGAACAACTCCGGCGGTCCTCCTTCGGGAACATTTGAATCATTAACAGATGAGGATTGGGAACATGCATTTGAGTTGAATGTTATGAGCTATGTACGTATGATTCGGGGGGCCCTCCCTTATATGAAGACCAACGGCGGACATATTGTGAATATTGCTTCAACTTCGGTGAAACAGCCAATTCCGGGGCTGATTCTGTCCAACACGTTCCGTACGGGTGTCTTTGGTCTGGCGAAGACGTTGTCACAGGAGCTTGCCCCTTATGGCATTCTGATCAATACGGTGGCACCCGGACGAATCGGAACAGATCGGATACGTGAACTCGACACAGCCCGCGCAGAACAGAACGGAATTAGTGAAGAAGAGGTAGCCGAACAGTTCCGCAAGGAAATCCCTCTGGGAAGATACGGTCAGCCCGAAGAGTTCGCCAAAGCCGTTGTGTTCCTTTTATCCGGGGCCAATACCTACATTACTGGTACTTCGCTAGTGGTGGATGGCGGTATGGTACGAGCTCTCTAGGATGGAAAGGTAATTTGTCTGAAGAGTTCCGGTTATATATAGGAACGATGTAAAACCCTCTGTCACACCATGGGTGAAGACGGAGGGTTTTTGATCGAAAACATGCAAAAACATACAAACGAGCTGGCACGATCCATCAGGCCGGATCAGTGCTGTTCGTGCTGGTGGATTCGTCTGAGCTGCCTGAATCGGATTCAGTTCCTGATGCCTCGCCACGCTTGCCTCTGGAACCTTGTCGTGTTTCCGGCAGTACACCGTTCACCAAGTCCGTCACCCGTTCGTTCAGGCCGGCTATCCGTTTGTCATACTGGGTCTGTGTAATGTCCCCGTCAGACAGATGCTGCTGCAGCTCGCTCTTCCCGGCAGCGACTAGCTTGTCGATTACAGTCTGCACGTCCACATGATTGCTGGCAGCGATCTCGGCAATAGTGATGCCTGCCTTGCGGGCTTCCTTCAGTTCGTCTGCTGTTACGCCGAGGGCGGAGACCAGTTCATCGGTGTATCGGCCATGCCCGGCTCCCTTGTTGGCATTTATGGATTTTGATGATTTCGATATATGTGAATTCGTTGCGGAGCTGGCATTTTTCTTCTGAGCGGAAGTGCCTGCAGCTGGATCGGCACTCGCGATGCTGTTTGCAAACCATCCTCCGCCAAGTGCGATTGTCAAAGCCATCGTGCTGGTAATCATCATAGTTCTTGATGTTCTGCTTCTCTTCATCAGCGATCATCCTCTTTCTCTGTATAGTTGTGTAGGGTATGGGCCAAGAACCCACAACCTTATCTTAGGCATCCAGGATGAAGAGAGGATGAAAATGACCTTAAGCGGCAGTAAAAGTTGAATTTGTCGGCCCAATCCAAAATGCCCCTTACCTGCATGAAGGCAGCTTCGTGCAGGTAAGGGGCATTCCATGTTGTATCCATATGTATGCGGGTTAGCGTAAAAGCTCCCATTCATGCTGCAGCATGCCGTACACGGCATGATTGACGTATCCCTTAGGCAGTTTCTCTGCCTGACGAATAACACCTTCCAGGACAAATCCAAGACGCTCAGGGATGGCACGACTGCGCTTGTTGTTCGTAGCAGAACGAATCTCGACCCGGTTCAGGTCCAGGGTGACCAGAGCATAATCGACCAGAACACGACAAGCGCTGGTCATGAGTCCCTGTCCTTCAAAGCCCTTGCCAAGCCAGTATCCAATGCTTACCGAACGATTGGTCCAGTTAATCTCGTGGAATCCGATAATGCCAGCGAGCTCGCCCTTCAGCCATACACCTGCGGTGAAGCCTCCGTTCTCGGCAGCCTGCTTCAGCGCGTTATTAATGAAACTTGAGGTATGTTCAATTTCGGTGACATGGTCCACCCATGGAAGCCAGTGTCTCAATTGATCGCGGGAACGATCTGTAAGTTCAAACAGTGGCTTCGTGTGCTCTATAGAGAGTGGACGGAGTTCGGTATATTCATCCAATGAATAGGTAAACATGAGTGCAACCTTCTTTCTTTATAAGTAATGGTTTAGCGGGAAGCAGAGGGCAGTTTGCGCTCCAAAGCAAACAGATCCTCTTCCATGGAGGCCATGCGTTGATTCACGGTGGTGCGAGCATCACTGAGAGCCTGATTATATATGTAGGGAGCGAGCTTCGTCATAAACAGATCGAGCACCCCCCATGCGGCCAGATCGCCAAGTTCTTCGCCGCGTTCCTCTTGGAAATACGACTGGATCGTGCGAATGGCTTCATCCTGCTGTTCTTTGGTCAGTTTCAGCGTGTTCAAGTGGGAATCCCTCCCTATATTTTGTTTTTACTATCATGCTACATGATTCGTGCGAACCCGTCAAAATGGTTTTTGGCCTATCTTGCATACAGGCAATCCGGACTTTGGTGCCGTTCTTTATTGAACTCGTCTCTCGTTAAAGGTATATTTAGATGAAACACTTTGTAATTTCTGAAAGCTCCAATCAATTCATGAAAGGTTTGATACCTGTGGACAATCGTACAACCCCTCCTAACTTTATCAAAAATATTATTACCGAAGATCTCCGGTCAGGAAAAGTCCAGGAAGTCATTACCCGTTTTCCTCCGGAACCGAACGGTTATCTGCATATTGGCCATGCCAAGGCCATCTGGATCAACTTCACGCTGGGCGCTGAATTCGGCGGCAAGACGAACCTGCGTTTTGACGACACGAATCCGGTGAAGGAAGATGTGGAATACGTACAATCCATCCAGGAGGATGTCAAATGGCTCGGCTTTGAGTGGAACGAGAAGCGTTTTGCCTCGGACTACTTTGACGAGATGTACAACCGTGCTGTCCTGCTGATCCAAAAAGGAAAGGCCTACGTCGACGACCAAAGCGCCGATGAAATTCGGGAAATGCGCGGCACACTGACCGAACCGGGCAAGAACAGCCCGTATCGTGATCGTACCGTTGAAGAGAACCTGGATCTGTTCGCACGGATGCGCGCAGGCGAGTTCCAAAATGGAGAAAAAGTGCTGCGTGCGAAGATCGATATGGCTTCACCTAATATTAACTTGCGTGATCCGGTCATCTACCGTATCGCTCATGCACACCATCACAACACTGGGGACAAATGGTGTATCTATCCGATGTATGCCTTCGCTCATCCGCTGGAAGATGCCATTGAAGGTGTGACACATTCCCTCTGTTCCCTGGAATTTGAGGATCAACGGCCATTCTATGATTGGGTTATCGCTGAATGTGAGATGGAGAGCCAGCCGCATCAGTATGAATTCGGTCGCCTGAATCTGTCCCAGATGGTAACGAGCAAACGGAAACTGAAGCTGCTTGTGGACGAAGGACATGTGGATGGATGGGACGATCCGCGCATGCCAACGATTTCGGGTCTCCGTCGCCGGGGTTACACGCCGGAAGCGATTCGTGATTTTGTATTCGAGACAGGCATTTCGAAAAGTCAGGGCGTAATTGACCTGCAAACGCTGGAGCACTTTGTCCGTGAGGATCTGAAGCTGAAAGCTCCGCGTACCATGGCGGTTCTGCACCCGCTGAAAGTGGTCATCACCAACTACCCTGAAGGGGAAGTGGAGTGGCTGGAAGCAGAGAACAATGTGGAAAATCCGAAGATGGGTAATCGTAAAATTCCGTTCTCCCGCGAGATTTACATTGAGCAAGACGACTTCATGGAAAATCCGCCGAACAAGTACTTCCGTCTATTCCCTGGTAATGAGGTTCGACTGAAACATGCGTACTTCATCAAATGCAACGATGTGATCAAGGATGCTGAAGGCAATGTGACCGAGATTCATTGTACCTATGATGTGGAGACGAAGAGCGGCAGTGGATTCACAGGCCGTAAAGTCAAAGGAACTATCCACTGGGTGGAAGCAAGCCAGGCTGTTCCGGCTGAATTCCGTCTGTACGAGCCATTGATCTTGGCAGAAGCACCGGATGCTGATGTAGAAGCAGAAGTAGCTGGGGCTGAGATCGTGGAAGAGCAACCGGAAAAAACATTCCTGGATCAATTGAATCCGAATTCCCTTGAGATCGTTCACGGGTATGTGGAGCAAGAGATGCAGGAAGCGAAAGCACAGGATAAATTCCAGTTCTTCCGCCATGGATATTTCAGTGTGGATCCGAAGCATTCGGAGCCAGGCCGCCCTGTATTTAACCGGGTCGTATCGCTGAAAAGCTCGTTCCAACTGCCGAAGGCATAAGATACATGAAATAAATAAAAGGGCGTCTCCGCGCAATAGCTGCGTGGAGACGCCCTTTGTCTTACTTCCCTTTATCCATTATCCGTCCTCATCGATGCTTCCCATTTCAGTCAGCACAATAGGCTGGTAGCCATTTCTGCGATTGATCAACCACATAACTCCGAAACCGGCTGCACCGATGAGTGAGAAAAAGACGCCAATATTATACATGACCTCGGCACCGAAGCTCTGGAATAACCAGCCGCCGAACAAGCCGGCAATGACACCGGATATGCCGCCCCAGGCCATCGTATACACAGCTTGGCCAGAGGAACGATAAGGTCTCGGAATAAACAGCATGGTCAGCTGGGTTCCAACATAGAAGTATCCGCCAAACGTAATGGAATGCATCAGCTGGATAAATACAATCTCCAGGGGATTAACGGCCTCGGCCATCAGCTGCCAACGAACGGCGAATAACAGGCTGACGAGTACGAGACTTGCAAGCAGCATGCTCATTTTTCGTTTCAGGAAGCGATCCAGCAGCAGGAAGACACCTACCTCAAGAATGGATGAGGTGAAGATGGCCCACCCGACCATCTGTTTGTTGCCGCCCATCTCTGTTATATAGAGGGACATAAATGTACTATTCATCGCATTGGGAACCGACACCAGCACACCGAGTCCGATAAACGTCATGAAATACGGATTGAACATCACCCTGCCGAAACGACGGAAGGTGACCACGGGGGTATCCGAAGCAATAGGCTGTCTTGGCAGAAACATGGCAAATGCAAATGCGATGGCAATCATGCAGGCAAAGACAATCGATACACTGCCGACGCCCAATCGATCGATAAGTGGTCCCGCAGCTGCTGCAGTCAGAGCCCAGCCAAGGGAGCCCCACAGCCGAAATGTACCGAATTTCTGCGTGGTCCCATCGATATACCCGAGAATAAGACTGTTGGTTTGGGCAAACAGCGGACTTTGGAAGAAATAAAAGAATATCATGGCTCCATAGATCCAGGCATAGGTCGGCGCATGAAAGACCGCTTGGGCCAGCACGAAGGTGCCCCCCATCATCATCATCAGGATAATGCGAATATTGCGGGATTTGTCACTCCAGAAGCCCCAGAACGGATTGGCAAATAAAGAGACAAAGGGGCCAATCGCCATCAGACTGCCGATTTCCAGCTTGGTCATGCCGATTTCCTGCAGATACAATTGGAGAAAGCCGGCGAAGATGGAGATGGCTCCGTATATGAAAAAGTTATATAGCTTCAGCGAAACCAAAGAGGGATTGCCTCTTCCGGGTGCATATCTATCCAAATAGAGCCATTCCTTTCAGAATCAATATTCTTCAATGTATCATTTGTTGAAAGGGGATTCAATGTATAGAATAAGTTTATTATATGAGAACCGGAAGGGATGATAACCGTGAACATGAAGGAATGGACCGGCATTATACTGGCAGGGGGCATGTCCAGCCGGATGGGTTCCAACAAGGCGCTGCTGCCCCTGCATGGTTCCATTGTCTTGGAACAGGTGGCTGCGGCGCTGGCACCTGCAGTATCCCGTGTCATCGTTGCTGCCGGACCCAACGGGGATGCTTATCAAGCGCTCGGTTATACATGTGTTGAGGATCGCTACCCTGGAAAGGGACCGCTGGCCGGGCTGCATGCCGCACTTGAAGCATCGGAGACCGAGTGGAATCTGGTCTGCGCCTGTGACCTGCCTTTGATCCAGCCTTCTTTTTTTACCGCCATGCAATGGCTTGCTGAATCGGACAGAAGGCCTCCGGCGTTGGTTCCGCGTCTGGAAGGACGGGTTCATCCACTGGTGGGCATGTATCACCGGGATGTCCTTCCCAGCCTCGAACAGTGCCTGACCGAAGACCGCTTGCGGGTCACCCGTTGGCTGGAGGAGATTGGGTCTCGGTATGTGGAAGCAGAGGATCTGGAAAGGGCAGGAATCCAGGATGCTGCGGCACAGTTAAGCAATATGAACACCATGCAGGAGTATCAGGATCTGGTGGACAAGCGTCCGCCGGGCATGTGAGCAGTAGGTATTACATCTAGACGAGAGCCCGCCTTTGACCACACAAGACCTGGTGAGACATCTTCGTGGTCCTGTGTGGTTATTGGTTATGACTCCAACAGGTTTCTGGCTGCTTTGGCTAACAGCTGCATCCCGCGCTCCATCTCTTCTTCCGAAGCATACGCATAGGACAGTCTGAGGTGGTCCGCATCCAGGCGGTCGTACAGAAAACCAGGGTGAATGAGCACCCCATCCTGGAGGCAGGCATGGAACAGCTGGCGGATCGAAAGCGGGCCGGCAGTGAACTTGAGCCAGATGTAAAAGCCTCCGGCTGGTTGGTTCCACTCTGCAATGCCGTTGAAGTAACGTTCCAGGAGATCCAGCATGAAATCTCTCCGGCGGCGAAGCTCTGGCCGCAGACGATCCATGTGCCGCGTGTGGTACCCTTCAGCAAACCACAGCTCGGCCGCTTCCTGCGCCAGTGAACTGGTACCATAGTCTGTCTGCATCTTGATGTCTGCCAGGCGGCGAATAACCGGCTCAGGTCCTACCAGCCAGCCCAGACGCAGACCAGGGCTGACAGCCTTGGACAGTGTGCCCATATGAAGCACGCGGCCATCCGTGTCCCTCGCTTTTAACGATAGCGGCGGGGGCATGTCCAGCCACAGGTCCGTGTAAGCTGCATCCTCCAGAATGGATATGCCTCCGGCACGGGCTGCAGACATCAACTCGTTTCGGCGAGCTTCACTCATGACGGAACCCGTCGGATTGTGAAAACTCGGTATGGTGTAGAGCAGCGGTAAGGGATGTCCCTGATGAGTGCCTCCCCCGATCATATTTTCCAGACGCGGTATGTGTAATCCATTTGCATCCATGGGAACGCCATGCATTTTTAATCCGGCGGATTGAAAGGCATGAATGGAATAGAGGTAGGAGGGTTTCTCCAGCAGGACAGCCGACCCGCGGGGAAGCAGGCCCACCGATATCAAATGCAGCGCCTGCAGCGAGCCCGAGACAATTAGAATGGCACTGGGAGACGCCTGAATGCCGCAAGTCAGCAAATAGTCAGACAAGGCCTCACGGAGCTCCAGGCTGCCTTGAGGCTGAAGGTAGTTTAACGTACGGGAACGATCCGAGAGGGAACGCAGGATGTCATTGAAGGCCTCCTCCGGCATTAGTTCAGGTGCAAGCTCTCCAGTACCGAGCCGAATGATGCCAGGCTGGAACTCGGCACGGTTAATAAGCTGTACTTCAGGAAGGTTTGGGTAATACCAGCCCTCCTCAATGGCTTCATTCCAGTTGGGCGGCGTCGTGTGGGCAAGTGCATGCCAGCCGGAACCGGAGACATAGGTTCCTCCGCCGCGTCTGCCTTCAATCATGCCGGCAGCGATCAGGTTGTCCAGCGCAGCGACCAGTGTACTGCGGTTGACGCCCATGGACTTAGCCAATACTCGCTGGGAAGGCAGGCGGTAGCCCGCGGTCCACTCTCCGGTCGTTATTTTTTCACGGATATATATTTCTATTTGACGGAACAGAGACAGGGGGATCGCAGGATCAGGTTTCCAGTCAATACCCTGTCTTGGATCGGAATGCTTCATGCCGAGCTTGCCTCCAGTGGGATAAGGTGATTCAGTCATTTATTTGTATACCGAATTTGTACACCAAAATGGTATACCGACAACTATATCATTTGGTTGGTCTCCATGCCATCCAATTGGTTGGTCACACGGAAAGTCATCCCTTCTAATATAGAGACATATACAAGGGGGATGAACAATGAGTGTAATTATTCACGCCGTGGTACTGGCGTTTGGCCTGATCCTGCCACTTGGCGTGCAGAATGTGTTTATTTTTAACCAGGGGATGAGCCAGCGAAGTTTACTGCGTGCACTTCCGGCAGTAGTGACTGCTGGTATTAGCGATACAATATTAATTGGAGCTGCGGTCGGAGGGGTGTCCCTCATTTTATTGCAGTGGCCGCTGCTCTCCGGTGTGTTGTATGCAGGCGGCAGTGTATTTCTGCTGTATATGGCATGGAGCATATGGAAATCATCCGGAACTTTGAGTGAATCAGCATCCGCGCTCACTGCAGGACGTCAGATTGCCTTCGCCGCTTCCGTATCCCTGCTTAATCCGCATGCACTGCTGGATACAGTAGCTGTCATTGGCACCAGCTCACTTCAGTATGAAGGGATGGACCGGATTGCTTTTGCCATCACGGCAGCGGCGGTTTCGTGGGTATGGTTCCTTGGACTCGCAAGTGCTGGAAGGTGGATGGGAAGAACAGATACCACTGGACGGATCAGTCTGGTCTTCAACCGGTTATCGGCAGTGGTGATGATCGTGATGGCCGCCATGATGATATGGAAACTGATTCATATGTAATGTTTCACGGGAATTTTTGCTGAGAAAAACCCCGCACGATAGCGTGCAGGGTTCATTGTGTTACAGGACGAGCTGCAGCCAGTCATAACATCTGGTCATGCTGCTGTGTATCGTTATTCCGCCTTCAGAATCATGGATTGAATAAAGGACTTCAGTTCCTCACTCACGCTGTTCAGCTGGTCAATAACCTCGCTAAATTCCGTGACGAGTTCAGCCTGCTGCGTACTGGACTGGGAGATGGACGCAATCTCCTGCTCCATCTGGCGGATGGAATACTGCACGTCCTGAAGGGAGCGTTCGATATTCACGGTAGCTTCCTTCGTTCCGGTGGACAGCTTGCGCACTTCGGAGGCCACTACACCGAATCCGGCGCCCGCTTCACCCGCTCGTGCCGCTTCAATAGCTGCGTTGAGGCCGAGTAAATTGGTTTGTTCAGAGACTTCCCGGATAAACGAGGCCACTTTATTAACTTCCGCTGCATTTTGAACGGCGACCTTGGTATTGTCCATAATCTGTGAAGAGGAGGCAGTCAGCTCTTCGGACTGGGCCGCTACAGTTTGAACCATGTCCGTCAGCCTGCCGCTGATGCCACTGATCAATTCGGTGAAATGTCCAAGCTGCTCTTCGTTTTTGAGAGAGAAACCGATGGCCAGCGCACCAACAATATTCCCCGCTTCATCGCGCAGAGGCGTAGCTGTGGAATTAAGGGCCGTTCCGTAATGATGTGCTTCAATGCGATTGGCAGAAGTCTCACCGTTGATCAGGGCACGGCGCAGTGTAGGATCCTCAAGTGAAACCGGGTCACCTGCCTTGATACCGAGGTCAAGATCTTCGCTGGGCACATAATACCAGAATTTCTCGGTGTCGGTTACAGCAATCATCAGATTATGTCCCTTAAGCATGATTTTGAAATATGGACTTGCTGCGACCATGGCTTCAACAATGTTCATCCAGTCAGCTCCTAAGTGCGGTATATTTTTTTGATTTTCATTGACTATACATCGTCCAGATCCCAGAGATTATGAAGAGCTAGAGGGAAATATATATTCAGTTCTTCTTATTGTAACAATTTCAGTAGCAGAAAGGAAAAAGAAGTTCTAATCTATAGTGATCCTCTTAGGGTTCTACGAAAAAAAGCCGCAAAGGATATCTCCTTCACGGCTTCATAACAAGCTAGTAGTGGTAGCACAGCTTTTGTTGAGCTCACTTACCATTCATAATTTCTTCATTCGTTCGTACCCAGTATAGGGTTCAAAAGAAGGCCTACCCGCCGATTTGGGACATGCGCCGTACGGTTGGGGTATGGCTTTGCATTTTTTGCTCCAGCGCAAGCGCCATTTCATGGTTCTTCGGCTTCGTGCCGAGTGCCTTGAGGAAGAGGGCAGCCATCGCATCCGGATCATCAACATAGCGGCGAACATTGTACTCATCCGACCAGTACAGGCAGGCCTTGATGTGTCCGTCTGCCGTCAGGCGCAGCCGGTTGCAATTATCACAGAAGTGATCGCTAACCGGGTGAATCAGTCCGAAGGTTCCCTGTGAACCAGCAATCTTCATGTTGCGGGAAGGACCATTCCCTGCCGGTCCGGATGTGCTCTCTACGGTCCAGCCGGCTTCCGCACACACATCGGTGACGGTTTCCAGCGGGAGGTACGATTTGCGCCATGAATCCGAAGCATGTCCGATGGGCATGTATTCGATAAAACGCACATGAAGCGGTTGATCGATCGTCATCGCAATGAAATCCTTGATTTCATCATCATTGATGCCCTTCATCAGGACCACATTCAGCTTGATTGGCGCAAGTCCAGCAGCCGTTGCAGCTTCGATCCCCTTGAGCACCTTATTGACGTCTCCTCCGCGGGTAATCATGGAGAATCGGTCCGCATGAAGGGAATCGAGACTGATGTTAATCCGGTTTAACCCAGCGTCTTTTAGTGCCTGGGCCTGTTTATCAAGTAATAGCGCATTGGTCGTCAAAGCGATATCCTCAATCCCGTCGATGGCCGAGATCATGCCAACAAGTTTATGCAGATCTTTGCGTACCAGAGGTTCACCGCCAGTCAGCCGCACTTTGCGCATGCCCATCGGGGCGAGCACCTTGAGCACCTGGGTAATTTCTTCGTAACTCATAATTTCATCATGTGGGGCGAACTCCATGCCTTCGGCCGGCATGCAGTACACACAACGCAAATTACAGCGGTCCGTAACGGAAATACGGATGTAGTCATGGATCCTGCCAAACGAATCCTGGAGCATTTCCATGCTGACCACCCTTTCATTGATTCAGATTGGAAAGCTTCTATAAAATGAACGATACGACAACGTCGAAATTCAAAAGAACAGTTGCATCAAATTTTAGCCATTTCTCCAATCCGCGTCAACGATAACGTCAGGTGGCAGCAATTTTTTCGGAATGAGTCAGCTGGAATTGACCCACAATCTGCTGCAAAAATACGGTGATGGCTTCCACGTTATGCGAAGACTGTTGAACATGCATCATGTCACTGAGCAGTGCCATCATCTCGGTCTCCACCTCTGCGGACGTCGAGCGGTTTTTATGACTGATGGCAGCGATATTTTCCATAAGTCTAACAACTTGATCCACGACCTGTGTCCTCTGCGAATCTTCGGCTGACGCACTTTGCAGAAGTTGAGCAGCTGCTTGAACCAGTGTACTGCCTTCAGCAAGCACCTGATCTCCCTCATGAATGGAGCGGGCAGCAGTATCGGCTGCGGTAGTGATATTGTTCAGAATCTGATGGATGACCTCGGTAGAAGAACGGGACAGCTCAGCCAGCTTGCGAATCTCCCCGGCAACGACAGCGAAACCCCGGCCATGCTCCCCGACACGTGCTGCTTCAATGGATGCATTCAGCGCAAGCAGGTTCGTTTGAGCGGATATCTCATCGATGGCCGCCAGTGCACGGTAAATGTCCTGCATGGTCTCCATAAAGGAAAGAATCGTACGGTTGGTATCCTTGACGGTGCCCGAGATCTGCGTCATTTTGCCGCCAATGCGCTCCACTTCCTGACGTGCGACATCAATCTGTTCTGTGGCCGAGGCCTCCAGCTGCTGCAGCGTAAGACGCATATGATCTGCTGCCAACTTGGCTTGATCGAGATCCTCCAGCTGTTCACGTATGCCGTGGATCATGGATCCAATCTTATGATTTACACGTTCGGTCGTAACTTGGGTCGTTTCGGTGGAAGTGCGCATCTGATACTGGTTGTTCATTACATCCACGGTGGCAACCTGTACCTTGAGCATGATGCCTTCGAGCGAGTCAATCATGTTATTGATCCATTTTGCGAGTTCACCGGATTCATCCTGTGCAAAAGCGGATGTATCGAGCCGCTGGGTCAGATCGCCCTGACCTTCCGCGTTGATCCGAATAAACCGGCTGATGCGCCGCAAGTCCTCGTGCACGCGTTGATTGTGTCTCCGCTGCAGCTGATCTGCTGTGACCAAACCCAGAATGATATTAAATGCCGCTAGAGCTGCTGCACTCCAGGCACTTCCTGATAAGGCATATACGAGAGCGGCTCCCCCAATGCCTGACAAACCGATAAACAGGCTGTGCAGCTTGAACTGACGCCAGCCGATACTGCGTACCCGGTATACTTCCTCCAAATCACCTTCGCACATCATGCCCCATCGATCGGGACAGTGGGGGAGCTGGAAGGTGATGCCTTTGCCAATAACAGAGATGTGACGATAATCGGAATAGCCCGGATAGGCTGCAAACAGATTCGACCCGTTACGAATGGTATTAGCAACGCCAGGATGCAGCTCCCCAGTGGAAGGGTCGGTGAACATCAACTCCAGTTCGGTATGCTCTTTGACGGATACAATCCCCCAATGGGTTGTGACACCATCCTTGAGATTTTCGCCATGTGTAAATGTATGATCCTCAAATCGGCTGCGAGACAGAGCTGTACCTGGCTGCAGATGCGGGCGCAGTTTCGACTCGGCCATGAAGAGATAATTGTCTCCCGAATCGGGATAGACATGTCCGGACTCCCGTTGGATCAAGTCCCCGAGTACATCATTGGGGATTCGGCAGCACAGTGAACCGATGTAGCGGCCTTCCTGCAGCAGGGGTTCAATGAACATGAGCGTGACATCATCATGAAAAGAGGAGGAGCGGGGCCCGATCTCCATGGTCACTGGATCCGAATAGGGTCCATAGAGACATCTTTTCCCGGTTGCATCTGCTCTGGCATATTTCAAGCCTGGACCAATGGAAGCTTCGTTATCTTCATAGATCTGTCCAATATGTTTTTTATATGTAGAAAATATAACCTGATTCTGTTCGTCCAACATAAAAATCTCTGTGCTATCTGCTGCCCGGATGTACGCTGCTTTGAAGCATGCATCCCATTTGCTGCTATTTTGTACGATGTGTGCTGTGTCCAGAAGTTCTGCAGACTGGATCTGATGCACGAATTGATCCATATGTCGCCACTGTTCATCTGCCCAATCCAGTAGAAGCTGCCGCCTGGTTTCGGCAATTCCCTCAAAAATCTGCTCCACATCATTCTTGATATGTGCGTTCAACCGATACGACCGCCATAACGGCCACCCTTTTCTCCAGCCAAGCCAATCAAACATACAGACCACCCCGATCTTTGAAGTTGAAAGCTTAATTGCACAGCCCTTTCCTGATAAAACGATATGGATTCTGTCATTTCCCAAAGAAGTAGTATTCCTATCTTTTCCATATAAAACGTTATACAAGAAAAACGACAAGAATACGAGGGTATATGTCAAATTTTCCGAATATTTATTCAATAAATACAAAGAAACATGCGCTTTTTAAGGAGGACAGGTATGCGAAGGACCTATATTATAGGTCTTAATGTACTGGGATCCGTACCCAGTTCTATACACAGGCTTGAATAAGCCATTTATAAAGAACATTGAAATACAGGCTATATATGAATATCGAATAACGTGGTGTCAGATAAACCATCCATGGGCTGACATCATTCTGAATGAGAATTTGTCTCATTTTACACTGTGTAACATGAACAGGCCCATACTCAAAACAGTCTGTATAATGTAATCTCCGCCCAATGATTTATAGTATTACCTAACCAGAAAAACCTGTTACGTTCGTGAACGCAAACCTTCCATTCGGCCTTGGTGTGAAATGAAACCTAACTTCCCCGCGAAAAGGAGAATGCCCATGTCATCCTTGAACGTCCCCGAAGCTCGCCACATTGAAATTGATCATGTATCTGTCGTGTTTGGTACTGGAACCAAACAGGTCACCGCACTGTCTGATGTAACGTTCCATATCCAGTCCAATGAATTCGTCTCACTGCTTGGTCCCTCAGGCTGTGGCAAGTCAACATTGCTCAGGATCATCGCCGATCTGCTGCAGCCGACTTCAGGCAGCATTCGGATTGCAGGATCAGAACCTGAAAAGGCGCGCCTGCAGCGACAATTCGGTATCGTATTCCAGACGCCAGCCCTGTTTGATTGGCGCACGGTACGTCACAATGTAGAGCTGCCGCTGGAGATTCTGGGCACAAGCAAAAAAGAATGCCGCCGCATCAGCAGTGAGCTGCTTGAGATGGTCGGGCTCACCCGATTTGCTGACCACTATCCTTGGCAGCTCAGTGGAGGCATGCAGCAGCGGGTATCCATTGCCCGTGCGCTCTCGCTGGATCCGCCGCTGCTGCTGATGGATGAGCCGTTCTCCGCGCTGGATGAATTCACGAAAGAGAAGCTTCAACTGGAACTGCTTGAGATCAAGCGGTCCACGGGCAAAACCTTCCTCTTTGTCACACACAGTATCCCCGAAGCCGTATTCCTGTCAGATCGCATTATTGTCCTCTCGGCACATCCCGGGCAAGTACATTCCATTCACTCTGTGGCACTGCCTTCGGATCGAACCAATGAACTGAGAGAGACCGAAGACTTCTACCACATGCTGACCACCATTCGCAATTGTTTTCATGAGGAGCGTGATCCGGGCCATGTCCCTGCGCTCACTTAAACTGGATTACCGATCCTGGATCGTGATATGGATTCTATCCCTATTGCTGCTGTGGGAGGGGATAGCTTGGATTCTCCACATGTGGATGTCACCGCAGCAGGCTGCATCCCGCCTGCCATACCTTCATGACGTTCTCGCCGCACTGGTTCGCTACTCAGGCACTCTCGCTGAGCAGGGGGCAGTGACGTTCGGCAATGCAGCGATTGGATTCGCAGGAGGAGCAATGCTGGGGCTGATGCTGGCGCTTCTAATGAGTGCGGCCATCTGGCTGGAACGGACATTGTCTCCCTATGTTATCTCCTCGCAGATGATCCCAATTATCGGTCTCGCACCGATTGTATACGGCATTATTCATCATGCCGAGTGGGCCAGGATTGTCATGGCGGCTTATGTTACATTCTTCCCCATTGTCATTCACACGCTAAAAGGGTTAAAGAGCGCCGCACCGGAGCATCTGGAGCTGATGCGTTCGTGCGGAGCCTCGCTGCCGGCCAGATATATCAAATGCCTGCTGCCTTCAGCTCTGCCAGGACTGTTCTCCGGGATGAAAATCGCTGCCCCGCTAGCGGTCACTTCTTCCATCGTTGTTGAACTGATGGGTGCACCCGATGGACTCGGTGTCCTGATGGTCAGTTCCTTGTATTATGGCAGTGCTCAAGTCGGCATGTTCTGGGCTACGATCATGCTTAGCATCGGCATTGGTCTAATCTCGTATCTGGTCATCAGCCTGGCCGAACGCTGGTTAACGCCTTGGCAGCCCGAATTCAGAGCGAAGGGAGGGAACGCGGTATGAGCGAAGGGGTAATGGTGAACCGCAGCCGGGAGGAGAATGGAACAGCTGCGGTGTCCGGCTCTGCGTCTCTGCCCGGTTCAGCTATGGCTGCTGCTGTCCCCGGCTCGGAAATTCAGGGGCAGCAGGGACAAGCAGAACAGGAACGGCCGGTAGGTACTGCGCGGAGTAAACGGGTCGTTCTACATTTGCTCCCCTGGCTGGCCGGCCTATGTTTTATCGCCATGTGGCAGTTCCGGTTGTTTCATCAATTATTCTCACTGGAAAGTTACCAGCTTCCTGTACCTTCAGCCATTGCAGCATCCATCCGGGATAATGCAGAAATGCTCTTTCGATATGCCCTATATAGTGGAACGGAAATGCTTGGAGGTTTCCTGCTGGGTTCCCTTCTGGGGGCGGTTGCAGCCGCAGGTGCCTCGTTCTTCCCCATCAGCGGCAAGGCAGGGATCGCGGTGATGTCGGCTCTTAACGCAGTGCCGATTGTTGCACTGGCACCCATCATGAACAACTGGTTTGGGGACGGCATCTGGTCACGGATTGCCGTAGTGGCCGTCATTACGATGGCAGCCATGGCAGTCAGTCTGTTCAAAGGGCTCACTTCCATACAGCCGCAGTACAGTGAGCTGCTGGACGGACTCGCTGCAAGCCGTATGCAGGTGTTCATGAAGCTGCGTTTGCCACACGCCATGCCGTCCCTCTTTGCCGGACTGAAGATCAACATGTCCACCAGTATTATCGGTGCCATTGTGGGCGAATTTTTTATCGCTTCCCAAGGACTTGGATATCTGCTGTCGGATCAGATTCGACTCGCCAACATGCCGCTAGCCTGGTCTTGTATCGTCATCGCCGCCGCTCTCGGCATCGTGCTCTATGAAGCCGTTGTACTGGCGGAGAAGCGGCTCATTCCATGGAACCGTGTGCGCGCTAACGCATAACCCTCACCATCGTGCGGGAATACCACAGATCCGCTGCTGTACCTGATTGAATTCTTATATAAACAGGGGGTTGTTTGTATATGTACAAAACGTTGAAATCGGATTTGATGGTCGTTATGTTGATGCTTGCGGTTGCCTTGCTGGCAGCATGTTCCGCGAAGACGGAACCGTCTGCCGAACCTGCTGCTGCAAGTTCAGGAGGAGAGGCGGAGCAGTCCTTAACCAAAGTGAAAATTCAGCTTAAATGGGTTCCGCAGGCCCAGTTCGCCGGAATTTATGCCGCGAAGGAACAAGGTTTTTTTGAAGATGAAGGCATTGATGCAGAGATTATTCCGGGTGGCCCGGATATCGTCATTGAACAGCAGGTGGTCAACGGCGCAGCCGATGTCGGCATCACGGGGGTAGACAGTCTGCTGGTGAGCCGCGACAACGGCCTGCCGCTGGTCTCCCTTGCCCAGATTTCACAGAAGAGCAGCTATCGCCTGATCGCCAAGAAGTCAGCAGGAATAACTGATCCGGCCCAGATGAAAGGCAAAAAGGTAAGCACATGGTTCGGCAGCCAGCAGTTTCAGGTCCTCGCTTTTATGGAGAAGAACGGACTTGATCCGAAGAAGGATATTGAGCTGGTGAAGCAGGGGTTTACGATGGATCAGTTTTTCAATGACCAGGTAGATGTCGCGACAGCAACCATATATAACGAATATCACGTCGTGCTGGAGAGCGGCGTACAGGAGTCCGATCTGGATGTGTTCAACATTGAGGAAGCTGGCGTAGGCATGCTGGAAGATACATTGATCGCGAAGAAGGACTGGGTCGATGGCAACCGAGATCTTGCCGTTAAAGTCACCCGTGCCATTCTGAAAGGCTGGAACTATGCCATCGACAACCAGGAGGAAACGGTGGATATCGTCATGAGCAATGTGACCGACGGCAGTACGACCCGTGAGCATCAGGTTACGATGCTGGAAGAGATTGCGAAGCTGATTCGTCCGGAAGGGTTTACGGAGCAGCAGGTTGGCAGTTTTGTGGATGAATCGTTTGCCCGTACAGCAGATATTGCACTGAATTATGGATTGATCAAGAAGGCAGCCAATCTGGATGAAGCACTGGAGAAGAGCATTTACGAAGAAGCGGTGAAATAAGGCAGTCGAAGGAGGATGGCGAATGAGCTCCGTGGATCAGCAACCTCAGCCGCTTGGCGGTACCAAGGAAGAATGGCTGGAGAAAGACCGCAAATATGTGTGGCATCACATCTCGCCTCATAATGATCATCCAATGATAGCGGTCAGCGGGGAAGGCAGCTGGATCACGGATCAAGATGGTACGCGGTATCTTGATGCCATGTCTGGCTTATGGTGCGTGAATGTGGGGCATGGACGGGAGGAGATTGCGAAAAGCGCATATGAGCAGATGAAATCACTCGCTTATGTGCCGATGACCCAGAGCCACGAGCCGGCGATTTTGCTGGCAGAGAAGCTGAATGAATGGCTGGAGGGAGACTATCGAATCTTTTTCTCCAATTCCGGGTCGGATGCCAATGAGGTGGCGTTCAAAATAGCCCGTCAGTTTCATCACCAAAATGGTGAGCCAACCAGACACAAGTTCATCTCCCGTCACCGGGCTTATCATGGCAACTCCATGGGCGCACTCGGTGCCACCGGGCAAGCTGCCCGCAAGATCAAGTACGAGCCGCTGGGCGTGGGCTTCTCCCATGTCCCACCTCCGTATTGCTACCGCTGTCCGTTTGGACGGAACAAGGAGGGCTGTGGACTGGAGTGTGCAACCATCTATGAGGAGGTCATCCGCTGGGAAGGCCCCGAGACCGTGGCCGCGGTGATCATGGAACCGGTGATTACGGGGGGCGGCATGATTGTCCCGCCTCCGGACTACATGCGTACAGTGAAGGAGATCTGTGATCGTTATGGTGTACTGCTGATCGTGGATGAAGTGATCTGCGGGTTCGGTCGTTCCGGCCAGAAGTTCGGACACCAGAATTACGGGGTGCAGCCGGATATAGTCACCATGGCCAAGGGGATGACCAGCGCGTACGCTCCATTATCGGCTACAGCCGTGCGAGCGGATCTGTATGATACGTTCCGGGAACCCGGATCGGATGCTCACTTTCGTCATGTGAACACCTTCGGCGGCAATCCGGTATCCTGCCGGGTAGCACTGGCCAACATCGAAATCCTGGAGCGTGAAAATCTGGTGGAGCGTGCGGATGAACTGGGGCGAGTCCTTCGTGAGAAGCTGGAGCCGCTGCAGGAGCTGCCTGTGGTCGGAGATGTTCGAATGTTTGGATTCGCCTGCGGCATCGAGCTTATAGAAGCGGACGGCTCTCCGGCTGATGCAGGGAAGGTGGCACACGTGCTGGCCAGTTGTAAGAGAGACGGCATTCTTATCGGTAAAAACGGGGACACGGTACCTGGCTTCGCCAACATTTTGACGATATCACCGCCCTTTGTCACCACGGCGGATGAGCTGGAGCTGATTGCGGAAAGTTTGCTTAAGGCACTGCGGAGTGTGGAGGCAGGATAGTGGATGGATAGTTAATCACAGAAATGTACTCTTTTGAAAATAGAACACATGGAGGCGAGGGAAGATGCAGACCACAACCGGAATAGGCATTAACCATCTTCGGCTGAATGAACGAATTGAACAATTGTCCCGTATTGGACGAATCGGAGAGACGGGCGTTTGCCGGCTGGCCCTCACCCCTGAAGATATGGAAGGCATTATCCAGGTGCGTCTCTGGATGGAAGAAGCCGGATTGGTGACCCGTCTGGATCCATTCGGGAATCTGATTGGCCGCCTGGAAGGTGCTGATCCTGCGCAGCCCATCTTGATGATCGGCTCGCATATTGATTCACAGCCTTATGGCGGTCGGTATGATGGTGCGATTGGTGTCCTGGGGGCCCTGGAAGCTGTGCAGTGCCTGATGGAAAGTGCCATTCAGCCTCCGATGCCAATTGAGGTCGTAGCTTTTTGCGATGAAGAGGGTTCCCGATTCAACAAAGGCCTGTTCGGCTCCCGGGGAATGACCGGGCAGTTGGAAGAGGGAGAACTGGAGCGGCAGGACAGAAATGGGGTGACACGCCGGGAGGCGCTGGAAGCCTTCGGTTGCTCAGTAGAGAAATTCGCCGAAGGAATCTATGCGCCTGGTTCCATCGGCAGCTATCTGGAGCTGCACATCGAACAGGGCCCTGTGCTGGAATCGCTGGAAGCCCCGGTGGGACTGGTCACGGGCATCTCCGGTCCGTTATGGCTCACGGTTACGATCAAGGGCATGGCAGGGCATGCCGGTTCGGTACCGATGGCGATGCGGCATGATGCGCTCGTGGGCAGTGCCAGAGTCATTGCAGCGTTTGACGACATGGTTAGAGCAGATCCGGCTGCACCCACGGTTGGTACGGTGGGCAGTCTGAGGGTGTTCCCCGACTCGCGCAACATCATCCCTGAGGAAGTCAGCTTCACCTTGGACTTGCGCGATATGGAGATGGAACGCCGCAACCAGCTTGAAGCCCGGCTGATGAATGTGCTTGCTGAAGTATGCAGTCAGCATGGGCTCACCTATTCCGTGGCTGAAGATACCAATAGTGAACCGCGCTACTGTGCGGAACGAATCAAGGCAGCCATTCGCTCGTCTGCAGAGGAGATGGACTTGTCCTTGCCGGAGCTCATGAGTGGTCCGTTCCATGATGCACTGGCGCTATCTTATGTATGCGCCTATGGCATGATTTTTGTCCGCAGCAAGGATGGGATCAGCCATCATCCGAGTGAGTATTCCTCCCCGGAGGACATTGCGCTGGGAACGGAGGTATTATATCGCACGATTCGGCAGATGTGCAGTCAGCTGCCTGCTGACATCGAATCGGAGGACTGATCCACCTTTTTTGATATGAAAAAGGAAGCGATGAACGATCGGATTTATCTCTAATACATCCTAATCTGGGTAGAAGGAGGCGCTACAGGCGTATGGGGAAAATCAATATAGGCCTGATTCAGGCTTCGCATGAAGTGGAAGGATCGGCCCCGGTTGAAGAGCACAAGGAGGCTGCCATCCAGAAGCATATCACCCTGGTCCGTGAGGCTGCAGCACGAGGAGCACAGATTATCGGACTGCAGGAGGTCTTCTATGGACCCTACTTTTGCACCGAACAAAATCCCAAATGGTACGCATCTGCCGAACCGGTGCCGGAGGGACCGACAACCAGGCGTTTTCAGACGCTTGCGAAGGAACTGGGCGTCGTGATCATTTTGCCTGTGTACGAGGTGGAAGGCATTGCTTCGTATTACAATACGGCTGCCGTGATTGATGCCGATGGCTCCTATCTGGGCAAATACCGCAAGCATCATATCCCGCATGTGGAAGCAGGCGAGGGTACGAACGGCTTCTGGGAAAAATATTATTTCAGGCCCGGGAATCTCGGATACCCGGTATTTGATACAGCTTACGCCAGAGTAGGCGTGTACATCTGCTACGATCGGCACTTTCCGGAAGGAGCCCGTCTGCTCGGACTCGCCGGAGCTGAGATTGTGTTCAATCCGTCAGCCACGGTGGCGGGTACATCGGAATATCTGTGGAAATTGGAACAGCCTGCCCACGCTGTTGCCAACGGCTATTACGTAGCTGCCATTAACCGGGTAGGCGTGGAGGCGCCTTGGAATATGGGTGAATTTTACGGTCAGTCGTATCTGGTGGACCCGCGCGGACGGATGGTTGCCATGGGCAGCAGGGATCAGGATGAGATTGTCATCGGCGAGATGGATACCGAAATCATCCGTGAAGTGCGCAATGTGTGGCAATTTTACCGGGATCGGCGCCCGGAGACGTATGAGCATCTGGTTAACCTGTAACTGGCATTTGAAAGGTTGCATTCAAAAATAAACCGGACCCTAATTCAATCCCTAGGAGGTGCATGTTCATGATAAACAGCACGGGAGCAGCGTTATCCGATTATGGATGGGAGAGCCGTTTTGCCGAGATGAAACCCGCCATGACAGGCAAGGAAGCGATGGAGGAATCCAACCGCTGTCTGTACTGTTATGATGCACCTTGCATCAAGGCGTGCCCAACGGACATCAATATCCCTTCGTTTATCCGGAAAATCTCGACAGGTCATCTGAAAGGCTCGGCCCGAACCATTATGGATGCCAATCCGGTAGGAGCCAGCTGTGCAAGAGTCTGTCCAACCGAGGAGTTGTGCGAAGGCGCCTGTGTACTGAACGAATCGTCGAAGCCCATTCGCATCGGTGATCTGCAGCGATATGCCACGGATTGGGCACGGGCGGCCAATGAACCTTTGTTTCAGGCAGCCCCCTCCAATGGCCGTTCCATCGCTGTTGTTGGCGCCGGGCCTGCCGGCTTGTCCGCAGCCAGAGAGCTTGGCCGTGCAGGGTATGAGGTGACGATCTATGAAGCGAAGCCCAAGGGTGGTGGATTAAATACGTACGGGATCGTCTCCTTTCGTTTACCGCAAGAAGTGTCCCTGTGGGAAGTGGAGCAGGTTGAAGCGCTGGGAGTAAACATCCGGTACGGTGTACGCATAGGCGTGGATCTGTCTCCTGCACAACTGCTGGAACAGCATGAAGCTGTCATTCTGGCTTGTGGAATGGGTTCCGTTCCGATGCTTGGGATCGAAGGAGAGAGCTTGGAAGGGGTGTACGATGCCATTGAACTGGTGGAATCCACGAAACAGGGCGTACCGCCTGCGCTGAATGGTCTGAGAGTAGCCGTCATAGGTGCGGGCAACACGGCAGTGGATGCAGCCACCTGCTCGGTACGTCTGGGAGCAGAACGTGTGCAGATGCTCTATCGGCGCGGAGAGGTTCAGATGACGGCCTATGCATTTGAATATGCGTTTGCGAAACAGGAAGGGGTAGAGTTCCGCTGGTTTACGATGCCGCAGCGCATCATTGGCGATGAGAATGGGCGAGTCCGGGCTGTGGAGTGTGTGAAAATGGAGCTGGTCACACCGCCAGGAGGCGGGCGTGCATTACCCGTGCCCCAAGAAGGAACGGAGTTCCTAATTGAATGTGACACCGTCGTCCGGGCGATCGGACAGAACCGGCTGCTGCCTCTCATTGAAGCCTTCGGTCTGCGTCATCAATGGGGTGTTGTCGAGGTGGAGCAGCAGTCCTACCGAACCTCTCATCCGCAGATCTATGCGGCAGGGGATGTGATTTTCGGCCAGGGGCAAGGCGAGGCCATGGTTGTCTCGGCTGCCCAGCAGGGGAAGCTGGCTGCAGCAGCACTGATGAAGGCACTGCCTGGACAGGTGGAGGAGACGGCTTGAGGTGAGCTTGTGCTTCGTATGCTGTTCAGACCATGAAGCCATCGAGTGCAAAGCAAGACCATAGATGCAAACAACACCAAGGAGGGATCGTTATGGCTGACTTATCCATAAATCTGGCAGGTATTCGATCACCCAATCCATTCTGGCTGGCATCCGCGCCGCCGACGAATACGGGATATCAGGTGCAGCGCGCCTTCGAGGCAGGCTGGGGAGGTGCGGTGTGGAAGACGCTGGGTGAACCGATCATTAACACGTCATCCCGTTTTGCCGCTGTACATTTCGGCGGACAGCGGGTAGCGGGCTTCAACAATATTGAGCTGATCTCCGATCGTCCACTGGAGGTCAATCTGCGGGAGATTGCCGAAACCAAGAAGCGCTTCCCGGATCGGGCGGTCATTGCCTCACTGATGGTGGAACCGAAGCGGGAGAAGTGGCATGAGATTGTCAAAAAGGTAGAAGCGGTCGGGGTGGATGGTCTGGAGCTGAATTTTGGCTGCCCCCATGGGATGGCTGAACGCGGCATGGGGGCCGCTTCCGGTCAGCAGCCGGATCTGGTTGAGCTGCAGACGATGTGGGTGAAGGAAGTCGCGACGACCCCCGTGATCGTGAAGCTGACACCGAATATTACGGATATTACGGCAACGGCCCGGGCCGCAGTGCGCGGTGGTGCGGATGCCATTTCTCTTATCAACACTATTAACTCTCTGGCAGGGGTGGATCTGGATTCGTGGAATACCGTGCCCCATGTAGGCGGCAAAGGTGCCCATGGCGGCTATTGCGGACCAGCCGTGAAGCCGATTGCCCTCAACATGGTGGCCGAATGTGCCCGCCATCCTGAAGTGGGCGTGCCCATCTCGGGCATTGGCGGCATATCCGATTGGCGGGATACGGCGGAGTTTTTGCTCATGGGAGCGACAGGCGTCCAAGTGTGCACGGCAGCGATGCATCATGGTTTTCGCATCGTGGAGGATATGATCGATGGGCTGAATGATTATTTGGATGAGAAGGGCCTGAGCAGTGTGGCGGAACTTGTGGGTCAGACGGTCCCCCGATACTCGGACTGGGGTAATCTGGATCTCAATTACAAAGTGGTCGCCCGCATCAACCGTGATGTCTGTATTAACTGCAACAAGTGCCATATCGCTTGTGAGGATACATCGCACCAGTGTATTGATATGCTGAACGATCCTTCCGGCGCCTATCTGGAAGTAGTCGAGGAAGATTGTGTGGGCTGTAACCTATGCTCGATTGTATGTCCGGTGGACGGGGCTATTGAAATGGTCGAGGTAGCACCTGAACAGACTCCATTAACCTGGAATGAACGTCAATCTGCGATTGCTGTGCTGCAATCGATTAGAGATCAATCAACCAAGGAGGCGATATCATGAGTGGGCGCAAACTGATTCAACATGGCGTATTGGTCACGGCAGCAGACACATTTGAAGCAGATATACTCATTGAGAACGGGAAAATCACGCAGATTGGCATGGGCATGGTGGCGGATGACCGAACGGAGATCGTGGATGCCTCCGGCTGTTATGTCATTCCCGGCGGTATTGATCCGCATACACATCTGGATATGCCTTTTGGCGGGACAGTGACCGCGGATGATTTTGCAACGGGTACCGCAGCGGCAGGGTTTGGCGGAACAACGACAATTCTTGATTTCTGTCTGACCCAGAAGGGCAAACCGCTCACCGAATCCCTGAAGGAATGGCATGCGAAGGCCAAGGGGAAGGCTGCCATCGACTATGGATTTCATCTGATGATCGGAGAGATGAATGACCAGGTATTGGAGGAGCTGCCGCAGGTCATTGAGGAAGAAGGGGTGTCTTCCTTCAAAGTGTTCATGGCCTATAAAAACCAGTTCCAGGCTGATGATGGCATCCTCTATCAGACGCTGCAAAAGGCCAAGGAGTACGGTGCACTGGTCATGGTGCATGCCGAGAACGGCGATGTCATCGATCTGCTTGTGCGACAGGCGCTCGCTGACGGGCGGACCGATCCGATCCATCACGCCCTTACCCGTCCTTCCATCCTGGAAGGAGAGGCGACAGGACGCGCTGCACGTCTCGCTGCCCTTGCGGATTCACAGCTGTATGTCGTGCATGTGACGTGTGCCGAAGCCGTAGAGCAGATTGCACGCATGCGTGACATGGGCTACCGGATCTGGGGTGAGACATGTCCGCAGTATCTGACGCTGGATCAGTCCATCATGGATCAGCCTGATTTTGAAGGGGCGAAGTATGTCTGGTCCCCTCCTCTGCGGGAAGCCTCCCATCAGGAGGTGTTGTGGAACGCACTGAAGAGCGGCCAGTTGCAGACGATTGGGTCCGATCACTGCTCATTTAATTTCAAGGGACAAAAGGATCTAGGAAAGAATGACTTTAGCAAAATACCTAATGGTGGGCCAGTTATTGAGGACCGGCTTAGCATTTTATACTCGGAGGGAGTTGCCAAGGGACGCATTTCATTGAATCAATGGGTAGATCTGTGTTCTACCCGGGCGAGCAAGCTGTTTGGGATGTTTCCGCAGAAAGGGACGCTTGCAGTCGGTACCGATGCGGATATCGTTATTTTTGATCCGTCCATTTCCCGAGAGATATCGGCGAGTACACATCATATGAATGTGGATTATAGCGCCTTCGAAGGCATGCAGGTACAGGGATGTCCCGTTACCGTGCTGTGCCGGGGGGAGTATGTCATTAAGGATCGTCAGTTTGCAGGTGTGGCAGGATCGGGCCAGTATGTGAAGCGTGCCAAATACGATGAAGGTGCCCCCATGCCTGGGCGGCAGGCAGTTACGACAGTGACGGGAGGTTGAGGCGAATGATGGAGAATGAAGCATTTGAAGCGGAGAAAGTGGCGATCGAACGAATGGTTGCGCTGGGATATCGAATCTATTCGGTTCAGGAGCATCTGGAGGGTGCCAGTGTCGTATGGGAACATCCCGAGCATCCGGGCGAAATGAAAGAGCAGCATGTGGGTACAGCGTCCGGACGAAAGTGGTTCGTCCACTTTCTGATCCGGCAGCTTCAGGAACAGCGGGGGGCATAGTCCTCTTGCCATTTATGCAATTGGACCATGAACGTATTCATAAGCGTAGATGGCGAGTTCGATAGCGACGCGTTTCTCGGGGAGGATATAGTCTTCTCCGAGCAAAGCTTCGATTTTGTCGAGCCGGTGATAGAGGGTCTGTCTGACAATGAATAGGGTAGTAGCGGTCTCCTGTTTGGAGCAGCACAGCACAAAATACTGCTTGAGTGTGCGCAGCAGTTGGCCGCCTTTCTCTGCATCATGCCGGATGATGGGGCCGAGGTATTCCTCAATAAAATCCTCCAGATTACCGCTCTGCTTCATCCCGGCGATGATGCGGTAACCGTGGAGATTGCTGTAAAACGGCTGCTGCATGGGTCCGGTATCCTTTTGAATGCGCAGCGTTTCCTTGGCCGTATCCAGGCTGTCCTTGAGTCGTGACAAATCGGCACAGCTGTGACCAATGCCCAGCAGACCGGAGAACAGACGATGGGTCTGGTCCGTTTCGTGTTGCTGTAGCTGCTCTATGCAGCGCCAGAGATGGCTTTTGCGCTGAGGACCTGGCTGAGGATCGAGGATGATCAGGATGATCTGATGATTCAATACCGTGCTGAAAAGGGAGAACCCTTCCCGGGAGAATACAGAGCGGGCGACGATATTGCGCTGTATAAGCAGCTTCTGCAGCTTGAGGCTGTCGGTATAACTCGGGTTACTGTCAAACAAAACGACGGTGCCTTTGCTGGCACCAAGCAGAGGGCTGGCGGACAGGTACTCTTGAATTTCCTTGGCCGTGTGATGTCCGTTCAGCCAGTCGATGACCCACATGTCTTCCTTGTAACGACGCTTCTCCTCCATGTATTTGGTTCGCATCCAGTCCTGTGCAATAGCAGCCGCGCAGCGCTCCAGCGCCTGAATGACAAATTCATCAGTAGGCTTGTGACGCAGTGACTCAAGCTCCTGTTCAGGAAGTTTCTCCAGGAAAAGTACCAGGTCCGCGAAGGTGTAATCGAGCGCCTGAACAGGCAGGGTATAGGCATCCATGGGTTGCTCCAAACGATGGGAATAGCTTGATTGTCCTGACTCAGATGAATGGTTGCGCTGGGTTAACCAAGCCATTCTACGGATCTCCAATTGCTCTGGGGGACAATAAGGAACTGCACTGGCTTCCCCCTCAAGTGGGTATAATGCAACCGGGCAGCCGGTTGTGCGTGATAACAAGCGAAGCAGCGGCTGTACGCCGTCTCCGTTTAGCAGGAGCTGGTTGAACGAGGTAGTCAGATTATCGAGTTCAGCGAGCATTCGCTGATGATTGCGAATCAGGGCGAAGTGCAGATCTTGTGTAATATCAATATAGCGGACTTGTTCATGGAACCAGATCAGTGGAAAGTCATCTGCTGCTGCGATTTCCTTCATCGCTCCAAGTTGTGACTTGGTGTGAATCCCCAGTTCGATACAGAGTCCAGCCGCTCCACGGGCAATTAACTGCCGCAGGAAAGACAAACCTTGCTGCTCATCAGCCTGCCAGCCGATGCCGGTGGTCAGTACCAGTTCTCCTCCGTTTAACAGATCGCCCACATCCGGTACCTCCATAATATGGACCCAACGGACATACCTCTCCAGTGCACGTTCACTGGCCAGTACCTCTGCCTTGCGAAATACAGGCCGTTTCAACATGTCTCTCATCTGAAGTTGGAGCGTCGTTTCCCCCATACAATCACCGTCCTTCCCCAATTGCATGCCGATTGCAATCCCGCCTCATGATGCGGGTTTCTGAAGAGCGTCTGTTATGTTGTGATGTACGAGCTGGATGACCTGTCTAAAATCCGTTAACTTACATAATTAAGCTATATTATAAGTCCGTTTACCGATGATGGGCTGAAAACTAACGCTGATTTGTTTTACATCACAAACTAGACTCCTTTTTTTGTAATCTGGAATAATCCAGGTTCGGATTGGTGTCGTTTTACCTGACATTTAGGGAGGGAGCCCCTTAATGGACAAACCAAAAAACCTCCTGATCTCATTGAAATGGACAGTCATTCCAATGGAGAACCAGGAGGTTTTTTATTTTTCTGTATTGCTCATTATGAACCGAAGTTCAAGTGAGCAGCTTAATCTTCGATTCTTTTCTTCTTGAATTTCATCAGGAATTCATACACGATCGGCACAATAACCAGGGTAAGCAGCGTAGAACTGATCAGACCGCCGATAACGGTAATACCCAGGCCTTTCGAGATGATTCCCGCACTTTCTTCCAGTCCAGTAACGAGTGGCAGCAGGGCGCCAATCGTTGCAAGTGCAGTCATCAGGATTGGACGCAGACGTGTTGCTCCTGCTTCAAGCAAGGCTTCACGCGTAGACATGCCGTCTTTCTCCATGTGAATGACACGGTCGATCAGGACGATGGCATTGGTGACTACGATCCCGATCAGCATCAGTCCACCCATCATGGCAGAGACGTCAATGGTGCCGCCAGCCAGGAACAGACCTACCATGATACCAATAACGGTAAACGGCAGGGAGAACAGGATGGCGAATGGTGCGAGACCGCCGCCAAATGTAACGACAAGTACAAAGTATACAATGGCGATGGCTGCCAGCATGGCAAGACCGAGTTGGGTAAAGGTATCATTGATTTGCTCGGTTGTACCGCCGAATTTCACCTCAACGCCATCAGGCAGGTCCAGCTTGTCGATGTTATCCTGCAGGGTTTGTGAAGCCTTCTGCACATCGGAAGCCAGGATGGTCGCCGAAACTTGGGCAACGACCTTGCCGTCAATGCGCATAATCGAGTTCGGAGAAGTACCTTCTTCAACGTTTGCAACATCCTTGATCGGTACTTGGATGCCGAGCGGAGAAGTCACTGTCTCATTTTCAATGTCGGTGATGCTGTCGAATGTCTTTTGATCTGTCTCGACATACACTTTATAGGTTTTGTTATCAATATCCACTTCCGTCAGCACCGGACGTTCCTGTACAGGGCTCAGTGCCATAGCCAATTGGCCTGCAGTCAGACCGAGCGAGCTCAGCTTTTCCTGATCCGCAACAAGGGTGTATTGACCATACGTGTCAGAGAGCGTGGTGTCTGCTTTTTCGAAGTTTTCGGTATCGGCTTCAACCAGCTTGAACACTTCATCCGTGACAGGCTTGAGCTGTTCCACATTGTCGCCGTAGATGGAGATGCTCAGGCTGCTGCCTCCCAGACCGCCGGACATATCCAGCTCACTCCAGGTACCTACGGGAACTTCTTTCCGCAAACCTTCTACAAGCTGTTCCTTCACTTGGCTGAAATCTTTGGTATCTTCATTGTATTCGATATAGAAGAGTGCCGAGTTCGAGCTTCCTCCACCCATGCTGCTCAGTGGATTACTGCCGCCGATGGAATACTGCATTTTCTCCAGGCCAGGCTGCTTCAGCAAATATTTTTCAGCAGCAAGCGCTTCTTTTTCAACGTCTTCACGCAGGGAGCCGGTTTCCGGGCTGTATGTGATCGTCACATATTTGTCCTGCTGTTCTGGCAAGAAGCTTGCACCGATGAACGGATACAGGAACAAACTGCCGACGAGCAAGACCACGGCGATGCCGACGGTAATGATTTTGTGCGAAAGTGTCCAGTTCAGCAGGCGTTTGTAACCCTCAGCCATCTTCCCTGGTTTTTCCTCATGATTTTGCTTGTTCTTCAGGCCTTTGCGGAACAGGGTATGAGCCAGCATCGGAACGATGGTGATAGCCACGAGCAAGGATGCCAGCAGCGCAAATACCATGGTTAATGCAAATGGCATGAAGAGCTCGCCTACCATGCCGCTAACGAGTGCGAGTGGCAGGAACACGGCGATGGTTACAATCGTGGAAGAGAGGATCGGAATGAACATTTCACGGGTTGCTTCCCGGATCAGTTCACGGCCTTTCAGTTTCTCTCCTTTGAGCGTCAATCTGCGATAGATGTTCTCGATTACAACGATGGAGTCATCCACGACCCGTCCAATGGCAACGGTCATGGCGCCCAGTGTCATCATGTTCAGTGTGATGTCCATGAGCAGGAGCGCAGTCAATGCCATGAGCAAGGAGAGCGGAATCGAGATAATCGAGATAATGGTTGAACGAATATTGCGCAGGAACAACAGGATAATCAGGATGGCAAACAGGGCACCAAAGACCGCTTTGCCAAGCATCGTATTGACGGAATCCTGAATCGGCTTACCTTGGTCAAGCAATACCGTCAGTTGTGCGTTTTTGAATTGCGACTGCAATTCTTCCGCTTTGTCTTTAACGGCATTCACGACATCCACGGTATTGGCGTCATTGGATTTCACGATGGAGATACCAATGGACTCCATGCCATCTGTCCGTGAAATGGATTCGGCCTGACCGATGACCTCAATGTTCGCGATTTCGCTTAATTTTACCGTAGGAATTCCTGCTGCATTGGCAGCACCGGAAGCACTGCCTGCACTTGCATTTCCACCCGCGGATGGTGCGGCAGACGGGGTCGATCCCTGTGCGGCATTTGGAGCTGCTGCTTGGCCTACAGCACCGCCTGCTTGAGCAGATGGATCTGCTGCTGCACCTGCACCGCTAGGCACCACAGGAATAGCAAGGTTCTTCAGGTCATCGAGATCAATGATGTTACCATCAACTACAACAGCTTTCTGTGCTTCGTCCAGTTCGAACAATCCAAGTGGAACGCGGACAGAGGAACCTTGAACGATGCCGTTAACGGTATCTTCTGTCAGGCCGAGTTCATTCATTTTGTCCTGGTTGAACTTCAGTTGAACTTCCTTGACATACTGACCGGAAACCTGTACTTGGGCTACACCGTCGATATCTTCGAGTGCAGGCTGAATATCGGATTCAACGAGTCTGGTCAACTGCTCCAGATCTCCGCCGTCCTTATCGGACAGGCTCAGTGAGACAACCGGGAATGAATTGATGCTGAATTTGGAAATGGTCGGTTTCTGTACACCGTCCGGAAGCTGCACTTCATTTAGCGCCTCGCGAACAGCTGCAGTAGCGTTGTTCAGATCGGTTCCATAATCAAATTCCAGTGTGATGGAAGCAGCATTCTCCATAGAAGTGGAAGTAAGTGTCTTGATTCCCTCCACATTGCGCAGAGTCTGTTCCAGCGGCTTGGTCACATCTTCTACGATAGCTTCTGGAGCCGCTCCGGGATCAATCGCCGTGACACTTAGAAATGGCACATTGATGTTCGGGATGGTTTCCTGTTTCATCGTCAGTCCGCTGTACAAGCCAGCGAAGGAAATGATAATGGTCAGAATCCAGATCGCGAACTTGTTGTTCAGTGAAAAATTAATGATTCCTTTCATACGATGGTCTCTTCTCCTCTCTGTTCTCCCTGTTTCTATTTGTTTGACGAGTCAGCCTGGATGAACCGGCTATACATGGCATCCAGAATGTGCTGAAGCTCGGAGTGCAACGATTCAATGGCTGGAATGTTCTCCAGGTTGTGCATCATGCCCAGGATAATCGCCCTGCGCGGCGTGAATTCCATCATTTCCTGCTTGAGAATGGCGATGGTTTCTAACGCATCGTTTCGGGATTGTCCTGCGGACAGATCGGTAGTAACGATATCCTGCATCTGTTTGATGATGTGAATGGGATGACGCATCATGGTGGAATCCGATTTGGATTCGCTGGTCCATGCCGGCCAGTTTTCCAAGCTGATCAAAGGCTCAGGTCGCTGATCCAGCAAACCGTACGCTGCATAATCCATCGTTTGCAGCAGATTCGCGGCCATTTTGGATACGGTAAGGGAAGGCATCTCCGTAAACCAGATCTTGACGTAGGACAGGAAAAGGCCGTGCGTCAGCAAAATAAGATCCACAGTATAGGGCTCAATCTCGGGACCGTACAGATCCTCCAGCTTATCCTTGAACCAGTGCAGGGTTCGGATCTCCATATCCCTGTGATGCGGGTCGCATTTCCTGCCGGGATGCTGCTGCTCATCATCCATCATCATGCTGCGCAGCTGCACCCGAAGGAATTCTTTTAATTCGGATACATGAAGGAGCAGCGTCTCAATCTGCTTGTGCAGGCGTTCTCGTGATGTGAGGCCAGCCTCATGTTCAATCTGTGACATCTCATCCAGCAGGGTATAGATGCAGTACTCCATCGTACTGGCTTCCAATTCCTCTTTGGATTTGAAAATCAGGTAGAGGCTTCCCTTGGACATGCCGCATAGCTCCGCAATTTCCTGCATGGACGTTGCAGCGCTGCCTTTGGCAGAAAACAGCTTGAGAGCTGTCGTTATAATGAGTTTTTTCTTCTCATTCATTTCATGAATTGGGTTCATTAACGATACCTTCACCTCATCTGCGGAACTTATGAGTTCTTGAATTGACTTTAGGGTCAGAACAAGTATAAACGAAGTGGAAGGGCGAATTCAAATGGTAGGGAATTGGTAATTCAAACAATCAGAGTAGTCCCGTTTTTCAAGAAGGAGAGAGAGTGCCTATTTACATTATATACCAAAAAGGCGACTTCCAGATGGAAGTCGCCCTAGTTTTTACAGAATGAATGCAATATTTACGTAATCAGTTTCAATCCAACTGCAGCCACCAGAATCATGGCAATGAACAGCAGCCGTTTGGCCTCCTTGCGCTCGCCGAACAGGAACATACCCGTTAATGTGCTGCCTACGGTACCAATGCCTGTCCAGACAGCGTAGGCGGTGCCCATCGGAATGGAGGTCATCGCATAGGACAGCAGCGAGAAGCTGAATACAAAGGAAATGAGCATAAGCACGATATAAGGCCAGCCCTTTTTGGTCGAAGCGCCGTTGATTCCGATTACGCCAAAAATCTCACAGATACCTGCGCCTACAATTGCTAACCATGCCATTATGCCACACCTTCTTTCGCTTCTTCTTGCTGATCCGTCACGAGCTTCAGTCCGATTACGCCACAGAGCAGCAGTCCGATCAGCAGGATTTTGGCCAGACGGAATGGCTCCCCGAACAACAGCATTTCCGCAAGCACGGTGCCTGCGGTACCGATTCCGGTAAATACGGCATAGACCGTGCCCACCGGCAATCTCTTGGAGGCTGCGATGATCAGGGCGAAGCTGATGACGATGGCTGCAGCGGTCAGCGCCCATTCCCATAGATTGGAGGCATGCTTCAGTCCGCTTACCCAGACAATTTCGATGATGCCTCCGATAAATACATATAACCAGTTGCGGTTCATGATGATGCTTCTCCTTCCGGCACGATCTTCTGTGCCTCTTCGTTCAAATGATGAATGCCATGCCAAAAGACAGGCCATGCCGCCTCAAGACGTCTATTGTACCGGCGTGAGCTTCCATAAATAATCTCCACGGTAATTCCATCGAGAGAAGTCATAAAGGCAATGGCAGCTTGTTCCGTTGAAATCGAAGGTAATTCTCCATGACGTACCGCTCGCTGCAGGAGCCGGTTCAGTGATCGCTCCATGCCATCAAGAAACGGATGCGCGATGTCCATCACTTCGTTGTACAGTCCGGGAGGGGGGAAGTAGGACATGCGCAGCATCAAGCGTGTTGAAGGGCTGGCGTTATATTCCTGTTCGAACCACGGAAACACTCCCTTGAGTCTGTCTTCCAGGGGAAGTTCGGCATGATCGCGGAAATATTCCAATGTATGGCGTTTTACTTCTCGAAAAGCATGAGCCAGTGCCTGGAGGAACAAGTCTTCCTTGCCACTGAAATGGGCATATATGGACGGTTTCTTAATTCCTACATCGTCAGCAATAGCCCGAAGGGATGCCCCTTCATATCCATCTCTGGCAAAGTGGAACAAGGCCGCATTACGTATGGATTGTGCTGTCATTTTATTCACCTTCCTAACGGTCGTTAGGAGACCATATTTTCATATTTCACATCAGATGTCAAGTCCATTCAAAAAAAGCCGCCTGCAGAAATTTCACAGGCGACCAATACACAGCTCAAGGGTAGCTTAGAACGTGGTAAATCCCAGTATGAGCTGCAGTTTATAGAGAATTCCCTTCAGGAAAGTGGTTTTCTCCTGGAATTCGTCCAGATTCAGAGTGAACTCGGCATCCTCATTATTCCACACGCGTTCAAAATAATCCGCCACATTGCGACTGAACTCATTATCTGCAGGCGCAGCGACCCATAGTTCATTTTCAAGATTATAGTCATTCATGTTTCGGGGCGTAAGGTTGGTTGATCCGCCAAGCACAATATGATCTCCAGTGGCTTTGGCAATATACAACATTTTGGTGTGATACTGCTCCTTGGTTGTGTTGTACCAGCGGATTTGGATCTTGCCATCCGATTTATCATGCAGTTCGGCGGCTACAGGCCGATTCGGAATACCGATTTTCTCCTGACCGAATGCATTCTCGTTTGGATCAAGCACTAGCCGGATATCTACTTCTCGTTTGGAAGCATCAAGCAATGCGTCCAGTACTTTCGGAGAAGCGATGTAGAACATGCCCATCCACAAGGTGTCCCCTTTTTCCGTCAAATTGATCTCATGCAATACGGCATCATTCACTTTTCCTTCGGTCAGATAGCGAATGCGCAGATCGCCTTGATTTGGATCGGTGGAAGGAGCTGTGTAGGAAGGAACTTGACCTCCCCCTGATATGTTCAGTACGGCTTGTTCCGAATGAAGTATATCTCCAATGACGGGTCCCGTAACTTCAAACGCCACATTGGAGTGATAGGCACTTGCATCATGGATGTTGCCGGAGGAGACGATTGCCTTTTTCTCACTGGCCACGACCTTGCGGTGATTGGCCTTTACATTAAGCAGCTTAAGGTAAGAACGCATGGTAACGTCCGGGCCATCGCTTGCCATCAGGTTCGGAATCCAGCCATCTCCCGACTGGCCAAACCATTGGAAGAACGTACGCCAGACTGCCGAGTATACGGGCGTCGAATCCCGGAGTGGATCAACATTGGTAATCACAACCTCAATGCCGGCCTGCTTCATTTGCTCCAGCAGTTCATTGGGGGCCGAATTATAATTGGTGTTCACTTCATCCGTAATGAACAGAATCTGCATGTCGGGATGCTGCTTTTTTTTGGCGACCAGAGCATCTGTGAATTCTACGCTAACTGGTGGAAAGTGCTGCCCCTTATGCTGATAGTTGTTGAACAGAAACATATCCACCACAACAAATTGCTCCGCCTCTTCCACAATCTGCAGCATGCGCTGAAAAATCTGCTGCTCGTGCTCCATCTGCCCGTCTGCGGACGGATAAGTAAGATCATGAAGAAATGCGACCTCGTCTACGCGATATTCCGGGCTTTCATAGGAAATGCCTGCCGGCAGTGGTTTATAGGTTTGATATAACATGACGGCCACAAGCCATAAAATAAGGAGTCCAAGAGCTGTTCGTATGTATGGAAAACGACGTCTGGATGTTTGGTGTTCTGATGATGAACGCCTCGTAGTAAACAACGGCATATCCCCTTTCTGTAAACGTGCTGACTACTATTACCACTCTGTCATGAGCGTTGACGCAGGCTGTGTAGGGGAAAGAGAGAAATGTACTTATTCATATACGATTTGCCTGAATGGAATCGACAGGTGTGTGGCCGTTGTGTATAATGGGTGTATTATTTTTGTAGAATGTTGGGATTTCCATATACCTGACAAGGACGGAGGAAGTATTCGTTAACCTATAGACGGTCGGGATATTTCAGAAAAGAGAGTAGGTAATCAAGTGTATTCCATCAAACAAGTCGCTGCCATGCTGGACATTCCAACGGTTACGCTCCGGGCTTGGGAGAATCGGTACAGTGCGGTAACCCCTGAACGGACAGAATCGGGTTATCGGTTGTACACGGATGAAAATGTTGAAGATTTGCGTTGGCTGAAGGAGCAGGTTGAACAGCATCAGACCAACATATCAGAAGCCGTACGCATGTTAAAAGAAAACAAAGCAAAAACGCCAGAAGCGGTCATTCCGGCTCCGCTCACCGCCCCTGTTCCCACAATGGAAGAGGCCTACTTACGCATGACCGATCAGATATATGACTCGCTCTACCATTTCCAAGGTGAACGTGCCAACGGTTTGATTGATTTTGGTTTTACCATGTATGGATATGACTCGATGTTTTACCATGTGCTTGTACCCATTCTCGTTCGTGTGGGGGATGCATGGGAGCAGGGAAGAGCCTCAGTCGCACAGGAGCATTTTATGACCCAGCTGATCTCACAGCGGTTCTATCAGTTTTTCCATCTGTTCCCGATCTATCCGCATCTACCCAAAGTTCTGGCGCTCTGTCCGGAGGGGGAGCATCATCAGGTGGGATTGCTGTTGTTCTCGTTGTTTATGCGTAAAAATGGAGCCGAAGTATTATATCTCGGTGCCAATACCCCTGAGGAAGGGGTATTTCCTATAATCCGGGAGCAGAAGATCAAGCTGGTCTGTCTCTCCATTACGAATCCAGCCTTAAGCGAGCAGAGTGACCGGCTTGTCGATCGCATTATGACCGAGTTTCCGCAAATGCGCTTTATCCTTGGAGGCAAGGGTTATGAGCGCAATGAGAATGCAGCTTACCCGGAGTGGATCATGCCGGAGGATTCATCAGACTGGCAGGCATGGCTTGAGCGAGAGTATCTGACCGACAATCCAACCCGAACACATGGCTAAGCGCCCATTTATCGGGGCTATAATTGAAAAGGCATCCTTTGACACAAGTGCGTCAGGGGGTGTCTTTTCTTGATTTTAACGATCATTTTCGCAGTTATTTGACCCGTGAGTCATATTTATGTTTACAAGTTCGTATAATATTTGTATTATATTTGTATAACGTTTTGGCTATAATCCGCTTCGGTGATTCTGCAATGGTTTAATAATAGGTTAAGAATGGTAGAAGTGCGTTTTCGACCATAAGAAAGGTGAGTGGCATGATATCTAATCAGCAACGTAAACGTGCGGCTGTAATTGGTGCCGGTCCAGGCGGGCTTGCAGCGGCCATGTTATTGTCCGGTCAGGGATACGAAGTGGACGTTTATGAGAAACAACCGGTGATTGGTGGACGCTCTGCCAGACTGGAGCTCGGTGAATACCGATTCGACCGCGGTGCGACGTTCTTGATGATGCCCGGTCTGCTTGAAGAGATGTTCGAGTTGGTAGGACGCAAACTATCCGATTACGTGGACCTTAAGGAACTGACGCCCTTGTATGCGCTGAACTTCGGCGATAAGGTGTTCACGCCTTCCCGTAATCGTGAAGATACTGCTGCTCAGATCAAGGAACTGTTCCCTGGTAATGAAGACCATTACCTGAGGTTCATGCAGGATGAGGAAGTCAAGTTTGGTAAAGTCATGCCTTTGCTGCGCCGGCCTTTCGGCAAGCTGGCAGATTATCTGCGCAAGGATGCGATAACGGCTCTTCCGAAGCTGGACGTGAACAATACGGTCTATGGCATCCTGTCCCGTTATTTTACTGACGAGCGTTTGCGCTGGGCCTTTACGTTTCAATCCAAATATTTGGGCATGTCTGCCTGGGATTGTCCGGGTACATTCACGATTCTGTCATTCATCGAGCATCATTATGGGCTGTTTCATCCGATTGGCGGTGTGAATCGCGTATTCCAGAGCATGGCTGATATTGTAAAGGAATATGGTGGACGTATACATACATCCTGTCCAGTGAAGAAGGTTATCGTGCGCAATGGACGAGCGGAGGGCCTACTGCTTGAGAACGGTGAACGCATTGAAGCGGATCACGTCGTCGTTAATGCAGACTTTGCCCATGCGGTGAATCATCTGTTCGACCCAGGTGTGCTTAAGAAATATACGCCGGAGAAAATGAAACGCAAGAAGTACTCCTGTTCTACAGCGATGCTCTATCTGGGAGTAGACGGCGAGATTGATCTGCCGCATCACTCGATTTACTTTCCGGAAGATTACCGATTGAACGTGGATGAGATCACGAAGCATAAAGTGTTGTCCGCTGACCCGTCCCTATATATTCATAACCCTTCCAAGCTCGATTCGACACTCGCACCTCCAGGAAAATCTGCATTATACGTGCTCATGCCTTCTCCGAACCTTACAGGGGACATTGATTGGGATGTGGAACGGGAGAATGTACGCGAGGCGATGATGCAGCGGCTTGAAGCGATCCCCGAGCTCGCAGACATTCGCAGTCGTATCGAAGAGTCCATGATGTTTACCCCGCTTGACTGGGAAAATGAACTGGATGTGTACCGTGGTGCGACATTTAACATGGCTCACAATCTGGGTCAGATGATGTATCTGCGTCCGCATAACCAGTTCGAAGAGCTGAAAGGGGTATGGCTGGTCGGCGGTGGAACCCACCCGGGCAGCGGACTGCCAACCATATTTGAATCTGCTCGAATCAGTGTCAGACTGATCCAGGAAGAGGATGCCAAAACCCGCTCGAACCGGTCTTCTTATGTGAAGACTGCTGAAGCCGGAGGTCATTCATGAAGCGGGCAGCCATTGTAGGGGCAGGCATTGGTGGGCTGACCTCGGCCCTGCTGCTGAACCGGCAGGGATGGGACGTCACCGTTTATGAACGGGGTTCCCGAGTGGGCGGACGCATTGGCTATGAGCAGAACGGGGAATATCGCATTGACCAGGGTCCAACCATCGTACTTCTGCCCGACATGCTGCATGGCATTCTGGAGGAGGCTGGCGTGGATCGCTCCAAAGTGGAGCTGCTCCGCTGTGATCCGTTATACAGGGTTCACTACAGCAGCGGACGTGTCATGACCAAGATGACAGACCGCGGTCAGCAGGCCGAAGAGATCGAGCGGTTATTCCCGGGAGAGAGCGGAGGATTCACAAGATTCATGAAGGACATGGATACCCTGTTCCCGGCAGGGCGGTCTGCTTTCCTGGAAAGAGCTTTTCAGCGGAAAAGGGATTTCTTCACACCGTCTCTCATGTCCCTGATGGGCAGGCTCCGTGCACACAAAAGTGTACGTAAAGCCGTAGGAGATTATTTTCATCATGAGGAACTGGTTGATGCCTATTCACTTCAGAGTCTGTATATTGGAGGTTCGCCGTTCGGGACTCCGGGAATCTATTCCCTTCTTCCTTATGCAGAGCATGAATATGGAATCTGGATGGTGAAGGGCGGATATGCCGCATTACCGGGGATTCTGGAATCAGAACTGATCGCGCGTGGCGGGCGTGTTGTGCTGAATATGGAAGTAACGGGACTGCGTATTGAACATGGCGTTTGCCGAGGTATTGAAACGGCCGCAGGTTCGGAAGATGTAGACGCAGTCATCTATAATGGCGATTTCCCTCATCTGACAGGTCTACTGGGCGACATACCGGAAGCACCGCGCAAAAAGAAACCCTATCGTCCCTCATCCGGTTGTGTGTTGATTTATGTTGGGGTCGACAAAACCTGGGAAGATGCAACGACGCATCAATTTTTCCTGCCACCCAGTCTTGATGGAAGCTTGCGGGAAGTATTCAATCAGCGCCGTATTCCGGAACAGCCTTCATTTTATGTATTTAACCCGGTAGCTGTTGATGATTCCGCTGCGCCAGCCGGTCAAAGTGTATTGTATTTCCTTGTTCCCGTGCCAGATGCGGAAGGTGTGGACTGGTCCAGAGAGAGCGGGGCACTGGTGGAACGGGTGTTGGAGGAAGCGGAACAACGCGGTTTCCCGGGACTTCGTGCAGCGATCAGATGGAAGAAAGTACGCACGCCAGCAGATGCCGAGCGAGATGGTCTCTACGGCGGTGGAAGCTTCGGTATTGCACCAATTCTGTTTCAATCGGGCGTGTATCGGCCGCAGCCGAAGCCGTTTCCGACGATACACGGATTGTACGCAGCGGGAGCATCGGTGCATCCAGGAGGTGGCGTTCCGATCGTAATGCAAAGTGCACGCATGGCCGTCAATCTACTCATGAAGGAGATGGGAACATGAATGAAATGATTTTGAACAGGTGCGAAGAGTTGATGCAGAAGGGATCCTCTTCTTTTTATCAGGCTTTCAGAGGTCTGCCAAGTCCGCGCCGTGAAGCGGTGTATGTGATCTATGCGTTCTGCCGCATCATTGATGACAGTGTCGATGAACCGGAGAAGTCGATGTATACCATACATGAGATTCGGGATCATTTTGAATACCTGGAAGAGGCAGAGGGCCATTTTATCTGGCCTGCATTGAGATGGTTATTCTCGAACTTTCCCCACTTGGACAAAGGGCCTTTCTTCCGGCAGATGGATGGACAGATGACCGATCTGGAGGTAACGCATTATGCAACGATGAAGGATCTGGAACATTACTGCTATCTTGTAGCAGGAACGGTAGGGGAGATGCTGCTTCCTGTGCTGCGTGATGACAATGGTGCCGAAGTCGCCGTAAACGGCATTGCTCTTGGCAAGGGCATGCAGATCGTCAACATTATTCGTGACGTGGGGGAAGATCGGGCAAGAGCACGCCGTTATGTTCCACTTGAAATCATGGATAAGCACGGGTACTCCGAACAGGATTGGGCAGATGGTATTGTGGACGAACGGTTTATAGCCATCATTCAGGAATTGAAAGCATCAGCACTTGAATGGTTCCGTCTTGGCATGGATCGGCTCGAGACCTACCCTACGGAAAGTGCATTTGCGATTGAACTGGCGGCAGCCTTCTACTCCACCATATTACATGCGGTAGAACGTAACGACTACGATGTATATAACAAACGGGCATTTGTGACCGATGAGCTGAAACTGGAGATGCTTGGAGCCATTGTGAAACGTTATCCGGTACTCGCCTATCAGGCTTCTCGTACGGCGGTCTCCTGATGATTCAAGGTCTGTATTGGGCATGGTACATCATTGGCGCCACGCTAATGCTAACCATTGGAGTACCTGAACAATTATCATTTTCCAACGGACTGTTTCTTGTGATCTATGCACTTTATGTCGTGGAACTGATCTATCGGGGACGAAGAAGAAACGGAATGTCCGACCAGTCAGTCATCTGGAAGAAGCCAGGACTGTGGGTGTCTTCTGCCATTCTGTGGCTGGGTGGCATGGGGATAGAGTGGATTGGTGTTCATACGAATTGGCCCTTTGGTGAATATGGCTATTCAGACTTCTTTGGCGTTCACTTGTTCAGTGTGCCGGTTACCCTGGGATTTGCCTGGATTGCCGTCGTCGGGAATTCTGCATTGTTAAGCGGCGGGGGTTCGACCTGGAAAGGGAAACTGATTCGGGCAATCAAGACCGGTTTCTGGGCCATTTTGCTGGATCTGGTACTGGATCCGGTTGCACACGCCAGAGGTTTCTGGCATTGGGAGGCCCCCGGTGGCTTCTATGGCGTCCCTTGGACCAATTACATCAGTTGGTTCATTATGGGTGCGTTCCTGTCGCTCTTTCTTCCAGCCATGCCTGCTGACCGCAGTTCGCTGCTGCGGGCCAAGTGGCTGTACCAGCTGTTCATCCTGCTATTCGGTCTGCTCGCATGGAAAGAAGGCATCACAGGCAGTTTCATCATTGCGCTTGGGGGCATGCTGCTAGCAGAAGGGAGCTGGTTCTATGATTCCCGCCGCAAAATCAAACCCGTTTAACCGAATGTTTTATTTATACAATCAGTATTACTTGCTGCGTCGTCGCTTTCGTTCGTTCACGTTAGCGGGGACGCTGGATCCGCAGTTTGACGGCGTGTCAGACTCTCCCATTGACCCGAACCGGCCTGTTCTCTATTTCATGAATCATAGCTCCTGGTGGGACGGACTGCTGCTCTATCATGCATCCCGCCGTACTTCAATGGGGGACCATTACGTCATGATGGAAGAGAGGCAGCTGCAGCAATATGCCTTCTTCCGCAAGCTCGGCGCATACTCCATCAACAAGGAGAGTGCTTCTGCGATCCGAAAGACCATGCAATACACAACAGGGCTGCTTCAATCCGGTAAAAGGGTGTGGATCTTTCCTCAAGGTGAAATTCTGCATCAGGATGCAAGACCCATTCGGTTTCGCCCAGGCATTGGCTTACTGCTTCGCCGTTCCCCGCAGACGCTAGCCGTTCCTGTGACCCTGTGTCATGGTATGGTTCAGCATGATATGCCGGAAGTTTCGATGCTCGCCGGTCCGCCTCTAATAGAAGACTGGCATGTATGGAAGAGCGAAGAAATTGCAGCCAGGCTTGGCCGGGTGTTGGAACAGCAGTTAGATGAGCATAAGTCTCAGCTGGTTCGCATCGGACAAGGGAGTCTGCCGGGGGCAGTTTCCCTGATTCGTAACGGAAGATCCACAAGTGAAAAATACGATGCAGCACGAAAGCGGGGGGGCCGTTAACATGAGTGCATCCGAAATATTATGGATCATATTGACGACTGCACTCGGTGTGCAGTTGATTTTTGCTCTCTGGAATGCGACCTGTCTTCCCGGAATTCGTTCGTTCCCTGCTGACCGGCTGCTGCACCAGGATAAGCTCGTATCTGTCCTGATTCCGGCTCGGAATGAAAGGCTGCATATTGAAGGGTGTCTGGAGAGTGTACTCGCAAGCGACACAACCGGCTACCGGATGGAAGTGCTGGTACTGAATGATCGTTCCGAGGATGAAACGGCGGCCTTGGTTCAGGAGATCGCGAATCGGGATGCGCGTGTGCGGCTGCTTGATGGGGCGGAGCCCCCGGCTGGATGGATGGGCAAGTCATATGCGTGCCACCAACTGGTTCAGGAGGCCAAAGGCGAGTGGTTTATGTTCGTTGACGCGGATGTCAGGCTTGAACCAGAGGCTATTCGGCAAACCGTAGCTGCCGGCTGTGAGTTGGGGAGAGGTCTTGTGACGGGGTTTCCCTATCAGGTGGCCAAGACCTGGATGGAGAAGCTGGTCGTACCGATGATGGTATTCACGATCATCAGCCATCTTCCCATTTTCATGATACGCAGATCATCAAGTCCGCTATTTGTAGCAGCAACCGGAGCCTTCCTGCTGATTCATCGTTCGAGCTACGAAGCTTCCGGTGGCCATGCAGCCATCCAGGGAGACCTGGTGGACGACATGAGTCTGGCGAAGGCGGTCAAGCGTGCAGGTCATCCGGTTATGCTGGCGGATGTGCATGAATTGGTCAGCACGCGGATGTATCAGAATGGAACCGAAGTATGGAACGGGTATAAGAAGAACATGTATGAAGGAACGGGACGCAGGGATGTGCTCCTGCTGGGTACCCTAGTCATGTATACCCTAATGTACCTTGTCCCCCCACTTGGATTGCTGTTCGGATTACTGTCAGGGAGCTCTGCAGCTATCATGTATGGACTCATTGGCACACTGCTGGGCATGGGTGTGAAAAGGGTGGCAGACCAGACAGGAGGGCAACCCTGGTGGCTTGCATGTCTGCAATCTGTCAGCATGGCCTGCGTGATTGGTATTGGAATGGCATCCTGGCGGGCCGGTCGCTCAGGGAAAGGATACGTTTGGAAAGGCAGGCGGTATAGTTGAGCAGAAAAGTGGTCATTATTGGTGCGGGCTTCGGTGGCTTGTCCTGTGCCATTCGCCTTGCATCACAAGGCATACAGGTAACCATACTGGAGCGTCAGACACATGTGGGTGGCAAGCTGCAGCAAGTGGAACGGAACGGATATCATTTTGACCGCGGTCCAAGTACGATTACGATGCCTTCCACCTTCCGCTCTGTCTTTGAGCATGCGGGTACCCAAATGGAGGATTACGTCCAGCTGTATGAGTTGGAGCCCCGAACACGCAATGTGTTTGCAGACGGTACCGTGGTGGATCTGTCAGGCAAGCGGGAATGGATGGAGGAACAGATTGCAGTGTACAGCCCGGAAGATGCACTGCGTTACGATGCATTCATGGATGAATCTGCAGCGCTTTATGCGGAAGCCGATCGTCATTTTCTTGGCAAACTGCTGCTGACCGCAAAAGACAAGTACAATCTCCAGATGCTTCGCAGCTTGCTGCGCGTGCGCCCCGCCGTGAAGCTCAATCAGCTGCTGCGATCCTATTTCAGTCATCCCAACACCTTGGCGCTGTTCGGTCGTTACGCGACATACGTCGGCTCATCGCCTTATCAGGCTCCATCCATTTTCGCGATGATGGGCCATGTAGAGGCAGATGAAGGGGTATACGGTGTAAAAGGCGGAACCTATGAGCTGATCAAAGCCATGGCGAAGCTTGCTGAGGAAAAAGGAGTACGGATAATGACGGGCACCGAGGTCCGGCAGATTATCGTTCGGCATGGGAAGGTCATCGGTGTGGATACGGATCGAGGCTTCCATGAAGCGGATCAGGTGGTGGCCAACGGGGATGTGCTCAGTGTAAACCGTCTCCTGCTTGCACCGGAACATCGAAAGCAGATGAGTGATGGAAGGATTCGCAAATATGAGCCGTCCATTTCCGGTTATGTGACTCTGGCAGGTGTGCGGAAGCAGTATGACTCCCTGCTGCACCATACCGTCTTTTTCCCGGAAAGGTATGAACCGGAGTTCGAACATATTTTCCGTGAACGCAGGATGCCGCTGGATCCGACCATCTACATCTGTTATTCCGGTTATTCGGAGGCAGGTATGGCTCCGGCAGGAGCGAGTAATCTGTTTATATTGGTGAACGCCCCGTATCTGTCGGATGCATGGAATTGGGAGGAGCAAACGGAACGCTACGGCGAGTTGGTACTGGATAAGCTTGAACAGCGGGGAATTACAGGATTAAAGCAATCAGATGTGTTAATACGGTACACGCCACAGGATATTGAACGCGATACATTGGCGCATCAAGGATCGATCTACGGGATTTCCTCCAATTCAGTGAGGCAGACCTTCTCTCGCCCCGGGAACAAAAGCAGGGATGTACAGGGGTTATGGTACGTGGGTGGAACGACGCATCCGGGAGGCGGGACGCCGATCGTAACGCTATCCGGGCAGCTGGTCGGCGAGCAGCTAGCATCCGTGCTCAATGATTCATAAGAGATGAGCGGGTGCGCCCTTTCATTAGCATGTCCGGAACGGTATACTGGGTAGAGTTGACGCGTGGAAGATATCACCGAAGACTCTATAGGAATTTTTTACATGCAGAATTGTGCGTTACATATGAGCAAAAATAAGCAAACAAATGCAATTATTCAATTGAACGGAACCGGCAGGGGGTCCCTGTCCATCCGCACAATTTCTCACATAAGGAGGTCTCATCATGAATGAACAAGAGCGAGCCGGCAAGCGGCTGCTTCCCGAGGTGGCTACGGGGGAACGGAAGCTGGAGCATGTGCGCCTCTGTCTGGAAGAGAATGTGGCAGGAGAAGGGATCACGAGCGGAATGGAGCGGTACGTATTTCGTCATAATCCCCTGCCTGAACTGAATTTTGATGAGGTCAGTCTGAACACGGTGTTCTTGGGAAAAGAGATTCGTACACCGCTGCTCATCAGCTCAATGACAGGTGGGAGCCAAACGACAGGCGCCATTAACGAGCGGCTTGCCCGCGTGGCCAATGCCAGAGGCTGGGCGCTTGGCGTAGGTTCCATACGGGCAGCAGTGGAACAACCTGAACTGGCGCCGACCTTCGATGTACGACGCTGGGCCCCTGACATCCCGGTGATCGCCAACCTGGGCGCAGTGCAGTTGAATTACGGCTTCAACACGGCTGACTTCCAGCGTGCCGTTGAGATCGCCGGTGCGGATGTGCTGGTATTGCACCTGAACGGTTTGCAGGAGATCTTCCAGCCGGAGGGCAATACGGACTTCAGCGGGTTGTTGAACCGGATTGAAGATCTGTGCCGTACGCTGGATGTACCCGTTGGAGTGAAGGAAGTAGGCTGGGGCATTGATGGAATAACGGCACAGCGGCTGTATGATGCAGGTGCAGCATTTATCGACGTGGCCGGAGCGGGAGGCACCAGCTGGGTGCAGGTGGAGAAATACCGGAACAACAACCCGGTTCGCCGGGCAGCAGCCGAAGCCTTTGCTGATTGGGGCATTCCGACTGCCGAGTGCATCCGGGAAGTCAGAGCACTGAATCCCGAAGGGGTTGTGATTGGCAGCGGCGGACTTCATCATGGTGTGGATGCGGCCAAGGCGCTCGCGCTGGGTGCAGACCTGGCCGGTTTCGGCCGCTCCCTGCTTGAATCTGCAGTGGCTTCGGATGAAGCACTGGATGGTCGGCTGGAGCAGGTGGAGTTCGAACTTCGTACGGTTATGTTTGGTATCGGAGCCGGGCGAATCGAAGATTTGCAGCAGACAAAGCGATTGGTCGAGCGGCGTTAATACGGAAGAGGGGCATCCCCGTCATCTTCATGCTGATGACATCGGGGTAAGTCCCTTTTTGTTATGAAAAGACAGAAGGATTACCAACACTCTTCTTTTACCGTGATATTGTCGTTGGTTACGGTGACGTAGGTATTGCCGGATAGATACTCCGTATAACCACAGACGATTTTGGTATGAATTTCTCCTCGGCTATCGGTGAATTGCAGGTGTACAGAGGATTCCCCGGAAGGACTAAGCCTAGGAGCGAACTTTACTTTTTTACCGCTGGCGATATCCTTCTTCAGCTTGTACACGGAGCCATCTCTTTCACTGTTAACCGGGCCTTCACCTTGGACCAGGCTTGCATTAACATTTGTAAGATCGTAGTCAGATTGATTGTGAATGGTGATCCTGAGCGATCGGAATTGGTCTATGGTTGGATACGCCATACCTATAATGATCCCAATAAAGATAACCACACCCGCCAAGAGAATGATGATTTTCCTTGAAGGTCGTTTGCGACGTCTGTTCATCTTATATGTGCTCCTCTCGTTATGGTTAATAAACAATGGAAGTCTGATAAAAGTTATGCAGATTTTTTTTCACTTCATGTATGATGGACAATAAAACGTTTCAATAAGATTAGCTGTTAGAAGATTGAAAACGGAATTGGAACCCGGGAGGGAATACTATGGAGCTTGTATCCATGAATGAGCAGGAATTTACGGATTTTCGTAAGCGTTCGATTGCGGATTTTGCAGTCGAGAAAGTAGAAGCAGGAGCATGGGCAGAGGAAGAGGCGCAGGAGCTCGCTGAGGCTTCTTACAATCGCTTTTTGCCTGAAGGGCTGAATACGCCTGGAGCGTACATTTATAACCTGGTGCATCCAGTGGACGGCAATGTGGGGTACATCTGGTTTAACATTACGGACAATCGCCGGGGTAAGGAAGCCTTTTTGCTCGATATTGTTGTCGAAGAAGCACATCGGGGCAAGGGGTATGGTACCGAAACGATGGAAGCACTTGAACAAGCGGCCCACAGTCTTCAGGTGGATCGAATTGGTTTGCATGTGTTTGGACATAATGTGCGGGCGAGCAGCTTGTATCGCAAGATGGGGTACGAGATCACTGATCTGACGATGTACAAGGAACTTAAACGGTAGTCAGGCAGATACGAAACCCGAAGTTCCTTGATGCCTCCGGGTTTGTCATATATAATGTATAGGATTATCCATACCGAACAAGTAATGAATGAGGAGTTGTCATATACATGGCTTTGAAAGCTGGAATCGTGGGCCTGCCTAACGTTGGTAAATCCACTCTGTTTAACGCAATTACACAAGCAGGTGCCGAGTCGGCAAACTATCCGTTCTGTACGATTGATCCGAACGTGGGGATCGTTGAAGTACCGGACGAGCGTTTGGACAAATTGACAGAACTCGTTGTACCGAAGAAGACGGTACCCACAGCGTTTGAATTCGTAGATATCGCAGGGCTTGTGCGCGGCGCAAGTAAAGGCGAAGGTCTGGGTAACAAGTTTCTTGCCCATATTCGTGAAGTGGATGCGATTGTTCACGTGGTACGCTGCTTTGTTGATGAGAATATCACTCACGTAGATGGCAAAATTGATCCGGTAAGCGACATCCAGACGATTAATCTGGAGCTGATCCTGGCTGATATCGAGAGTGTTGAGAAAAAAATCGATCGCTCCAAGAAAAACATGAAGGGCGGCAACAAGCAGGCTGCTCAAGAAGTGGAAGTACTGGAGAAAGTGAAGGCTGTTCTGTACGAAGATAAGCCGGCACGCAGCATGGAATTGACAGACGAAGAGCGTCTGATCGTACGTGATCTGCACCTGCTTACCCTGAAGCCGGTTCTGTACGCAGCTAACGTAGCCGAGGATGAAATCGGTGATGTGGCGAACAATGCCTATGTGCAAAAAGTAAGAGAATTCGCGGCTGCTGAAAATGCAGAAGTGGTGCCGATCAGTGCAAAAGTCGAAGAAGAAATCTCCGAGCTGGAAGGCGAAGATAAACAAATGTTCCTGGAAGAGCTCGGTATCGAGGATTCCGGTCTGAACCTGTTGATCAAAGCCGCTTACAAACTGCTGGGTCTGTACACATACTTCACGGCAGGTGTACAGGAAGTTCGTGCGTGGACGATCCGCAAAGGTACAAAAGCACCGGGCGCAGCGGGTGTAATTCATACGGACTTCGAGCGCGGATTCATTCGTGCAGAAGTCGTTTCCTACGAAGACCTGGTTGCAGCTGGTTCCATGAACGGTGCCAAAGAACGCGGACAGCTTCGTTTGGAAGGTAAAGAATATGTGGTCAATGACGGAGATGTTATGCACTTCCGTTTCAACGTATAAGCGTATAACCAATCTAAGCAGTACATGATAGACATGAACAGCCCTGCTGTCTTCCCTGAAGATGGCAGGGTTTTTAATTGGGATGAAGGGTGTAGTGGCAGATTAGAGGGAGTAGGCGAGAATGCAGGGAAGGATCCGTGATGGCAACCCGCTTGTTCTGCTTATACTGGATTGTTTGCGCAGTGTGGATATAATAGAGGAAAAGGGCATGGGGAGGATGGACAAATGGAGGATGCAGTAACCCGTATTCAATATGATGAAGCATATGTGAAAGCGATGCATTTACCGAGAGAGATTAGCGATCTGCTTCTTGTTGAAGGATTACCCCAGTTTCGCGATGAGGGTAACGATCTGCTGGGTGTCCATTTTCGGTGCTTGTTGTAGCTGATATTCATTGAAGAATAATGTAATAATGCCATTGTCAGTTGTGCCATAATCCAAAGCGAGCCTGTAGGCAGGTGGAAAAGCATCTGTTCAGGATGAGAAGAATATGCTATAATTAAGAGTCGTGTACCTAGGTTGATTTAGCTCGCTTTTTGTAAGACTTAAGCGGGGCTTCGCGTAAGGTACATGAGCTCTTTTATATAACTTAAAAGTAAAGGATTTGATGACGTTGTAGCGATGTTGCGTCGGTCATTAATGAATGTTACGGTCAGGGTTCGGTTGGACTGAGAACCTATGCGTTATGAAAATAGATGATATAGATAATAAACATGGAACGCCTGCCCGGAGACGTGCAGCGTATAACCGAAAATAAATCGTGAGGTGACTATATATATGTTGGATAAATTACAGGCATTGGCGGACCGTTATGACAAGCTTAGCGAGCTGCTCTGTGACCCGGATGTGGCAAGTGATAACAAAAAGCTGCGTGAGTATTCCAAAGAGCAGTCCGATCTGCAGCCGACGTACGAAGCATACAATGAGTACAAACAGGTGAGTCAGGATCTCGAAGCAGCAAAAGAAATGCAAGGCGAGAAGCTGGATGACGAAATGCGTGAAATGGTCAAAATGGAAATCGAAGAACTCAGCGCCCGTCAGAAAGAACTGGACGAACTGATTCGTGTTCTCATGCTGCCGAAAGATCCGAATGACGACAAAAACGTCATCGTGGAAATTCGCGGAGCAGCTGGTGGAGATGAAGCGGCATTGTTTGCAGCGGATCTATACCGCATGTACACACGTTATGCCGATAATCAAGGCTGGCGCGTGGAATTGATGGATGCCAATACGAATGATGTCGGCGGATTCAAAGAGGTTATTTTCCTCATCAACGGCCGCGGTGCATACAGCAAAATGAAGTACGAGAGTGGAGCGCACCGTGTACAACGTATCCCTACAACCGAATCAGGCGGACGGATTCATACGTCCACTTCAACGGTAGCCGTTATGCCTGAAGCTGAAGATTTCGATATTGAAATTCATGATAAAGACATTCGTGTGGATACGTTCTGTTCCAGCGGTGCCGGCGGACAGTCGGTTAACACGACGAAATCTGCTGTACGGGTAACGCACGTTCCAACCGGAATCGTAGCGACATGTCAGGACGGTAAATCGCAGAACTCGAACAAGGAAAAAGCGCTGCAAGTATTGCGTACCCGGATCTTCGATATGATGCGCCAGGAAGAAGAAGCGAAAATTGCAGGGGAGCGCAAGAGTAAAGTGGGTACAGGGGACCGCAGTGAGCGGATTCGTACGTACAACTTCCCGCAAAGCCGTGTAACCGATCACCGCATTGGTCTGACCATGCACAAATTGGATCAGGTCATGAACGGAGAGATTGAAGAAATCCTGTCTGCGCTGACGATTGCCGAGCAGACGGAGATGATGGATAGAGGAGAATAATGCTGTGACCCGCGCGCAGTTTGTGATGACGCCGGAACAGAGCTGTCGGGAAGCCTTCGTGGAGGCTTCCTCTTTTTTGGAAAAGAGCGGCGTGTACGAGCCGCAGAATAATGCCCGGCTGCTGCTGGAGCATGTACTCGGCGTCTATGGCGCCGCGTATTACATGATGCAGCCGGAACCCTTCCCCAGCGAGCTGCGCAGCCGCTGGGAGGACGCCGTCACGCGCAAGGCTGCGGGTGAGCCGGCGCAGTATATCATCGGCAGCCAGGAGTTCTATGGGCTGCCGTTCGAGGTCACGCCGGCCGTGCTGATTCCGCGGCCGGAGACCGAGCTGCTGGTCGAGGCTGTGCTGCGCGAAGCCGACCGCGTGTTTCCCGGCGGCGCTCCGCTCGCCGTCGATATTGGCACGGGCAGCGGTGCGATCGCGGTGACGATCGCCTCGCAGCGTCCGCGCTGGCAGGTCGGCGCCGGAGACATATCGGCGGCGGCGCTGCAAGTGGCCGCACGGAACGCGGCCGCGAACGGGGTACAGATCGACTTCCGCGAAGGCGATCTGCTGGCCCCGTTCGCAGGGGTTCGGGTGGACATTCTGGTGTCCAACCCGCCATATATCCCGGCGGCGGATATCGCCGGGCTGCAGCCTGAGGTGCGCGATCATGAGCCGCACACGGCACTGGACGGCGGTCCGGATGGATTGGCACCGTACCGGGTTATGCTGGAGCAGCTGGCGCTGCTGCCTGCGCCGCCGCAGGTCATTGGTTTTGAACTCGGTCAGGGACAGGCTCGCGACATCGCCGCATTGCTTGAATCAGCCGGACACTGGCCGGAAATTATCATTGTCCCAGACCTTGCCGGGATCGAGCGGCATGTCCTGGGTGTTCGTACTTCGGAACAGGTGACGAAAATGTAAGGTTCTGCGGGTTTTCTTTTTGCCGCGAAATCCTCTACAATGGGATATACCGAAGATTGCTGAATGCTTGGGGGAACATAACTACATGCTGCATAAATTCAAAAAGATAGACTACTCGATTGTTTTTATATTGGTTATATTGATGGTTATCAGTATTTTGTCGATTTATAGTACAACCTTTGGCAGGCCAAAGCTGGAGGGACTCACGCAAAGTGCCGTTATGTATTATATTTTGGGCTTCGTGGTCTTTTTTGGAATGTCGATGATTAATTACAAATTCATTATCAAAAACTATCTGTATATCTATGGCGTAGGTATGCTCTTGCTTATTTTTGTTATGTTCTTTGGTAAAGAGTATTATGGGGCAAAGGGCTGGTTATCCATTTTCGGTGTAAGTTTGCAGCCTGCTGAATTGTTCAAGCTATGCCTGATTGTGTTCTTGTCCGCCTTATTGGCTCGAAAGAAGAATCGTCCGCTTTATTTTGGACGTGATGTCATTCCGGTCTCACTCTGTGTTTTGCCGCCATTACTACTCGTACTTCTTCAAAATGACTTGGGGAATGCTTTGAGTTATGTAATCATTCTCGTGGGCCTGTTATGGATTGGTAATATTAAATTCTCTCATGCTCTTATTGGCTTTATTATTGCAGTAGCTGCTTTTGTTGGCGGTATACAAGCTTATATTCATTATCATGATGAGATTGTTAAATTTCTGAAGGACGTTGGGCGTTCTCACTGGGCGGATCGCTTCGACCCATGGCTTGTGCCCGATCAGACCTCCAGAGACGTGCTCTGGCAGACCTATAACGCGAAGCTGGCGATTGGCTCTGGGGGCATTAGTGGTAAAGGATACTTGGAAGGTACAACGATTCAGTCAAATCGGGTACCGCTGGCTTATGCCGACTCGATCTTTGTGCAGATTGGGGAGGAGTTTGGCTTTGTAGGTGCTTCAGTGCTGCTGCTGCTGTACTTTATTCTCATCCACAGGCTGGTACTTATTGCGCTCGAATGTAAAGATCGCGCAGGGCCTTACCTCATTGTCGGCATTATAGCGATGCTGCTTTACCAGATATTTGTCAACATCGGTCCGTTTATTGGTCTGATGCCGCTGACCGGGATCACGCTGCCGTTTATCAGTTCGGGTGGTACGTCAATCATGATTAACATGATCAGTATGGGTATCGTGATGAGTATTAAGGTTCATACGGAAGAGAACGAGGATATTCTGGGCTCTGCAGAACAACCGGGAATTACGGATATCGTCCTCAAGTTGTTCAGAAGGAAACCGTCCCAGCAGGAACAGTAATTCCTTTTGTCATGTGCAGGAAACAAACAAGTGAGTCATAGAACCCTGGAAAGATCAATCCAAGCCATTTGGATCTGATGCTTCCAGGGTTTTTCTTATGCTAGATTTTCTCTAATAGCTATGTAAGTTGAAATCCATCCTCCACGCGGTGATTAAAATTTCCAATTTCTCTCTCTATTTTATACAATGGAAATTATAAGTCAATTTGGAAAATGCGTATAGGTATCCGGGAGGACGATTGCAGTGATGTGGAGAATGCTGAAAAAGATGGACGGTGTAATTCTGTTTGTATTGTTTTTGCTGATGATCGCAAGTGTGTTTGCCATCTATAGTGGTACGCAGACGGATGCCACTTTGGCCAGGCATCATATCAAAACCTTGTTGTTTTATATTGTCGGATTTGTCGCAGTAGTGGGCATCGGATTAGTGAATTACAAACTGTATGTGAAATATGCCTTTTATCTGTATGCCTTAGGAATCGTTTTGCTTGTTCTCGTCAACTTTGTGGGCGGACCTATTAATAATGCCAACGGATGGATCAAGCTTGGGGACAATCTTTCGTTTCAACCTGCGGAGTTGTTCAAGATGATCCTGATTCTATTTCTCGCACATTTGCTTGTGAAGCGCCAGCGAAGCACGCTCGGGTTCTGGAGAGATATCATTCCCATCGGATGTTGGGCGTTCGTTCCGTTTGCACTCGTCATGATTCAGAATGATTTGGGCAACGCGCTGGGTTACGTCGTCATCTTGGCCGCGGTATTGTGGATCGGTAATATCAAGCTAAAACACGCAATCATTGGCCTTGTTATTGTAGCCGTAACTTTCTTTGGTTTCGTCAAAGCCTACACGACGTATCATGATGAAATCTTTACCTTTCTCGAGAAGGTAGGCCGTGAACACTGGGCGGAAAGGATAGATCCGTGGCTCGTACCGGAAAAGGCCACATCCAAGGCGACATGGCACACCAAAAATGCAGGCTTGGCTATAGGCTCCGGAGGCATTATCGGCAAAGGGTATTTGCAGGGAACTTCCGTCCAAAGTGGACGCGTGCCGTATACCTATTCGGATTCCATCTTTGTCGTTATCGCTGAGGAATTCGGTTTTGTAGGAGCGTCGGTGCTGTTACTGCTGTACTTCATTCTGATTCACCGAATGGTTCTGATTGGTATGGAATGCAAGGATCGGGCGGGACCGATCATTATTGTAGGCATTATTGGCATGCTCTTATACCAAGTGTTTGAAAACATAGGCGCGTTCCTCGGACTGATGCCACTAACAGGGATTACCCTTCCGTTCATCAGTTATGGCGGTACTTCATTGCTCATTAATATGGCTTGTATCGGACTGGTCATGAGCATTAAATTATATGGAGATGAAGAGGAAGATGACCTGCTGCTTGGAGAGCAGAAGCCTGGTTTGCCAGACCGGTTACTGCATTTGCTGAGAAAAGAAAAGAGCGCGTTGTAATCATCGAATAGGGTTATGTATTAACAGTTAGATTTGATAGATCTTAAGCAAGGCTGATGCACATCGGTAACAGATGTGGTCGGCCTTTTCTTAATCCGGCTCAACCACGTTAAAATGAAAGAATGAATTTGCTAGATTTATAATTTTTGCTAGGTTTACTTCTGTCTCTTCCGGGCATACTGATAGACATGAGAGAGTTGCAGGGAACATGATCACGGGAGCCGAGGGGGAGAACGGGATGAGCAGAAGAACAGTGAAACAAATGGGACTTATTATCGTTTGTCTTATGATGATTATTATGATGTGGGAAGGTCAGAAGACGGATGCAGCTGTAGCCGCTACAGCAATTCCGGAGCAATCCATCCGTTTGCGGATTCTAGCGAATTCGGATGCGCCAGGAGACCAACTGGTGAAACGCGAGATTCGGGATGCTGTGGTCGCCCAGATGAGTGAGTGGGTTACAGAGCTGGATAATCCGCAAAGTCTGGATGAAGCACGCCATGTCATTCGTGAGCATTTGTCTGAAATTGAAGATCGGGTGGGAGAAGAGTTGGCCAGCCGTGGACTGGACTATCCATTTCAAGTGGAGCTTGGTGTCGTTCCGTTCCCTACCAAACTATATGGAGGCACGGTATATCCCGCAGGTGATTATGAAGCAGTGCGTATAACACTGGGAGAAGGAAAGGGTCAGAACTGGTGGTGTGTGCTGTTTCCGCCATTATGCTTCATTGATGCAAGCACAGGGGATGCGCTGGCGAATCCGTCTACGGTATCTGCAGCGGCTGCTGCTGAGCCTGGAGATGCTGAAGCATCTGTCCAGGGAGCAACACCGGAAGCGCGTTTTTTCCTGGTGGATCTGGCGGTTAAACTATGGGATTGGGTAGCCGGGTTGTTTGCATAATATCGTGAGAATGATAGGGAAGGGCGACTTCGATACAGGAAGCTGCCCTTTTGCCCCATTTTTCAATGAATGGCTGTCATGCTTAACGGATGGAGTTATAAGAGAGATAGCGAGCCCGTTCTTAGGTTGAACAGATATGCTATAATTATAGGTATTCGAAATGAAAGCAAGACAGCTACCGTCAAGGTCGAGGCCCCGCGGTACTAACCTATTGAAGTTTAGGGATGATGGATATATGAGTAGAGAACAAGGCCAATACACAGGAAACAAAGATTCGGGAAACCCGGAAGGATTGCTTACCTCGGTGTGGGATGTCAGAGCATTGATGATTGAGAATCAGCCGCATGTTGTGGGTAATTTGGTTATGGGTGAACCTGAGGGACAGGAATTTGATGAGAAAAAGGAGAGCGCCTATCAGCAGGCGCTCGCTGACTTGCAGGCTGCCGCTGCCTGCATTCGTCAAGGCCAGACCATTGCGTTTCCGACAGAGACGGTATACGGTTTGGGCGCGGATGCGCGCAGTACAGCTGCGGTAGAGGCTATATTTGAAGCCAAAGGCCGCCCGTCAGACAATCCGCTCATTGTGCATATTGCACATCGCGATCAGCTGGATTCACTGGTTACGGAAGTGAATGAGGCGGCAGAAGCGCTGATCAAAGCCTTTTGGCCAGGCCCGCTCACGATTGTGCTGCCTGTTAAGCCAGGAGCCGTATCCCCACGGGTTACGGCTGGCTTGGATACGGTGGGTGTTCGCATGCCGGATCACCCGGTTGCTCTGCAGCTGCTCGCAGCAGCGGCGTGCCCAGTGGCTGCGCCAAGCGCTAACCGCTCCGGGCGGCCAAGCCCGACGCTCGCTTCACATGTGAGCGAGGATCTGGCTGGCCGCATCGGCGGCATCGTGGATGGCGGCCCCACGGGTGTGGGCGTCGAGTCCACGGTAGTGCAGGTCGGTGACGACGGTACCGTCACCATCCTGCGCCCTGGCGGCATTACGGCGGAACAGTTGTCCGCCGTTGCCGCCCGTGTCGCCACGGACCCAGCGATTCTCGCGGGTGGGTCCGAAGGCGAAGGCAGCCCGGCGCCGCGCTCGCCGGGCATGAAGTACACGCACTATGCGCCCGCAGGGTCGCTGTGCGTGGTAGAGGGGCCGCCGCCAGCCGTGGCGGCCTGGATCAGCGCCGCCCTCGCGGAGGCGGCGCAGCGCGGAGAGCGCACCGCGGTGCTGGCGTTCGCCGAGCACGCGGAGCAGTACCGCGCCGATGCCGTATTCTCGCTGGGCAATGCCAGCGAGCTTGAAGAAGCAGCGCGCCGGCTGTACGCCGCGCTGCGCAGCTGCGATGAGCAGGGAGCCACATACATTGTGGCTGAAGCCTGCTCACGCGAAGGGCTGGGAGCAGCCGTCATGAACCGGCTGCTCAAAGCTGCGGGTCACCAACTTATACAGGTTGGGGACCAGTAACATAATGACCGGAGCTGACGATGTCTCTCCGGTCCACCTAATCGGCAGGCCGTGGCAGCAAGCACCACCACACCACGACCTGCCGATTAGATCAATCCTCTTTTGATACGCCTGCCTGCGTCTCTGCCGTCTATTCATTCTCGTTCTCCCGTCATGTTTGTGTCCTTGTCCGCATATCGTGTACAAGAACCTTTACGTGACTTGGGGGTATGGGAATGTGGGATGTGTCTGCCCATTTGGGGCAGTTGGTAACCATTTTGATTATGGCCGTCGCCCTCGGGCTGGATGCCTTTTCGCTGGGTATTGGGATTGGCATGAAAGGCATTCGTTTGCGTGATGTGCTGCGAATCAGTTTGGTTACGGCCTTGTTTCATGTCATCATGCCGCTGATCGGCATGTACACGGGAAAATACGTCAGCTCTCTCTTGGGAGATATTACGACGTATGCTGCAGGCGGATTGCTGGTTCTGCTTGGGGGTCACATGATTCTGAATGCATTTCGTGAAGGTGATACCAAGCTGGTGGACCATCGCTCCATGCTCGGTGTGATTTTATTTTCACTCAGTGTGAGTGTGGATTCGTTTTCCGTTGGGGTGTCCCTCGGCATGTTTAGCAGTGATCTGGTGCTGACCGTACTTGCCTTTGGTGCATGCGGTGGAATCATGTCCGTCATGGGACTGCTGCTGGGAAGACGAGTAAGCCAGAACCTTGGTGATTATGGTGAAGCGATTGGCGGAGCCATCCTGCTTGCGTTTGGACTGTTGTTTATTTTTTAATAGTCATAGAGCGGAACAGCTGGAGCCCCTTGTGCAGTCATAACCGATACTCTTTAAATTTTCATCATTTAAAATTAAAATATTGCATCATTCGACAACATTTGCGAAATGGGGAGGCTATCACAATGAAACATATTTTGTTTGTATGTACAGGGAATACGTGCCGCAGCCCCATGGCGGAAGGGCTTTTGCGCAAGCTGGCAGCGGAACGGGGCATTCAGGTAGAGGTTCGTTCTGCAGGTGTGGCAGCAGCATCGGGAATGCCAATTTCCCGTCATGCCGAAGCAGTATTAAGAGATCACCAGGCGGAAGGGCCTGGTCATTCCACACAGCTTAACGCGAGCCTGATGGACTGGGCAGATTTGGTCCTTACGTTAACGCGGAGCCATAAACAGCATGTCATGCAGGTTTTTCCGGATTCGGTACACAAGACGTACACGCTGAAAGAATATGTGGAGAATGATAATCAGGTTCTGAATGACCTTCAGGAACTGGACAGCCTGTTCGCCACACTGGAACTGAAGCGTGCACTGGGTCAGGAGATTCTGGCATCAGAACGTGAGCGCGTGATCGAGATTCGGCAGCGTATTCCAAGCTTTGATATATCTGACCCGTTTGGCGGCAGTCGAGATGATTACAATATCGCCGCTGCGGAGATCAGAACTGCGCTGGATCGCCTCCTGGACAAGTTGGGATAAACCGGGATTGTGCAGGTCATAGTAATTGGGCAGGGAAGATTGAATCTTCAAATTAATTTGTTATGCAAAAACGAACACGTAGTGTAAATTACCCGTTGATTTTAAGCGTGGGTTGTTTTATGATGAAGGGGAAAACAGGGATCCGGTGTAACTGGCGACGAAGTGGGCACAACCACAATGGAGCACCGGAACAAACGGCCGGTCGCCTGGGCAAAAGAGCAATTCTGCGATACCCGCAGACTGCTCTTTTTTTCGTCTTTCATCTGATTATTCGCTATAATAGTACCTGAAATGCCGTGCTTGAATACAAGAGCGGGCAGCCGTGAGGGAGTCAGGCATGATTTTATCGGGAGGCGATAGGATGACTATTGAGTTAGATTCGGATCAACCCGGATTGCAGGAACAGACCGTAACCATTCTGCGTGAACTGGCACTTGCCGGAAAGCTTGGACCTGGACAGATCGTTGTGATCGGTACAAGCACAAGCGAGGTTGCAGGCCAAAAGATTGGTACGAGTGGTGCCGTTGATGTAGCACAGCAGCTTCTTGCAGGGATTCGCGAGGTGCAGCAGGAATTCGGTTTTGAGCCTGTGTTTCAGTGCTGTGAACACTTGAACCGCGCATTGGTGATGGAACGTTCACTGCTCACACGTCTTGGTTTGACTGAAGTGGGCGCCGTACCGGTTCCCAAGGCAGGCGGTTCCATGGCATCCGCAGCATATCGTTCGCTGAGTGATCCTTGTCTGGCTGAACATGTGCAGGCTCATGCAGGAGTAGATATCGGGGAAACGATGATTGGCATGCACTTGCGGCATGTGGCAGTCCCCTTCCGTACAACACTTCGCTATATCGGGGAAGCCCGTGTGACGACAGCTTTGACCCGTCCGAAGCTGATTGGCGGCGAACGTGCGGTGTATCAGATGGAAGAACAACCAGATTCGACATTTTGCGACTAAATCTTCAACCTACTATAAAGCGAAACTGAAAGGTTACACTCCTAACTCCGATTGCAGTACCATCTTCCGATCGCTGTTATCCCCAGATTTTTTGAATCCCCTTTTAAAGGGGAAATCCGGTGATAAAGGCGAACACTTCGTTTCTTTAGATTGGTCCTGCACTCTCCGTTTTCGTGTAAACATCAATTTTGCTTTATAACTTCACTAATATACTGGGAGGAATTTAAACATGGAACAATTGCGTAAGAATGACCCTGCAGTACTTGAAGCGATGAATTTGGAGTTGAAACGCCAACAGAACAACATTGAGCTGATTGCATCCGAGAACATCGTAAGTGAAGCGGTAATTGAGGCGCTTGGATCTGTACTGACGAACAAGTACGCTGAAGGATACCCAGGCAAACGTTATTATGGTGGCTGCGAGCACGTGGATGTCGTGGAAGATATCGCACGTGACCGTGCGAAGGAACTGTTTGGAGCTGAGCACGTAAACGTACAGCCTCACTCTGGAGCACAAGCAAATATGGCAGTTTACCTTGCAGCATTGAAACCAGGTGACACGGTACTGGGTATGAATCTTGCCCATGGTGGACACTTGACTCACGGCAGCCCGGTGAATGCATCTGGTTTGCTCTACAACTTCGTGGCATATGGCGTACAGGAAGATACATTCCTGATCGATTATGATGAAGTGCGCAAAGCAGCGTTCAAGCACCGTCCTCGTCTGATTGTTGCAGGCGCAAGTGCATACCCGCGTACGATTGATTTTGAAAAACTCGCTTCTATCGCAAACGATGTAGGTGCATTGTTCATGGTGGACATGGCCCATATTGCAGGACTGGTTGCTGCTGGATTGCATCCGAGCCCGGTTCCACATGCCCATTTCGTAACAACGACAACACACAAAACGCTGCGCGGACCTCGTGGCGGTATGATCCTGTGCCGCAAATCTTGGGCAGCAGCAATTGATAAAGCCGTATTCCCAGGTTCCCAAGGTGGACCTTTGATGCACGTTATTGCTTCCAAAGCGGTGGCACTCGGTGAGGCCCTGCAGCCTTCGTTCAAAACTTATGCACAAAACGTAGTGAAAAACGCTCAGGTTTTGGCGGAAACACTGATTGCCGAAGGATTGAACATTGTATCCGGCGGTACAGACAACCACTTGATGCTGATTGACACTCGCAGCGTGAACATCACAGGTAAGGAAGCTGAGCATGTCCTCGATTCCATCGGTATTACCGTGAACAAAAATGCAATTCCATTTGATCCGACCAGCCCGTTTGTAACGAGCGGCATTCGTATTGGTACTCCGGCAGCTACTTCCCGTGGCATGAACGAAGAAGCCATGGTTGCTATCGGTAAAATCATTGCCAAAACATTGAAAAATCCTAAAGATACAGCGAAACTGGATGAGGCCCGCGCGGAAGTAACGGCTCTGACAGACCAATTCCCGCTGTACACAGATCTGAAATACTAGTCCATCTACCAATGGAATTATTGTACAACTAGAGCAAAAAGGACCGGAACATGCCAAGTTTCCGGTCCTATTTTTATAGTATTCGGTTTTCTGTAATGATTACATGTCCTTTGATGGTGTAATTCGGTGTAGGTGATGATATAATATACAGGATTTATCGGGCCTATGAATGATGATTAGGCATTATTGGAAATGCTGAACATGAAGAACTTACCGGAGGGACAAATTAGATGGGAAAATTAGTAATATGTGATCACCCCTTGATTCAACACAAACTGACGTTTATACGCGACATGCGTACGAATACGAAAGATTTCCGTGAATTGGTGGATGAAGTGGCTACACTGATGGCTTACGAGATTACAAGAGATGTTGAACTGGAGACTATTGATGTACAAACTCCTGTAGCTGAAACACAAGGCAAAGTTATTTCCGGACGTATGCTCGGACTGGTGCCGATTCTGCGTGCAGGACTCGGAATGCTCGATGGCGTTGTGAAATTGTTGCCAGCTGCAAAAGTTGGACATGTTGGTCTGTTCCGTGATCCGGAAACATTGCAACCGGTAGAATACTACACCAAACTGCCTACAGACGTTACAGAGCGTCAATTGATTGTCATCGACCCGATGCTGGCGACTGGCGGTTCTGCCATTGCTGCTATTGACGTGCTCAAAAAACGAGGCTGCACGCAAATTAAAATGATGAACCTTGTGGCAGCACCTGAAGGCGTAAAAGCTGTTCAGGAGGCGCACCCGGATGTAGACATCTACGTTGCGGCGCTGGATGATCGTCTGGATGATCACGGTTATATCGTTCCCGGATTGGGAGATGCAGGAGACCGTCTGTACGGCACTAAATAAGCATGCTGCATGCTGAATAGAAAAGGGGCTTTGTTTGAATGTCCAAGAAAATTAAAGTCATGACGATATTCGGAGTTCGTCCGGAAGCCATCAAGATGGCTCCGCTTATTTTGGAACTTCAGAAACATCCCGAATCTATCGAATCCATCGTCTGTGTGACCGCACAACATCGTCAAATGCTGGATCAGGTTCTTGAAGTGTTTAACATTCAACCGGACTATGATCTGGACGTGATGAAAGATCGCCAAACGCTGAATGAAATTACGATTCGTGTGCTTGGTGGCCTGGAGCCTGTACTGCGCGAAGCGAAACCCGATATCGTGCTTGTTCACGGGGATACGCTGACTACGTTTGTAGCCAGCTATGCAGCGTTTCTACAGCAGATTCAGGTGGGCCATGTGGAAGCAGGTCTTCGTACATGGAATAAACTGTCTCCGTATCCGGAGGAAATGAACCGCCAGTTAACCGGTGTGCTTGCAGACATGCATTTTGCACCAACGGATTGGTCTTTCTCCAACCTTGCCAAAGAAAATAAACCGGAGTCTAGTACCTATGTCACAGGCAACACGGTAACAGATGTGTTTCAATATACAGTACGGCAGGATTACACACATCCGGTACTTGAATGGGCACAGGGCAAACGTCTTGTGCTGATGACAGCTCACCGCCGTGAATCCCAAGGCGAGCCTCACCGCAACATTTTCCAGGCCGTCAAACGGATTGCCGACGAGTTCGAAGATATTGCCATCGTGTACCCGGTGCATCCAAGTCCTGCTGTGAAGGAGCCGGCTCACGCGATTTTGGGGAATCACCCCCGTATTCAATTAATTGATCCACTAGACGTGGTGGATTTGCATAACTTTTATCCGCATACTCACTTGATTTTGACCGATTCAGGCGGTTTGCAGGAAGAAGCGCCTTCGTTTGGTGTGCCCGTGCTGGTCCTGCGGGATACAACGGAGCGCCCGGAAGGCATCGAGGCCGGAACGTTGGAACTGGTGGGTACGGATGAGGAACGTGTTTATGAACGGACCAAAGCTCTGCTTACGGATGAAACGCTGTATGCAAGCATGAGTCAAGCTGCCAATCCATACGGTGATGGACATGCATCGGAAAGAATTGTCAATGCGATTTTGCACCATTTTGGCGTAAATAGTGAGCGTCCGGAATCATTTCACAGAAAATTCAAAAAATAATTCGTTTTTTCTGACTGAATCATAAAGGGTACAGCATACAGTTAAACTGTACGGTTTACGCGGGTTTATGGGCTCCCGGGGGCCTATAAACCCGTCGTTTTACCCTTTAAAACGCTAAAATCAATCAATTGACAAAGGCTCTCATCATTCAGTAAAATTAACTGGGATTGCAAGGGTGGCGTGGAAAATGGCCGATTCGAACAAACCAAATTCATCCCGTAACCATGACGATAATGTATGGAAAGCGATGGGACTCGTGACAGCTTTTGGGATCGAGATTGCCATTCTCGCTGTTGCCGGATATTACGCTGGCTCCTGGTTGGACAAGACCATTGGAGGTAACGGAATATGGATCGCCGTAAGCGTTCTCTTTTTTCTGGCCGCAGGCGGCGTGAGCATCTACTTTATCGCGAAAAAATTCATGGGGGAAAGTGATGAGTGAACTAACCAGATACCGCAGATGGATGACTGTTTTCATCATGTACTTTCTTATGATTTGTTTTCTCGCAGCGGCCTTTATGCCACGTGTGGAGACAATTGCTTTGGGACTGGCCCTGGGTACGGGAATTAGCTGGATCAATGCATTTTACCTGGGCTACAAAGTAAGGAAAATGTCTGATGATGCGGCAGAAGGTAACTTGAAGCGTGTGAACCTGGGATTTTTGACAAGAGCGGCACTCGCTGTGCTCGGTATATTCATATCGATGCGCTTTCCGCAGTACTTCAATACATATGCGGTTGCAGGCGGTCTGGTCATTGCGCAATTTTCCTTACTGATTATAGGGATCGTCTATTCCCGCAGAGCAGAATGATGTTAGGTGCTGCAGCTTTCAAGTCGAGAAAGGGGTGAGAAAAATATGCATGAAGCTCCAATTATTATGCTTGGCGGATTTCGATTGGATCTATCGGTTGTGTTGATGCTGGTTGTTACAGGTGCCCTCGTTTTTATCTTTGCTGTACTGGCTACACGGAGGTTGTCCGTTGAAAACCCCGGCAAGCTGCAAAATTTTATGGAGTGGGCAGTCGAATTCGTCCGCAATCTGATTTCCAGTACGATGGATATGAAGAAAGGGAAGCACTTTATCTCTCTCGCTCTTTCCATGATCATGTTCATCTTTGTCGGTAACATGCTGGGTCTTCCGTTCCAGGCAGTAACCGCAGTGGACAGCGCAGAGCATGCGCAGGTGTTTGGTCAGCCGATCGTTACAGCGGTCGATGCGTTTGAAGAAGCGCATGCCAAAGACCCTGAAGCACACCCACACGTTGAATTGGCATGGTGGAAATCACCTACAGCTGATTTATCGGTAACGATGGGACTGGCGCTTGTTGCGTTCATGGTATCTCATGGACTCGGATTGTTCCGCAACACGAGAGGTTATCTCAAGCACTACCTTCAGCCATTCGCCTTGTTCTTGCCCATCAACTTGATTGAGACGGCATCCAAGCTGTTGACACACGGTATGCGTCTATTCGCGAATATCTTCGCGGGTGAGGTACTGATCACAACGATCCTGAAGCTGACGACATTCAAAGTGTTTGGCGCAATTGCTGCCATTCCGTTGCTGATGGTGTGGCAAGGCTTTAGTATCTTTATCGGCGCGATCCAGGCATTTGTTTTTGTAATCTTGATGATGGTGTACATTTCACAGAGCATCGAGACGCACGACGAACATTAAGTTCCAAGCCCGACGAAGATTTCTTCACCAGGCTGAACAATAAAAAAATTCGATTTATAATTTTAAGGAGGATATACAAATGGGAGCAATGGCATTAATCGCAGCAGCAATTGTTGCAGGACTGGGCGCGTTTGGCGCAGGTATCGGTAACGGTATGGTAATCAGCAAGACAGTAGAAGGAATCGCTCGTCAACCAGAAGCAAAATCCACTCTTCAAACAACAATGTTTATCGGGGTAGGTCTGATCGAGGTATTGCCGATCATCGGTGTGGTACTCGCGTTCATGTTCTACGGTATGGCTTAATTAAATTGATAAGGTTTGGCGGGGAAGGCCATAGCCATCCGCGCCTTCTTTTTAGGTAATGTCCGTTCATGCGGATGAACGTTTCAAGGATACCTCCAGGAAGGAGTGAACAGATTGAGTTTCGTATGGGAAAATACGCTTCTTGCGATTATCGCATTTGCAATTTTATATTGGCTGCTTAGCCGTTATGCTTTCGGTCCTTTGTTCTCCATCATGGAAAAACGTCGCGAACTCGTGCTGACGCAGATGAATGAGGCTGCTCAGACTCGGGAACAGGCCATTGCCTATGTGGAGGAACAAAAACAAGCACTGGAGCAAGCGCGCAAGGAAGCTCACGACATCATTGAACAGTCCAAACAAACGGGCGGCAAACAGGCTGAGTCAATTCTGGCTGATGCAAAAGCTGAAGCTAATCGTCTGAAAGACGATGCGGTACGTGAAATTGAAAGTGAGAAGAACAAAGCAGTTGCAGCGCTTCGCAGCGAACTGGGTACAGCTTCCGTTCAAATTGCTTCCAAATTGATCAAAAAAGAAGTTGAGAACGGTCCAGCACAAGAAGAGCTTGTGAACCAATACCTCAATGAGGTAGGGGGCCGACAATGAGCCGCGATACGATTGTTGCCAAGCGTTATGCGAAAGCATTGTTCGAAGTCGCTCTCCAGCAGCAGCAGGTGCTTGAAGTTGAACAGGAACTGCGTGCGGTTGTCAGTGGATTGACTGGGGATGCCGAGATCATCAAGTTCATCGTATCTCCGAACATCTCTGATGAAGCCAAGCGGAACGTGCTTCATGCGAGCCTTGAAGGCAAAGTGTCCGAACCTGTTCTGCGTACGGTTCTGCTCCTGATTGAGCGTGGCCGTGTTGAACTGCTGGAAGCTCTTTTGAGTGATTATCTGAAGATCGAGGGCGATTCGCTCGGCATTGCCGATGCACGCGTTTACTCGACTTATGCATTGAATGATGAAGAAAAAGAAGCGGTAGCCCGTGAATTCGGAGGCCGTGTGAATAAAAAGATCCGTATCGAGAACATTGTCGATTCGACTCTGCTGGGCGGATTGAAAGTCGCCATTGGCGATACGATCTATGACGGCAGCTTGGCTGGCAAGCTCGAACGTCTTGAGCAGTCTTTTAACAGACGAGTACAGTAGATTGGGGTGAGGACACTTGAGTATCAAACCAGAAGAAATCAGTACATTAATTAAGAGCCAAATCGAACAATACAAGACCGATATCGATGTAGTCGAAGTCGGGACGGTTATCGAGGTTGGTGATGGTATTGCTCGTGTATACGGACTTGAGAACGTCATGTCCAACGAGTTGGTTGAATTCCCAAGCGGTGTAATGGGACTCGCCATGAACGTGGAAGAAAGCAATGTCGGTGTCGTTATCCTGGGACCTTACTATGATATTCGTGAAGGCGACCAAGTGAAGCGTACTGGCCAAATCATGCAAGTGCCTGTAGGCGAAGCATTGATTGGACGTGTTGTGAACCCGCTCGGTATTCCTGTCGATGGCAAAGGGCCAATCGCGACAACGGAATTCCGTCCGGTTGAAGGTAAAGCACCAGGCGTAATGGATCGTAAATCCGTTCATGAGCCGATGCAAACAGGTATCAAAGCCATTGATGCCATGGTACCAATCGGTCGCGGACAACGTGAGTTGATCATCGGTGACCGTCAAACAGGTAAAACATCGATCGCAATCGATGCGATCCTGAACCAAAAAGGCAGCGGCATGAAGTGTATCTATGTGGCTATCGGTCAGAAACAATCTACAGTTGCACAAGTTGTGGAAACTCTTCGTCGTAAAGGCGCAATGGAGTACACGATCGTTGTAACTGCAGCTGCTTCCGATCCATCACCACTCTTGTACATCGCACCGTATTCCGGTTGTTCGATGGGTGAGTACTTCATGTACAAAGGCGAGCACGTTCTGGTTATCTATGATGACTTGACTAAACAAGCTTCTGCTTACCGTGAGCTTTCCTTGCTGCTTCGTCGTCCTCCAGGTCGTGAGGCTTATCCGGGTGACGTCTTCTACTTGCACTCCCGTTTGCTGGAGCGTGCTGCGAAGCTGAATGATGAACTTGGTGGTGGTTCTTTAACCGCACTTCCGTTTATTGAAACACAAGCTTCCGACGTATCTGCTTACATCCCGACGAACGTAATCTCCATCACGGACGGACAAATCTTCCTGGAAGCCGACTTGTTCAATGCTGGACAACGCCCGGCGATCAACGTAGGTATTTCCGTATCCCGTGTCGGTGGTTCTGCTCAGATCAAAGCGATGAAAAAGGTTGCAGGTTCCCTGCGTCTGGACCTCGCTCAATATCGTGAGCTTCAAGCGTTCTCCCAGTTCGGTTCCGATCTGGATAAAGCCACTCAGGCCCGCCTGAATCGTGGTGCTCGCATGATGGAAATCCTGAAGCAGGGTGTAAACCAGCCTCTGCCTGTTGAACAACAGGTTGTAAGCTTGTATACAGCGGTTAAAGGATTCCTGGATGAAATCCCTACAGGTGATGTGACTCGCTTTGAACACGAATTCCTCGCGTTCATGGAGAGCAACCATCCGGAGATTCTCGGGTCCATCCGTGATACAAAAGAATTGACTGCAGACAACGAAAATGCACTAAAAGGTGCAATCGAGAAGTTCAGAAAGAGCTTCGCTGTCTCTGTCTAAATAGATGATTGCAGCTGCGGAGTTGTTTAACCGATTCCGCATGTCTGCATGTAAAACTTTGATGCTTTCAAAGTTTTAATATGCACACGAAGTAACTTTGGCTCTGTCAAAGTAAGATTGTGCTTACGATGTAGTTTTGACTTTGTCAAAACTGGTTTGGGCTTACGAAGTAACTTTGGCTCCGCCAAAGTTTTGAGGTGGTGAAATCATGGCAAAAGGCATGCGCGAAATTAAGCGGCAAATTAAAAGCGTACAGAGCACCAAGCAAATCACCAAAGCAATGGAGATGGTTGCAGCTGCAAAACTGCGTAAAGCGCAGGAAAAAGCTGAGGCAGCCCGTCCGTATTCGGAGAAACTGAAAGAAGTTGTGGCTAGTATTGCGTCAAGCACGCAAGGCATCCAGCATCCGATGCTCGAGAGCCGTCCGGTCAAAAAGACAGCTTACCTGATCATTACATCGGACCGCGGTCTTGCGGGTGGATACAATGCGAACGTTTTGCGTCAGGTCAATCTGACACTCAAAGAGCGCCATAACTCCCAAGATGACTACGAGTTGTTCGTTATTGGGCGTAAAGGACGCGATTACTTCAGACGGCGCGAAATTGCGATGGCATCCGTTACAACGGATCTATCCGATTCACCAGCATTTGCAGACATCAAATCTATTGCACACGAGGCTGTTCAAGGATTTGAGTTGGCTAAATTTGATGAATTGTACATTTGTTATAACCGCTTTGTGAATGCGTTGACCCAGATTCCTACGGTAGAAAAACTTCTTCCAATGGAAACACCTGAGGTATCTGCTGCGGAAGGACCGACGGCGAGCTACGAATACGAGCCTTCAGCTGAAGCTGTACTGGAAGTTTTGCTACCGCGTTATGCGGAAACGCTGATCTACGGTGCACTTCTGAACGGTAAGGCGAGTGAGCTGGGCGCGAAAATGACGGCAATGGGTAATGCAACCAAAAATGCATCCAAACTCATTAACGATTTGTCATTGACATACAACCGTGCCCGTCAAGCGGCGATCACGCAGGAGATTACGGAAATTGTGGCAGGTGCCAACGCAGCACAAGGCTAACCGTTTTTTATTTAATGAAGGCTTGCACTGCAAAGATAAACGAACGGAACTTTATTTTTGCCAAAGTAGCAGGCTTGTAGGAGGGGAACGTTAAGATGAACAAAGGACGCGTTGTGAGCATCATGGGTCCGGTTGTTGACGTCGAGTTTGATCGCGGCGGTCTGCCGGAAATCCTCAATGCCATTACGATCACTACAGTAACCGAAAGCGGCGTAAGTGTAAGTCTTACACTCGAAGCTTCGAAACATCTGGGTGACAACCGGGTACGTTGTATCGCGATGTCCTCCACGGACGGTCTCGTACGTGGTATGGAAGCAGTAGATACAGGAGCTCCAATCTCTGTACCTGTTGGGGAAGCGACACTGGGTCGTGTATTTAACGTACTCGGCGAAGCAATTGATACTGGCGGTACGGTAGCTGCTGAACATAAAAACCCGATTCACCGCTCTGCTCCTGCATTCGATGAACTGACGACTCAAGCAGAAATGCTGGAGACAGGTATCAAAGTTATCGACTTGCTGGCTCCTTACGCCAAAGGTGGTAAAATCGGTTTGTTCGGTGGTGCCGGTGTAGGTAAAACCGTTACTATCCAGGAATTGATCAACAACATTGCGCAAGAGCACGGTGGTATCTCCGTATTCGCGGGTGTTGGTGAGCGTACACGTGAAGGTAACGACTTGTATCACGAGATGAGTGATTCCGGCGTTATCAACAAAACAGCAATGGTCTTCGGCCAAATGAACGAGCCTCCAGGCGCACGTCTTCGTGTAGCCCTCACAGGTCTGACTATGGCGGAATATTTCCGTGATGAAGAAGGCCGTGACGTGTTGCTCTTTATCGATAACATCTTCCGTTTCACCCAAGCGGGTTCAGAAGTATCTGCCTTGCTCGGACGTATGCCTTCCGCGGTAGGTTACCAGCCTACGCTGGCTACAGAAATGGGTCAATTGCAAGAGCGTATCACTTCCACGAAAAAAGGATCGGTTACATCCATCCAGGCGATCTACGTACCTGCGGATGACTATACGGATCCGGCTCCTGCAACAACGTTTGCTCACTTGGATGCAACAACGAACCTGGAGCGTAAAATTTCCGAGATGGGTATCTACCCTGCGGTAGATCCACTTGCATCCAGCTCCCGGATCTTGGCACCAGAAGTTGTGGGTGAAGAACACTATAGCGTAGCACAAGGCGTTAAACGCATCTTGGCACGTTATAATGAGCTGCAGGATATCATTGCGATCCTGGGTATGGACGAGCTGAGTGAAGAAGACAGAGCGCTCGTTTACCGTGCTCGTAAAATTCAACGTTTCTTGTCCCAGCCTTTCCACGTTGCTGAAGCATTTAACGGTATTCCGGGTAAATACGTTCCGGTTAAAGAAACAGTGCGCAGCTTTAAAGAGATTCTCGAAGGCAAGCATGACGATCTGCCGGAAGCAGCATTCCTCTTCGTGGGTACGATTGAAGAGGCAGTGGAGAAAGCTAAAACACTGGTATAATCTGAATCCAGGATTGTCCTTATGAAGCGAGCTATCCTTCGGATAGTTTCAGGAGGGATGGAATTGAGCACCTTTTTGTTGGAAATCGTAACGCCTGAGCGTTTGGTCTATTCGGCGCAAGCAGATAGCATCATCGCTCGTGGTATTGAAGGGGAACTGGGGATCTTGCCAGGCCATATCCCTATGGTTACTCCGTTGCAGATTGCACCGATTATTATCAAAAACGGAAAAGAGAACAAGCAGGTCGCTATTGGCGGCGGCTTTATCGAAGTCCGCAAAGATAAGGTTGTTGTTCTCGCAGAAAGTGCCGAATTCCCGGAAGATATCGATGTGGATCGTGCGCGTGCAGCGAAGGAACGGGCAGAACGCCGTCTCAGCAGCCAAAGCAACCAGGACCACTTTGATCA